>SVJJ01000013.1 GCA_015069045.1 Oscillospiraceae bacterium
GAGAACTACAGGAGAGAACAAACAAAATTATTAAATTGTCAAATTTTCAAAAACCCTTATTTTATCGGGGTTTACGAGCAGTTCTGATGGTCAGAACGGCACAATATTTCGAATGATTTCGAGTCAGCCCCGTTATGACCACTTCGATACCTGTCTGTGTGTATGTGATGCTCTTTGCGAGCAAAACAAGCAATATAGAATTGTGTTAGAATTGGCTAGAAAAACAGCAGGATATGGATGCTTTATGTGTGTTTATTTAATCTATCCGCTTTTATATTTTACATGAAGTTGGGGTTTTTGTCAAGTCTTTCGAGGGTAGGGGTGCATAAGTAAGGAGAATAGAATCATCATAACATTCTTTGCTCAAGATCATCCACCACTCGCTGAAAATGAGGTGGCAAGGGCGCAGAAAAAGAGACTGCCTCACCTGATTCAGGATGAACAAATCCTAATAATGAGGCATGAAGTAATTGGCCGGAAAGGCCATATTTTTTTGCTAATCGGTCTACCTTTACACCATAAACCGGGTCTCCTGCCACGGGGTGACCAATGCTTGATAAATGCAAGCGAATTTGGTGCGTGCGTCCGGTTTCTAACCGGCAACGAAGCAGAGCACAATCTTCATATTGTCGAAGAACCTCCACGTGGGTCACGGCCCGACGGCCATCCGCACAAATTCCCATTTTTTTTCTGTCCTTAGGGTGGCGTGCAATGGGTTTATCCACAGTAAAACGATCCTCTTTAAAACGTCCGTAAGCGATACAAAAGTATTCCCGGCTCACAGTGTGTTCTTTTATTTGCTCTGCCAAAGAAAGGTGAGCTTCGTTGGTTTTGGCCACAGCTAAAATACCGCTGGTATCACGGTCTATGCGGTGAACGATGCCGGGACGCACAACCCCATTAATGGCCGAAAGACGTCCTTTAGCGTGATATAAAAGGGCATTAACCAAGGTTCCGCCGGCGTGCCCAGGGGCAGGATGAACCACCATACCCTGAGGCTTGTTCACAACAATCAGAGACTCATCCTCATACAAGATAGCAATTGAAATATTCTCCGGCTGAGCCTCTGTCGCAACAGGCTCGGGCAAAGTAATGGTAATGGCATCGCCTTGCCGAAGTTTATAATTTTTAGAAATGGGCAGATTGTTCACCAAAGCATGGCCGCGTTCAATCAGTTTTTGTGCGGCAGAACGAGTTATGTCCCCTTGTTCGGACAGAAAAACGTCCAGCCGAAGGCCGGCGGACGTTTCATCACATAGAAAATTCATGGATTTCTCACTCATTTCCCTTTTTATTTATTTCCGATTTTTGTCTTCCCTCTAAAAACAGGATATAAACGGCCAGCAAAAATGTACCGCAAACCACAAAGCAATCTGCAGGATTAAAAATTGGAAAATGAATTAACCTAAAATCAAAAAAATCAACCACAAAACCGCGGAACAATCGGTCAATCACATTACCCAGTGCTCCCCCCACCAACAAGGTAAGGGAAATATTTAAAACTCGTGATTGAGGCCTTTTTTTAGCAATATACACTGTAATAAAAATAACAACAATGGCGGTTATTAAATAAAATAAACCGAATTTATTTTGCAAAATGCCAAATGCTGCCCCACGGTTTTCGCAATATGTGAGGTGAAACACGCCCTCCCAAAGGGGAAGGGTATTTAAAGGGCGAATGTAACGTAAAACAGCCAGTTTGCTGAGTTGGTCAATCAGCACCAGCAAACATGTTCCAATACAATATAGTGCCAGCAATCTATTTTCTCCTCTACCTAAAAGTTTATACCATAAGTGCAAACGGCCAATTCGTTTGCTTCTTTAAAGGGTTCCATGAACCCATCCTATAAAATTCCATTTTCTATGGGTTCACGATACCATAGTGTTTTATAAAACCAAGGGGCTACAGCCGTAGCCCCGACAACATGTTACTGCAAATTGGATGTGCAGCGCTTACACAGGGTTGGGTGTTGACTATCCTCCCCAACGGTTTCGGAAATTACCCAACAACGCTCACATTTTTTGCCCGGCGCTTGCGTTACAACAACTTTGATACCGGTTTCTCCTGTTTCTGCATCAGCAGGTGCCTCGGCCAAAGATTTAATTGAAACCTTAGAAACAATTAAATATGTGGCCAGGTTTTCTTCTTCTTTTTCTAAAAGAGCAAGAAGAGCATCCTCGGCAAACAAGGTAACCTCTGCGCCCAGGGAGTGACCAATCACTTTAGCATTACGGGCAGCTTCCAAAGCCTTAGAAATATCGCTGCGAACTGAGAGAAGAGTATTCCATTTTTCTTCCAATGTTTCATCTCGCAAAGCAGCATTAGGCGTTGGCATTTCATTTAAAATAACAAATTCCTGATTATCCTTTTCGCTGTGAGGCATATAGGACCAAATTTCTTCACATGTAAAGGCCAGAATAGGTGTCAGCAACCGAACTAAGCTATCCAAAATGCGATACATAGCCGTTTGTGCGCTGCGACGAAGGGTGCTATTGGCCTTTTCGGTATATAATCTATCTTTAATTACATCCAGATAGAAATTACTCATATCCACAACACAGAAGTTGTGAATACTATGGAAAACACTGTGAAATTCATAGCTACGATAGCCTGCCAAGGTTTTTTCTACCAGCTTATCCAAGCGGGTCATGGCCCAGCGATCAATTTCTGCCATGTCGGCAACAGCAATACTATCCCGGTCCGGCTCAAAATCGTCAAGGTTACCCAAAATGTAGCGTGCAGTATTTCTGATTTTGCGGTATGCCTCGGAAAGCTGCTTTAAAATATCCTTAGAAATGTGCATGTCTGTTTTATAATCAGCAGAAACTACCCACAAACGAAGCACGTCGGCACCATAATCCTTAATAATATCCTGAGGGCTAATGCCGTTTCCTTTAGATTTAGACATTTTTTCACCGGAGGCATCCACAATCATACCATGGGTAATAACGGATTTATAGGGCGCTTCTCCACGAGCGGCAATGGACGTAAGCAGAGAGGACTGGAACCACCCTCTGTATTGGTCGTTACCCTCTAAATATAAATCTGCAGGAAAGTGAAGCCCTTCCTTAACTTCTAAAACAGCGGTGTGACTGGAGCCGGAATCAAACCAAACATCCATAATATCTTTTTCCTTGGTAAAATGGGTATGGCCGCAAACAGGGCAAACTGTACCGGCGGGAAGGATTTCTTCAGCAGGTAGCTCATACCATGCGTTAGAGCCTTTTTCAGAGAATAGGCTTGAAACGGCTTTGATGGTATCGTTATTAATCAACTCTTTGCCGCATTCTGCACAGTAGAAAATGGGAATGGGAACACCCCATGTACGCTGACGTGAAATACACCAATCACTTCTGTCTTGCACCATACCTGTAATTCTATCTTCGCCCCATTTTGGAATCCAGGTTACGTTTTGAATGGCACGAACAGCCTCGTCTTTAATGCTGTCAACAGAGGCAAACCATTGCTCGGCAGCCCGGTATACAATGGCATCGTGGCAACGCCAGCAGTGAGGATATTGGTGAATAATTTCTTCAACAGCAAACAGGGCGGAAAGCTCCGTTAGTTTATCAATAATTTTAGCGTTGGCCTTTTCGTAATATAAACCGGCAAATTCTCCGGCTAATTCATTTAAATAACCTTTTTCATCTACAGGCACAATAACGGGAATATCTTTATATTGCTGGCAGGCGATATAGTCCTCTAAACCATGACCGGGCGCTGTGTGTACACAACCTGTACCGGCATCTAAGGTTACATGGTCACCTAAAATAACAACAGAGTCTCTGTCAATAAAGGGATGAGCGCAACGAATGTTCTCCAGTTCCGAACCCTGATAAGAACAAAGCTTTTGATAGTTGGCGTAATTACCGGCTTTCATAACGGCATCCACCAATTCATCAGCAATGATAAAATATTCCCCATCAGCTTCTACCAAATCGTAGGTAAAAGCACCATTTAAGGCAATAGCCACATTACCGGGCAGGGTCCAGGTGGTGGTGGTCCAAATGACGAAGTTAATCTTTTCTTTGGGTACGCCACAACCATCAAATACACCGCCATCTTCCTTAACGGCAAATTTTACATAAATGGAGTTTGTTTTATCTTCCTGATATTCAATTTCAGCTTCTGCTAAGGCGGTTTCACAATCGGGACACCAGTAAATGGGTTTTAAACCCTTGTAGATATACCCTTTTTCTGCCATTTTACCAAAAATTTCAATCTGCTTAGCCTCAAACTTAGGGTCTAAGGTCAGGTAGGGGTCTTCCCATTTACCTAAGGCGCCCAACCGTTTTATGGAGTTCATTTGCAAATTAACATATTTCAAGGCAAAATCCCGACAAAGATTGCGGAACTGTACCGTGTCGACCTCGTGACGGTTAATGCCTAGGCTGGCAATAGCCTGACGCTCAATGGGTAAACCGTGGGTATCCCAACCATGAATATAAGGAGCCTTAAAACCATCCATATTTTTAAAGCGTGTAATAACATCCTTTAAAGTTTTGTTTAAGGCGTGGCCCATATGCATATCACCATTGGCATAGGGTGGGCCGTCATGGAGAATGAAGAGAGGTTTCCCCTCATTTTGCTCCATCAGTTTTTTGTACATTTCGTCAGCTTCCTGCCGAGCTAAAATTTCCGGCTCCCGTTGGGGCAAGTTACCACGCATGGGGAATTCGGTTTTAGGCAGATTCAGCGTTTGACTGTAATCCATTGCTTAATTCATCCTTTCTGGCCAGAGTGTCCGTTAAATTGTATCGTCAGAAAATACATCATATGCTTTTAGATTCTCTACATTAATTTCAGATATGACGGATTTTGATTCTTTTTGAATGGTTTCTTTTGTTACAGAAAAGTCTTTAGGTTTCTCCTTGGAAACAGACTCATCAGAAGGGGAAAACATCTCGTTTTTTCGTTCTTCCCTATTCTTTTTCAGCAGTTCCTCTACAAGGGGATTTGGGGTCCTTTCGGTTATAAAGCCGGCGCCTTCAGGAATGGGTGAAACTCTTGGCGTTTCTTCCTCTTCAGCATCGGTCGAGGCAACTGCCTTAGGCATAATAAAGGTATTTGTATCTTCCGGATTTGGCTCCTGTTTTGCAACAGGGGCTACAGGTGCGGGAACCTCAGGAATAGCTGCAGCAACCGGCGCTTCTGACTCATCAACCGCTATTGGCATAGGGTACTTTTTAGGTGCAATTTGCTCCGGCAAATCATTTAATAGTTGCATATATGTTGAGAGCAATGCGTTCATTTTGGCCTTAAAACCATTCATCTCCTGCTGCATGGATAAATAGGCTTTTTCAATATGGCCCAAGGAGTTGTTAGCATTATTTACCGCTTCGGCAGCGCGACGCTCGGCATCCTTAATGATGGTTTCGGAGCGCTCATAGGCATTTTGTTTAATATCTTCAGCGGTGCGTTGCGCAACTAAAATGGCATTTTGCATGGTTTCCTCCATGCCCTTGTAGTTTCCAATGGCTTCATTTAGCAGGATGTTTTTTTCCTTTAGCTCACCATTTTCACGGTATAGCTTTTCATAATCTGCCACCAAGCCTTTCATAAACTCTTCCACTTCATAAATATCGTAGCCACGAAAAGCTTTGGTAAATTCCTTGTTTTCAATATCAACAGGCGTCAACATATGGGCTCTTCCCTTCATTATATATATTTTTTAAGTATAATCCGTATACGACCTTTTTTGGTTTCGCCGCAAATTTCTAATAACTCAGCACGGCCAAATTTTCGTACGCTTAATACATCTCCTGCAGAGAGCAAACTGGATCCCTTTGTACAAACACTGAAATTTACACTAACCATTTCGTGCTTCAGCAGATCTTCGGCTCCAGCGCGAGAAACACCCATTAAGAGCCCCAGAACACAGTCAAGCCGCAGGGATGCAACCGTGCCGCTAATGGGCAACCATTCCCTTGGAAGAACAGAAATTGTTGCTATGGGAGCTTCGGTTACCTTGACAGGAATTTTTCCGGCGCGGGTTAAATTCATGCATAAGTACTCCCGGGCGGCTTCACAAGTAAACAAAAGAGGACCGGTTGCTTCCGTGGCCACATCTCCAATCAAATTTCGCTCCAAACCAAGGCCCATAACGGAACCAAGAACAGTTCGGTGCCCCAAAGGCTCTGCTGCGGAAAAGCGCAGAGCACATAAAGGGAACCCAGCTATGTCGGGATTCATAAAATCCGGGAAAAATCCCACCATTTTCCGTTCGGCATCCTCATATCCGCCCCACAGAAGAGTGGGCAAAAAAGGGCGCATTTTTTCGGTAAATATGCGGATTTCTCCGGGGTCTAAAAAACGACTGAAGCACGGCTTGTTGCCGCGCTCAGCCTGACGCTCCAGGTCTGCAAGGCGGGCCAGGAGCAATTTTTCTTCAACAACGGTCATGATTAATAAGCAAAGGGAAAGCCTTTTTTCAGCTCATCTTTAAAATCGCCCATAATACCAACATTGTAGGGGGCAATTAAGAAAATTCCGTTAGCCACCTTTTGGATATTGCCATCTACACCATAAACAGCACCGGATAAAAAGTCTACAACGCGACGAGATACGTCTTTATCCAACTTCTCAAGATTGATAACTACCGGTTTTTTAGCTTTTAGATGGTCAGCAATGTCGCGTGCATCCTCAAAACTGGTGAGTTGAATCACAACCACCTTCAGCTGTGCGGAGGTGTGGATGTTAACAACCTTGCCTCGTTTGCCGGCAGGAATTGTTGGTTCTTCCGGTTCTTCCTGAAGACCGGTCAAAAATTCTTCTTCCTCGTCCAGTTCATCGGAAATTCCAATCCATTTCAACATTTTGTTCATGGTTCCCATAGTGTTTTCCTCCTAAATAAATATTCTTAATTTAATTTTACATTTTATAAAGAGCCTCACGACTCTAAATGACTAAACAATGCACTGCCAATTCGCACCAGGGTAGCCCCTTCACGGATGGCACTTTCAAAATCGCCACTCATACCCATGGAAAGTTGCGTCATGGAAACGTTGGGAAATCCTTCGTTGTCAATGGATTCTGCCAATGTGCGCAGATCTGCAAATAAACGACGGGTTTCCGTTTCGGTGGCTCCTAAAGGTGCCATGGTCATAAGCCCTTGCACAGAAAGACCATGCAAGGCGGAAACAGATTCTAACAAATGCTTGGCCTCGTCAGCTGTAGCGCCGGATTTACTTACCTCTCCGGAAATGTTAAATTGCATTAAAATCTGTTGCGTAATTCCTTCTGCAACGGCTTTTTTGCTGATTTCTTCCGCTACATGCAAGGTATCCACAGAATGAATCAAGGCAACCTTACCTACAATATATTTAACTTTATTGGTCTGTAAATGCCCAATTAAATGCCAACGGGGGGCGTTGCCCAAAGTCTCATATTTATCTAAAAACGCCTGTACTCTATTTTCTCCTAAATCCATAACACCGGCGGCCATAACTTCCCTGGCCCGGTCGGCAGATACGGTTTTTGTTACGCCAATCAAGGTAATATCCTCAGGGTTGCGGCCGGCCTCGCGTGCGGCGCCAGCAATACGACTTTTAATTATTTCCACTTGTGATGCAATACTCATTGTAAAAGCTTTCCCTCCTCATAGCTACTGGCGCTGACGACCACCTCGTCATACAGACGCAGGGGTATGCTTTCATCTGCCGACTCAACAATGGCTGCATCCTGCGTGTTATATAAAATCGTTACAGGGATAAATCGCAACATATCCTCCCGACGAACATACACGCCAGGGACATCATCTTTTGACCGTAGACTTTTAACACTGATTCGATAGCCTGCATAGCGGTTTCTTACAAATTCAAGATTAACAAATCGCTTTTTAAGCAGGGTTTCTAAATGTTGGTTGGCCTCTACAATAACGGTTTTATACTCGTTTTCCTCTGGTGAAATATAATGAACAGTAGCAGGAATCAGGTCGCCCGATAAGTCGTAAAAACGCAAATGAACGGCCTCATCAATTTTTAAAGTATCCAGCCTGTCGGCGGGTAAATTAACAGCAACAAAATAACGAAAATTGTCAATGATTTTACAGGCAGATATTTCCCCAGCCTCTTTGCGGACACTTTGCTCCAACAATTTATCCACGGCATTTGGGGTTAATTCTGTCATGTTATATGGGGTTAGTATGTCCTCTAAACCATCTACCGCCGTAGAAAATAAACCGGCACGAGGGGCGGCTAATTTACGGCCTGCATAGCCGATTTGAGCTTCCAGTTTGTTTTTTTGAGCTTGCAGCTCAGTCAACAGGTTCTGCGGCGTGTTGCCCTCTGCAATCTGTGCCTTTTTTTCGCACAGAGATTCAATTACAAACTGAATTTCGCTAACAGAGGCCATATCTCCGGCCAGACTGCTTTTTACTAAAGCCGCTATTTGCTCGGTAATTTTTTGTTCTAAACGAGAAACATCACCGGTAAAGGTAAATAAATTGGCTTGATTTTTTTCAACCTGTACAATTTTTTTATTAACCTGCTCCAGTTGGTTTTGTAGCTCTGTATCTACGCTACCTGTATATACAACGGCAATTTCCTGCCCTGTAGCAACCCGCGCGCCTTCCTGCGAAATGGGTTCTAAACCCCCTGTGCCTCCGGGTTCAATAACAGATTCATATTTAATTATAACGCCCTTTGTGCTGAACAAATCCTCCATGCTGCTTCGGCGCAGCGTTTCTGTTTGCACCCGAGTGCCGGCGAAGGAACGCACGGCGTACATCAAAACCAGTAGGGCGAAAATCGGTATTAATATGTTTATTTTGTGCTTCATATCCTTTTTTCTCCCTTTTTTGCTAGGTTGATGCGCCTTAAGCGACGAGGTAATTTTCGTATAAGGGGTAAATTTCTATACTTATTTCTTATTGTATCACAAAATTCGTGTTTATGCAACGGCATATAGAGAAAAAGATGTAATTTTTTTGTACAAAAACAAAGAAAGATGAAGAAGAAATTTTACATAAGATAAAAAAGGGAAAGGGCAACGATTGTCTAACCGTTGCCCTTGGGGGGATTATTATGAAATTGTGAGATTGCTCTCTGTCGAAATCCTTCGACACCTATAGTATATTCTTAATTTATTGCAGGAGTGTGAATAAAGTTTAAATAATTTTAAAACCTTATGTTTCATAAAAATGAACAAGGATTTGATGCGGTAGTAACATGAAAAGGGGTCTTAGTATAAAATACCGAAGAAAACAAAAAAATAAATTATGGTTTTTAACAAAATTTTGTTAAGATACCTCTTGAAACTTTTGCCAAAATCAAATATAATATAAGAGTATATATTATAAAGAGGTGAAATGTGTTATGTTAAAGACGGTAGAAGACATTAATGTCAAAGGAAAAAAAGTTTTAGTTCGTTGTGATTTTAACGTTCCCATGGATGATAACGGAAACATTACAAATGATAACCGTATTGTCGGTGCTCTGCCTACAATTAAGTATTTAATAGCACAGGGAGCAAAGGTTATTCTTTGTTCACACATGGGTCGTCCCAAGGGCGAGTTTAACATGAAATTCAGTTTGGCACCTGTAGCTAAAAGGTTGTCTGAGCATTTGGGTCAGCCTGTTAAAATGGCTGCCGATGTTGTTGGCGAAAGCGCAAAGGCGCTCACTGCTGATATGGCCGATGGTGAGGTTGTTCTGTTAGAGAATGTTCGGTTCCACGCCGAGGAAACAAAAAACGTTCCCGAATTTTCCAAGCAATTGGCTGATTTGGCTGAAATTTTTGTTAATGATGCATTTGGTACAGCCCATCGTGCCCATTCCTCCACGGCTGGTGTAGCTGATTATTTGCCTGCCGTTGCAGGATATCTGATTCAAAAGGAAATTAAAATTATGGGCGGCGCCTTAGAATCTGCCGAGCGTCCCTTTGTTGCTATTTTAGGCGGTGCTAAGGTAAAGGATAAAATCGGTGTTATCAACAACCTGTTAAACAAGGTGGACACTATTATCATTGGCGGTGGCATGGCGTACACCTTCTGCAAGGCCATGGGTGGTACGATTGGTGATTCTTTAGTAGACGAAGAACGCCTGGATTATGCCCGTGAGGTTATGGCTCTTGCTAAAGAAAAGGGCGTAGAGTTAATGATTCCTGTAGATAATGTGGTTGCAGACAGCTTTTCAAACGATGCAGCACAAAAGGTTTGCAAATCTATGGAGATTCCCGATGGTTGGCAGGGTTTAGATATTGGCCCTGAAACCACAAAGGCTTTTTGTGATGTTATTAAAAAGGCCAAAACCGTAATTTGGAATGGTCCTATGGGCGTATTCGAATTTGAAAACTTTGCCAAGGGCACCATTGCAGTGGCTGAAACTGTTGCAGAGGCAGATGCTGTTACCATTATTGGTGGTGGCGATAGTGCTGCAGCCGTAACTAATTTAGGTTTTGCAGACAGAATGACCCACATTTCCACTGGTGGCGGAGCCAGCTTAGAATTTTTAGAAGGTATTGAGCTGCCCGGCGTGGCTTGCCTTGGTAAAAAATAAAAGATAATGGGAATACAGCGAAAGGATGATATTGAACAATGAGACAGACAGTTGCAGCCGGCAATTGGAAAATGAACAAAACACCCTCTGAGGCTAAGGCATTGATAGCAGAATTAGCGCCTTTGGTTAAGGATGCAAAAAATAAAGTTATTGTATGCCCCACGGCAGTTTGCCTGCCTGCAGTTGTAGAAGCTGCAAAAGGTACCAACATCTTAGTGGGTGCACAAAATATGTATTTTGAGGATAAGGGTGCATATACCGGTGAAATCAGTGCTGATATGTTGCTCGATTTGGGTGTTACCCATGTTATCTTAGGTCATAGTGAACGTCGGCAGTATTTTGCTGAAACTGACGAAACTGTAAACAAAAAAGTATTAAAGGCGTTGGAAAAGGGTCTTTGCCCCATTATTTGCGTGGGCGAAAGCTTAGAGCAACGTGAGCAGGGCATTACAGCGGATTTAGTACGGATGCAGGTTAAAATTGCGTTGCAGAATGTATCTGCCGACCAGGCTAAGACAGTTATTATTGCCTATGAGCCAATCTGGGCCATAGGCACAGGTAAAACAGCCACCACCCAGCAGGCAGAAGAAGTTTGTAAAACAATCCGTGACTGTATTTGCGAGTTATACAGCTGTGATGTGGCAGAAAGCGTCATCATTCAGTATGGCGGTAGCGTAAATGCCGCTAACAGCGCCGAGTTGTTTGCCCAGGCAAACATTGATGGTGGCTTAGTTGGTGGTGCCAGCTTAAAGGCTGCAGATTTTTCTGTTATTGCCAATTCTTAATCGGGAGATAAAAATCAATGAAACAACCTTTATTGCTATGTATTTTAGATGGCTACGGAAACAATCCGACCACTGCAGGCAACGCCATTTATAAGGCCAAAACACCATATATGGACAAGTTGTTGGCAGAATGTCCACACACCCTTTTAGACGCTTCAGGCATGGCTGTAGGCTTGCCGGATGGTCAAATGGGAAATTCTGAGGTGGGCCACACCAACATCGGTGCAGGCCGTATTGTGTATCAAGAGTTGACCCGCATTACCAAATCCATTGCAGATGGAGATTTTTATACGAATGAGGCTCTGTTAGCGGCGATTAAAAATTGTAAAGAGAAAAATTCTGCTTTGCATATTATGGGCCTTTTGTCTGATGGTGGTGTGCATAGCCACAACAGTCATATTTATGGGCTAGTGGAGCTTGCAAAACGGCAAGGACTTTCCAAGGTATATCTTCACTGTTTTTTAGATGGTCGGGACGTGCCGCCTACCTCCGGTAAGGACTTTGTGGCAGATCTTCAAAAGGAGCTTGCGAACATTGGCTGTGGTAAGATTGCCACAGTCATGGGTCGCTATTATGCTATGGACCGGGATAATCGTTGGGACAGGGTTGAAAAAGCGTACACAGCTATGACTATGGGCATTGGCGAACAAGTAGCGGATCCTGTAGCTGCGGTGCAGCAGTCTTACGACCATGAGATAACAGACGAATTCGTTATTCCCGTTGTGGTTACAGAAAACGATGTGCCTGTGGGCGTTATTGCTGAAGGTGATAGTGTTATCTTCGCTAATTTTCGTCCGGACCGTGCCAGAGAAATTACCCGCACATTTGTGGACCCTGAATTTAATGGCTTTGCCAGAGAATATCAGTCTTTATATTATGTTTGCATGACACAGTATGATAAGAGCATGCCCAATGTGGACGTGGCATTTCGCCCCCAAACCTTAGAGAACACATTAGGGGATTATCTTTCCCAAAAGGGATTGAGCCAACTGCGCATTGCCGAAACAGAAAAATATGCTCATGTTACGTTTTTCTTTAACGGCGGTGTAGAGGCCGTGTCAGATGGTGAAGACAGGGCGTTGATTGCCTCTCCTAAAGTGGCAACCTACGATTTGCAACCGGAAATGAGTGCCCCCGAGGTAACCGAGGAAGCCTTAAAACGTATTCAGTCAGACAAATATGATGTTATTATTTTAAACTTTGCTAACTGCGATATGGTGGGACACACCGGCGTGTTTGATGCGGCAGTAAAAGCCGTTGAAACTGTGGATGCTTGTATGGCTCAGGTGATTGACGAGGTGCTTTCCCGTGGCGGCATTGCTCTGATTACGGCAGACCATGGTAACGCAGACCAAATGGTAGATCCGGTAAATGGGGATGTTTTCACGGCTCATACTACCTTTCCTGTGCCCTTTATTGTGACAGGAAAGGATGTAACTCTGCGTGAGGGCGGGTGCTTGGCAGATATTGCTCCCACTATGCTTCAACTTTTAGACTTACCAAAACCAAGTGAAATGACAGGTAAAAGCCTGATTATTTAATTATTTTAACAGGAGGAAACAAACATGAAACAGTACATTGAAATCATTGATGTCGTGGCAAGAGAAATTTTGGACTCCAGAGGTAATCCCACCGTTGAGGTGGAGGTTTATACAGAAGATGGCTATGTTGGCCGCGCTTCCGTGCCCTCCGGTGCATCCACCGGCGCTTTCGAGGCTGTTGAGCTTCGTGATGGCGACAAGAGCAAATACTTAGGTAAAGGCGTTTGCAAAGCCGTTGATAATGTTAACGGTGAAATTGCTGAGGCCGTTATTGGCATGAATGTGTTAGATCAGGTTGCTATTGACCGTGCCATGATTGAGTTAGACGGTACCCCCAACAAAGGTCGGTTAGGTGCCAACGCTATCTTGGGTGTATCTTTGGCTTGTGCAAAAGCAGCTGCTGAATCTTTAGGTGTTAGCCTGTATAACTACATTGGCGGTTGCAATGCCAAAACTTTCCCTGTTCCCATGATGAACATTATCAACGGTGGTAAGCATGCTGACAATAGCGTAAATATTCAGGAATTTATGATTATGCCCGTTGGTGCAACTTCTTTCCGCGAAGCTCTTCGTATGTGTGCCGAAGTTTTCCATAATTTAAAGAGCGTTTTAAAGGGCAAAGGCTATAGCACAGCTGTTGGTGATGAAGGTGGCTTTGCTCCTAACCTAAAGAGCGATGAAGAAGCTATTCAGGTTATTGTAGAAGCTGTTGAAAAGGCCGGCTTTAAACCCGGTGACGATTTCAGAATTGCCATTGATGCTGCTGCAACAGAAATGTTTGAAGAAGCTAAGAAAATTGGCAAGGATGGCTACTATTTCTGGAAGACCGATATTTTCATGACACGTGACGAAATCGTATCTTATTGGGAAACTTTAGCTGCTAAGTACCCCATTATCTCTTTAGAAGACGGCGTTGCCGAAGAGGATTGGGATGCCTGGAAGATTTTGACCGACAAGCTGGGTAATAAGATTCAGCTGGTTGGCGATGACCTGTTTGTTACCAACACCGAGCGGTTAAAGAAGGGTATTGAACTGGGTGTTGCAAACTCCATCTTAATTAAGGTTAACCAAATTGGTACCTTAACCGAAACCTTAGAAGCTATTGAAATGGCTAACCGTGCAGGTTATACCGCTGTTACCTCTCATAGAAGCGGTGAAACAGAAGATGCTACCATTGCTGATATTGCCGTTGCTACAAACTCTGGTCAAATCAAGACAGGTGCTCCTTCCAGAACAGACCGTGTTGCCAAATATAATCAGCTTCTCAGAATTGAAGAAGAGCTGGGAGATATTGCATACTATCCCGGTCTTGACGCTTGGTTTAACTTAAAAAACAAATAAGATTTATAGCTAAATAAGACATAAAATAAAAATGCAGAACGATTGATTTCGTTCTGCATTTTTTGTATAAAGAAAACCACGCGATAGTCGCGTGGCTTGATAAAGGTTAACCGATGAACAAAAAGAATATATAAAAGTTAAAACAACTTTATTGTATAGTACAAATGTTAATTTTAGTAGAGTTTTTAGAGTGCAGAGGCTCCCTTGTGTAATACCCATGCTGAGCACGGGAGGGAGTTGTCACGGAGTGACTGAGGGATTGTTGCATCTTATGGTTTTGTATGCCCTGCCAGGCGGGCCTACTTTTTGTGTAAAAAGTAGCAAAAACGCGGGGGATTTCGATTTCCCCCGCACCCCTTAAAACGACACAGGGGCTCCGCCCCTGGACCCTCTACAAAGAAGTATACAATACACAGAGCCCATTTATGGGTAGCAAGTAGTAGCTCTATGGTTGACAGGGCGATTTAAAATGCGCTTCTGCGTCGCCGGTAGTATTAGTCTATGCCCGAAAATGAAATATCCCCCATAACGGGGGATATTTCATTTTATAGATAATTTTAATGGTCCCTTACTTACTGCATCAGCTGGCAAACTGCATTGGTATAGGCAACAGGATCTTCAATGGGGAGACCTTCAATCAGCAGGGCACTATCATATAAGACAGCTGCATATTGCTTTAGTTTTTCCTTATCAGTAGCAAGGAGCCCTGCAATTTTTGCAAAAACAGGATGGTTCACATTAATCTCTAAAATTCGTTCTGCCTTTACCTTTTGGTCGTTGGGCATCGCATTTAGAACCTTCTCCATTTCAATGGATAAAGCACCATCACTTGCAAGGCATACGGGATGGGATTTTAGTCGAGAAGAAGCTCGAACTTCCTTTACCTTGTCCCCTAAGGCATCCTTTAAAAACAAGAATAAGTCCTTATTTTCCTCTTTTTTCTTTTCATTTTCCTTTTTTTCATCCTCCGACTCAATATCTAAGTCGGCAGCAGAAACGGATTTAAATTCTTTATTATCAAAGGTGCGGAGCATTTGAATGGCAAACTCATCCACATCCTCAGTAAAGTATAAAATTTCGCAACCTTTTTCAGAAACCAACTCCGTTTGGGGGAGTTTATCAATTTTTTCAATGCTTTCCCCACAGGCATAGTAAATATATTTTTGCTCTTCTTTCATGCGGGATACGTATTCCGCTAGGGTTACCAGTTTTTTCTCTTCGGAGGAATAAAACATGAGCAAATCCTGTAAAAGCTCTTTATCTCGTCCAAAGTTATCATAAATGCCAAACTTTAGTTGACGGGAGAAGGATTTATAAAAAGCTTCATATTTTTCCCGGTCGTTCTTCAGCATGCCGGCCAGCTCACTCTTAATTTTCTTTTGCAGGTGAGTGGCGATAATCTTTAGCTGTCTGTCATGCTGCAAAATTTCCCGGGAAATATTCAGGGATAAATCGGCAGAGTCTACTAAGCCCTTCACAAAGCGGAAGCACTCAGGCAACAGCTCAGCACACTTATCCATAATCAATACACCGTTTGCATAAAGCTGCAAACCCTTTTCAAAATCCTTCGTATAAAAATCATATGGTGCATGAGCAGGGATATATAAAAGGGCGGTATAGCTGGTCATACCATCGGCACTGGTATGAATAACAGATAGGGGATTTTCAAAATCATAAAATTTATCCTTATAAAAACCGTTGTAGTCCTCTTCAGTTAGTTCTGCTTTTGTTTTTTTCCAAATAGGAACCATTGAGTTTAAGGTTTCGGTCTCTTTATATTCTTCATATTCCTCTTTGTTATCTGCCTTAGGACGACTCTTGGTGACTTCCATTACAATAGGATAACGAATATAATCGGAATATTTTTTAACAATGGTACGAATGCGGTATTCATCTAAAAATTCGTCATATTGCTCATCGTCGGCATTTTCTTTTAAGTGTAAAATGATCTGGGTACCCACACCATCTTTTTCAGTAGCCTTAATGGTGTAACCATCAGTGCCTTCGGCTTCCCAACAAAAAGCCTCGTCGCTACCCAATGCACGACTTTTAACCTGTACCTTGTCCGCAATCATAAAGGCAGAATAAAACCCTACGCCAAACTGGCCAATAATATCTACATCCTCTAGTTTTTCATTGTCTTTTTTAAATTGTAAGGAGCCACTTTTAGCAATGGTACCTAAATTTTCCTCCAACTCGGCCTTGGTCATACCAATACCCGTATCTGTAATGGTTAGGGTTCTGTTTTCCTTGTCGGCCTCAATGCGAATATAAAAATCCTCTCGATTAAAGCTTAAATTCTCGTCTGATAAAGTTCGATAATAGAGCTTGTCCATTGCGTCGCTGGCGTTAGAAATTAATTCACGAAGAAAAATTTCCTTATGGGTGTATATGGAATTTATCATCAATTCCAGCAACCGTTTTGACTCTGATTTAAATGCTTTCTTGGCCACTTATTCCGCCTCCAAAAAGAAATATTAGCACTCCAGATAGCAGAGTGCTAATATTATTGTATCACAATTTCAAATTTTGTCAAGGTTGTTAACAGTTCTTTTACAATTTATTCCCATTTTTTAAGGCTAAAGGGGAGTTAGGTGTTTTTACCAGCCAAACCAGGAAAAGGGGAAGGGAATTTGTTGTGGAATCTCCTGTTGTTGTGGGAGCTGGGGTGCCTGCTGGGGTTCTTCCTCCACTGGTTTTTCTTCTTGCAGAGTTAAACGAATAGTCATTGTTTTTCCGTTACGATTAATGGTCATTGTCATGGTTTCTCCAACCTTGTGCGTATCCCGGATTTTATTAATCTCATCAATGGTGGTAACGGTTTGACCGTCGCAGGCTGTAATTACATCACCAATGCGTAAATCTGCTTTTTCAGCAGCACTATCTGCAAGAACAGAACGAACATACACACCAATCGGTAAATTATTAGCCTGTGCAATTGCCTCTGTAACCGTTTGACCGGTAATACCAATCACAACACGACCGGTAACATACCCATGCTGAATAATGGATTCAATAATGGGCTTAGCTTCATTTATAGGAATAGCAAATCCCAAACCTTCTACATCATAGCCGGTAGATTTTGCAGTGTTAATACCAATTACCTGTCCGTAAATATTGAGAAGAGCACCACCGGAATTACCGGGGTTAATAGCGGCATCCGTTTGAATCATAGTCATTTGCTTACCATCAATGACCATGGAACGGTTAATGGCGCTAATGTAGCCAACAGTTAGCGTTCCGGCCAGTTCCTCCCGCAAGGGGTTGCCAATAGCAAGGGCTATTTCGCCAACACGCAAGGTAGAGGAATCGCCCAATTCGGCAAATGGCAACGCCGCTTGACTTTCTACCTTTAAAACAGCCAAATCTGTGCGAGAGTCTTTGCCAACAACCTTTGCATCCAGACTTTGACCCGCAATGGTGGTTACCGTAATTTCGGAGGCACCATCAATAACATGGTTGTTGGTTACCACATATCCATCATGGCGGATAATAATGCCAGAACCGCTGGATAACTGTGATTGTACGTAACCATTGCTTGGGCTTTTGCATAAAATACTGACAACAGCAGGGGATGCCAAATCATAAATCGCCGGAATGTCTAAGGGTACACCGATGCTGCTGGTGGCCATTTGCGTTACATCACCATACCCGGCAAAGCGAAGAGCCTCTCCCGCTGCCGGTAAAATACCGTGGCCGGTGTTAAACGAGGGTTGATAACATGCAGCGAAGATGCCTAAACATAAAGCACAAGTTAACAGTGAGCTGACAATAGCCACAAAAACAGGACTTTTAGCTATACGATGCATCCGTTTTCGTTTTGGCCGGTAAATCGTTAAGGAGCGATGGATTGGAACTGTACGCTTAAACTCTATTTCAAAATCGTCAGCTAACCATGTTGGTTCAGTCTTGTCGGCAGGTACATTTTCTGCTTCAAAAGAATCGTGGTAGTTTTTATTTTCGTCCATATATAAACCTCCCGGTAAACGTTATTATGAGCGTTTACTCTTATTCTATCTAATACTATTAAAGCATAAGTTTTTGAATACAATATGAACAAACTGTAAATTTAGCATAAAAAAAGTCAATTTCTGTAAATTCCTTTAAAAGACTTGCTAAGCAGCTGAATTTTTGATAAAATTATAAAAAGAAAGTGAAGGAGCTTTTGTATTCTGCATCTTGTACAATGCGTAAAAAGGTTGTGTATCGTTGGTGCCGCCACCCGAAGATATTAGCTGACATGGGGGGGAAGATATCGCCTGTTCCTACGTGTTTTTAGATGGCAATTAGCGAAACCTTTATAAAACTGGAGCAAGTAAAAGGAAAGGAAAAAATAAATGTATTATTTGTTTGATATGGATGGTGTTTTGTTTAACTCTGAGCCCGTAACCGTTCGTGCGGCGCAAGCTGTTTTGCTGGAATATGGCGTAAGGGCTGAGCCGGAGGATTTTATTCCCTTTATTGGTGCGGGCGATGGACATTTTGTGGGCGGTGTGGCAGAAAAATATGGCGTGGCCTATGTGCCAGACATGAAGGACAAGCTCTATGAGAATTATTTAGTTTTAGTAAAAGAGGGATTGCAAATTTGCCCCGGAGCCAAAGAAATTTTGACCTTGTTGAAAAAAAGAGGAGAGAAAATCGCTCTTTGTTCCAGCGCAGACTTTATTAAAATCAAAGGTAATACTGATGCAGCCGAATTACCTTTAGAAATTTTTGATGCCTTAATATGTGGGGATGATGTGGAACTAAAAAAACCGCATCCGGATGTTTTTTTGGCCGCCGCCAATCAACTGGGCGCGAATGCAAAAGATTGTTTAGTGATAGAGGATGCCGTAAATGGTATTCAGGCGGCTAAAAATGCAGGGATGCGTTGTGCGGCGATAACTTCCTCCTTTTCTCGTGAGGTTCTTTTAGCCGAGGAACCGGATTTTATTATTAATAACCTGATGGAAATTGCCGATTTACCCATGTGAGGATGGAGATAAGAACAAAACAAAAACGACGGAAAAGTCGCGTGGCTTGAAAAAAGGTTAACCGATGAACAATTAGCAGCTTATTATGTATAACAAATTGAATTGTTTAGGTGACGTTTTGAAATAGTATAAAGTATTTTCTGAAAAGCCTTCCCCTTGAGGGGAAGATGGGCTTTGCAAAGCAAAGCTCGGATGAGGTGTAGAAAATGCACTGTATTTTCGTATTTTATGCCCTGCCGGGCTGGCCTACTTTTGTGCGACAAAAGTAGCAAAAACATGGGGGAGTTTCGATTCTCCCCCATGCCCCCTTAAAACGGCACAGGGGCGTTGCCCCTGGACCTCCTTTACATAGAAGAACGATTTACATAACCCATTTATGGGTAGCAAGTAGCGGCTCTGTGGCTGGCAGGCCAATAAAAAAGCGCACTTGTGCGCAGCCAGTAGCATTAGGGCTATGCCCAAAAATGAAAAACCACCCGCTATGCGGGTGGATATTTATTTCTGTACCCAGTTAGAGGCCTTATTTTTGTGATTCCGGCAATTCTTTTAGTAATTCAGCGGCTTTATCAAACCAATCTGCCGGCAGGCTTTCAATTTCGCCCTTGTCACATGCGGCGGCAATAGCCGGATCAATAGGCAGCCGAGCCAAAACAGGCAGATTATGAGCCTGGGCTATGGCGTCAATATGGCTATCTCCAAAAACGGCGTAATTCTTACCGTTGTCCGGGCAGGTAAAATAGGATAAGTTTTCAACAAGGCCCAAAATAGGAATGTTCATCATTTGTGCCATTTTAACAGCTTTTTCTACAATCATGGAAACAAGTTCCTGAGGCGATGTAACCACCACAATGCCATCTACGGCAATAGACTGGAAAACAGTTAGTGGCACATCTCCGGTGCCTGGAGGCATATCAATAAACATATAGTCAATGTCACTCCAAATAACATCGGTCCAAAACTGTTTAACCGTGCCACCAATAACAGGACCCCGCCAAACAACCGGGTCTGTTTCGTTTTCCAAAAGCAAATTAAGGGACATAATTTCCACGCCGTTTTTACTGGAAACAGGCAATAACCCTTGCTCATTTGCCGTTGCCCGCTTCGTAATACCAAAGGCCTTGGGAATGGAAGGACCGGTAATATCCGCATCTAAAATAGCGGTACGATAGCCCAATCGGTTCATGGTTACAGCCAGCAGAGAGGTGACCAGGCTTTTACCTACGCCGCCTTTACCACTCACCACACCAATAACTCGTTTTATTTGGCTTAAATCGTGCGGTTTTTCGCGAAAGTCTGCGGCTGCGTGCTGGCAACCCTCACAAGATTCTTTATTGCAAGCAGAATTGTTGCATGATTTTTCCATAGTTAATGCCTCTTTTCTTCTTATATACAATTGGGGATAAATGCTTTTTTATCATATCACAAAATATTCCATTCGTCAAGCAAAGAGGCATTTTATACAAAAAGAAAATTTGCAGATAAGACCATGTTTACACCCCGTTTCCATTGTTTTTTAGACACCGCTATAGGCAGAAAAACCACCATCTACAGGAATAACCACACCATTGACAAAGGAGGAGGCAGCCGGGCACAAAAGCCATAACAGAGTACCAATAAGCTCCTCTACATTGCCAAAACGGTCCATGGGTGTTTGAGAGAGAATTTTTTCTGTTCTTTCGGTTGGGGTGCCGTTTGCATCATAAAGCAAACTGCGATTTTGGTCTGTTACAAAAAAACCGGGGGCAATAGCGTTAACACGGATGCCAACTTTGGAAAAGTGTACGGCCAGCCACTTGGTAAAATTAGACACAGCAGCTTTGGCGCCGCTATAGGCGGGAATTTTTGTTAAAGGAGAAAAAGCATTCATAGAAGATATATTTAAAATGGTTGCATCTTGCTTGTTCATTAAATCCATGGCAAAAACCTGGGTGGGTAACAAAGTGCCCAAAAAGTTCAGGTTAAATACAAAGGAAACGCCCTCCGGATCTAACCCAAAAAAAGTAACTAAATCCTTTTTTTCGTCGCCTATATGATAATATTCTAAAGAGGTTGTGCCCTTTGGGTGATTACCGCCGGCACCGTTAATTAAAATGTCGCAGGAGCCATAGGCATCGTTTATAGCCGTTTTGGCAATGCGCAGACTTTCGGCATCTAACACGTTGGCTCCAATTCCCATGGCCACGCCCCCTTCTGCCAAAATTTCTGCAGCAATTTTGTCTGCGTTTTCCTTGCGCAAATCCAAAATAGCCGTTTTGGCACCACAAGCGGCTACAGCCTTAGCAAAGGCACCGCAAAGAACACCGCCGCCGCCGGTAACCACAATCACCTTGTCTTGTAAATTAATTTTAAATGGCAAATTCATAGGTTCATATCCTTTCTTGTTGCGTTTGCCCGTTCATAGGCTTCCCACAAGCCGTTAATATAAACAGCTCCCAGAGCACGGTCATAAAGGCCATAGCCGGGTCGGCCTGTTTCTCCCCAAATCATACGGCCGTGGTCGGGTCGGATGTAGCCGGTAAATCCGCTATCATAGTAGGCCTTTACAATACCGGCGATATCTAAAGAGCCACAATCTGTTTTATGAGCAGATTCTTCAAAACAGCGGTCGCCGGTAATTTTAATATTGCGTATATGGGCAAAATGAATTCGATCTGCAAATGTGTGAATAAAATCCACCATGTCATTATTAGGATCAACACCTAAAGAACCGCTGCAGAGTGTCAACCCGTTGTATGGGCTATCGTATAAATTTAAAAATCGTTCCAAATTTCTTTTGTTTGTAATGATGCGGGGCAGGCCAAAAATATCCCATGGGGGATCATCAGGGTGAATGGCCATTTTAATGTGGACCTCCTCGGCAACCTTAATGACTTTCTTTAAAAAGTATTGTAAATTGTTCCATAAATCCTCTTCAGAGATGGATTGATATTTTGTTAAAAGAGCTTGCATATCCTCTTTGGTATAGCTAGTATCCCAGCCCGGCAAGGATAAATCTCCCGTAAGAGGATTCATGTTTTTAACAGTTTCATTTGTGTAAACAAGCGCGTTGGAACCATCGGGCAATTCGTGAGCCAGTTCGGAGCGGGTCCAGTCAAAAACAGGCATAAAGTTGTAGCATACGCAGTCTATACCTGCTTTAGAAAGATTTCGTAGGGTCTTGCAATAATTGTCAATGTATAGATCCCTATCTCCGTCGCCGGATTTAATATCCTCATGGACGGGGACGCTTTCAATGACAGAAAGAGAAAGGCCGGCAGCTTCAATTTTATCTTTTAAATCTAAAATATTCTGCAATGGCCAAACCTGACCGACAGGGATATCGTAAATGGCAGACACAACACCGCATACCCCGGGAATTTGTCGAATTTTCTCTAATGTTACCGGGTCCCCATCCCCATACCAGCGAAAGGTCATTTTCATGGGTATACCTCCTTTTGCAATTATAATTTTCTCGTATTTTACCCTGAAACAGAACAAGTCATGCATAGCAAATGAAAGGCAAAATAGGCAATATAATAGAAATGTATTGATTTTTCTTTTGTAAATAGGTATAATTAAAGTACGGTTTTTAGCAGAAAGGAGGCGTAGGGCCATGAATTTTGTACATTTGCATGTTCATACGGAATATAGTTTTTTAGATGGTCTTTGTCGGTTAGACGATTTGTTGGCCCACGCCAAGGAGCAGGGTATGACGTCTCTTGCCATAACAGACCATGGGGCCATGTATGGCGTAGTGGAATTTTATAAAAAGGCGAAAGAGGCAGGAATTCACCCCATTATTGGTTGTGAGGTTTACACTGCCGGGGTGAGCATGCACAGCCGTACACATGAAAACGGCAATCGAACGGGGCATCTTGTGCTTTTAGCTGAGAATATGACGGGATATCAGAATCTGGTCCGGCTTGTTTCTGCTGGTTTTACAGACGGATTTTACTATAAACCTCGTATTGACAGAGACCTTTTAGCACAACACACCGAAGGGCTCATTGCACTGTCTGCCTGCTTGGCAGGGGATATTCCTCAGGCTATTATCAATAACGATGAAAAAACGGCTCAGGAAATTATTGAAAGCTATATCAATTTATTTGGTAAGGATAATTTCTTTTTAGAGTTGCAGGACCATGGTATTGCTGAGCAAAAAAAGGTGAATGCCCGCCTTATTGCATTGGCTGAGAAATATGGTGTTGGCTTGGTGGCCACCAACGATGTGCACTACATTCGTCAGGAAGATGCTAAACATCAGGATGTTTTAATGTGTATACAAACCAACCGCAAAGTGGCAGAAGAGGACCGAATGCGGTTTGAAACAGATGAATTTTATCTAAAGAGCGAGGCGGAAATGGCAGCTTTGTTTGAGAATGTGCCGGAAAGCCTTAGCAATACTGAAAAAATAGCACAGCGGTGTCAAGTGGATTTCACCTTTGGTAAGCTGTTGTTGCCTAAGTATCCTGTGCCTTCAGAGGCAGATTCCCTTGCTTACCTAACGGACTTATGCCAAAAGGGATTATCAAAGCGGTATGGCAAAAACGAGGAAGCCCAAAAACGCTTGGATTATGAGCTGGGTGTTATTCATCACATGGGCTATGTAGATTATTTTTTAATTGTGTGGGATTTTATTAAATATGCCAAAGATAACGGGATTCCCGTTGGGCCGGGCCGTGGTAGTGCTGCAGGCAGTATTGTGGCCTATTGTTTAGGCATTACCAATATTGACCCCTTGGCATATAACCTGCTGTTTGAGCGCTTTTTAAATCCGGAACGCATCAGCATGCCGGATATTGATGTTGATATCTGTAATGAAGGCCGCCAGCGTGTTATTGATTATGTAGTAGAAAAATATGGTCGGGAGCGTGTGGCGCAAATTATTACCTTTAATGCCATGAAGGCAAGAGCCGCCGTGCGAGATGTAGGCCGTGTTTTAGATGTAAGCTATGCAGATACCGATGCTGTTGCCAAAATGATTCCCAATGAGTTAGGCATGACCCTTAAAAAGGCTTTAGAGCTAAGTCCGGATATGAAGAAGAAATATGATGAGGATCCGGAGATTCATGAATTGATTGAGGAAGCCTTAGCTTTAGAGGGTTTAATTCGTAATGCAGGCACCCATGCAGCCGGTGTGGTCATTGCCGGGGATGTGATTACGAACCATATTCCTATTCAAAAAAATGATGATGTGATTACAACCCAGTTTCCCATGGGTAACATTGAAGAGCTGGGCTTTTTAAAAATGGATTTTTTAGGCTTGCGCAATCTGTCAATTATTGACGAAGCCTTATCCATTATTGCTGCCTCCGGGAAGGAAAAGCCTGATATGAGTACCATTCCCATTAACAGGCCGGAGGTATACGACATGCTTTCCCGGGGAGAGACAGAAGGCGTTTTTCAGCTGGAGTCAGGGGGTATGAAGCAGGTTATTAAGGAATTAGAGCCCCGAAGCATAGAGGATATTATTGCTGTTATTTCACTCTATCGACCCGGTCCAATGGACCAGATTCCACGCTATATTGAAAACAAACGACATCCGGAGAAGGTAGCCTATAAGCACCCTATTTTAGAGTCGATTTTAGATGTAACCTATGGCTGTATGGTGTATCAGGAACAAGTTATGCAAATTGTACGGGAAATGGCCGGATATTCCTTAGGTCGTGCTGATTTGGTTCGCCGTGCCATGAGTAAGAAAAAGGCTGCCGTTATGGCAGAAGAGCGCAAGAATTTTATTCATGGTATTTGTGATGAGGCAGGTCATGTTTTGGTAGATGGTGCCGTGCGCCGGGGTGTGCCCGAAGAGGTAGCAAACAGCATCTTTGATGAAATGATGGATTTTGCCCAGTATGCCTTTAATAAATCTCATGCGGCAGCATACGCGGCAATAACCTATCAAACCGCTTATTTAAAATGCTTTTACCCGGCAGAATATATGGCAGCGCTTTTATCATCGGTATTGGATTCCCCTGAAAAAGTGGCTCGCTATTCGGCCGAATGTAAACGAATGGGCATTCGTATTTTGCCCCCCGATATAAACAAAAGTCGCAGTGGCTTTACGGTAACGGAGGGCGACATTCGTTTTGGACTGGCCGTTATTAAAAATGTAGGTGCTGGCGTAATAGATCTGGTGGTGGCACAACGGGAGCAACAGGGTCCTTTTCAAAGTTATGAGGATTTTGTCAATCGAACCGCGGCATTAAATGTAACAAAGCGGGTTCATGAATTTTTGATTAAAGCTGGTGCTTTTGACAGCTTGGGAGAAACCCGTGCCGCTCTTTTAGTTGACTATGAGGATATGTTGGTGGCTGCTGCCAACGATCGCAAGCAAAATGTGGAAGGTCAAATTTCTCTCTTTGGTGGTGAAGAGGAGCAAGGGCAAAAAATCAAGGGAACCCGTTCTAATCGGCCGGAATTTCCTCAAAAACGGTTGCTCGCTTTGGAAAAAGAAAGCGTAGGTTTTTATCTTACCGGTCATCCCTTGGACGATTTTGCTGCTGATGCCACGACCTTGTCCGATTATCCTCTTATTCATCTTGCAGAGGCAGGGGAAGAAGGAAGCAATTTATATGATGGTATGGACATAACCCTATGCGGGATTGTTTCGCAAGTTCGGGAAAAAATTACAAAAAGCAGTCAGATGATGGCTTTTGTTTCCTTAGAGGATGCCACCGGATCAGTGGAGTGTATTGTATTTCCTAAAATATACAGCCTACTCAAGCCATGTTTGATAGAGGATAATATTATTGTCGCTCGGGGACGGCTCAGCTTACGAGAGGATGAAGAACCCAAGCTGATTATGAATGAGGCACAACCCATGGCGGAGGCCAAGGCCCAACAAGAACAAAAGGAGAAGAGCGTTTTTGCTCAACAGGAAAACAAAGAAAGCCGGAAACTCTTTTTAAAATTTTGCTTGGGGAAGGATTATTTGTTAGATAGAGTTAAACCCATTTTGGCAGCCCATAGCGGCAAGGTGCCGGTTTGTATCCACATAGAGGAAACAAAGGCTACGGCTCTTGCCCCACAAACTCTATGGGTAGAACCAAACCAGGAGCTTTTAGATAGATTAAGCGCTCTTTTAGGACAAGCCAATGTGGTGTTAAAATAAACCATGATGAAGAAAAAACAGGCACTCCAAAACCTTTCGTTTTGGAGTGCCTGTTATATGTGTACAGATTTTTGTGAGCAGGCCTACATGCTGTCAATATAGTGGCAAGCAGCTAAGGCGGCAGATGCGCCGTCAGCTATTGCTGTTGATAATTGCCGTAGGGATTTTTTTCGACAATCACCTGCCACAAACAATCCCTCTGTTTTTGTATGACAGTTCTCATCGGAGTCAGCATAGCCACTTTCATCCAAGGTTATCAAATCAGCAAAAGGCCCATTTTCGGGCGCGTGCCCAATAGCTACAAACAAGCCGTCTACAGAAAGGTTTTTTTCCTGCCCCTCTGTTTTGGTTACAGTTATAGCGGTTAGCCGTTGTTCGCCCATTAAAGCCGATATTGTAGCAGAGAGAACAAGCTCTACATTGGATCGATTTTTAAGGGCAACCACTAAAGATTCGTCACCGCGAAACTGGTTACGTCTATGAATCAAATAAACTTTTTTACATAAATCAGCAAGATACAAGGCTTCTTGCAATGCTGTATTTCCGCCTCCGTTTACGGCAACAATCTTATCCCGGAAAAATTCCCCATCGCAAACAGCGCAAAAAGAAATGCCGGCACCAATCAGTTGTTCCTCGTTGGGAAGCCCCAGCTTCTTTGGAGCTGCGCCAACAGCGGTAATCAAAGCTTTGGCGGTGATTGTGTTGCCAAAATCAGTTGCAACAGAAAAGAGATTATCTTTCTTTTGGGCAGATACAACTTCCTCCAGCTCTAATTCTGCACCGTGAGAAAGGACTTGCTCTGTTAACTTGTCTGAAAGCTCTAATCCGGAAATAGAGGAAAACCCTGGATAGTTTTCCACCTTTGGTGACCAAGCGATTTGGCCGCCAAAGGTGTTTTTTTCTAAAACCAGAACGGACTTGCCGGCCCGCCTTGCATAAAGGGCGGCGGTTAACCCTGCCGGGCCACCGCCGATGACGATGATATCATAGGTGTTTTCCATGATTACGCTCCGCACTCTGTTATATATTGTTTAATAGCGCCGGCCCCAGTGTAAATTTGCACATCTGCACCCTTTGTTACCACCATGGTAGGTGCCTGGGTGATGTTATATTGCTCAACCAGGTCAAGGTGCTCGTTTGCCATTAACTTTTCATAGGCAATGCCGGCTTTATCCAAATATCCGCAGGCAATACGGCAGTTGGGGCAGGTTTGGGTTGTAAACAAAAGAACTTGTGCATTTTTTGCATCTATGGGTTCAGCCGCCGGAGCATGTGTTTTTTCGGCAGCTGCGAAATTTTTTGGGGTTAGCACACTTGTTTCAATGTTATATTCGCAACGTTCCTTATATTCCTGTGTTTTACCCGCATTCCAGTTTTGTACGGGACGATAATAACCTGTAATACGGCTATAAACCTCTGCAGTCTCACCGCAGTTAGGACAGGTAAATTGCTCGCCGTTTAAATAGCCATGGTTTTTACAAACCGAATAGGTAGGCGACAGGGTGTAGTAAGGCAATCTGTAATTTTCCGCAATTTTACGGACCAGCTTGGCAGCTGCTTCCCAACTTTCCATTTTTTCACCCAAGAAAGCGTGGAACACAGTGCCGGAGGTGTATAGGGTTTGCATTTCATCTTGAATATCCAATGCGGTGAAAATGTCGTCTGTATAGCCAACCGGTAAATGGCTGCTGTTGGTATAATAGGGTGCGCCACCTTCTTCAGCTGCAGTGATAATGTCGGGGTATTGCTCTACATCGTGTTTAGCCAAACGATAGGAAGTAGATTCAGCAGGTGTTGCCTCCAGGTTATACAAGTCTCCATACTGTTCCTGATAGTCGGAAAGACGCTCTCTCATATGGTTAAGCACTTCCTTGGTGAACTCTTGGCAAGTGGTATTTGTCAAATCGGCCTTAACCCAGTTTGCGTTTAAGCCCGCTTCGTTCATGCCCACAAGACCGATAGTGGAAAAGTGATTATTCAAAGAACCCAAATACCGCTTTGTGTATGGATACAATCCTTCATTTAAGAGTTTTGTGATAACGGTTCTTTTAATTTTTAAGGAGCGAGCTGCAACATCCATCATGCGGTCTAACCGTCTGTAAAAATCTGCCTTATCTGTAGACAAATATGCAATACGGGGCATATTAATGGTTACAACACCAATGGAGCCGGTGCTTTCGCCGGAGCCAAAGAAACCGCCGGATTTTTTACGAAGCTCACGAAGGTCAAGACGGAGACGGCAGCACATAGAGCGAACATCGCTGGGCTCCATATCGCTGTTAATATAGTTGGAGAAATAAGGAGTACCGTATTTTGCTGTCATCTCAAATAGCAGTTTATTATTTTCTGTGGGAGACCAATCAAAATCCCGAGTAATCGAGTAAGTGGGGATAGGATATTGGAATCCGCGACCGTTGGCGTCGCCTTCAATCATAATGTCGATAAAGGCTTTGTTTATCATGGCCATTTCTTCTACACAGTCACCATAAGTAAAGTCCATTTCCCGACCGCCAACAATAGCCGGCAGGTCCTTAAGGTCTGCAGGAACGGTCCAGTCTAAGGTAATGTTGGAGAAGGGCGCCTGTGTACCCCAACGAGAAGGAGTATTAACACCATAAATAAAGGATTGAATACATTGTTTAACTTCTTTATAGGTTAGTTTATCCACCTTAACAAAGGGTGCTAAATAAGTATCGAAGGAGGAAAAAGCCTGAGCGCCAGCCCACTCATTTTGCATAATACCAAGGAAGTTAACCATTTGGTTACACAAGGTGGAAAGATGGCTGGCAGGGGAAGAGGTAATTTTGCCGGGAACGCCACCTAAGCCCTCTTTAATCAGTTGTTTTAAACTCCAACCTGCGCAATAACCGGTGAGCATAGATAAATCGTGAAGGTGAATGTCGCAGTTTCGATGAGCCATGGCAATTTCTTCATCATAAATTTCAGTTAACCAGTAATTCGCAGTAATAGCGCCGGAGTTGGATAAAATTAAACCGCCCACAGAATAGGTTACGGTAGAATTTTCTTTTACACGCCAGTCCAAAACATTTACATAGTTATTTACGGTTTCTTTATAATCCAAATAGGTATTTTTTAAATTACGCAATTTCTCCCGTTGTTTACGATACAGAATATAGGCCTTAGCAACACCCTCATAGCCACCCCGGGATAAAACGGCTTCTACGCTATCCTGAATATCTTCCACGGCAACACGACCGTCTTTGATTTTAGGTAGAAAATCGGCGGAAACCTTTAGGGCCAGAAAGTCAATGATGTTATCTGTATAATTTGTTTCTGTGGCTTGAAATGCTTGTTTCATAGCATTGGCAATCTTATTAATGTCAAAGTCCACAATCTTTCCATCACGTTTTACAATTTGATACATTTTCCTCTCTCCTTTTCTTTTATTAAAGCCCTCTAATTACTACAGAGGGGACATAAGGCCTTACCTCGTCGGCAAGAGCCTGCATTTCCGTTTCGTTAAAGGGGGCCAATCCTTGCCGGTTTAACAAATTGCCGGAATCTTTAAAAGCCTGTAAAAAATAGGCCCTAGCACCGGAAATCCATTGGGCCAGTGCCACCATATCTGATGGTGTGTGTAGTCCCTTAACTACAGTGGTGCGAAATTCGTAGGTAACCGGATCTGTCATTAAATAGTCCTTAGACTGTGCAACAGCTATCAGGTCAAATGCAGGTAGACCGGCCGTCTTGGCATATTGATTTGGCGCGTTTTTTATATCCATAGCCACGTAATCAACCAATCCGGCAGATACAACCTGTTTAAGTAAGGAAGGATTTGAACCGTTTGTGTCTAGTTTAATCACATAGTTTAAATTTTTTATTTTTTCTAAAAGTAAGGGCAAGTCCTTATGCAGCAGGGGTTCACCACCGGTAATGACTACACCCTCTAATATGCCTTGTCGCTTTTGTAAAAAATCCAGCACAGCAGACTCTGATAAAAAGTTTTCTGCTGCACCAGGCTGCACCAGACCGGCATTATGGCAAAAAGGGCAACAGAAATTGCAGCCGGGGGTAAACAAGATACAGGCTATCGTTCTCGGGTAATCAAGTAGGGTTAATTTTTGGATGGCCGCTATTTCCACAGGTTTTCCTCCCTTTTGAGGTGACTGATATTTATTATAGCACAGGGTATGGACCATGTCAATAGAAAAATACTATATATTGTGATATTTTTAAAAAAACACACAAGAGAATGTGGTTTATGCGTGTCAAAACCCCATGGTTATGGGCTTTTGACTTAAACGAAAAATTTGTAGAAATTAAGTTAAAAAATGATTGCATTTTGTGGTATATATGGAGGCAAATTTTTAAATAAACAGAAAAAACACTCGAAATGGGGTCAAACAGAAAAAATTTACAAATTTTTTGTATTTTATGGGAAAAGAACAAAAAATATGGTAAAAACATCATTGACAAATGCAGTTCATAAGGTTATAATGATAGTATAGGTAAAATAAAAAATGGAGGTTGTGTACAAATGAACAAGGCAGAATTAGTTGCTGCTATTGCTAACAAAGCAGCGGTATCCAAGAAGGACGCTGAAAAAATGTTGGGTGCATTCACTGTGGCTGTAACCGATGAGCTCAAAAAGGGCGGCAAGGTTGCATTAATTGGTTTTGGTACTTTTGAAACCAGAAAGAGAGCTGCTCGCGAGGGTAAAAATCCTCAGACTGGTGCAACTATCAAAATTGCTGCAACAACAGTTCCCGCTTTTAAAGCTGGTAAAGCTTTGAAAGATGCTATCGCAAAATAAATAAAGTAAAAAAATCGGGGTGCAAAAATCGCACCCCGATTTTTATTGTGTTAACGAATACCACGGGCTATGCCCGTGGTTCAGTTAAGGTTAACCGATAAATGGATAGCTAAGTAGAAATCACAAAAGAAGATGATTGTATTTACAAAATGGAGATATAGCACAAACAATTTATTAAAAAGCCATCTCCTTGAGGGGAAGGTGAGTTTTGTGAAACAAAATGCGTCTTTTAACATTTGCAAAGCAAATATTTCACAATGCGATGGCATTATTTCACACGCCGAAGGGCGTATTTCGTTGAAAAGGCCGTCAATCTTGTATCAAGATTGACGGCCTTTTCTGGTGCCGCTGACCGGACTTGAACCGGTACGGGATTGCTCCCACGGGATTTTAAGTCCCGGGTGTCTGCCAATTCCACCACAGCGGCAAAATTATTATCTTATGACCGTTATATTGTAGCACGAATCACAGTTTTTGTCAAGAACTTTTTTAAATTTTACAAATATCCAATTATAATTCCTGCTATTCCTGATGCAAACAGATACCAAATTGGGTGTTTTTTAAATGTTCTTAGCAAAATAAAAACCAGAACAAAAATGATAATGGAAGGAAAATCTAAAAAGGTGAATATGCTACCGCTATAAGGCCAATGTACCAGTGATGTCTTGGCAACTGTAATACCTGCTGCGCCAATTAATCCTGCAACAGCAGGACGCAGACCGTAAAAGGTAGCGTTTACATAGCGGTTATCCTTAAAACGATCCAAAAATCGCGCCACAAGTAAAATAACAAGAATAGCGGGTGTAATCAACCCTAAGGTTGCCACCAGGGCACCTAAGAAACCGGCAGTTTGAAAGCCTGCATGGGTGGCCATATTTACGCCGATAGGGCCAGGGGTAGACTCAGAAATAGCAATCATGTCAGCCAAGGCGCTTTCGGTAAACCACTTCGTTTTGGCGGCCATATCCCGCAAAAAAGGGAGCGTTGCCAATCCACCGCCAACGGCGAATAACCCTGTTTTAAAGAATTCATAAAATAATTGTATATATATCATTTTGTAAATTTCCTCCCTTGAATCAGTATTCCAAGAAGGCCGGCGGCTACCACCAAAACAATGGGAGATATATTAAACACACACATGATAAGAAAAACGGCCACAGCAATACAAAGGGTAGGACCATCGCAAATGGCTTTTTTTCCTAACTTAATGACAGAATCTAAAATTAAGGCACAAACACAGGCCCGAATGCCCACAAAGGCATTTTTTACAATGGGCAATTCAGCAAAATTATTAAGAACAGCCGCAATAATGGCAATAATAACAAAGGAAGGGCACACAACACCTAAGGTAGCCACAATACCACCGACAACACCGGCTTGCTGTCGTCCTACTAAAGTGGCCACGTTTACGGCAATAACGCCGGGGGTACATTGGGCAATGGCGTAAAAGTCCATTAAATCCTGCTCTGTGGTCCATTGATGTTTCTCTACTAATTCCTTTTGTAGCATGGGGAGCATAGCATATCCGCCCCCAAAGGTAAAAGCACCAATGCGGGCAAATGTTAAAAATAAAACAAATAAGGTCTTCATTCTATCACCTCTTGTTTATTTTTTTGTCATACAAATGTGTTTGCAATTTCGTAATAACACACCATATTGTTTCACATTAAGCATATTTTATTAAATAAAAATCCAGAACGCATTCGCATTCTGGATTTTTGGAGCTGTCTAGCAGAGTCGAACTGCCGACCTCTTCCTTACCAAGGAAGTGCTCTACCATCTGAGCTAAGACAGCATCTCTTTGACACTAAAATAGTATAGCATAAAAATTTTCGTTTGTAAAGAGTTTTTTTAAATATTTTTTATGCGTGCAATAAGCCTGTTTTTATGATACAATAGAAAGAGAGGATGTGAGAGACATGCAATATGAACAGGTTGTTCCGGCACGATTTATTGCGCGCCCTAATCGTTTCATTGCCCTGGTGGAAATGGGAGGCGAGGAAGTGGTTTGTCATGTTAAAAATACAGGGCGATGTCGAGAACTGCTCATACCGGGGGCCACGGTTTTTGCTGCGGTGGCAAGCAATCCAAACCGAAAAACCAAATATGATGTTATTGCGGTTCGGAAAGGAACCCGCATTGTGAATATAGACAGCCAGGCGCCAAACCAATTATTTGCTGAATGGGTTTATAGGAGTGGACTTTTTCAGGACATTATTCAAATTCGCCCGGAAACAACCTACAAAAGCTCCCGATTTGATTTTTATATAGAGGCCGATGGCAAAAAAATTTTTGCAGAAATTAAGGGTGTAACGTTAGAACAAGAAAATGCAGTTTTTTTCCCTGATGCTCCTACAGAGCGGGGTGTTAAGCATATGCGAGAATTGATAGCCTGCAAGGAGGCGGGTTACGAGGCCTATGTTGTTTTTGTGGTGCAAATGAGAGATGTTCTTTATTTTTCTCCCAATGACAGCATGCATCCGGCCTTTGGTAATGCCTTGCGTGAGGCTGAAAAGGCCGGCGTTCATGTGCTGGCGGTAGATTGTGATGTAACAGAAAAAGAAATCGAAATTTGTGAGTTTGTTCATGTTCAATTGTAATAAAAACAGGGTGTGGCACTATGTTCCACACCCTGTTTTTATATAACCTGATTATAGGACCTCCAATGGCCACATCACCATAATTTTATTCTCTGCGACACAGGAAATATCCTATCCTTGCGCACCATCGCCCGGGGGATACGATACTTAAAGCTTTCCCATCAAAAAGCCTCCTGTTAGTCTTCCACAGTGCGACTCATGGAAATCATGCCGGTGCGATACAAATCCTCAATGCCGTAGGGCTTACACATCCGCTCAAATGCATCAATTTTTTTGGGTGTTCCGGTGAGTTCAATAATAACGGCATTTTCGGATATATCAATAATGGAGGCACGAAAAATCTGTACAATTTGGGCTATCTCACTGCGATTTTTAGCATTGCAGGCGACCTTAATCAAGCTTAATTCACGACTGACGGCGGCGTTTTCTGACAAAACCCGAACCTCCAGCACACCAACTAATTTAGAAAGCTGTTTTGTTACTTGGTCCACGGTATGCGCATCCCCGTTTACAATAATTGTCATGGCAGAAATTTCCGGATTTTGTGTTACACCCACAGCCAGGCTATCAATGTTAAAGCCACGGCGGGCAAATAGCCCCGATATTTTAGAAAGAATACCTGCATGGTTTTCTACCATTGCATTTACAATATGTTTTGCCATAGAGAACTTCCTTTCTCATAAAGTTTATATACATAGTTTTATACATGAGCTTTAGGATCAATAACAACCTCCAGAAAATAAGGGCCACTTGCAGTTAACAGGGCAGTCAATGCATCTGCAACATCTTCATTTTTGGAAATTTCTTGTGAGGGAATGCCGTATGCTGTAGCTAAGGTGCAAAAATCTGGTAAATCGCCAAGGCGCACATAATCTGCACGACAAGAAACCTTATCCACTTCTCTCACTAGACCCAAACAACTATTTTTAAACAAAATTATTTTAACCGGCACACCGGTTTCTACCATGGTTGCCAGTTCCGGCATGGACATTTGCAGGCTGCCATCCCCCTCAAGGGCAATAATCGGCCTATCGCCAGCAACAATTCCGGCGCCAATGGCAGCCGGCAGGCCGTAACCCATAGCCCCAAAACCGCCGGAGGTCAGGAAAACATCCCCCTTACGGAAGGAAAAATGGCGACACGCCCAAATCTGATGCTGCCCTACTTCAGTGGCAATAATGGATGGACCCGTTAAAGCCTTACGCAGCACTGAAAGAAGATAAGCAGGGTCTACATAGCTAGGGCGACTGCCCGTATCAGTGCCGTTGGTTCCTTGCAGAAAGGAAATGGTTTTTTGCCAATGAGCTTTAATGCGGTAGTTTTGCAATGCATCCGTCAGCTGTTGCAATATGGTTTTAACATCTCCGCAAAGAGAGATTTGACAGGGGCAATTCTTTCCTAATTCAGCAGGGTCAATATCAATATGAATCGTTACGGCCCGTTTTGTTAGCTGAACAGGATCGGGAACAGTACGTTCCGTAATCCGGCTGCCGGCAAAAATAACCAAGTCAGCCTCTTTAAAAATTGCATTGGCAGCAGGCAATCCATGAATCCCTACCATGCCCAAATAGTTCGGAAAGTCCGAGGGCAGGGCCGAAAGCCCCATCATGGTGGAAACAGTGGGCAATCCGGTTGCAGAAAGGAGACCCATCAATTCCCGTTGTGCCTGGCCGCAAAGAACGCCGCCGCCAACAACAAGCAAGGGGTTTTTGGCGGTAGCTACAGCAAGCACCAAATCATCTAAAGTGTTGTTATGCGTCAGGGCAGGTTTGGTCAATTTGCTGGTCTGGTATGGCAGGGATGGCTCCCACTCCATTTTTGCCTTTAAAACATCGTAGGGAATATCCACAACAACGGGACCGGGTCTGCCATCAGATGCCAGATAAAAAGCCTCCTGCACCGCTTTAGGCAAATCTTCGGCAGACTTAATAAGGTAATTATGTTTAGTCACAGGGGCAGTTACTCCAGTTGTGTCAACCTCCTGAAAAGCATCAGTACCTATTTGTGAAACGGAAACCTGAGCGGTTATAACCACCAGGGGAACCGAATCTACATAAGCGTTAGCGATAGCGGTAAGGAGATTCGTGGAACCGGGACCGGAGGTGGCCAGACAAACACCGGTTTTGCCGCAGGAACGGTAAAAGGCCGCTGCCATATGGGCAGCTCCTTGCTCTGTTCGGGTTAAAATATGGCGAATGGGTTCCTTTTTTAAAGCTTGGTAGACAGGCGCAATGGCGGCTCCGGGATAACCAAAAATGGTTTCCGTTCCATTTTCTCTTATCATTTTTAACAATACTTCTGCCGCAGTTATCTTCATGGCTTTCACCAACTTACTTTAATGTGTTATGCTTATTGTAACAATAATTTATATTTTTGTCAAACTCTAGGAATATATTTAACAGAAATTACATATTATATGGATAATTATATGGAGAAGATCATAAACATACGAATTGAAAAGAGAATTTATTCAATAAGAATAAGCGGCAAAAAAGGTCAAGAAACAAGAAATGAAAATGGCTAAAAATACAAAAAAGTTTCAAAAAAGTGTTGACAAGGAGAAAAAATGATGCTATAATATATTTCCGTGCTGAAGTGGCATTCGAACCTTGAAAATTGAACAGAGCAGGCTCTAAATAAATTACTTTGAGTAATTT
>SVJJ01000014.1 GCA_015069045.1 Oscillospiraceae bacterium
ATACAAGGTGTTGAAATCGAAGATGAAGCTGATTTTAAAACCTTTTTAGAAGAAAATCGTTCTGCATGGGATTATGTGGACGAGGAACTTATGCGAGCAAAGTCCGGTGAAACAAATGTTAAATTTTATGTCACAGCTGATAGTGCTGGACGAGAAATCTTAGGGGAGGCAGAACGCACACTGGCTATCTTACGCGAACTGGATACAGATAAGCAGTTTGGTAGTTTGCGCCTTAGTCTTTCTGATGTTGATGAAGAGGATTGGGCCAATAATTGGAAACAATATTTTAAGCCATTAACCGTTGGAAAAAAGATTTTAATTTTGCCTGAGTGGGAAACATTAGAAACACCTACAGACCGAACGGTATTTGTTATTAATCCCGGTATGAGCTTTGGTACAGGGTCTCACCATACGACAAGACTTTGTTTAGAGGCACTGGAATCATGTATATCTCCTGGTATGGAAGTTTTGGATTTAGGTTGCGGCAGTGGTATTTTATCATCTGTTGCGCTACTTTTGGGCGCTAAATCGGCTACGGCAGTGGATATTGACCCTAACGCGGCACGCATTGCAAGGGAAAATGCCCGCCGTAACGGCATTGCAGACGAGCAATATCGAATTTTTGCCGGTAACATATTGACAGATGAAGCATTAGTTCGTGCTATTTCCGACCGTCACTACGATTTAATTTTGGCCAACATTGTGGCAGATGTTATTATTGCGTTAGCCCCTATGATTCCCTCTCTTTTAAAAGAAAAAGGTCAATACATAACCTCCGGTATTATTACCGAACGGGGAGATGAGGTGTTAGCGGCCTATCAGATAGAGCCACTACGATTATGCAAACAAAACCAAAGCGGTGATTGGTTGGCTTTCCATTATCAAAAGATGAAGTGATATTTGTAACCGTAAAATTTACTAAAAAACTTGCACATTATCATTTTTTTTGATATAATGATTTATGCTGAGCGTAGCTCAGCGTTTGAGGGTATAGCTCAGTTGGTTAGAGCGCTTGCTTGACATGCAAGAGGTCGATGGTTCAAGTCCATTTATCCTCACCAGGTCGGAGTAAAGTTTCCTTTGCTCCGACTTATTTTTTTACTTCTCCTTATTTCACCAAAGGCACACTAGTATACCTGTGGTTTTCTTAGAATTTCCCTCTATTTTTTGACCATGAGAATCCTTCAATGTTTGGTTATACATCGAAGGATTTTTGTGTTTTTCATGATAAAAATGACATATTTGTAAACAAAGGGATACAGCCTTTGACAAGTGTAGTTATTTGCTTTATAATATAAATATAATGTCTGTAAGGAGGCGGCCGTATGGCAGACCATAAATATAAGCCTAGTGAAGTGCCCAAAGGCGAGCGGTGGCAATATTTTCTAGATTATTATAAAACACCCGTCATAGTTGGGGTTGTTGGGATTTTTTTGCTGATTTCTTTTTTAAAGTCTACGGTCCTAGCACCGGAGCCGGATGTGTCCATCTTAGCTTCTACTTCGGAATTTGTTCATTATGATAAGTGGACATCTGTTCAGGAATCCATATCTGCCTTGCCCCTTGATTATGATGAAGATGGAGAAACCTTAGTTGAAATTGAATATGTACAATTGGATGCTGATGCAAAACCGGAGGAAATAGAAGTACACAGGTCCAACCAAGCTAAGTTGATTGCCCTTTTAGAATCGGCCCATTGTGCCTTGCAAATTTTGGATGAAGAAATGTTTGCATATTTTTATGAACAAGGCTTAGTTGCTACCTATGGAGAATTGCCGGATGCTATGGGCAGGGAAGCTGACGAGGTTATTAAAATCCCCCTTTCCGAAATTAATGCCTTTAGCTCGGTTCCGGAGTTGCCGGAGGGTTTGTATATGACGCTGCGTCCCCGAGATGCAATGCACATGGGAGATAATAAAAAGAAACAAGCCAAATATGATCATCAGTTAGATACCTTAATGGCTTTGCTGATACCTTGAAATAAAAAACAAGAGGATTGATTTTTTTGTTGTGGCCTCTTGTTTTTGTTTTGCAATATATCATGAAAAAAGGAGTGCCTATATGATAAAAAAACTTGCACCTTATCTAAAGGGGTATGGAAAATATGCCTTACTGGCACCGATAACCATTATTATTGAGGTTCTTTTGGAAATAAGAATTCCTTTATACATGTCTAAAATTGTTGATGTAGGTATTAAAAATGGGGATATTGGTTACATTGCTTGTTTAGGGGGATTGATGGTGCTGATGGCACTTTTATCTCTGCTTTTTGGTGCGTTATCAGCATTTTTTGCGGCCCGCGGTGGTATGGGCTTTGGTAAAAATATTCGACAGGCAGTTTTTCACAAAATTCAGGAATTTTCCTTTGCTAATACCGATAAGTTCAGTACCGCATCCCTTATTACTCGTTTAACAACAGATGTAACGAATACACAACATACCTTTATGATGCTGATTCGTATGTTCGTTCGATCTCCTATTATGTTAGTCAGTGCCACCATTATGGCAGCCAGCATTAATAAAGGCTTGGCAGTTGTTTTTTTGATTGCCGTTCCGGTGCTGGGAACAGCATTAGCCATTATTATGTGTATGGCCTTTCCGCGTTTTCGAAAAATGTTAACCTGTTATGACAACATGAATGGTTCTGTACAGGAAAATTTAATTGCAATTCGTGTGGTGAAGGCCTTTGTACGTCAGGATTATGAAAATAAAAAATTTGCTGATGATGCAGAGGCTTTGCGTATGGCACAATTGAGGGCTGAGAAAGTCTTGATTTGTAATATGCCTATCATGCAGCTGGTCATTTATGGCTGTATTATAGCAGTTTTGTGGTTTGGGGGCAACATGGTTATTTCCGGCACCATGGATAATGGTCAGCTCATTAGCTTTATCAGTTACGTGACACAAATTCTTATGTCCCTCATGATGATTTCAATGGTTTTTGTTAACTTTGTTATGACCCGTGCCTCTGTGTCCAGAATTATAGCCGTTTTAGATGAGGTATTGGATATTGTGGATGTGGATGCAGAAACCCAGGTGACAGAAGGATCTGTGGAGTTTCGTAATGTATCTTTTTCCTATGCAAAGGATAGGGATAACTTGAATTTAGAAAACATTAATTTAACCATTGCACCCGGTGAAATGGTGGGTATTATAGGCAGTACCGGTTCAGCTAAAACAAGTCTTGTTCAATTAATTCCTCGGTTGTATGATGCAACTTTGGGTCAAGTGTTTGTAGGTGGCCATGATGTGCGCTCTTATTCCCTGACAAATCTGCGGAATGCCGTGGGGATGGTTTTGCAAAAAAATGTTCTTTTTTCAGGTACTATTTTGGATAATTTGCGTTGGGGCGACGAAGGCGCCACCAAAGAGGAAATTGTAGAAGCTTGCAAAGCAGCACAGGCTCATGAATTTATTATGTCCTTCCCTGATGGATACGAAACGGAATTAGGGCAGGGTGGTGTGAATGTGTCCGGTGGACAAAAGCAACGGCTTTGTATTGCACGGGCTCTGTTGAAAAAACCTAAAATTATTATTTTAGATGATAGTACCAGCGCTGTGGATACAGCCACAGATGCTAAAATTCGTTCAGCGCTTCGAGAAAAGCTGGTCGGTACTACTACCATTATTATTGCGCAGCGTGTATCTTCTGTTTTAGATGCAGATAAAATTGTGGTTATGGATGATGGGCATATTAATGATGTTGGAACCCATGAGGAACTGTTAGCCAATAATGAGATATATCGAGAGATATATGAATCTCAGCAAAAGGGGGTGGCGTAATGCCCAAACATCCGGGACCAATTCGAAAACCAGGAGATGCGAAAAAAACGTTGCTGAGAATTTTAAGTTACATGGGCGTTTATCGTTGGCAACTTATTTTGGTGGTTTTTTGTATCATTATCAGCTCAGGTGCGGGCGTTGCCGGTACTTATTTTTTAAAGCCGGTTATCAACGACTATCTTCTCCCCTTCATAGGGCAAAAGGATGTAGATTTGTCCGGTTTCATCAGTATCCTGTGCCTTATGGGAGCCATTTATTTAGCGGGTGCTTTTTCTACTTATTTATATAACCGATTAATGCTGAATATTGCCACCCGTACACTTAAAAAAGTGCGAACGGATTTATTTTCAGCCATGCAAACCTTGCCCATTAAGTTTTTTGATACCCATCCCCATGGTGACTTGATGAGTCGTTTTACCAATGATACAGATACACTGCGAGAAATGGTTGGTATGGGAATTCCCCAATTTATTTCATCGACCTTAAGTGTTACCGGTGTGTTCATTATGATGGTAGTTCTGAGCCCGGCACTCACCATTTTAGTCTTGGCTATGTTGGTCATTATGCTGTTTGTTGTTAAAATAATAGGTGGTAAGAGTGGCTATTTCTTTAAAAAGCAACAACAGGAATTGGGACGGGTTAATGGCTATATTGAGGAAATGATAGAAGGGCAAAAGGTGGTTAAGGTCTTTTCCCGTGAAACGGAAATTAAAGACGAATTTGATGAGTTAAACAATGCACTTTGTGAAGCGGCCACCAATGCCCACGCCTTTGCCAATGTTTTGATGCCTATTATGGGGAATCTATCCTATTTGCATTATGCATTAACGGCGGTTGTGGGTGGTATTTTATCTATTATGGGTTGGTCGGATATTGGTACTTTAGGTGCTTTTTTACAATACACTCGGTCCTTTTCGCAACCGATTACCCAAATTTCTCAGCAGTTTAACAGCATTTTAAGTGCCTTGGCCGGTGCAGAACGAATTTTTTCTCTAATAGATGAAATGCCGGAAAAGGATGAAGGCATTGTGACTTTGGTTCGCGCCACATATGACCCTCAGGGTGTGCTAAAGGAAACAGATGCCCAAGGTGCTACTTGTTGGGCATGGAAACGGCCATTGCCGGATGGCAACTTTACTTATACTGAGGTTAAGGGTGATGTACGATTCGAGCATGTGACTTTTGGGTATGAGGAAAATAAAACGGTTTTAAAGGATATAAGTTTATATGCCAAACCCGGTCAAAAAATTGCCTTTGTTGGTTCTACAGGTGCGGGTAAAACGACCATTACCAATTTAATCAATCGGTTTTATGATATTCAGGAGGGTACCATTACCTATGATGGTATTCCCATTACAGACATTAAGAAACCGGATCTTCGGCGCTCTTTATCCATGGTGCTGCAGGATGCACATTTATTTACGGGAACTGTGCGGGACAATATTCGTTACGGGCGATTAAACGCCACGGATGAGGAGGTTGAAGAAGCCGCAAAACTTGCTAATGCACATACATTTATTCGACATTTGCCTCAGGGATATGATACTATTTTGACCGGTGATGGAGGTAATCTTTCCCAGGGACAAAGGCAGCTTTTATCCATTGCGCGTGCTGCTGTAGCTGACCCGCCGGTGTTAATTTTAGATGAGGCTACAAGTTCTATTGATACACGTACAGAGGCTTTAATTGAAAAAGGTATGGATAAGCTAATGGCGGGACGTACGGTATTTGTTATTGCCCATCGTCTTTCCACGGTTCGCAATTCCAACGCCATTATGGTTTTGCAAAACGGAGAGATTATTGAGCGGGGCGACCATAATAGTCTCTTAGAGGAGAAGGGCAAATACTATCAATTATATACCGGGTCTTTTGATATGGACTTAGATGAATAGAAAACAGATGAACAATAAAAATAAATCCCCATGCAATATTGCATGGGGATTTATTTTTTCACTTGGTTTAATATTTAGGTCTTTCGTGATAGTGTGTATGGAGCAGGGTATGGGACTTATGTCCGCAAGGCTCTCCCAGATATTCCTCATACAACTTTTTAACGTAGGGATTTTCATGGGACTTCCGCAAGGACAGCGATTTGTCCTCTGCATAAATTGCCTTGGCACGCTCGGCTTTTAAATCAATCTCAGCCATAACCTTTGCAGGTTGTATTGGTTGACCACCACCGGTAACACAACCACCGGGGCAAGCCATGATTTCAATAAAATGATAGTTGGCCTTGCCTTCTTTGACTGCATTCAACAGTTTTCGAGCATTACCAAGACCATTTGCAACAGCCACATTAATATCCATACCTGCAACGTTAACGGTTGCTTCTTTAATACCTTCGGTACCACGAACAGCATGATATTCAATATCTTCCAGCGATTTTCCGGTTAGAATATCTGCTACTGTTCGCAATGCTGCTTCCATAACACCGCCAGTTGCACCAAAGATAACACCGGCACCTGTAGCCTCCTCGCCAAAGGGAGTATCAAACACAGCATCGGCAAGTTCACTAAATTCAATACCGGCTTCTTTAATCATTTTGGCCAGCTCACGAGTGGTAATAACGGCATCAACATCGGGGTAACCTGTGCTAGACAACTCTTCACGTTGTGCCTCAAATTTCTTAGCTGTACAAGGCATAACCGAAACCACATAAATATCTTTTGGGTCAATGCCTGCTTTTTCTGCATAGTAGGATTTGAGCACGGCACCATACATCTCATGAGGAGATTTGGCAGTAGATAGATTATCCAGAAATTCAGGGAAATTGTGCTCGCAGAATTTAACCCAACCGGGGCTGCAAGAAGTAATCAAAGGCAATTTGCCGCCTTCTTTGATTCGATTTAATAACTCTGTGCCTTCTTCCATAATAGTTAAGTCAGCAGCAAAATCGGTATCAAACACCTTGTCAAACCCTAACAGCTTTAAAGCAGCTGCCATTTTGCCTGTAACCGGTGTGCCGATAGGCATGCCAAACTCTTCACCCAAAGCAGCACGAACAGCCGGTGCTGTTTGCACAACAACATGCTTGGTTTCATCAGCTAAGGCATTCCAAACAGGGGTTAAGCCGTCTTTTTCACGTAATGCGCCAACGGGGCAGTGAACAATACACTGACCACACATAGTGCAATCGGTTTCGTTTAAGGACTTTTCAAAAGAACAACCGATTTTGGTATCAAAACCTCTTTCGATGGCTTCAATAACGCCAACGGTTTGTACCTTTTGACAAACAGCTACGCAACGACGGCAGAGAATACATTTGTTGTTGTCACGAACAATAGAGGGAGAAAAGTCATCCACAGTATTCTGTGACATGACACCCTCGTAGGGAATTTCGGTTATGTTCAACTCATCAGCCAACTTCTGTAATTCACAGTTTCTGTTGCGTACGCAAGTTAGACATTTCTTCTCGTGATTAGAGAGCATGAGTTCTAAAACAGCCTTTCTGGCCTTTCTCACACGGGGTGTTGAGGTAAATACCTCCATACCTTCGCTAACGGGATAAACACAAGCAGTTGCTAAGGCTCTGGCACCTTTAATTTCTACCAAGCACATTCTGCATGCGCCAATTTCATTAATATCTTTTAGGTAGCAAAGCGTAGGAATATCAATTCCGGCTTGACGGGCTGCCTGCAGAACGGTATAATCCTGAGGCACCGAAATGCTTTGACCATTAATTGTAAGTGTAACCATTTCCATTGTACAAGCTTCCTCCTTTCGTTATTTCACCACGATGGCGTTAAATCGGCATTTTTCGACACAAGCGCCGCACTTAATACATTTTTCGGGGTCGATACGGAAGGGACTCTTTATCTCACCGTAGATGGCATTAGCCGGACACTGTTTAGCACACAGGCTACAACCCTTACATTTATCTTCCACAATGACATAGCTGAGTAATGCTTTACATACACCAGCTGGACATTTCTTGTCAATGACGTGTGCCTCATACTCATCACGGAAATAACGCAAAGTTGACAAAACAGGGTTCGGTGCTGTTTGTCCCAATCCGCACAAAGCAGTTTCCTTAATGTTATAGGCTAATGCTTCCAGCCTGTCCAAATCCTCTAATGTACCTTTGCCTTGTGTAATTTTCTCTAAAATTTCCAGCATGCGTTTAGTACCAATACGACAAGGGGTACATTTACCGCAAGATTCATCAACAGTGAACTCTAAGAAGAACTTAGCGATGTCAACCATACAGTTATCCTCATCCATAACAATCAGACCGCCGGAGCCCATCATGGATCCGATTTGAATCAGGGAGTCATAATCGATGGGAACATCCATTAAGGATGCAGGGATACATCCGCCGGAAGGACCACCGGTTTGTGCTGCTTTAAATTTTTTACCTCCGGGAATACCACCGCCGATTTCCTCGACAATCTCCCGAAGTGTTGTACCCATAGCAACTTCTACTAAACCGGTGTTATTAATTTTGCCACCCAGGGCAAATACTTTCGTACCTTTGCTCTTTTCAGTACCAATAGAGTTAAACCATTCAGAACCATTTAAGATAATCTGAGGAATATTGGCATAGGTTTCTACATTGTTAAGCAATGTGGGTTTTTCCCATAAACCTTTAACAGCCGGGAATGGAGGACGAGGTCTCGGCTCGCCACGCATGCCTTCAATAGAAGTCATCAACGCAGTTTCTTCACCGCAAACGAAGGCACCGGCGCCCAATCGGATTTCCAAATCAAAAGAGAAGTCAGTTCCAAAAATATTCTGACCTAAAAGTCCATATTCACGAGCTTGTTCAATAGCTATTTGCAAACGTTTAACAGCAATGGGATATTCAGCTCGAATATATATGTAGCCTTGTTCTGCATTGATAGCATAAGCAGCAATGGCCATAGCTTCAATTACGGCATGAGGGTCACCCTCTAATACGCTTCTGTCCATAAATGCACCCGGGTCACCCTCATCGGCATTACAGCAGACATATTTGCCGATAACGTTAGGAGATTTAGCTGCCAGCATCCATTTAATGCCGGTGGGAAAACCGCCGCCGCCACGGCCACGAAGACCGGAGGCCTTGATTTCCTCAATTACACCTTCAGGTGTCATTTCTGTCAGGACTTTACCTAAAGCTCTGTAGCCATCTAAAGCGATGTATTCATCAATATTTTCCGGATCAATTACACCACAGTTACGCAAGGCGATTCTGTTTTGCTTTTTATAAAAATCTACCTCATTTAAGGATTTAATGTTTTCATCCTGAACAGTTTCGTCATATAAAAGGCGTTTTACAATACGGCCCTTTAGCAAATGCTCAGAAACAATTTCTTCAACATCCTCAGGTTTAACCATGCTATAGAAGGAACCTTCCGGGTATACAATAACAACCGGGCCTAATGCACACAAACCGAAACAACCGGTCTGTACAACTTTAACCTCTTTTTCAAGACCCTTTGCCGCCAACTGCGTTTCAAATGCTTCTAAAATTTTCTGGCTGCCGGATGATGTACAACCTGTACCGCCGCAGACCAGAACCGTTGATCTTGCAAAATCCATGTTCCGTTATCCTCCTTTATTCTTGTGCTGCGCCAATGGTGTATTCCTTGCAGACGCGACCATTTACAATGTGCTCGCTAACAACCTGTAAAGCCTTTTCAGGTGTCATTTTAATGTAGGTAACCTTTTCTTGGTTGGGCACTAAAACTTCAATAATAGGCTCAAACTTGCACATGCCGATACAACCTGTTTGTGCCACGGTTACATGAGATAAGTTGCGTTTGCCTACCTCCTCAACCAAGGCATTTAAAACGGGACGTGCACCAGCAGCAATACCGCAGGTTGCCATGCCAACCACAATACGGATGGTTTGATTATCGTCTTCCGTGCGGATGCCTACTTGATTTTTCATTTTGTTTTTTATAGCTTCAAGCTCTGCTAAACTTTTCATATCAATTCTCCATTCTTAAGATTAATACTATGTATCTAGTGATTTGTTTCATCTGTGCAGTAACCATTATATTTTTGATTAAGGTTGTTGAATTTCAGCCAGCCCTTCGGTAATGTAATCAGAGAGCCATACAATAACCTCCGGCTGGGAAAGTTCTACGTCGCCTAAAATCTGTCGTATCTCCCGGGTATCTAATAAAAACTTCCTGCCATCAACTGTATGACGGTACACAAAATCTATAGTAGCATTGCCCGAAAGAACGGTTGTAATGGTTTGTGCCATATCGCCCAAAGGCTGACGATCAATATGATTATACACAAACTCAGCACGAACGGTGGTTCCTTTGCCTTTTTCTGACTCAATGGAAAAATTACCACCGGTTGTTTCTGCTGCTGCTTTAAAAAGCGATAAACCCATGCCAACTTTGCGAGTGGTACGAGTGGTACGGAAAGGGTCTGTAACGGAACGTAGGAAATCCGGATCCATCCCGCAACCATTGTCAGCAATTTCAACTGAAAGTTTATTTTGCTGCTTGTCCTCTAAAAGGGTTAAGGTAATCAAATCGGCGCCAGCACGCACGGAATTATTAACAATGTCCAAAATGTGGAGTGAAATTTCTAACATAGGCATTTAATCGTTGTACTTAGCCAGAATGCCTTCCACATCATCAACTGTCAGTTTGCCGTAAACATCATCATTTACAGTGAGGACAGGGGCCAAACCGCAAGCACCGATACAACGAGTTGCATCAATAGAGTACTTGCCGTCAGGCGTGCATTCACCTTCAGAGATACCTAATTTTTCTTTAATTTTGTTTAAAATATCGCCGGAACCCTTAACATAGCAAGCTGTACCGAGGCAAACACCAATTTTATACTTGCCTTTGGGTTGGGTTGTAAATTGGGTGTAGAAGGTAACAACACCATAAATTTCAGCCATGGTAACATCTAAATTTTTTGAGATGATGGCTTGCACCTCAATGGGCAGATAACCATAAATTTCCTGCGCTTCGTGGAGCACAGGGATTAATGCGCCATCTGTACCCTTGTAGCGGCCGATGACCTCCATCAGCTTTGCTTCTTGTTCCTTGGTGCCGTTAAAGGCGACCGTTTGCTGTTGATTCAACAAAAATTACCCCCTTATCTTATTAGTGCGGTTATATAAAACCGCCGTATTGATAATGCATTTATCGGTTTATAAAACAACTTTGTTAATTCTTTAACAATAGGCATTCTATAACCTCATTAATTATAACACTGTTTTCTTTAAAAGTCTATATAATTTGCTAAAAATTTAAAAATTTTAGTTGTTTTTCATAAAAATTATATGGGAATATACTTACATATAAATAAATTTAGAATCTTCTACAAATAAGACTTTTTTTTACAGAGAAAATGTGGTATACTTATACATAGTTACAGGTACATGCAATTTGTTTATTATATATGCAATTTTTTTGCGATTATGATTGGTGGGAGTGGTATTTTGCTGGGGATTATCAATTTAAATAAGCCAACAGGAAAAACCTCTCACGACATGGTATCAATGGTGCGGCGGGCGTTAGGTATTCGCCGTGTGGGTCATGCAGGTACATTAGATCCGGAAGCCTCCGGCGTTTTGCCAATTTTGGTAGGGAAGGCCACGGCCTTATCGGATTTATTAATTGAAAAAACGAAAGTATACACAGCTACAGTGCGGTTAGGTATTGCGACAGATACCTATGATATAACAGGGGTTGTGAGGGAACAACATAATTTTCGTCCTACTCCGGAACAAATCATGGCGGTTGCCCAGGAGTTTGTTGGTGATATCAGCCAGCTGCCTCCCATGTATTCTGCCATTAAGGTGAATGGAAAAAAATTGTATGAGTTGGCACGCAAGGGCGAGGTCATAGACCGCAAACCCCGCCAAGTCCACATTTATCGATTAGAGTGTTCTAATTTTGTTGATGATGGCTTTACAATGACGGTAGAATGTTCCAAAGGGACCTATATCCGCTCTCTTTGTCATGATATTGGAAAAGCATTAGGGACATGTGCTTGCATGGCATCCTTGGTGCGCAATCAAAGCGGGCCTTTTTACTTAACTGATGCTGTCACCATTGAGGAATTGCAAGAAGCGGTGGAAACAGGGCAGGTGGAGAAACTAATTTTGCCACCTGAAACAGTACTTGCATCCTATCCTGCTGTTTCGGTTTCTTCTGCTTATGGAAACAAAATTCGAAACGGATTGCGTTTTCGGGTTGGCCAACTGGGCCTTGAACATGCCAAAGAGGGAGATGTCTTCAGGCTTTACGAGAATGATGTACTGTTGTGTTTAGTTAAAGTCGTCGTCAGTGATAAAGGGTTAGTTTTGGCCATAGATAAAAGCTTTTATTAGTCCTTTTTAAGGTAGGGTGTGGTTAATATCCCAAATAAGGGCATAATTTTTTACTGGCCCTTTGCAGGAGTTGACTTTATCATATTAATACACAAAAATATTATAAGGGGAGGTCATTTTCATGAACACAGTATGGTATGATTACAGCAAGGTAGAAACTCGGCAAGGTACAGCGGTAGTCGTGGGCAATTTTGACGGGTTGCATAAGGGCCATATGAAGCTCTTGACATCGTTAATGAATTTATCTCAGGACAATGGTTTGCAATCAGTGGTGTACACCTTTGATAAACACCCTATCAATGCCATTAAAGGGGACAATACTTTAAAGTTGATTGCAGATAATGATTATAAACAGGAACTGTTGTCAAGTTGCCATTTGGATACACTTTTTTTTGATAATTTTGATGCGGTGCGCGACCTTTCTCCTGAGGAGTTTGTGCGGGATATTTTAGTGGAAAAATTTAATATGAAAGTAGCTGTGGTTGGTTTTCATAATCACTATGGCAAGGATTCCGAAGGCGATGTAAAAATGCTCAGAGAGCTGGGACAAAAGTATGGCTTTTTGGTGCATATGATCAAGCCTTTATATTTTGGTGATTTTCTGTGCTCCAGCACAAAGATTCGCGCCTTAATTGAAAATGGCGATGTTGAAAAAGCTACTGAATTGCTGGGACGTGCTTTTAAAATAAAAAATACGATCGTTCAGGATAAAATGCTGGGCAGAACCTTAGGTTATCCCACGGCCAATATGATTCCGGCACCCGGTCAATTAATTCCCAAATTTGGTGTTTACGGCACAACAACCTATGTGGATGGTGTTGCGTATAAATCTATAACCAATGTTGGTGATAGTCCAACAGTGGGTGATGGCGCAGTGCGGATTGAAACTTATATTATTGGTTTTGATCAGGATGTTTACAATGAAAAGCTAGAAGTGGAATTTTTATTTAAAATTCGTGACCAAAGGGCCTTTACGAATCTGGATGAACTAAAAGCACAGCTGGCAGAGGATGAAAAGGCTCGCCTGGCCTGATTGCTACCTGTTGCGGATTGATTAAAACCGGCTTTCCGTCAATGTAATGGAAGCCGGTTTTATCTTTCTAAATATTTTTATAAAAAATGCTTGATTTTTCCTGATTTATGTGCTATACTATCCATGTTGCGATGATTTAGAGCCTCGCATAATATAGTTAAAATTGCGCCCGTAGCTCAGCTGGATAGAGTGCCTGGCTACGAACCAGTAGGTCGGGAGTTCGAATCTCTCCGGGCGCGCCATAGAAACCGAATGATTTAGATGAAAATCTAGGTCATTCGGTTTTTTATATAATTTAAAAAATAATTTATTTAAATCTATTGAAATATGTTTTAAAAAGTGATATAATGATTTCCAAACTTAATAAACGGGAGCTTGTGTTACAGGCTGAGAGGAAGGTATAACCTTCGACCGAGAACCTGATTTGGATAATGCCAACGTAGGGATGCCTGAACGCAAGCTTTAGGAAAACGTAAGTAATTGTAGGAGTTACCAAATCGGTAGCTCCTTTTTTGTTGCAATTTTATGGAGGTGCATAATGTGGTAAGGATTAACGGAGAAAATTTAGATGTAGCAGGCAAGACAGTGTCAGACTATCTTAATTCTGCAGGCTATGACTTAATGCGTGTTGCCGTGGAACTGAACGACGATATAGTTCATAAAGCGCAGTATGCTGATACAATTTTTAAGGAAGGCGACTGCGTTGAAATAGTAAGTTTTGTGGGAGGAGGTTAATATGATACCTGAAAAAAATGAATGGATGAAAGCACTTGAAGAAAGACACGGAAAAGAATTGCAAAACAAAATTTCAATGACAACTGTTGCTATTTGCGGTCTCGGTGGCCTTGGCTCTAACATAGCCACCTCTCTTGCCCGGGCAGGCATAGGAAAACTCATACTGATAGATTTTGACAATGTAGATATAACAAATCTTCACCGTCAGCAGTATAAAGTAAATCAGATAGGAATGAGCAAGACAGAAGCCTTGCAGAACAACCTCAAAGAAATAAACCCATATCTTAAAACAGAGATACATACAGTTTGCATTGACGAAAACAACATAAAAGATTTGCTTTCAAATGCTGATATTATCTGTGAAGCCTTTGATAATGCAGAGTGTAAGGCGATGCTTGCAAACTATGTTTTGGAAAAATTGCCTGACAAGTACATTGTTGCATCATCGGGAATGGCGGGTCTCGGTAGTGCTAACACAATAAAGACAAGAAAAGTTTCAAAACGATTTTATCTTTGCGGTGATGAAGTAAGCGATGTAAAAGACGGAATCGGACTTGTGGCATCAAGAGTTACCGTTTGTGCTTCTCATCAGGCACATATGGTGCTCAGAATCATATCAGAAAATTTTGAAGAATAAGGAAGGTTTATATTATGAATAATGACAAGCTTATAATCGGCGGACACGAATTTAATTCCCGTTTCATTTTAGGATCGGGAAAATACTCGATGAAACTAATTGAGGCGGCGATAAAAGATGCAGGAGCGGAAATTATTACTCTTGCGGTAAGACGAGCGAATACCAAGGAACAGGAAAATATACTTGATTATATACCAAAGGGGGTTACTCTTCTTCCCAACACAAGTGGAGCAAGAAATGCAGATGAAGCAGTAAGAATTGCTCGTCTTGCCCGTGAGCTTGGATGCGGTAATTTTGTAAAGATTGAAATTATACGTGACTCAAAGTATCTTCTTCCCGATAACGAAGAAACAATCAGGGCAACAGAAATCCTTGCAAATGACGGATTCGTTGTCATGCCGTATATGTATCCTGACTTAAATGTTGCACGTGATTTAGTTAATGCCGGCGCCGCAAGTGTTATGCCTCTTGCATCTCCTATCGGTTCTAACAAAGGACTTGCAACAAAAGAGTTTATTCAAATTCTTATTGATGAAATTGATTTGCCGATTATTGTTGATGCAGGCATTGGTAAACCATCGCAGGCTTGTGAAGCAATGGAAATGGGTGCTGCTGCGATTATGGCAAATACAGCACTTGCCACAGCAGGAGATTTACCACTTATGGCATCAGCATTCCGTCAGGCAATTGAAGCCGGAAGAAAAGCATATCTTGCAGGCCTTGGCAGAGTTCTGACTCGTGGTGCATCCGCATCCGATCCTCTTACGGGATTTTTGCGTGATTAAGGGGGCGTGAAAATGGAAAATCAATTTTTTGTAGATTCGGAGCATTTATCACCCGAAGCACTTGCAAGAAAGCATCGGCTCGAAACGGACCCTTCCTCACGAAAAAATCACATGGAATATTTGCCGGGGATGGAGAAAATAGAATCCGATGTATGCAGAAATGTAATGGAGCAGATAAATTCTTTTGATTACTCAAAATATACTGCAAAGGATGTAAAGGCAGCATTAGAGCATGAAACCTGCAGCGTTGAAGATTTTAAGGCACTTTTATCACCTGCCGCAGAACCGTTTTTGGAACAGATGGCACAAAGAGCAAGACTTGAAACAAGCAAACACTTCGGTAACACAGTTTATCTCTTTACTCCTCTTTACATAGCCAATTACTGCGAAAACTACTGTGTGTATTGCGGTTTTAACTGCTATAACCATATTAACCGTATGAAGCTCTCTATGGAGCAGATTGAAAAGGAGATGAAGGTTATTGCAGACAGCGGTATGGAAGAAATTCTGATACTTACAGGCGAAAGCAGAAGTCAAAGCGATATAAATTATATCGGCGAGGCTTGTAAGCTGGCAAGAAAGTATTTCCGTATGGTAGGTCTTGAAATCTATCCCGTAAATACCGATGAATATAAATATCTTCACGAATGCGGCGCTGACTATGTAACAGTTTTTCAGGAAACTTATGATACAGACAAATATGAACAGCTTCACTTGCTCGGTCATAAGCGTGTGTGGCCATATCGCTTTGATGCACAGGAACGAGCTTTAATGGGCGGTATGCGTGGTGTAGCATTTTCTGCACTGTTAGGTCTTTCTGATTTCAGAAAGGATGCTTTGGCGAGTGCGCTTCATGTGTACTACCTGCAAAGAAAATATCCTCATGCAGAAATGTCGCTCTCTTGTCCCAGACTCAGACCGATTATCAATAACGATAAAATTAACCCCTTGGATGTACACGAAAAACAGCTTTGTCAGATAATCTGTGCATACCGTATCTTCTTACCCTTTGTCGGTATAACAGTATCCTCCCGTGAAAGTGCGGAATTTAGAAACGGTATTGTGAAGATTGCCGCGACAAAGGTATCGGCAGGTGTTTCTACGGGTATAGGAGACCACGAAAGCAAATACACAGGACAGGAAACAGAAGAAATACAAGGCGATGAACAATTTGAAATAGACGATAACAGAAGTCTTGATAAGATGTATAAAGACATTGAAGATGAAGGCTTACAGCCTGTTCTGAATGATTATTTATATGTGTAAGGAGAAAGAAAATGAAAAAATTTGATACTACGTTATATTTCATAACCGACTCTACCGGATTTGAGGAAGCAGAGTTCTTACGCCGTGTAGAAGAAGCGTTAAAGGGCGGTGCTACCATCCTTCAGCTCCGTGAAAAGAATAAATCCACAAGTGAGTATATTGCGATTGCCGAAAAGGTTCATACACTTACAAAAAAATACAATGTTCCTCTTATTATTGATGACAGAGTTGATGTTGCACTTGCGATTGATGCAGAGGGAGTTCACGTAGGAGCAAGTGATATGCCCGTAAGCCTCGCAAGAAAACTGATGGGCGAAGATAAAATTGTGGGTGCTACGGCAAAAACTGTTCCCTGGGCAAAAGATGCTTATGAGCAAGGGGCAGATTACCTTGGTGTAGGTGCAATTTATCCAACTACAACAAAAGTTAAAACAGTTCTTACATCCACAGATACTTTGAATGACATTTGCAAAACAGTACCAATCCCCGTAAATGCCATTGGAGGACTGAACAAAGGAAACATTGATGTATTAAAGGGTATTCCAATTGCAGGAATTTGTGTAGTATCCGCAATTATGAAGGCAGAAAGCCCAAGACAAGCAACATATGAGCTTATACAAAGAGCGAAGGAGCTTGAGATATGTTAAAAGGAGCAATATTTGACCTTGACGGAACACTTCTTGATTCTATGTTTATATGGGATACTTTCGGAGAGGACTATTTAAGAAAACTTGGAAAAGAACCAAAAGAAAACCTTGCTGAAACCTTCAAGATATTTACTCTTGAACAAGCGGCTGTTTATTATCGTGAACATTACGATGTTACACATTCTATCAGCGAAATTGTTGATGATATAAATAATATGGTGGCTGAGATTTATCGAACAAAGGTAACCTTAAAATCAGATGTAAAAGATTTTCTGAAAAGGTTACATGCAAGCGGTGTAAAAATGTGTGTTGCGACCGTGACGGACAGACCGATTGTAGAAGATGTATTAAAACGATTAGGTGTACTTGAATACTTTTCTGCAATCTTCACATGTAGCGAGGTGGGATACGACAAAACCACACCTCATATATACCGCAAAGCACTCGAATATCTTGGTACAGAAAAGAATGAAACGGTAGTTTTTGAAGATGCGTTTCATGCTTTACAAACTGCTATAAGTGATGGTTTTAAGGTTGCGGCAGTTTATGATAAACACGAATTAAGGCAAAAGGAAATAAAAGAAATTTCGGATTATTACATAACGGACTTCGGTAGCTTTTGTTTTAAAACCAAAATGAAAACAGCACTCACCATTGCAGGAAGTGATTCAAGTGGCGGTGCAGGTATTCAGGCAGATATTAAAACAATGACCATGAATGGTGTTTATGCTATGAGTGCGATTACCGCATTAACAGCGCAGAATACAACCGGTGTAAGAGCAATTTTAGAATCGACTCCTGAATTTTTGAAACAGCAAATTGACGCAGTATTTGAGGATATTTACCCAGATAGTGTCAAAATTGGTATGGTATCTTCAAGTGAGCTTGTAAAAGTAATTGCCGACAGATTAAAATTCTATAATGCCAAAAACATCGTAGTGGATCCCGTAATGGTCGCAACAAGCGGCTCAACGCTTATGAAAAATGACGCAGTGAAAATACTCTGTGAAGAACTTCTTCCCATCGCAACACTCATTACCCCGAACATTCCTGAAGCTGAAGTGTTATCAGATCTGTCAATTAAAAGTAAGGATGATATGCTGACTGCTGCAAAATTTTTAAGTGATACATACGGATGTGCAGTTCTCTTAAAAGGCGGTCATAGCATCAATGATGCAAATGATCTTCTTTATACAAATGGCGAATATCAATGGTTCGAAGGCAAACGAATAGATAACCCGAATACACACGGCACGGGATGTACACTATCTTCTGCCATTGCATCAAACCTTGCAAAAGGTCATAGCCTTGCAGAGTCAGTAAAAAAAGCAAAAGAATATATTTCAGATGCTCTCTTGGATGGCCTTGACTTAGGAAAAGCCTCAGGCCCGCTTAATCATGCTTTTGCAATAAGTAGTGGCATCTAAACCGATCGGCTATTTTTGTGCTCTTATCCTTTCGCTTTTCTCTCTTCACTCGTCACTAAAAAATGTTGTTTCCAGATAAAAGAGAATAGAGAAGAGAAAATGTAAAAATCAGTTGTCTGCGGCACTACTTATTTTTCTCTGTTAATATTTATGACATAGGGGTCTTTATTATTTTGTTTAAATGGATAAAAGCGGGGCATTCTAAGTAAAAAGACACTACAAAGCCGATTAGAAAAGTTGTACACACTGTGTGGGGAGGGAAGAAATGAGTATTATCAACGACGATTTTATGTTAACCAATGAGATTGGGAAAATACTTTTTCATACCTATGCAAGGGATTTGCCTATTATAGATTATCATTGTCATCTCAATCCTGAGATGATTGCCAAGGATTACAGATTTCAAAATGCCTATGATTTATTTTTAAGCGGTGATCATTATAAATGGAGGCAAATGCGAAATTTTGGTATAGAGGAGGATTACATTACCGGCAACAGAGAACCCTATGAAAAATGGCTTTACTTTGCCAGGGTCATGCCTTATTTAATTGGCAACCCTTTGTACCACTGGACAGCCTTGGAGTTAAAACGCTATTTTGATATTAATGAGACCTTAACGGAGGAATCGGCAAAGCGGATTTGGGATGCTTGTAACGAAAGGTTGCAAGCAGCGGAATATAGCGCACAGTCACTCATTGCAAAATCTCATGTAGAAACCATTTGTACCACCGATGACCCTGCGGATGACTTGCAATACCATCGAAAGCTCCGGACATCACCTTTTAGTGTTAAGGTTTTACCTACTTTCCGACCTGATAGGGTCATCAATATTGATGCACCCTCCTTTCTTGCATATATACAGCGAAACAATATCACAAGCTACAGGAGGCTTCTTACCTGGATTAAGGATAGGATTGGCTTTTTTCATGAAAACGGTTGTCGACTTTCAGACCAAGGTTTAGATAGGGTGCCTTATCGTTTAGGGAATGCAGAAGCCATTTTTAATAAAAAACTTGCAGGTGACCACATAACGACAGAAGAAGTGGATATTTATAAAACTGCGGTGATTATATACTGCGCAAAGGAATATGCTGTACGCAATTGGACTATGCAGTTTCACATGGGTGCTCTGCGGAATAATAATAAAATCATGCTAAAAGAATTGGGTCCAGATACGGGTTTTGATAGCATTAATGACCTTTGTATTGCAGAAAATTTATCTGCCGTTTTAGGCGATTTAGATGCTGAAAATCAATTGCCTAAAACCATTTTATACACCTTACATCCTAAGGATAATTATGTTCTTGGAACCATGATTGGCAACTTTCAAAGAGGTCCTTTGAAAAGCAAGGTTCAATTTGGCTCCGGTTGGTGGTTTAATGATAATCAAGAGGGCATGGAGGCGCAAATGAAGTCCTTAGCCAATGTTGGGGTACTTGGCGCTTTTGTTGGCATGCTGACCGATTCCAGAAGCTTTGTGTCCTACCCGAGGCATGAGTATTTTAGAAGAATTTTATGCAATATGTTAGGTGAATGGGTAGAAAAGGGGTATTATCCTAAAGATATGAAGTATCTTGGCAAAATTGTTCAGGATATTTCCTATTACAATGCCAAAGCATATTTCGGTTTTTAATGATATCCTTCTTGTTTGCTATAGACAAAACCAGAAAAAAGTAATATGCCCTCAAAAGCTTTTACTGTTTGGGGGCATATTACGTATAGACATATTTAATTGTTCCTCCGGGATACAAACTATGAGGAAGCAAGAACTATCTGCCTTTTTGCAGAAGGGGCATATCCATCCCCATGCCTTACATTGTGTTGTTGTAATCCGAGCGGAGCTGCCCGCATGCGGCATTCATTTTGTCCCCGAATTTCCGCCTGACCGTTACATTTATATTGTGTTTTTTTAAAATATCAAAAAATTTCGAAATACGTTCTTTGTCGCTTGGTTCATAGTGTGTTGAATGGGTTTTATTGTAGGGAATAAGATTTACATAACAGTTTATACCCTTTAACAGTTCTGCAAGTTCTAAGGCACAATCGTCGCTATCATTTACATTTTTTATCATGATATAGGCAAAGGTAACCTTTTTGTTGCTGTTTTGCGTATAGATTCTTGCGGCATTTACAAGTCCTTTTATAGGGTATTTTTTATTAATTGGCATTAATTTGCTGCGCAATTCGTCGTTGGGGGCGTGTAAACTAACAGCAAGGCTGTTTAAGGTTTCCCGTTTGGCATATTCCAACATTTTAGGTGTAATACCGCTGGTGGAAATAGTAACATGTCTGGTAGCAATTCCGATACCCAAGGGGTCGGTTATGATATCAATAAAATCCATCACATGCTCATAGTTGTCAAAGGGTTCGCCTATACCCATTAAAACTACATGAGATACGGGCAATTGAAGAATATCCATAATATATAAAAGTTGTCCAACCATTTCGTGGGTTTCTACATTACGAACTTTTTTTAATTTACCGCTTTCGCAGAAAATGCAGTTCATGTTGCATCCCACTTGGGTTGACACACATAGGCCATTACCGTAATCGTGTTTCATTAACACGGTTTCAATGGTATGCCCATCAGCAAGGCGAAATAAGTATTTGCATGCGTCCTGGCCGTTGACTTCTGTTATGAGCTCTATCTGTTGTTGCGTAAAATCCTTTTGCAGCTTTGATTTTATGGGCAACGAAAGGGACTTAATATCCATGAATGAAGTGATTTTTTCTCTGTAAAGCGCCTTAAAAACAATTTTAGCCTTGGCAGGGTTTTCGCCAAAGGATTTAAAATAGTTTTCAAGCATTGCTATGGTTTGTCCATATATGTTCATTTTCTTCCTCTTCACCATTTTTTAGTCTGATACATTTTATTATACCTTAAAAATTTCTTACTGTAAAGTAGACCTAGCAAAATATATATCCCGTAATCGTGTGTATCTATTTCTACGGTATTTTTTCATAGAGTTTGCAGAAACCCGAAATTTTGATAATGTTTTCATAATATAAGATAAGAAAAAAAATATGTTATATGATAGGATGTAAATAGGAAAAAGCGGGAAATGGTTGACAAAAAGTTGATGAGGCTATGTTTTTTTCAGATTAAAACAGGGCCGAATTTTGCATTTTGTCAAGACGCCCGATAGCTATGTATATTTTGTATATTCATTACCATATTTAAATTTATGGAGGGGAAAAATGTATAAGGATTTAGACATTTTTTATTTTTCTGCAACCCATTGGGACAGAGAATGGTATCAGTCATTCCAGGGGTTCCGTTATCGCCTTGTGGATTTGGTGGATCATCTCATTGAATTGCTTGACAAGGACCAGGATTACAAGACCTTTCACTTTGATGGCCAAACAATTGTTTTAGAGGATTATACGGAGATAAGACCTGAGATGGCCGAAAAGCTTAAACAATACATTGCTGAAGGTCGCATTATCGTTGGTCCTTGGTATGTTATGCCTGATGAATACACTGTTTCGGGCGAAAGTTTAATTCGAAACCTTATGCTTGGTCATGAAATTGCCCAACAATGGGGTGGAGAATCATGGAAGTATGGATATATATGTGATATTTTTGGTCACATTGCCCAGATGCCTCAAATTTTTAATGGCTTTGATATTCGCTATAGCACCCTTGGCAGAGGCACAACAGAGAGTGATCCTACATATTTTAACTGGCAATCGCCGGACGGCAGCTATGTGAAAAACTTTAAACTATGTCCCGAAGAAGGTTATGGTGAGTTCCGCTCGGCATATAGCATGGAAAAGGATAAAACCGTACATAATCCTGTTATTGTTGAAAATATTAAGGCAAAGGTAGATGCTGAAATTAAAAGAGCAGGGGATATTCCCATTGTTGTTTTGATGGATGGCATTGATCACGCCGAAGCAGCTGTTGACACGACGGATTACATTAAAGAAATAGCAAAGCAATATCCGGGTGCAAGGGTTCATCATATAAACCTTTGCGAGCAAGGAAAACTTTTAGAAAAGTATGAGTTGCCTACCATTGAAGGGGAACTTTGCAAAACCGTACAGTTTAATCATGGGTATTTACAACTTTTGACCAATACCCTTTCCAGTTATTATACCCTTAAAAAAGAAAATGACGAATGTCAGACAATTATGGAAAAATGGTTTGAGCCCATGGGCGTATTTGCTGATTTTGAAGGCAAAAAGGTTGACGAAAACTATGCAAAGCTTGCCTATAAAACACTGATTATGAACCATCCCCATGATTCTATTTGCGGTTGCTCCATTGATAGAGTGCCTCAGGATATGGAATATCGCTTTGCCCAGGTTAAAGAAATTTATACCACTGTTTCCAATCCCTATATTGACTCTTTTGCACGAGATAATGCAAAACAAGATGAGCCCTTTGTCAATATTCTTACTTTCTTTAATCCCCTTCCCTTTGCCGTGACAAAAACGGTTACGGTTGATGTTGATTTTGAACCCGAATATCCTAAAAGACGAAGTGAAGGTTTTGGTTATGAGTCAATTAATTCCTTCAGAATTTATGATGAAGGCGGTCGGGAGATTCCCTATGAAATTATTGATATCAAGCGGAATTTAATGAAGCCCAGATATGCTCGTTTTTGGAAGGCGGTTGATGTACATACGGTGTCTCTTACCATCACAATGCCTCCCTGCGGAACAAGCGAATACCTTATTAAACCGGCGGAAACTGCATCGGTTCGGTATCTTAGCAAAATAACATCAGGTCAGAATTTCATGGAAAACAAATTTATTAAGGTTACAATTTTACCTAACGGGTCCATTGAAATTTTTGATAAAAAGACAAACAAGACATATTCACAACTTGGCAATCTTGTTGATGATGGGGAAATTGGTGATGGCTGGAACCATTGCAATCCCACTTGCGATAGTGCCGTTTCAACGATTAATGGCAGCAGCAAGATTGAAAAAATTGAAAATGGTCCATCAAGATGTGTGTTTAAGGTAACCAGAAAGTTGGAAGTGCCTGCAAATCTTGTTATAGATAAGTTTGGAAAACGGCGTAGTGAAGAGCAGGTAGAGCTTGTGTTCGTAACGAAAATAGGCCTTAGCGAAGAGGCGCGCTATGTTGATGTTGAGCTTTTCTTTGATAATGTCGCTAAAGATCACAGATTGCGCTACATGATGTCTACGGGCATTGATGAAAAGACTTATTTTGCCGGTCAGGCATTTTGCTGTGTAAACAGAAATGTGGGTGTTAATTTAGATACTCAGGACTGGAAAGAGCATGACCAGTATGAAAAATCTACGAACGGTATTTTAGGTAAAAGAGACAATCGGGGTAATGGTATCGCTTTTGTTTCGGCTTATGGTTTACACGAATGTGCTGCATTTGATGATGCAGAAGGCACCTTAGCTGTTACTTTATTACGTTCCTTTAAAAACACCGTTAGGACAAGCGGAGAAACAAAATGCCAGCTTAATGTGCCGTTGCAGTACAAATTTGCTTTGGTTCCTGTTGACAGCACAGTTGCATATGGTGACTTGCTTAAGTTGCAGGATATTATGGCAACGGGTGTAAGAACAGTGCTTTCAAAGGTTGATAAAGATTGTGTTGCCAATAAGCCACACAGTTTCATGCGGGTAGATGGAAAAAATATTGCCACATCAGTGATTAAAAGAGCTGCTGATGGCAGTGGCGATATTATTGTTCGCGTGTTTAACACATCTGATAAAAAATCTCAGGCAACTGTGGAGCTGGCTTGTGATATTAAAAAGGCGCAGCTTGTGAACCTGAATGAAGAATTTATTTCCAATGTTAATCCCGAAGGAAATCAGGTTGCAGTGGATGTTGGTCCGTGGAAAATTGTTACCCTTAAAATCAGCAAAAATTAGTCGAATGATTAGGAGTGATACTTATGGAATTTTATGCAGGTGTTGCAAAGGAAAAAATTACGCCTGAACTTGGCACACTACTGTTTGGTTATCCTACCATTAGAAAGGCTGAGCATGTGCATGATGACCTTTATGCAACAGCAATAGCATTTAAACAAAATAATGAAACATTTGTCATTATAAGTTGTGATACGAGTGTGATAACGAAAGAATTATATGACAAGATTAGTTCGAAACTAAGTGCGGAGACAGATGTGCTGTCTCAAAATGTTTTCTGCTGTGCCACTCATACACATTCTGCACCTTGCCCCGGAACATATGTTGGTTGGGGGGGAGGCTGATACGGCCTACATGGAGGAAATGCTGGTAGGCAAAAGTGTGGAAGCGGTTAAAAAAGCGCTGGCTAATTTAAAACCGGCAGTTTTAGGTGTTGCTAATACAGAGTGCTACGCCTGTGTTAATCGCCGGCAAATTGAAAACGGTGTGGCGATTCTGGGGCAAAAACCTGAGGGACCTTTTGATCCTACTATGACTGCTTTGCTATTTAAAACAGTTGATGGTGAAAATATAGCAACGATTATCCATTATGCAGGTCATGGAACCGTTTGCGGCTCCGGTACTGAAGGCGGAAAAAATCTCTCCATTACCCGGGACTGGCCTACTTATATGTATGATGCAGTTGAGGAATTAACGGGGGCACCTTGCCTATACATTAATGGTGCCGAAGGGGATATTGGACCAAGATTGTCAAATGGATTAACAACGGCAGACGAATCCTACCTGGAGGAGGTAGGAAGTGTTGCTGCAAAGGATGCAGTACGAGCAGTAGAATCGATAAAGGAATTTACAGGTCCCAAACTGCGGGTATATAGAGACAGTATTTTCCTGCCTATGATAGAACCACCCCTTTATGAGGATATTATCAAGGAGATGGAGACGGTTACTGCAGTCATTGATGAGATTAATCAATTAGAGGTTGTTGGGTCGGAGGAGGCCGGCGTAAGGGCATGTAACGAGCTTCGCCTTGCAAAACTTAATGCTATGAAAGAGGTTTATGATAAGGGTGAAACCTTTGATAAAGGAGTAGAGTTACCGCAAACCATCGTTGCCCTTAACGACTTGGCAATGGTACCGTTTCCCTTTGAGCCCTTTAATCTTCTGGCACAAAATTTGAGAAAAGAATCACCTTTTGCAGAAACTTTGCTGTTTGGAATGACTAATGGTAGTGAGGGCTATCTTCCCACTGAGGATGAGTTGCCCTATGGCGGTTACGAAGTTGATTCCTTCCGTTCAAGGCAGCTTCCAGGCTTTGTAGATTGGGTTGATAAGGAAATTGTTAAGGAAAACGTTAGAATTTTAAACAAAATGCTCTGATAATTTATTAATTAATTATACAAGGAGATGGATTTATATGAAACGATCAGAAATTAACGCAATCATGAAAGAGGCATTGGGGCTATTTAAGGAATACAAAATTTCACTACCGGACTTTGTCCTTTGGACCCCGGACGAATGGAAAAATAAAGGGGAAGAAGTACAGGAGATTAAGGATAACATGTTAGGCTGGGATATCACCGATTTTGGTAATGGTGATTATAACAAGGTTGGATTGTTTTTAATCACCTTAAGAAATGGTAATCAGAAGAATCCGGAGAAATATCCAAAGCCCTATGCCGAAAAGCTTATGATTGTTAAGGAAAATCAGGTTACACCAATGCACTACCATTGGAACAAAATTGAGGATATTATCAATGTGGGTGGTGGAAATTTAGTCATTAAACTCTATAATTCTACAAAAGATAATATGCTTGATGACAGCGATGTTGTTGTTAGCATTGATGCAGTTAAACATACCTTTCCTGCCGGAACGGAGATTGTATTAAAACCTGGCCAAAGTGTTACACTAACACAGGGACTTTTTCATAGATTCTGGGGCGAGGCAGGTAAGGGAACTGTTATTGTTCGTGAAGTATCTATGTGTAATGACGATGCCAATGATAATTGTTTCTACGATAAAGCAGGTCGTTTCCCGGAAATAGAAGAAGACGAAAAACCAATGCATTTGTTATGCAATGAGTATTAAAAATCATTGAAACCATTGTATTCTCCCATTTACAACGCGTATCCGTAAAAGTGTATTAGAGATAGATATTTCAATTGCGGTGCGCGATAGAGAATACGATTAAGAGAAGAGCCTGATAAGTGGTAGGACCACTTTTTGAGGAATTCGACATTGGTTTTGTATACCGTTTATTGAATTTAAAAAAACAAAAAACCCACATAAACGCTCCGATCGCGAGCCTTTATGTGGGTTTTATATTTGGTAAATAACCGTTACGTTTATAAATGCACCACCTACAGAGAGGCCACCAACACAGAAACTAAAGAAGTTTCGAAGTCTTGGATAAGAAGAAGTTTTGAACAGCTTTTTGATGCTCAGGGCGGACAAAAACAGGTGTCAGTTCAGGGCGTTGCTATGGACGGAGAACCCTATATTGTTTCTGTTGGTAAAAGAGCTGTCAGAAAAGTTATTTCTGACCCTAATTTAAGTGCAGAAAAACTGGCGGTTTTAGAGAGTATTGAAAATGTCATTGCTAATGCTGAGTATGTTGGAAGTGGTAAATATGTACCGAAAGAGGGCGTAAAACCCAAAAATGTTACACGGTATGACTATTTTGAAACGCCGGCATCAATTAACGGACAAGACTATATCGTTGCGTTTGATGTTGAAGTTTTTCCACAAGGAAATAACAATTATCGAACCCATAAAGTTATAAATGAAATGGACCTAACACCAATTTCGGGTACCGACGATGCTCCAGTAGCCTCCGCAGCCGAAATGGCATTAAGTCCATCTATTAATAGTATACCACAAAATGCGGAAAATAGCAACAAAAATTTTGTGGAAAGCAAAGAAAAGGGACAAGCGCAGGCTTTTGGTGAGGCACAGCGGGTCTTCGAGGATGCCGACTCCTACGGCGTGGGGGACGATTTGAGGCAAGAGAAGGTAAGGGACTCTGAACGGGACATCGTCAATCGGATGGGGGAAAATCTTAAGAGAAAGATTGTTTGGTACGACCCTGCTACAGAGCCGGAAAATGCAGACGCAGACGGTTATTACGTTAACGGAGAGATACGCATTAATGAATATGCCAAAGACCCTGCAGCCGTGGTTTTCGGGCATGAGGTGTTTCACTCTTTGCCGGAGGCAGACAAGATTGCCCTGATTGACCTTTTTAAAGAACATGTTAATCAGAATTCTGCAGCGTTTCAATCGTACAAAACGAGTCTTGACAATAAATATAAGGCACGGTACGCCAAAGAAGGCAGAAACTTTACCGAGGATGACTTTTGGGAAGAGTTTGCCGCCAAAAACATGGGCACATTCTTTGGCGATGAAAGCTTTGTCAATAAGCTTGCGCGAGAAAACAGCGGGTTTGCTCAGCGGATTTTAAATGCCATTCGTGACTTTTTTGATAAGGTTGGCGGTTTCTTCTCTCCTAAAAGCTACACAGGCAGGGTCAGCGAGGCTACAGAGGTCGGCGGTTTTTCGGATGCCACACTGCGCAAAGCGGAGAGGATGCTGGAGAAGGCGCTGAATCAGCAGATGAAGAGTCCTTCGTATGCGGAGAAGGCGGAGGCAAAGTTTTCGTATATAGGGAAAACAAAGTCGGGTATTAGAAAATATAAATCTGATTTTCCTGTAGATATGCCGATGGATGATAGAATTGGACTGTTTAAAAAGAGAATCAGTACGATTTTTAACTTGGGCGTTGTAGAACTTCAAACAGATACTAAAAAAATAAAAGTGCTCGGCGATAAATTTACATTCAAAAAAAACATGTTTGGGGATGAGGTTTCTACTCCATTAGAAGCTTCCGCCAGGATTAATTCTTTATATGATTTGTCAGATATTCTATCGCATTCTAAATATGTCGGGAAAGAGATAGAACCAAGTTATGCCGATTCAAATGTTGCGCCTAAGAACGATGCGCATAAAGGTGTAAAATATTGGTACAAGTTTAAAAATACCATCTACTTTGATGGCATTAAATATGACGTTACTTTTTCTATTCGAGATAAGGGAAAAGAACAGTACGAGTATTTTATTGACTTTAAAACAAAAGAGGATGGCTCAAATCAACCATACAGTCAAAAAGACCTCCGGCTAGCATTAGATGAGCCATCCTCTTCTTACAGTATACCCAATTTCCATGAAAAAGTCAATACAAAATCTTCAACTAATCGCGAATCTTCCGGCAAACCCTTATACAATCTAACTGATGGCGACTTAGAGCGCTCTGCTTTTTATGACAATCTTCAAGAGGCGGAAACGGTAGAGGATGCGGTTAAGCGGATGGTGGATGACAATATTGACCTTTTCACCTATGAACCGATTACCAATGAAGAAACAATGGTTAAGGCCGTGCAGGAGGTTATGGCAGAGCCGGGCAGAGAGGCGCTGCGCTTTTTGGGGCTGACGCAAGGTGTTTTATGTGCCAGTGCCAGCGTGCATGTGAATCAGCTAGTGAAGCAGGCAGGAAAAAGTGAATAGTTATAGATGAAGAAAGCTCCGGCAAATGCCGGGCTTTTTATTACATAGGAAGAAATATTTTTTACTACACAATTTTTACACATTATTTGTAGTATTTTATAGCTTTTTATGGTGTTTTGCTGTACTTTTAAAACATAAAAACCCGCATAAACACTGGATTTCTCAGTGAATATGCGGGTTTTTTGGTTTGTAAGAACGATATGATTTTACTGCCACATCAATTTTTGCTTGATTTCAAGCGGTTTTGAAGGTTTTACCCTTATCAATTCCAAAGGCAGAATAAATCTCTTTTACAAGATTTATTCTACCATAAAACTATATTTTTTACAAGGCCTTTTTGAAAATTTCTTGTAAAAAGACTTGCCGTTATTCTGGCAGGTCGACCTCATAAGGTATGTCGCCGATGAACCATATGACCATCTTTTTCTTTGACACGACCTCGTATCTTTCGATGATGCTTCGAATGAGAGGCGTATCAATCTCACATACCTTATCTTCCATACCATCGATGGCTTTGAAGATAAGCTTCAGCTTAGATGACTCGGTTGATTTCATCTTTCTCTCCATCTCATATTCCTTATTCTCTTGACGCAGTCTTTGCGATTCTATCTTCACTTCCAGACATATTCTGTCAAGCTCGTCTGGTGATATTTCGCCGTTGGCACTTTGGTATATGGCTTCACGCACTCTGTCGCTCATCAGATTAAGCTTTTCCATATTGGCACTTATCTTTGGCTGTTCGGTATCCCCGAGCAGAGAGGCGATTGAGCTTTTTAATATGTCCTTTACTCTTTTTCTGCTTGTATATATCGTATTGATGGCTTTGAGCGTAACCTCATTCATAAAGTTGTTGTTGATGGAAGGAGAATTCTGACAGCAATCTTGTCCGTTCTGAATTCTGTTCAGGCACCGCCACACATATTTCTTATCACCGCTACGGGTTTTCCATTCTGTTCGTCTGTACTTGGCTCCGCACTCACCACAGAAGATTAAGTCGTTGTATGGAAACTTGCCGCTGTATTTTCCGTAGCTTTGTTTTTTATCAAACTTTTTGATGCAACTACGGCGACTCAATTCTTCTTGCACACTGTCGAACAATTCCCGTTCTATGATTGGCGGATGATGGTCTTTGATAAGCCACTGCTGAATCTGTCCTGTATTCTTTACCTTTTTCTTTGAGATTGGATCAACAGTGAAGGTCTTTGAGGTCAGGACATCACCTACATACTTTTCGTTCTTAAGTATTCTTTCCACTGATCCTGGCGACCATCTTTCTTTACCTCTCGGAGAGGGGATTTCTCTTTCGGCAAGTGCATTTACAATTTGTTCTATGCTCATACCTTTTATGAAGCAGTCGAAGATGAACCTGACATTGATTGCTTTACCAATTTCCACTGTTATGTTTCTTTCTGCATCCTGACTGAAACCGTATACGCCGTTAAAGTTATAGCAACACTTGCCCTCACGGTATCTGTAGCTTCTGCCCATCTTTATGTTTTCGCTCATTGACTCACTTTCAGCCTGAGCAAATATGGTGTGCAGAGCAATGAACATCTCGGTTGTATAGTTAAGGGTATTGATTCCTTCTTTTTCGAATAGCACCCCAACTCCCAAATCCTTAAGCTCTCTGATGCATTGTAAGCTTTCGGCGGTATTTCTGCCGAATCTTGATACGGATTTTGTTACTACGAGGTCTAACTTACCCTTTCTGCAATCGTTCATCATTCTCTGAAACCCAGGTCGGTTATATATGGATGTTCCGCTGATACCTTCATCGCCATATATATCTACATATTTCCAGCCTGCCGTTTCTTTAATCATTTTGGTATAGTGTTCAACCTGAGTCTCAAAGCTTTTTGCCTGTTGTTCTGCCTCGGTACTGACTCTCGCATAAGCACCGACATTCAGCACTCGCTTTGCACCATGCCCTAAATATGATTTGGTTGCAGGTATTTCAATTACATTTGCCATCCTTAATTCACACTCCTTGTTATTAGTTTCCCATTAGTTAGCAGTATCGAAAGCTCATCCTGACCGCCTACATAGAATTTTGATATAATTTTCTGCATAAGCGGAAGATGGGGTTCTGCGAGTATCCCATACTTGCAAAGCTCCTTTTTTATTCTTTCGGTAACTGCACTCATATCTGTTTTGATGCTGTTTCGGAATTTGATTTTTGCAAGCTCATATATGTCTGCAAGCACTTCATCCTTATCATATTCCGTCAGCATTTTTATGTAGATATCGTTTGCCATATCGTCTGTCTGCTCGCTATCTGCAATTGCGGTTATAACAGGTTCATCTGCAAGGCTTAAATCGTCTGCCACCATGTTAAGCAATTCCGTTATGAGATTTACAAGACGATTCTCTTTAACAGATTTCGCCGGGCATACAGAATTGGTACATTTATATGCCACAGACTTATTTTCGCCGTAGCATTGATTCTGCCTTTTTATCGGTGAACTGCATATCGGGCATTCCGAATGAGTCCGAAGGAAGTTATCAAGCTCTGTCTTTTCAGGCGGTTTATTTATGTTTTTTGCAAGCCTTGTCTTGTTCGCCTTGTTATAGAGCTTTTCTTCTATGATTTGCGGATAACCGTTTCTGCCGATATATTTATCGTTTTCAATTATCCGCTTTACCATATTTTTATTCCATTTGTCAGAATCAATGTTGTATCTGATTCCGCTTAAGGTAAATCTTTCAGCAATCTGGCTGTAGGATTTTCCTGCCGCATACAGTGTAAAGGCTGCCTTTACAAGCTCTGCCTCAGTTTCTTCAACACACAATTTGCCGTCAGCTATTTTGTAGCCGAATGCAAGGTAACGGTTTGCCATTTATAACACCTCCTTTTTGCTAACCTCAAGCCCCATTCCGTTTATGACGATAAAGGTTATTATTTCATTATCTGCTTCAATTCTGCTTACAAGAGTCTTGAAGCTTTCAGCATCGAATTTGCCTATTGCACAAGCCGATTCCATTTCTCTTATGATTTTTCTGGTCTTTGAGATAATGTCATCATAACGGTTGTTGTGCAATATGGCATTTTTCTTTTTGCGAAGCTCCATTGTTTGTTTATCAAAGCGGTTAAGCTCCTGAATATAGAAAGCAGGTTCTATCAGCTCCTGACTCTTTAGTCTTCGGAGTGATAAGACCTGCTCTGTATTCTGTGCTATTTGCATATTGATATCAGCGATTTTATCTTGCTCTGCCTTGTTTACCCGCATAGCCTCCACCTGTGTTAAGAATGGGAGGAGGATATGCTCATAATTTGCTTTCAGCTTATTATACATTTGAACAAATGCCTTTTTAAGCATTTCTTCGCTTATAGGATTAGCCTGACATTTGTCTGTTCCCTTATCGTGAGTTCTGCATGCCCATGTGTCTGTACCGTTTTTATGTCGGTAAGTGGAACCACAGTGCCTGCAATATATTTTCTTTGCGAATATACTTGTAGTTTCACTGCTTTCCTTGGCATGCTTTTCACGCCTTGTCTGCATAAGTTCGGCTGCTTTGTCAAAGTCTTCTGCACTTACTATAGGGATATTGGCATCCTCTGCATAATACATTGGCAGCTCGCCTGTGTTCTTCTTTTTCTTATATGGAAATCCTGTTTTAAAGGATTTCTGGAACAGGGCATCGCCTTTGTACCTTGGGTTATTTATGATATAGCTGACACTTTGCGGTGTCCAATGCACCATGCCGTACTTATTGGGGATTTTATCTCTCATAAGTCCATCGGCAATTTTGCTTGTACCGCTTCCTGATAGGTATTCGGCAAATATCCGTCTGATAACCTCGGCTTGTTCCTCGTTGACCTCGAATTCTGTGCCGTTTAATGTATAACCGATTGGAGGATTGCTTTGTACATATGTACCCAGCTTCATTCTCTGGCGGTTTGCCATTCTGCCGTTTTCAGCAGTAGAGATTGATTCCTGTTCAGCCATTGCTGCTTTTACTGATATCATTGTAAAGTCAGCAGGTTTTCCCGAATCAAGACCTTCCTCTTCAAATATCACGGTAACTCCAATATCCTTGAGGTGCTTCACGGTTCTTAAGCACTCTGAAACATTTCGACCGAAGCGTGAGACCGATTTTGTAATGATGATGTCCATAAGTCCATCCTCGGCATCTCTTATCATTCGGTTGAATTCACTGCGTTTATCCTCTCTTGTGCCGGTTACACCTTCATCGGCATATATGTCTACATATTCCCATTCGGGTGTTTTCTGTATCAAGCTTGTAAAGTGTTGAACCTGATTATGGAAGGAGTATTGCTGTTCGTCTGAAGCAGAGCTTACTCTGGCATAAGCGGATACTCGCTTTATATCAGGTTCGTCTTTTGTATGATTTCCTTGGATAACAATTACTTCTGACATCAGCCTCACACTCCTTTCCATAATTTTTTCAAGACAACAATACCACAAATAACTTAATATATCCAGACAAATATCTAACAAAGACTAAAAGATTATGCTGAATTTTCTATTAAAGTCTCGCTTAATGCATCAAAAGCTTTATCCATAAGCTTGTCTGCTTCCTCATCGCTTATAAGGTTTGCTTTTAATAGGTTTAAAATCATAGCCTTGGCAATAGCCTTTTCTATTTCTATATTCATAGATTTCATCTACATCATCCCTTTCTAATTATATTAACACCGTCTTCCGCTACAGTTCCTGACCTCCTGCCTTGCTTGACACCGACATCGTGTTTGCATCTCTTGGTGCGCTCATATCGTGGCGTCACTTCCCCGAGAATGTATCCCTTGCGGTACGGCTATTTAGTTTTCAAGGTTCAAATCCCTGATTGACATTTGATTGTCTATCGGGTATAATGTTTGTAATGAGTGTAACACAGGAAAAATTTCAAATCAATACTTCCCAAGTACCTTGGGGAATTGGTCAAATTACTATCGGGGAGAGAATTTATGTTAGAAAAACGCAGATTAGAGGATAAAAAGGACGATTACGCAAGCTTTAGTGCAGAGTTTTATGGTAATAAAGTGATTTTAGGAAAAAACAGTTTACCTCTAGGTCAATTGGCAACCGATTTTCTGGAATTAGAGGATGAACAACTTTCAAAACTCAGAGAGGTAACACTTTTATTACTTGATGCTACACAGAAAATATATAAGCCTTTAGATAAAATTGAGAACGAAGAAGATTTCCGAAACGGGTTAGATTCCTTTTTGCCTATTTTTAAATTATTCTTGGATGAACTCGACAAACTACCGCTATTTAGAGAACTTGAAATAAATCAGAAGCAGGTAATCAAGGCTTTCGTTGAAACATATAACGATAACAACATCAAAAAGCTGAATTGGAATCAGGAATTCTTAGGAAATTTTCTTTCGGACATTCTGGCTTACCATGATGAAATTCATATTTTCAGGCTCTATGCCGATACATTGCTTGATGACTATGTGAAATATGCAAAAAAGCGTACCCCCACAGAGTACGCAAAAGCCATTCATAAATTTTCAAAAGATAAGGATATGCAAGCAAAACTTCAATCAATGTTGCATCCTGAAATATATGACAATGTATTCAAAATAGAGCAACCTGTTAATATTGACTACATTACCAGACCTAACCCAAGCAATAAGAAACAATATATCGTTACAGAAAGAACAGTCTATAGAAGCTTAGGAGGATTTTTGAAAGCAGAATTATATCGAGCACTTGTAGCAGGCAACGCACCAAGAATATGTGATAATTGCGGTAGATACTTTTTGATAATAGGTCAGGAAAAAACTCTTTACTGTAATCGAGTTGCACCGAACGATCCAAAGGGAAGGTTATGCCGTAAGGTAGGTGCTCACATCAAGGCTCAAAAACTGCATGATGTTGCATATGAGAAGGCCTACAGTAGAGCGTATGACAGATTAAAGCACCGTAAGCGTGCAGGAACTATTGATACGAAAACCTGGAATAAGTTGGTCGTTGAAATTCAGGATATTCGTGATGATGCAAGAGCCGGCAAAATTTCTGATGCCGAGGCTGTTGAAAAATTAAACAAATATTAAACAAAATGAGGTTAAGCATAAAAAGTATGCTTAACCAAAATGTAAGAGGATAGGCGGTTTTGCCTATCCTCTCG
>SVJJ01000003.1 GCA_015069045.1 Oscillospiraceae bacterium
TTGCAATACTCACCGCGTTTGAGAGTGGTTAAGTGGTATTCATCATCATATTTTTCGTGAGTTGTATTGTCAAACTGTAAAAAGAAATTATTATCACAAGGATTTAACGAATATACATTGTTGTTAAATGAATAGGTTGCCATTCCGTCACCGGAGTTTATCGTTCCGCAGTTCTGACAAACGGCTTTAGTCCAATGGTAGCCGGTATAATAAGCATCTATGCCGGGAGTACCAGAGTCAAGATTTCCTTTTCTTTCTCCATCTAAACAAGTACCGTCTGAATATCTGACATCACGATTGAGTGCTGTTTCACCGCTTCGGGTATATTCAGGAACACGGTATGTCAATACTGTTGTCTGCATATTACATACACAGCAAAACTGCGTTTCGTATGTTGTGGTTGCGTTGACATCAAGCTCATTCGTCCTGTTATTTGAGGAAAGCCAATTATCCGCAGGGTCCACATATTCGTTTGACTGCGCCGCAAATGTTGTTACGGGGGAAATGCTTAAAAGCATACATACGGCAAGAAATGCCGACAAAATCGATTTTGTTTTATTTTTTAATTTCATTTGAGAATTTTCCTCCTGTTCAAATTTTGTTTTGGTTTTGGATAGGTCTGCCAAATATCAAGGCGGCCTGTATTTTTTATATACGGATTTATTCATATCAGCCACCGTACAAGTCGTGATTTACCTGTGCAGAATAGAAGCTGTCTATCGTTGTGGGAGCATTGAATAAAACTGCAAGCATATATTTTTTGATATTTCGTACCTCGCTTGTGTTTTTCCGAAGGCTTGATAATACATACTCAATATGCTCACTGTCCAGCTTCAAGAGTTTGCTTTTTACAAGTGCTGCAGGGTAATCATCACCGGCTATTGTTAAATACTCTTTTGAGGTACATACCGTTTCGGTTAAGAGTTCCACGATTTCATCAATCCGTACTTTTTCAAGCGGATTGTTAATTACCAAAATATCATACTCAATATTTTCTTTTATGATTTCTCTGTATGCGTCAATCTCGTCCATTCCAATCCGTTCCGAATTTCCTTTTGGATTTGATTGGATAGGATTTGATATATTCGTACTTGATAAATCAATATTTGATTTTTTTGTATTTGATATATTAGTATTTAATTGGTCGGGATTTTCCAAGATTGGGTTATCCAAAACTGGATTTTCCCGTTTAGGTTTTTCCTGTTTAGGTGAAGCCGTTTCAGGTGCTTCCAAAATGGTGTACTCAACCGTAGTAAGCTGTCCCTTTTCATTTCGTACTCGCTGCCGTATGATATATCCATGCTGCTCCAGCTCTTTAATCGTACTGCATATACTGTCAATGCCGTCCTTGCAGATTTTGGAAAGTCCTTTTGTGGTGTAGTCCCAATTCTCCGGCAGGGAAAGCATAAGAGATAACAAACCTTTTGCTTTGAGTGAAAGGCTTGTATTTCTCAAATGGTGGTTTGACATTACGGTATAATCACGGGTTTTGTCTATTCTGAATACCGCCATACAAAAATCCTCCTTTCGCTGATTTTATGTCACGCATTAGAAGCCGTTTTTGAGGGATAGGAATATGTTTCCATTACCTACTTGATTTAAGAGGTTAAAATCCCTTATTTTACTTGCGTAAATAATGCCTATTCCGTGACAAAAGGGTACAAAAAAACAGCGTTTAGGAATTTTCCTTAACGCTGTCGGTTTTGATATTTTGTTTTTCTATGGGTTTATACATTGTGCAGCTCGTTCCGTTATGACAATGCAAATACGGACAAAAAGGATTTTTGCTGTCAAGCAAATATGTGTCTTGTCCTGTTTGACAAGTGGGGCAAAGTTGCCCGGTGTCCTTGTTCATAAAATATCTGTCCTCCGATTTCTTGACTATCTGAATGATTTATGGTATAATCTTATTCAAGATAGCCGAAAGTTTTTAAGGCTTGTGAATGGTAAATTAAAAACATCACGACGGCTTTATCGTGATGTTTTCGGGGATAAATATTTTGTTTTTAGAGGATAAGTGCTTATGTTGACCGTCTAAAACCCTTGATTTTACGGCATTTGTGAGTAAATCCTATAAGAACACCCGTACCAAAGAAACGACAATTTTCAACAAAGAAAGTTGTCGTTTCTTTTTTTACTTTTATCTTTTCACTATTATCTCTTCACTGAAAACTTTTGTTTCCAGATAAAAGCGAATACAATCTGACCTATTTCCCTTTTTACTCCATAAATCCGTATTTCTCTTTAATTCTATCTAACTTTTCTATCATTGGCTCCGTTATGAAGTATAAAAAAAATGCAGTGCCTATTGCATGCACTAAATCGTATGGAAAACCCATTGCAAACCCAGTCAAAAACATTTCTTTTGTAGGATTTGGCTGCCACAGTATAACAGATGCAAAATTTATAATACCACCGTAAAGAATAAGCGTTGCTAAAAATCCAAAAATGCAAAGTTCTGTTTTTGTTTTGCGAAGTAAACCTTTTCTAAAAAGCACACCGGCTAAAAAACCAATAATGCCAAAGGCAAACATCTGCCAATAAGTAAATGGTGTCTGTCCGAAAAAGAAATTGGAAACAAACCCTGTAATGGCACCCACTAAAAACCCTGACTCACCACCAAAGCAAACACCTACAATGATTACAATTGCAATAACAGGCTTAAACTGCGGAAGCATAAAGAATGCAGTCCGGCCGGCAACGGCTATTGCACATAAAACGCTAATCATTACAATTTCTCTCGCCTGTGGCTTTCTGCCCTCAAAAACAAGAAAAAACGGCAGAAGTGTTTCTAAAATGATGAGCAGACTTATCAAGTAATATTTTCTATTTCCCAAGCAGTAAAAACCTACAAATACGGTAAGGGGAATGAGCAAAAGAATGATAAAAGCCGCCATAGCTGTTCTCTTTGGTATTTTTCGTTTATTCTTGTGCAGCTGTACATTTTTCACGTCATTTTTCCGTCGGGGAATGAAGTTAATCAAAGAAAGTCCAAGTAATAGAATACTAACGATTTGATAGATATAGCCATAAGGGCCATTGTATTGTTCCTCCAACATAAATTGCATAAGTAAAAAAAGAAAGGCAAACACGGTACCAAACAAAACGTTTTTCAATGTTAGTTTCTTTTTACTTTCTATTTTGCATGACTCCTTATGTTTATTTTTAGAATAGATTGGCGTAATAACATCATGCTGCTCTTTTATTTCGCCACCGATGGCCAACATAATATCTTCATCCAAAACAGCACCATCTACAATGTCTCTCGCCATCCTGTTGGCAGATGTGGTGTAATAGGCTTTCCCCGAAAAGAATTTTCGGGGTATATCTTCGCTTGTAATAGCACCATCAAAGAACATACCGCATCGACATGCAAATTTTGCGCAAAACTCAATATCATGAGAGACCATCACAATTGTAACACCACTTTTTTGCAAAATTTGAAGCATTTTTGCCAGCTTTACTTTAAAATGTGCATCCAGTCCCTTTGTCGGCTCGTCTAAAAGCAATATATCAGGCTTTTCTAAAAGCACCTGTGCAAGCGCTACCCGCTGTTGTTCGCCCCCTGACAAATCGTAAGGGTGACGGTTCAATATTCCATGTAACTCGCAAAAATCAATAACGGCTTGTATCTCACATTCTGTTTGTTCCTTTGTCATCTTTGTATTCGATAGCATTTCATACAAGTCAAGCTCTACTGTCTTGTTCATAAATAAGCTTTGCGGATTTTGAGGCAATGCCACTATTTTTTTATTCTCTGCTATCTGAACTTTGCCGCGATACTGTTTTTCAAGGCCTAAAATAACAGATAAAGCCGTCGTTTTGCCACTACCGTTACTACCAACAAGGGCATACCATTCACCTTCCTGAACGGATAGCGAAAGGCCTTTTAAAACATCAGGCAAATCCTTTTCGTAGCGAAACCAAACATCTGAAAGGGTCAGAACTGTGTTATTTTTCGTCCGTTTCTTGTCCGCAAACTGAATGTTATTGTATAAAGGCATACAGGATAACCATTTTCTTGCATCCCTGACTGTAATTGGGCAAATTCCTTCATCTTTTTTTGAATAGTACACGCGCATGGGGGTAGGCAAAGCAAAAAACATATCATCTTCTTTTCTATGTAAAACCTCCCCAACCTTTTGTGGAATATCATCTGCAATAATATTACCATCCTTCATAACAATAACGCGGTCAGATAACGGGAAGGCATCTTCTAACCTGTGTTCGGTCAAAACAACTGTTACCCCAAACTCCCGATTTATTTTTTTTACTGTTTCTAAAAAATTGCCTGCAGCTATGGGGTCTAGTTGACTGGTTGGTTCATCTAAAACAAGGAGAGATGGTTGCATGACCATAACCGATGCTACATTTAAAAGTTGCTTTTGGCCACCTGACAGGTCTGTCACTTTTTTATGAAACCACTCCCCTATACCAAAGAAAGAGGCCATTTCCGAAACTCTTGCCCGAATTTCGCTTTTAGAATAGGAAAGACTTTCTAACCCAAAGGCAAGCTCATGCCATACCTTATCTGTTACAATTTGGTTGTCAGGGTTTTGAAATACAAAGCCGATTTTCTCGGCTTGCTCTTTTTGAGAAAGCGTTGTAACATCCTTACCCGCTAAATATATTGTGCCTTGTTTTTTCCCTTGAGGTGCTAAAATAGGCTTAAGTAGCCTTAAAAGGGTTGATTTTCCGCATCCCGATTTTCCGCAAATAGTGATAAATTCCCCTTGTTCAATGGTAAGGTTTATATTGTAAAGGGCATATTTTTCCTCAACAGGATATGTAAAACTCAAATTTTCAATTTTAATGCTTTCCATGTGTAGATCTCCTTAATTTCGATAATGATTGGCATTGCACATAAGAAAAAGTATGCTGTTAATGCCAAGATGCTTTGCAGCGAAATTTCTTCACCCTGCATCTGAGGAAAGTAAATAAATTTGATTTTTCCTAAAATAAAATGAATCAAAACATATATCCCTAAAACAACTGTGCTCAAAAGCACCCATGCATCTCTTTTAGAAAAATTATAGTTCGAAAATGCTGTTCTGTTAGGCAGTCCATAGCCTCTCGATTTCATACTGTCGGCTGTATTGATGGCATTTTCCAAGGACCAAGTTATCATAATGGAAAGTATTTTAACTCCATGTTTTGCTCTCTCTATAAGACTCCCATTTGATATATCTCTTCCTATGCCCTTCCCCGCATTGGAAACGATTTTTATTTGTGCCTTAAACTTTGGTATAAAACAAAGCACCATAGAAAACACAAGGGATAGCGCAGGAATAAATTTCCCAAATAAGTACATAAGCTTATCGCTTGTCATAACCGCGTTAAAACACGAAAACCAGGATATAACGGATATTAGCATAACCGATGCTGATATTCCGTACATAATGGATTCCAGCGTCAAAGGATTCCCGCTTGGTAAATAGACAAGAATCGTTATACCTTCGTGATTAAACACAGGATTCATTAAAGCCGATATAATCAGGAGTGGTAGCATATATAACAAATTAAATTTGAGTGTTTTTTTGCCACCAAGCATGACAGAATATGAAAAGCTGCAAATAAGTGAAAGTGCAAGGCATATCGGGTGCATAAACACCATTGAAAAGCCTATAACTGCCACAAAATAAATAAAATTGACGATTGGGTGATAGGTTTTAAACTCATTCATAAACATGCATCCTTTTGCCTTACGTAAAATATTTGCCCACCTATAAGACTACATTATAAGACGTTTTTACAAACTCAGAGCAAATTTTATCCTTTTCATTTTCAGAAACTTGTATAAAAAATGTGATAATCTTTGGTTTGAACCAAAAATCATCACAGCAGTGTTTTCCTGTGTATCTCACAAATTGCAAAACCAAATCACTCCAATATAATTGAAGGATAAGCGTGCAAAACTATCATCCCTATGCTGTTTAACACGTACGGAATAACATCGAAGCAGGTCTTCTGACTCGTACTATATGGAGCATTCACACCGCATTTATACATTCAGCCTTCTCAGTTTCCCAATGACTGGCTTTCGCCTGCGAATATATAAACTTCAGTACATACAGCAGCTGTTACTGTTCCGGGTTCTAACCGGATTTCCTTTTCACCGACTAAGCCCTTTTGGGCGGAAAATAGCCGACACTTCATGTGAATATGTAATTTTTCTTATATTATAACATAATGATTAATAGATGTAAATATCAAAAACATTGTTTACTACACGGATACGTTTTTAAGGGAAAATCCAAAGGGTATATAACAATTTTTTATATTAGCTTATAGCGTTTTTAAAAACCTTTAAATTAATATTGACAATCTATATCTTTGTGTTATATAATAGATGCATGGATACAATAAATAAAGAGAGGCTTTCTCTGTTAGCGAAAAGCATTCATATACCAAAATATGATGAATTGCCTAATATGGGATTGTATCTCGAACAAACAACTAAATACATAAACCAGGTTCTTGAGCCTTTGGGCTGTGTAGAAATTACTGCATCTATGATTCGTAACTATGTGAAGATGGGATTGATAAAAAACCCTGTTAAAAAAACATATGACGCCAATCATATTGCCCATCTGCTTTGTATCACCATGCTAAAAGTAGTTATGCCCTTAGAGAACATCCGTAAAATGTTTAAACTGCAGGAGGAAGTTTACACGGATGCTGTGGCCTATAACTATTTTTGTTTGGAACTGGAAAATGTAATTTCTTTTTGCTTTGGATTATCCAATTCAATCAAGAAAATCGGCGAAACACACTCCCTGGAAAAAGAGATGCTTCGCAGTACGATTATTGCCATATCCCATACCATCTATTTAAACGCATGCTTTCGCTTTGTCACTGCCCAAGAGGAAAACAAAACAGAGACAGAGGATGTTAAATAGCATCCAGTACTGTCCTTTTAATAAAATAAAATAAGATAAGGAAGATTGTAATGAAAATAAAAATTATAGCCGATTCATCTGGCGATATTGCCTCCCTGAATGGTTTTAATTTTCAGTCCGTACCGCTGACAATTTTCACTGATGAACGCAGCTATGCGGATGATAAAGACATAGATTTGGACGATATGTTGTCCTACTTAGCAAACTACAATGGCCGTTCCTTTACCGCTTGTCCAAATACAAATGATTGGCTAGAGGCATACGAAGATGCCGAGGAGCTCTATGTGGTGACCATTACCAGCGGTCTTTCCGGAACATATAATTCTGCCAAAGCTGCTGCAGATATCTATACAGAGAAACATCCCCACGCTAAAATACATGTGTTTGATTCACTTAGCACAGGGCCGGAAATGCGTTTGATGGTTGATAAAATTGCCGAACTTGTACGAGAAAATAAACCCTTTACAGAAATTGTGGATGCCGTTACAGAATATCAAACACATACCCGTTTGTTTGTTATGCTGGAGTCCTTTAATAATTTAGCTAATAATGGGCGCGTTAGCAAAACCGTAGCCCATATTGCCGGTGTTCTTGGTATTCGGATTATGGCCACAGCCAGTTTAGAAGGCACTATTGAGATAAACGCAAAATGCCATGGTGAAAAAGGTGCACTTAAAAAGTTTTTATCCTGTATGAAAGAGGCCGGATATCAAGGGGGTAAGGTTTATATATCCCATTGTAGAAACAACGACTTTGCTACAAAACTGAAAACCGCTATTCTTACTGCATTTCCTGAGGCTGATGTAGTTGTATATGAAATGGGAGGTCTTTGCAGCTACTATGCCGAAAAAGGGGGTATAATTTTAGGATGCGAATGTACCAAAGTCTATGGCACAAAGCAGCCCACCTAAGCAGAAGTTCTATAGAAATATAAAAGAGGCTGTATTAACAGCCTCTTTTATATTATCTGCCTTCCAAAAAATAAGTTGCTTCCATATCAGCCATATGCAGGGCAAAGGAAAGGGGATACATTTCAAAGGTTTTTCCTACATTTTGCTTATTCCCGTCCTCTGAAAAGCCCATATGGTATCGAATAGCAAAGGCTTCTTCTCTTGTAAGACGCATAAATCCCGTAATAATATACACCGATTTTTCTCCGTGTCCATAGGGCAAAGCATCATCAAATTCGTAGTAGGGAACCTGGGTCCATCGTCCTTCCTTATCCTTCACATTTCGCATGCTTTCATGGTAGCAGTTAACCTTGCATAGGTCATGAAGCAGAGATACAACTGCAACAGTTTCTGCATCAAACTCAAGTCCATACAATTCCTGCACCCGTGGCCGTGCCAAATAATCCTGCAAACAGTCATACACATTAATGCTGTGTTCCACTAAGCCACCGGCATATGAACCATGAAACCGTGTACTGGCAGGAGCAGTGAAAAAATCACTGGTGGCCGAACACAAATACTCCAACAGCTTATCGGCACCTTCTCTATGTATATTGCTTTGATAAATTTCTATAAATTCCTCTTTACTTGTCATGTCATTCCTCCTCCCTCGCCGAACGCATCTGCGAAGCTTGCATTATATAAACTAAGGATAGCAACCCACTAGCCGGTAAAATTCATATTTATATTTTTTCAAACTCTGTTTTAACCAGTCCAAGACGCAAGACTGAAAACTACCTTACTTATCTGCCTCACCAGTGCCGGTGACATATTTTCCAAGCAACGTTTCCTTCATCTCCCACAACGCAGGAGATAAATCCACATAATAACGATGGGGATTTTCAAAACGCTTTACTTCATCCCAGAGCAAATCAACCTGCTGCTTACAATAGGCCTTAATGGTGTGGATATCAGGACTTTGGTATACGCATTTTCCTTTATCAAAAATTTTAACAAGCATCTTTTTTGCCGTAAACCCACCCACTTTTTTCCGTTTCCAGGTGTGCTCAGGATCAAAAATTTCGTAGGCCTCATCCTCACGAATTTCCTCGTCAAACAAGGTTATTACATCTGCAATAGCCTCGCCGGTTTCTTTAGAATACAGGCGATAGACCTGTTTAAAGCCCGGATTGGTAATTTTAGATGTATTTTCGCTAATTTTAATTTTAGGTATAATCTCCCCATCACGTTCAATAGCAGCCAATTTATATACTCCGCCAAACACCGGTTCCGAACGGGATGTAATCAACCGCTCACCCACGCCATACATATCAATTTGCGCACCTTGCATCAATGTGTCACGAATAATGTATTCATCTAAGGAGTTGGAAGCTGTAATGGCACAATCAGGAAATCCCGCTTCATCCAACATTTTTCTTGCTTTTTTGGATAAATAGGTAATATCGCCACTATCAATGCGAATACCCTTTGGGCGGTAGCCCTTAGGCAGAATCACCTCGTTAAATACACGAATAGCATTGGGAATGCCGGAATGTAGAACATTATAAGTATCCACTAACAGAATACAATTATCAGGGTATATTTCTGCATAGGAACGAAATGCCTCATATTCTGTATCAAAAAGTTGTACCCAACTATGAGCCATAGTGCCCAATGCCGGAATGCCATATAAACGGTCAGAAATGGCGCAGGCTGTTCCGCTGCAACCAGCAATATAGGCCGCTCTGGCGCCAAAAATAGCACCATGATAGCCTTGCGCCCGACGAGACCCAAATTCCATAACGTTCCGTCCATCTGCTGCGCGGACAATACGATTGGCCTTTGTTGCAATTAAGGACTGGTGATTAACCGTAAGCAACAACATTGTTTCGATAAACTGTGCTTCAATAATGGGTCCGCGAACCGTAACAATTGGTTCCATAGGAAAAATAGGTGTACCTTCAGGCATGCTCCATATGTCACAGGAGAACTCAAAATCTTTGAGATAAGTAAGAAAGCGCTCGTCAAAAATACCCTTGCTACGCAGGTAAGCAATGTCTTCCTCATCAAATTTAAGGTTTTTAATATATTCAATTAACTGTTCAAGGCCTACCATAATAGCAAAGCCACCGCCATCCGGCACCTTACGAAAAAACATATCAAAATAAGCAATCCTATTTTCAAAGCCTTCCACAAAATATCCATTAGCCATGGTAAACTCATAAAAGTCCACCAACATGGTCAAATTCATTTTTTCTAACATCCCGTCTCCTCCGCTCCCATTTCTCAATGCCCGACATAATACTCCATTTTTCGTACTTATTACTTTATATTATACGACAATGCCGCAATGAATTCAACTAAATCAGTAAAATTTTTAATAAAATCCAAAAAAAGTCTTGACATACATTCCGTTTAGTGCTATAATTCTAATAGTTAGTTTGTACTAACCATTTTCCAAAACCACAACAAAATGAATAACCATTGTTGTGACTACATGAAATAAGGGGATATACATGACGCTGACAGACGCCGAATTAGAGAAAGAATATATTATTACCAATATTGACACAAACGACGAGGAGTTAAATGCTTTTTTGTTTTCCTTGGGTTGTTACAGTGGTGAGGCTATCACCGTTGTCGCCAAACGAAATAAAGGATATGTTGTTTCTGTTAAAGATGCAAGATACAGTATTGACGCGCAGTTAGCAAAATCCATTTCGGTTCAATAAATAATATAAGGGCTGCAGCATAGTTGCTGCAGCCCTTTTATTACATTATTCCTTTTTTAATTTTTAATGTTTCTATCAGGCAAGCCCCACTTACTTCCTCTAAGGTAAGGAGGTTTTGCCTTTCATAAATATCCCACAAATAATGAGCATCTGAACTTGTTAATAGCCGATATTGTTCCAAATAGGGCCATTGTTCCAATACCTGTTCACGTGTTGAGTTTTTTGAAATTTCCAGGGTCGAAAAATTTAAGTCCTCCGGTACCACACCTAAGTTAGAAATAATGCTATAAGCATCCTTATCCACATGAGCAGGCATAATTAATCCGCCTAATGAACGGACTTGTGGCACTACATCATAAACTGAACATGTTAAGGCTGTTGTCAGCAATTGAGATTCATATCCTATAATTTCATCTTTCTCATTCATGTAGGCTTGTTCGCCAAAAATATCCCTTCGATTTTCAATAGGCAAAAAATAGGGCCGAATATATGTTTCAAAATCTTCCGCCTTGGTAATCGTGGGAAATAAACATACAAAATGAGCCTCTTCAACAGTTTCTACTTCCATACCCGGCACCACACAAAGATTCGCTTGTTCGGCACAAGTCATAACAGACCGCACATTGCCTACCGTATTATGGTCCGTCAGCGCAATCATGGATAAGCCGTTGAGAACTGCCATATTCACAATGTTGTTCGGTGTCATATCCATGTCCCCGCAGGGCGACAGGGCCGAATGAATATGTAAATCACAGGCTATTTGCATTGATTTTGCTCAAACAACAGACAAGCCGCCTCATAGGCAGGCAAGTCAGTTTTTAAAACCGTAACTTCTTGCTCCCGGGCTTTTTGAACAGCTGTTGCATCTGCTGTTCTGCCTTCTACCAACAAAATGCAAGAGGGATCCGTTAAGGCAGCCACAGCCGCTATATTTACATTGCCCTGCACCGTCATCCATACTTGTCCTGCCTCCACACGACTCATGGCGAGACTTAAAAGGTCACCAATGTAGCAACCGGTTATCTCCTGACCTAAATCACCTTGGCTAATAATTTCCAGATTGTTTTTTTCTATAAATTCCTGTACTGTCATTCTCTCACCCTCCGTAATAATCTCGGTCATCCGTTTTAAAGGAACCGGGCATTTCTTCCTCTAAGGCCACCATTTGCCGTGCCAAATCCCGCACCTTTTCACGCAGTTTATAAATACAATCCGTTTCTGTAGCAAAGCCACGAACAATATCCTCTGCCAAACTTTTGCAACTAGGTGCCCCACAAGAGCCACAATCTAATTTAGGTAAGTCATTGTATATACTTTCCATGCGCTCCATTTTCTGCATGGCAATAGCAATATCGTCATCTAAATTAAGTACGTTACGGTATGATACAGGACTATCCCACTGTAAATCATCCTGCTTAACTGGAATAGGACCCGCTTTTTGACCTTGCTTGCGAAGGGAATCAGCCAATTTTTTAATTTTTGTTTTAGCAACATAGGTGTTTTCTACATTTAAAGGGCCACCAACACAACCGCCAGCACAGGCTAATGCTTCTACAAAATCTATATCCAGCTTTTCGTCATCTTCAATTTCTTCTAACAGACGAACCACATGGTTAATCCCATCAACCGCCACATATTTTTCAGTATCCAGAGCGCTGGCCTCTCCACCTGAGCTCGCCCACCGCACACCTGAAAAGGCACAGGTGGACAGTTCGTCCACGTGTTCAATTTTTCTCAAAATGGGTAACAACTTTAAATAAATCTCTTTGATAGACAAAACCCCATCAATTAACGGTTTGGAGCTTCCCAAAGGATTTCGTACACTTGTTGCTTTTGCAGCACAGGGAGAAATAAAAAATACCCCTATTTCCTTAGGCTTGAGTCCTGTTTTTTCAACCGCCTCCTGTCGTGCTGCCTTAGCCGCTGCTTCCATTGGCGAAATCAGGGGCAGAACATGGCTGATTAAGTTCGGAAAACGTACAGAAATCAATCGCACTACTGTTGGGCATGCCGAATTAATGACCGGTCTTTTCAGCTTACCTTCAGCCAGCAGTTGTTTTGTATACTCTGTAATGGTTTCTGCTGCTTTGGCAACCTCGTAAATATCATCAAAACCCAAATATTTCAGCCCGGTCAAAATAAGATTAATATCTTTTAAATTGTTAAACTGACCATATAATGTGGGTGCGGGCAACGCAATCTTGTATTTAAACCTAAAAATATCATCTAACCGCTCTGTTACGGCACTTTTAGCATGGTAGGGACACACACGAATGCATTCGCCGCAGTCAATACACCGTTCCTTAATAATTTTTGCCTTCCCATCACGTACACGAATGGCTTCAGTAGGACATCCTTTAATGCAGTTAATACATCCCTTGCACCTCTCCCGGTCTAAACGAACAGAATGGTAGTAGGTTCCTTTGTTGTTCATATGTAGCCACTCTCCCTTTTGCTGACTTATCTAAGCCGAATCACAAGAGTTACGGTTGTCCCATGACCAACCTCCGATTCAATAGATAGCTCGTCAGAATATTTTTTCATATTAGGCAAACCCATACCGGCACCAAAACCAAGCTCACGTGCCTCATCCGTAGCTGTCGAAAATCCCGCCTGCATAGCTTTTGCAATATCAGGTATGCCGGGGCCCTTATCTCTAAAAACAATGGTAATAGTATCGGAGGTGATGGTTACATCTGCCTCTCCGCCTTTCCCATGAATAATGGTATTAATTTCACCCTCGTACATGGATATGGCTGCCTTACGAATAATTTCAGGGGCAATGCCCAACTGTTTCAAAACCTTTTTAATATTGCTGGAAGCTTGACCGGCAATAGTAAAGTTATTGCCGTCAATGGGGTATTGTAGTGAAATTGTTTGTTCGGCCATAGTTTATTCACCCCTGCCGCCAAGCCCCTTTTGATATAGCTCTCCGCAAGCAATATATAAAGGGAATTCAGTTGTCATAACAGTAATACCCATACTCTCTGCCAACTCAAGCACCGATGCCTGAGGCACTTTTCCACGAACAAATACGATGGTATTAATATCCATCATTTCTGCTGTACGCACAACTTGCGGATTGGCAAGACCGGTGAGCAACAGCGCTTGATTTTTTACAAAGGCTAAAACGTCGCTCATCAAATCACACCCACAGGCAGATTTCACTTCAATTTCCTCCCAGGGTGCTTTGGTCAAAATTTTTGCATGTAAAATTTCACTGACCTGCTTTAGCTTCATCGTAAAATCCCTCTCTTTTCGTAAATTTTCTGTGGTTACAACAGCAAGCATCACATTTTTATTGTTATTGTATCATGAATATATGTATTCGTCAAGACACAGATCAATAGCCCGTTTTTACACCTCTAATAGTTTATCAAAATGAAAGAGATACAAATAACGATGGGAAACCTTACGGCCATACATAACCTCAGCTGCGTGAGCATAGTAAGCAAGCTGTGTCTTGTATCGTTCTGCAATAGCCACAGGATCCACCCCACGGTCTGTCTTGTAGTCTACAATACTTATGTCATCCCCCTCAATAAGAACGCAGTCAATCATACCCTGCAGCATAACACGCCCTTTTTGACCAAAAATCGGTTCTGCATCCACATATAAACCAAAGGAAACCTCGCGCAAAACCTGATTTGCATCCTTGAGCCTTGCACCAATTGATGACTCCATAAACCTATATACTTGACTGACAGAAATGGAGTTTGCCTCTGCCTCAGTTAATATACCACAATTTTGCAACATCATGAGCTGGGTTTGAATGCTATCCATATCATGACAATTGCGATAATCCAGTTGTTCCAAAAAAGTGTGAAGTGCCGTTCCGGCTTCTGCTGCCGTGATATGACCGCTATGTTCCATCAAGAAAACAGGCCGCGGGTAGAGATACACGCTGTCTGTTTCCATCCTTTGCATTTTCCGTTTTATTTCTGTAACCGTTACTTTAGCCGGTAGTGCTACCTCCTCCGCATAGGGATATGTATAGTGGAGCCAGGATGGTAGTAATTTCCTTTCTTCATTTTGTCCATCACAGTCCGCTTCAACATTGATTTCCGGCGAGGAAAAAAGCTCTTCACACTCTAGCAACTCCAATCGAAAGTGACCGGATGTGTCAACAGGTGCATATACATGGCCCTCTGTCATTTTCCGCAAAAGCGCCGCATCAGGATGAGGATACAAGGCCATTAAAATCCAATCTAAATAACTACCTGCTCCGGCAGCAAAAGCACCAGATATTCGTTTATCACCAGCACCTATACTACATTGTTGCATGCGAGCGGCTAAATTTCGTCCAGATGCCAGCATAATCAGTTTTTCCCGGGCACGGGTCATAGCCACATATAAAATGCGCATTTCCTCTGATAAGGATTCGGCCACAATAGCCTGGCGCACTGTCTGCCGTGCACAGTTGTCATAGGATATGCCCAAGTCCGTATCAATGTATTTTGGACCATACCCCCACTCGCTATGAATTAAAATTTTTTCCCTTACATCCATCATATTTATTTTGCGGTTTAAACCGCTTAAAATAACAACAGGAAATTCCAAACCCTTACTTTTGTGAATGCTCATAACACGTACCACATTTTGTTCTTCGCCAATAGCACGCGCCCCGTCATAATCACCGCCAATAGATTGAAACTCATCTATAAAGCGAATAAAGCTGTATAATCCCTTTAAACCCGTATTTTCAAAGGCCGCCGCCCGCGTATATAAAAGTCGTAAATTTAATCGACGCAGTGCACCACCGGGCAGAGAAGCCTGTTGTTCATAAAATCCGGTTTGTCTGTATAAATACCAGATAAATTCAGCTGTATCCAATTCCCGGCTTTTTTCACGATACAGAGAAAGGGATTCTAAAAAAGTACGCAAGCGATTGCCCAGCACATCTGCTTCCTCTGCCCTTGCTCTAACAGCATCATAGAAATCTGACTTTCGCTTTGCAATGCGGATAGAGGCCAGTTCCTCTGTTGATAACGCATATAGTTGAGAACGTAATACTGTTAAAAGAGGAATGTCCTGATGGGGATTGTCAATTATTTTAAGTAAGGATAGCATAACCGTAATCTCCTGACTTTGCAAAAAGGAATTGCCTGCATCGCTGTAGCAAGGAATACCCCATGCTGTCAAGGTTTGGCAAAATACTGCCGCTGTATTTTTTGTAGACCGCATCAACACACAAATATCCCGATAGGTTAAAGGACGAACACCATCTTTACCGAGCACCTGATATCCATCCTCAATCAATTCTGCGATGCGACGTGCCGCCATAACAGCCTCGGCCTCTGCCGATTCAAGTTGCTCTTCTCCATCCTGTTCACCTAACTCAGCCATCCATAATTCAACATCATCGGAAAGGGGACGCTGCATATCCGGATATACGGCACCCGGATATAACATCTCCTCCTCATTATAATCAATTTCTCCGGTTCTCGCAGACATAATGCGCCGAAAAATATAATTAATACCATCTAAAATTCCTTTGCGGCTACGGAAGTTTTGAGATAAAATAATTTTTCTTTGCTTAGCATCTTCTTCTTCACAATAACTCTCTTTTTTTTCTCGAAATAATTTAGGGTTTGTATTACGAAACCGATAAATACTCTGTTTCATATCCCCCACCAAAAACAATCCGCCTTCTCGCTTAATAGCAGAAAAAATGGCTTCTTGCAGAGCGCTGGTATCCTGATATTCATCGATTAGAATTTCATCATATTGTTGTTGTTCCGCTTGGGCTAAGGGGGTTGGTTGACCTGAATCATTCACAAACAAGCGATAACAACCGTGTTCCAAATCATTATAATTTAATAAATTTTTAGCCTCTTTTTTCTTATCAAAAGAATCCATGAGACCCATGACCAAGTGGGAAAGGCAGGACATGAGTGGATGTAAGGCAAGCAGAATATCCCGTTGCTGTTCTCCATCTAATACAAATAAAGTTTCCCGCAGGGTCTTAAGCTCAGTTGTCTTCATATCATCTCTCATTGCCCGAATTGTGTCCCGATATTGAGGTTGCGCATCCTTGGGCGCACGAGGTATGGATTCCATTTTCAGCATAGATAACCGATTATAAAATCCCTCATAGGTTGTTTCCTGTAGAAGAGATAAAAACAGTTCCCGCTCACCATGCAAAAACTGATACAGCACCTCCCCGCCATCCTCTAATTGAGCTAAATGAAGCATGGCAGTATATTTTTTCACAATAGCCGCAACGCAATCACGACCGGCGTATAAAATTTGTGTTGCATAGGACGTTTGTTCAAAGTCCTGATCTACACAAAACCGCTGAGCCGCATCCTGTAGCCACCCCTTAGGGTTTGGTAAGCTCATAACAAAATCGTATATATGGTTAACCAACGCATAGAAGGGCTCCGTATTTTTAATATGTAAATAGGCCTCAGTCAGGCGAAGAAAATCCTCTCCATAGTTTTCATCCTCATACATAGCTTCCATAACCTCGTCTAAGGCCGATAGCCGTAAAAGCTCATTTTCTGTTGGGTCTGCAATTCGAAAATTTGGGTCTAATCCAAGCCGGTTAAAATTTGCCCGCAGAACATGATGACAATAGGAATGAATGGTGGTAATGGCAGCCTTAGGCAGTAGGGAAAGCTGGCGTGATAAAACTGCATTATTCGGTTCCTCTTCCAGTTTTTTCGATAATGCATCTCCAATGCGTTGTCGCATCTCGGATGCGGCCGCATTGGTAAAGGTCACTACCAGTAAACGGTCTAAGTCTACCGGATTCTCCCGATCTGTGATGCGCTGAATAATTCGCTCTACCAATACTGCCGTTTTACCGCTACCGGCAGCAGCTGACACTAAAATATCAGCGCCGCGGGTTTCAATCGCGGCGCTTTGTGCTTTTGTCCACTCTCTTGCCATCTGCACCACTCCTTAAAAGCATATGCTTTCTTCTGCTTTTAGTATAGCATAGATTGGCTTAGGTTACAATCCCAATTTAAAAATTTGTTATCGTCCCGCCCGCGGTTTAAAGGTCTTGCATTGAACACTACATTGTTGAATTGGGTCACAGGTTGTAACTTCAATAGATGAAGCCTCGCAGTCCATCTTACCGCCGTTATACATACAATTTGTTACAGAGCACGATACACCGGCAAGAGGTTTTTCTGTTTTTTGTGCTTGGGACATTGTTAAGCCTCCTTTATTATGATCACATTTATTGTTAGCAATGTCGCTAATTTTATGCTTACTTTCTTGTTTAAAAATCCATTGTTAAGGTTACAGTAAAGGTAAACAAAAATGTAATATATATGCAGGTTACAAAGAGAAAAGAGGAGAAAAAATGGAAACAAGATTAACTAAAAAATATAATGTAGCCACAGCTATTTCCATGGTAGTGGGTATTGTAATCGGAAGTGGTGTGTTTTTTAAGGCGGAGAAGATTTTAGCCGTCACCGGCGGTAATGTTGTCTTGGGAATCGTTGCCTGGGTTATTGGTGGTTTAATTATGTTAATCTGTACCTATGCTTTTTCCGGACTTGCATCTCGCTACGAATATGTAAGCGGTCTCGTGGACTATGCAGAAGCCGCCATGGGAAAAACCTATGCATACTATGTTGGATGGTTCATGTGCTTAGTCTATTACCCCACTTTAGCGGCTGCTCTTTCTTGGGTATCAGCACGATACGTATGTTTACTGTTGGGGCTTCCCCCTGACGGTGGGGGTGCACTGTCAATAACAGCTTTTTTTCTAATTGCCTCCTTTTTTGTAAATACCTTATCCCCCATTTTAGCCGGCAAAGTGCAGGTAGCTTGTACCGTCATTAAACTGATCCCCTTAGTATGCATGGGAATTTTCGGGATTTCTATAGGTGTATACAAAGGTATTTTAGCAGACAACCTGTTGTCACCACCTTTGCAAAATATTAATCCCACAAAGGGACTCCTGTCAGCTTTAGCCGCTACTGCCTTTGCCTATGACGGATGGATTGTGGCCACCTGTATCAATGCCGAGTTACACAATGCCAAGAAAAATCTGCCCCGAGCCTTAATGATAGGAACTGTGATTGTCATTTCTGTGTATATCTTATACTATCTGGGCCTGTTTGGTGCATCACCCAAAAACGTGCTGGCTCAAGGTGGAGAACAAGGTATTACCACAGCCTTTACGTCTCTTTTTTCCAACATAGGCGGTAGCCTACTGTTTGTATTTGTCATTATCTCATGCTTAGGAAGTTTAAATGGCATAATGATGGGGTGTGCACGGGGTTTATATTCCTTAGCCATTCGCGGCGAAGGTCCGCGTCCCTCCATGTTTTCTCAAGTGGATTCAGCCACCAATGTGCCTGTAAACTCTGCAATTTGGGGACTGTTCGTTACAGTCTGCTGGCTACTTTACTATTATGGTGCTACCTTAGGTGGTTGGTTTTCTGGATACGGCTTTGACATAACGGAACTACCTATCATTACTATGTATGGCTCCTATATTCCCATTTTTTTAATGATTATAAAAAAAGAAAAGACTCTAACCACTTTTCATCGGTATATCGTGCCGATACTTGCTGTGGTAAGTTGTCTTTTCATGATTACCGCCGCCTGCCTATCCCATAAGCAGGAGGTGATTTGGTATTTACTTGTTTTTATATGCCTTATGTTGCCCGCTGTTTATTACAACCGAAGAAAAAAAAAGGGGCTAAACACAAATAAGCCCCTTTAAACTCTGAAAGGTTGCCTCTCCAATACCGCTTACCTTTTTAATATCACGGATAACTTGAAAGGGTGTTTCCTGACGATAGGCCACAATCCGTTCCGCTAAGGTATAACCAATCCCCGGCAAACCTATCAGTTCCTCAACGTCTGCCGTGTTAATATTGACCATTTGACCCTGAAAAACAACTTCCGGTGTTGTATCTCTTGCCTCTATGGGTGTAACGGTCGGCTCCGGCATATCTGTGCCCAAACGCCCCTCATGAGCCATATCCACATATAAAAGCCAGCTTCCAAAGGCTGATATGGCCCCAACTGCAAAAATCATACAAATCATTCTAATCGTTTTGTTTTTTATCATGGCATACACTACTGTACATTTATTTGTCTCTGTTTAGTTTATTTTAGATGAAAAGATTCATTAATTTCCTCAACCTGTTGCTGAGAAATAGGCACAATGTCGCCTAACTGTTTAGAAAAAATAAGGGCTTTTGCAGAAAACTCCGCAACCTCCAAACGGTCATAAGCTTGGAGCATGCTACTGCCCGTGGTAATAATACAGCTATTTTGAACCATAATAACCGGTGTGCTTTCACTAATGGCATTAGCCACGGTTTTAGGCTCTGAATAAGCTGTGTGAAAGAGCAGACGAGGAATATCTCGCAGCATAATATAACTCTCCGGAATAGTCCGCGAATCAAACTCATGGTCAGTGATAGCAAAAGCCATAACATTGGGCGGATAGGCAATAATCACCGAGTTAATCTCAGGATGCATTTTGTAAATTTCCTCATGCAAGCGAACACTTCGGCTTGGAATCTTTCCTTTTTCTCTCATTCCCTCTGCATTAACAGCTACAATATCATCAGGCTCTAAATACATTCTATCCTTATCAAAAGGCGTAATAATAAAAGCATTCCCTGCAATACGACGAGAATAGGTCCCCTGGGTAGAACTGAATAACCGCTGCTGATAGGCCCGTTTTACAAAGTTACACATTTTTGCCCGTTCTTTTTTCTCATAACTGGTTGTAATATGGTCATCATAATCCGACAACTCCGGTGGCATTTGGGTATTGGTAGCCACCTCGTAATCCTCCGCTGTCAACGATTTTGGCTCACCTAATATTCTTGAATTAATCTCCAGGCGAGCACCGAATTCTAAAGTTTCAAATATCTTAAATGCATCAAACAAATTATCCGACGCAATGACAACACCATGATTTTCTAACATAACAGTATTAATGTTTTCTTTAAACACTTCCAAAATACGATCTCCCAAAAGCTCACTGCCCGGGATCTCATATTTTGCCATTTTAATACCGCCCCTCTGATACAGTCGGAATAATTCGGTTGTAATATCAGTTTTTGGATTTTGCCGCACAATGCTAAATGCTACTAGTGCGGGAGGATGGGCGTGTAATACGGCCTTAGTTCCTTTTCTGTGATGGATCAATGCACGATGAAAAGGAAGCTCGCTAGAGGGTTTATGGCGACCGATGATAGTCCCATCCGGTTTAATTTGAATAATATCCTCAACGGTTAAGCTGCCTTTATCGATACCGCCCGGCGTTATCCAAATATCTCCATCAGAGTCCATAATAGACAGATTGCCGCCGGAGGTTGTTGTCATGCCATATTTATATATACGGTCCATAATCATCACAATTTGTTCCGCAGGGTGCATCATATCAAAATTCATTCACACGTTCCTCCTATTTTTACACTTTTTGTGTATTATGACAAGGAAGCAATCTTTTTATACCGCTCATAGGCTTGCTCCCATGCCTCTTTTTCCTTTGGCTCATAAGCTTTTACAGGAAAAGATGCACGCACAACCCTGCGAGCATCCGTTATGTCGCTCACTTTACCTAAAGCCATCAGCTGCAACAGCGCATTTCCGGTGCTAGTCGCTTCCACAGGACCTGCTAAAACCCTTTTGCCGGTAGCGCAAGCAACAAACTCACAAAACATGGTGTCCTTAATACCGCCACCTAACATATGAACGGCCTCTAAAGTCTTGCCCTGCACATCCTCAAGAGCCTCTGCCACCATACGGCATTTAAAGGCTAGGCTTTCCATAGCACATCGGATAATCTCACCCTCCGTTTGAGGCACTGGTTGTCCTGTTTTTTCGCAATATGTACGAATCCGCTTTGGCATGTTCCCCGGCGGTGCAAAGCTCTGATCATCCGGATCAATAAAGGATTGATAGGGCTTGCTGGCGCGGGCAGCCTGTTCTAAATCATTAAAGGTAAGGCTTTTTCCTTCCCGTTCCCATTGCCGTTTACATTCCTGCACAATCCAAAGTCCCATAATATTTTTAAGAAAACGAATTTTTCCGCAAACGCCGCCCTCATTGGTAAAATTGTATCGATAGGAAGCCTCTGAAATTTCAGGGGCATCCAATTCTGTTCCCATAAGAGCCCAGGTTCCTGTGCTTATATAGGCATAAGGATAAGATTCTGTAACGGGCACGCTGGCAACAGCCGAAGCCGTATCGTGAGACCCTACGGCAATAACAGGAACTTTTGGACATCCCAATTCATCACACAGTGCATCTGTTAAATAGCCAACCACTGTACCCGGCTGTATCAACTCGCCAAACACATGTGTGGGAATCTGTAATTTTTCCATCAATTCCGTATCCCAAACCTTGTTTTTAGCATCTAGAAGTTGAGATGTTGAAGCCTCTGTATATTCATTTTTCATTTCTCCTGTTAAGAAGTAATTGAAAATATCCGGCATGAATAGCAGTTTATCCGCCATATTCAGCGTTGCATCATCACGCATAGCCATCAACTGGAACAGTGTGTTAAAGAAATTAAATTGAATACCGGTGTGGTCAAAGATGTATGCTTTACCCACCTCCCGGTCTGCCTGTTCCTCCATACCATTTGTCCGCGTATCTCGATAATGGTAGGGATTGCCTAACAAACGACCTTTCTGATCGAACAAACCGAAATCTACACCCCATGTATCAATACCGATAGATAAAATATCCTGATGACCGGCATTTATTGTTTTTAAAATTCCAATTTTAATTTCATGAAACAGGCGCAAAACATCCCAATGAAAACTATCTCCAACCATAACGGGGTCATTGGAAAACCGATGCATCTCCTCAATTGTTAATTGTGTGCCATCAAAGGTAAACAGCATGGCACGGCCACTGGATGCACCAAAGTCAAATGCTAAAACCTTACTGTTCTCTGCCACAGAAATCAACTCCTTATAACATTTCATTATGCTGAAAAAATACTGCTTTATCCCTATAAAAAAGAAAAAAATAAAACATGTATCTTATTAGACCTGTCTGTATAAAAGTATAGCATATTTCACTTTAACTGTCAAGAACAGCCAATGCTGCCATACCCTTATGAGTCATATAGTAAAAATAAGGTGTGCAGTTCCTTCATTGTAAACTGCGCACCTTATTTAATTCATATTGCCCTGATGCTCTTCAAAAGTTTTCGCAAAGAGATGTTTCCCATCTGAATCTAACACAAAAAATAAATAATCAGTTTGAGCTGGATACAGAGCTGCCTCAATTGCCTCTAAGCCCGGCGAGGCTATGGGCCCAACAGGTAATCCGGGATTTTGATACGTGTTGTAGGGTGAAGAAATCTTCGTATCGGCAACTGATAAAATTGCTTTGCGTTCTTTAAGAATGTATTGAACTGTAGCGCAAGATTCCAAATAAGGATAACTCCCATTTTTCAAGCGATTATGGAACACACCGGCCACAAGCTTTCTATCCTCATCGCCCATGGCTTCTCTTTCAATGATAGAGGCAAGTGTAATAATCTCATCATCCGTCATAGACAGTTCCTTGGCTCGTTTGCGGAAGGTTTCCGTATAAATTTCATCAAACCGATCCAGCATCGTCCGGATAACAGCTTCCTCGCCGGCCCCCTTTTGAAACATATAGGTATCAGGAAATAAATATCCCTCTAATCGATTCTCTCGTTTAGGCAAGTTTTTTAAAAACCAATAGTCAAAGTTTCCCTTTTCAACAACATGATAAAACCGTTCTCTGTCAATTAAACCTTCTTTTTCCAGAACATCTGCAATTTGGCGCAATTCGTAACCTTCAGGAATTGTAACACGCACTTGCTCAGATTGATTTTGAGAATGTTTTAAAGTTTCATAAAGTTCCTCATAGCCTGTCTTTTGTTGCAAGTAAAAAACACCCTGCTGAAAGGTTCCATCATGACCCTGCAATTTAGAAAAAAATCGAAACCAAAATGGTTTTTGAATAACCTCTTGTTCCGCTAAGACTGCGGCAATATCAGCCGTTCCGCTACCGGAGGCAATCGTTATCTCTACCCTTTGCCCATTAGCCGCGCCACAATAATCCTGCCAAACTGTAAGGGCATATAATCCTGCTGCCGCAATAACAATCATGAACCATAGGTCTAATTTTTTCTTTTTTTGTTTTCTTTTTTTTGTCATTTGTGACCCCCGCAATTTGACTATAGCTTTAAATTTGGCACTGCATTTAATCGGTTATCCGCAAAATTACCTTGTTTATACATATAGTAACCGGCACACCCAATCATAGCCGCATTATCTGTACATAGAATAAGTGGCGGATAATAAACAGTAATATTGCTTACATCGGCAGCTAAAGAAAAAGCCTGACGCAAAGCACCGTTAGCACTGACACCACCGGCTAAGGTAACAACCTTGCACCCTTTTTCCTCTGCAGCAGCAAAGGTATGTGATACTAAAGCCTCCACAACGGCCTGCTGAAAAGATGCTGCCAGATCTGCCTTGCAAATGTCACGACCTGCTTGTTCTTCCTTATGTACATAATTAATAACTGCTGTTTTAACACCGCTAAAGCTGAAATCATAGGATGTTGTACCAAAATTAACACGAGGAAAGCTAATCGCATCCGGATTTCCTTCCTGAGCCAGCTTTTCAAGCTTGGGCCCACCCGGATATCCTAACCCAAGCACACGAGCAATTTTATCAAAAGCCTCTCCTGCTGCGTCATCACGAGTACGACCCAAAATTTCAAACTCTGTATAATTCTTTACATACACAATGTGACTGTGGCCACCGGAGGCAACCAGGCACACAAAAGGTGGCGCTAACTGCTCATGCGCAATATAATTGGCTGCAATGTGTCCATGAATATGATTAACTCCAATTAACGGCAAATGTCGTGCAGCCGCCAGGGCCTTTGCTGCAGAAACGCCTGTAAGCAACGCACCGACAAGTCCTGGTCCATAGGTTACTGCAATAGCTGCAAGGTCTAAAAATGTACAGTTTGCTTCTGCTAGCGCACGATCTATAACACCGGGGAGCTGTAACACATGGTTGCGAGAAGCAATTTCCGGCACAACCCCACCATACCGCTGGTGAATAGGAATCTGAGAGGAAATGATATTAGATAAAACCTTCCGACCATCCTGTACCACAGCCGCAGCCGTTTCATCACAAGAGGACTCGATTGCTAAAATTAATTCACTCATCCTTACCCCTTCCCTTCTGCTAAAAACAATGTCATGAGCAGGGCATCCTCACCATGTTCATAGTAGCCACGTCGACAACCAACCCGAATAAAGCCCATTTTTTCATATAGTGCAATTGCCTCTTTATTGCCGGTCCGCACCTCTAATGTGAGCAGATGTAACCCTTTTTCTTTTGCCATTTCAATAAAAAGCCTAATTAAACCAATCGCCAAGCCTCGACGTCTATGGTGAGGGTGAACCGCAACGTTGGTAATTTGCCCTTCATCTGCTACGCACCACATACCCATATAGGCTACAGGACAACCTTTTTGTGTAACAACACGATAAATCGTTGCCGAATTATTTAATTCACCTAAAAACATGCCTTCGGTCCAAGGTGTTGCAAAGCAGGCCTGTTCCAATGCCAGCAAATCCGATAGCATTTCCTTCGTTAAAGGCTCTGTTTGGTAGCACATACTCCCCCACCTTTTTATATCATCATAACAAAAGTTTTAAATAAAAATTTCTATGTTGTTATATTAGCCTAAATATGTTTCGTTTGTATATCTGTACAATTCACAATACGGCCGCCTGCCGCCTTCAGCATTCTGTTTTTTAAAGCCGGCACAATGCCACCCTCATCTTCAGGTAATTCTGCCAAAATGAAATCCACGCCCTCCTCATCCATGCGACGTAGGGAATCAAATAAACGTTGGGCATATATAGCCGCACTACTGCCGCAATTGATAACAACATCGGCCTGGTACGTCTCATCGCTACAACACAAAAGACCTGTTTTTTTACCAAGTGTCTTCTTTTCGGCAAAAATCGTCGGTATGCTCTCTCTTTGTTTCGGTTCCACCAACATAAGTTCCGCTTTCGGTGCATAATGCCGATATTTCATACCGGGACTTTTCGGTACCTGACGGCTATCCTGTAAAGCAGGCTCATAGGCAACTTTTCCCAAAACCTCCTGCAGTTCTTCAAAGCTCACGCCGCCGGGACGTAAAATTTGCGGCTCTTCTCCCGTTAAATCGATAACCGTGGATTCTAAACCAACCTGACACATTCCGCCATCAATAATGTAATCCACCTTCCCCGTTAAGTCTGCAATAACATGAGCAGCCCGGGTGGTGCTGGGTGTACCCGATATATTGGCACTTGGCGCCGCAATTGGCACGCCGCTTTTTTCAATAAGCCTGAGGGCAGCAGGATGGCTAGGCATTCGCACCGCAACCGTTGCAAGACCGGCAGTTACCGATACCGGAATCCAATTTGATTTTTCCAAAATAATGGTTAACGGTCCCGGCCAAAAGGCACGAATAAGTGCATCTGCCTTTTGGGGAATTTCCTTAACAACTCGACACAGCATCTCCCGATTACACACATGAACAATAAGGGGATTATCTTGCGGTCGTCCCTTTGCTTGAAAAATGCGACGCACCGCCTCTTCATCTAAAACGTTGGCTCCTAGCCCATAAACGGTTTCTGTGGGAAAGGCCACAAGGCCACCTTGAGCCAGTAAGGCAGCTGCCTCATCAATCACCGAGAGATCATCTTTCACTTGAATAATTTTTGTCATGGTCATCACCCTTACAAATCCTCTACACTTTGATAAGAAAAACAGGCAACCTTTACAGCCGCCTGTCTCCTTCTTACAAGCTTAAAATAGATGCCATGTTCATAATATCGTTATGCATAGACTTTTTCATGGCTAATCCTTCTAAGATATCATAGTCTACAATGGTATTATTTTTCACGGCTACAATGCGGTTTCCAATCCCTTCATAAAGCAATTGAACTGCATGCATGCCCATACGGCTGGCTAACATTCTATCTGTTACGGTTGGACTGCCACCTCGCTGAATATGCCCCAAAATGGTGGCACGGGTTTCAATGCCTGTTGCCTCCTCTATGCGTTGTGCCATTTCCACTGACCCACCAACACCTTCGGCAACTACAATTAGGTTGTTTTCCTTGCCACGTTTTTTACCCTCAATAATGGGTTGCAAGATATCCTGGTCAAAATCGAAGGATTTTTCCGGAATTATGGCAGCCTCAGCGCCACAAGCAACAGCCACATAGGCTGCAATATATCCTGCGCCACGACCCATAACCTCTATGACGGAACATCGCTCATGTGATTGTGCCGTATCTCTAATTTTATCAATGGCATCTTTAACCGTATTTAATGCGGTATCAAAACCAATGGTACTATCTGTACATCCAATGTCGTTATCTATCGTGCCGGGAATCCCTACCGTGGGCAACCCTTCCAGGGATAAATCACGCGCACCTCGAAAAGAACCATCGCCACCAATGACAACGAGACCCTCAATACCCATTCTGCGGGCAACCTCAACGGCCTTTTTAACCCCGTCCCGTTCACAAAACTCGGGACAGCGAGAAGACTGAAGAACAGTTCCACCACGATGTAAAATATCAGAAACGCTACGGGCATTCATCTCCACAAACATACCGTTTAATAAACCTGCATATCCCTTGCGTATACCAAAAACTTCCATACCTTTTGTGAGCGCCATACGAACAACCGAACGAATGGCCGCATTCATACCCGGCGCATCACCGCCACTTGTTAATACACCAATTTTATTCACATAATCCCTCCTTAATATAAGTACAGATTACAGTGCTTTATTAATAATCACTTCATGAGCTTCAGCAAGCTCCGCCTCAGGCACTAAAATTTCATAACAGCCAAACTTATCATTTTCGCTTTGATTCGCAGTGCGAATTTTAACCGGTAAGCCTGCCTGTTGCAGGAGCATTCTGATTTTTTCTGCATTTTCCTTGCTTTGTGTAATGTACACAGCCATCCACATAACAAATACCCCCCGCCTATTAACCAAAAATATAATAAGATTACTTTAGACACAAACCAATGATTTTAGTCATTCTTTTTTGTGTTAATTTCTTCTAAAAGTCTCTGGCAAAATGCCTCCTTAGTCATGGTGCCTAAATCAACACCACGACGAGCACGAACAGCAACAGTTCCCTCTTCACACTCTTTATTGCCCACAACCAACATATAGGGCACCTTACTCATCTGTGCCTCGCGAATTTTATAGCCAATTTTTTCATTGCGGCTATCCACCTCAACACGAATTCCCTGCGCCTGCAACATATCTTGCAGTTCTTGCGCATAGGTATGGTGAGCATCAGCAATAGGTAAAATTTTAACCTGTACCGGTGCTATCCATGCCGGGAAGGCACCAGCAAAATGCTCTATTAAAATACCGATAAACCGTTCAATAGAGCCAAAGGCAACACGGTGAATCATAATGGGACGATGCTTGTTGCCATCGGCACCCGTATATTCCAATTCAAAGCGTAAAGGTAACTGAAAATCTAACTGAATTGTACCGCATTGCCAGGTACGACCAATCGAATCCTCCAAGTGAAAATCGATTTTAGGGCCATAAAAGGCGCCATCACCTTCGTTAACCACGTAGTTTAGTCCAAGATCATCCAATGCATCACGAAGGGCTTCTGTCGCCATTTCCCAATCTTCGTCACTACCCATACTGTCTTCAGGACGGGTGGAAAGTTCTACATGATATTTAAAACCAAAAAGGTTATAAACCTCATCAATCAATCTGGCAACACCTTTAATTTCATCCCTAATTTGTTCAGGCATCATAAAGATGTGTGCATCATCTTGCGTAAAGCAACGAACACGCATCAAGCCATGGAGCTGGCCGGATTTTTCATGGCGATGCACCAGACCTAATTCACCCATACGCAGGGGCAAATCGCGATATGAACGGGGTTCTGACTGATAGACTAACACACCGCCAGGACAGTTCATCGGTTTAATAGCAAAATCTTGCTCATCTATTACTGTGGTGTACATATTGTCTTGATAATGATCCCAATGACCGGAAGTTTCCCATAAAGAACGATTTAGCATAATAGGGGTGGAAATCTCTTGATAACCATTTTTCTCATGAAGCTCATGCCAATAACCTAATAAAAGATTTTTCAAAATCATGCCCTTTGGTAAAAAGAAGGGAAATCCGGGGCCGGCTTCATTCATCATAAACAAACCAAGCTCGCGTCCCAGTTTTCTGTGATCCCGTTTTTTAGCCTCCTCCATCATGGTTAAATAAGCTTCTAATTCGGATTTTTTAGGAAATGCTGTGCCATAAATTCGCTGAAGCATTTTGTTCTTTTCACTACCACGCCAATAAGCACCGGCTACACTCGTCAAGGCAATAGCCTTTACATTGCCTGTCGAGGGTAAGTGAGGGCCGGCGCAAAGATCGGTAAACTCCCCTTGCTTATAAAAAGATATTTCCGCATCCTCAGGTAAATCCTCAATTAATTCCTTCTTATATGGCTCCTCTGCCTTTTCAAAATACGAGATAGCCTCACTGCGAGGCATGGTAAACCGTTCAATAGCTAAATCCTCTTTCACGATTTTATGCATTTCAGCTTCCAGTTTTTCTAAAATCTCCGGTGTGAAGGATGTTTCACAATCAATATCATAGTAAAAGCCGTTTTCAATTGAAGGACCAATCGCCAGCTTTGCTTGGGGATAGAGGCGCTTAACTGCCTGCGCTAAAATATGGGAAGCGGTATGACGAAAGACATCCCGCCCTTTTTGGTCATTAAAAGTTAAAAAGCTAACTGTTGCACTATCTTCAATCATTTGCTTTAATCCTGTCACAGTCCCGTCTACTTCAGCAGCCAATGCTGCTCGCTGAAGACCACCACTAATATCGCCCGCTAAATCATAAAGCGTTTTGGGTGCCTCAACACGCAACTGACTCCCATCCTTTAATGTAATGTGAAACATAGTAATCCTCCTACTCAAATTCTACCGTAACATCAGCAGCTCTTTTGTTGTCATAATCAAAAGCAAACACTCGATGTCCAATCGGTACAAATCGTAATTTTTTATATACCTTAACCGGTTTTTCTCCGGCATAATGCTCAAAATACAAAGCCACACGTTCTGGCTTTTTTAAAAATGTAAAGGCCTTTTCCTTTAAATGGTCTCCGCTTTTCATAAAGCTCAAGGAATCCCGGTGATGCAAACAATAATCATAAATAATAGTATAACCAATATCAGGGTCATTAAATCGCTTACTGCTAAACAGATACAGTTGTTCAAACCATGTCTTCTGACCCTTGGCCTCCCCTTGAGAAGCTGAAAAATCTGCCATTTCAGAAAAAAAGTTAAATTCTTGACCTCTATAATAGGTTTCTAAAATATACCATATCGTTGTTGTAAAAGCGCCACTGTTGTAATAACGTTCCAACATTTCCTCTGCACTCTTTAAACGCAGTAAGTCACCATAACTCATAGCATCACTGTGAATCACCTCATAGGGTGGAAAACTCCAAAACTCACTACCCGACACCTGAAGGGATGCCCCCTTAAGCTTTTTCAAGAATCCAAGCTGTAACTTTTGTGGACGCAAGGCCACAACCTGATGAAAAGAGTGAATAAACTCTTGTAAACTTTCTCCCGGCAGGCCGGCAATTAAATCAAGGTGTAAATGTATGTTTTTATTTTGACTTAATGCATGAACAACTTGACATAGCTTTTCAAAAGCGGGCTTTCTGTTAATCCGTTCCAAGGTTTCGGCATTGGTGCTTTGCACACCAATTTCTAACTGAAACATACCTTTAGGTGCATCCTGAAGACTTTGAATCAAGGCCTCCGTCATGGTTTCTGCCCGAATTTCAAAGTGGTAGGTTGTGCCCCCGCCCCGTCTTTTAATAGCATCTATAATGGCTATAGCACGTTCCGGGTCCGCATTAAAAGTACGATCTACAAACTTCACTAAAGGAACCTTGTGCCTTGCAAAAAAATCAATGGCTGCCTCTACCTTGGGCAAGGATAAAAATCGCAGATTACCGGCGCTACCGGATAAACAAAAGGCACACCGATAGGGGCATCCCCGGGAGGTTTCAAAATATACAATGCGATGACGAAGTGTCATCATGTCCTCATCGGTATATGGAAAAGGCAAGGCATCCATAGAAGCCTCCTGCGCCGAAACATCGCTATGTTTCAATGTATCGCCATGACGATACCAGCAGCCCGGCACACGGCTAAAATTACCACTGTCTACTCCATCTAAAAAAAGGGAAATTGAAGGCTCTCCTTCACCACATAAAACATAGTCTATATAGGGATGTGTCCCCATCTGTTCTTCAGGGTCAAAGCTAACCTCAGGACCTGCCAGGCCAATGCATACAGCCGGATTTGCTTTTTTCAGAATTTCACACACGTGATAAACCATTTCCATATTCCATATATAACAGGAAAAGAAAAACATGGTTTCGCCTGTGCTATATAAGTCTGCGGCAATATGTTCTGCCCGGTCAGCAATAGTATACTCCCGAAAACTACACCGCTCATCCATACGGGTTAAATAGCGAATCGCCAGATTGCTGTGAATAAACTTTGCATTAATGCCCACCAAAAGCATCTGTGTCCACCTCGTCTTCCCCCATAATGGTGCCTGTTGTAAAAGTGCGGCGGGCGGGAGCACCCCGGCCGCCGCATTCACTTGATAAGGTATATCTTATCAAATCTTCATTTCATTTTACCACAAATTCAGTTCATTCATGGCATCCTTGCGGGAAAGATTAATACGACCTTGTCTGTCAATTTCAATAACCTTAACCATAATCTCGTCACCAATATTAACTTCATCTTCTACCTTAGCAACACGTGTATTGGCCAATTTAGAAATGTGTACCATACCATCTCTTCCAGGCAGGAACTCAACAAAAGCACCAAAGGGCAGGATATTAACAACCTTACCTTTATAGATGGAACCAATTTCAATGTTACCTGTTAAACCTTTAATAATTTCCATTGCCTTGTTGGCCATTTCCTCATCAGCGGTAGCAATATAAACCTTACCATCGTCCTCAATATCAATTTTAACACCGGTTTCAGCAATAATTTTCTGAATGGTTTTACCGCCGGAGCCGATAACATCACGAATCTTATCTGTATCAATGGTCATTGTGAAAATTTTGGGTGCATAAGCAGAGAGAGATGTTCTGGGAGCCTCAATCGTCTTTAAAAGCACCTCGTCAATGATTTGGAAACGTGCTGCCTTGGTTTGAGCTAAGGCCTGCTGAATAATAGCAGGTGTTAAACCGTCAATCTTAATGTCCATTTGAATAGCTGTAATACCCTCTTTTGTTCCAGCAACCTTGAAATCCATATCACCATAAAAATCCTCTAAACCTTGAATGTCTACCATGGTGATAAACCGATCACCCTCGGTTACTAATCCAACAGAAATACCGGCAACCGGTGCCTTAATGGGCACACCTGCATCCATCAGCGCCAATGTGCTGGCACAAACGCTGGCCTGAGAAGTACTACCGTTGGAGCTTAACACCTCAGATACTAAACGAATGGCGTAGGGAAATTCCTCCTCAGAAGGAACAACAGGTTCTAAGGCACGTTCTGCCAAAGCACCATGACCAATTTCACGACGACCCGGACCTCTGGATGGACGGGTTTCACCTACCGAATAGGAGGGGAAATTATAATGATGCATATAGCGCTTTTGGTCATCTAAATCAATACCATCCAGAGCTTGCGCATCTCCCATAGCACCTAGGGTGGCAATGGTTAATACCTGTGTCTGTCCACGTTTAAACATGCCGGATCCATGCGTGCGGGGCAAAATAGCCACATCGGCAGATAAGGGACGAATGTCTGTAATACCACGACCATCTACACGTTTACCTTCGTCCAAAATCCAACGGCGTACAATAGTTTTTTGCAACTTTTCCATAGCCTCGGTTATGGCTGCGCCATCTTCCTCTTCGGTATACTTACCTGCAAAATGTGCATACAATTCTTCATAAATTACTTTTAAGTTTTTCTCACGGATAGTCTTATCGTCTGTATCTAAGGCAATCTTCAACTTGTCCTCAGCAAATGCCTTAATGTCTTCATACAAAGCAGGATCAATCACATGAGGCTCGTAACTAAATTTTTCCTTGCCAATATCTGCCTGGATGCCGGCAATAAAATCACAAATCTTTTTAATCTCCTCGTGAGCTAATTGGATACCTTCAAACACAACATCCTCAGAAACTTCCTTGGCACCGGCTTCAATCATAACGACCTTTTCTTTTGTACCGGCTACCGTCATAGAAAGAAGGCTTTTTTCCCGCTGTTCACTGGTGGGATTAATGACATGCTTACCATCTACATAACCAACAACAACGCCACCGATAGGACCAGCAAAGGGAATATCAGAAATACTGATGGCACAAGAGGTACCAATCATAGCGGTAATTTCAGGAGAATTATCCTGCTCAACAGACATAACCGTGTTCACAACCGAAACATCATTCCGCAAATCCTTAGGGAACAAAGGACGAATGGGGCGGTCAATAACACGAGATGCCAAAATCGCTTTTTCTGTAGGACGGCCCTCTCGCTTAATGAATCCACCGGGAATTTTACCTACCGAATAGAGTTTCTCCTCAAAGTCAACACTTAGGGGGAAGAAGTCAATCCCTTCTCTGGGTTTAGATGATGCTGTTGCCGTTGATAGGATAACCGTATCTCCATAGCGAATCATAACTGCGCCGCCGGCCAGTTCAGCATACTTTCCTGTTTCAACAATTAGCGGACGCCCCGCTAATTCCATTTGATAGCTTTTAAACATAGCTAACCTCCATAAATACAAATTTTGCAGGCAAGCTGAAAGCAAGAGATAAGAAATAAACCGTAAAGCCCTTCTTTATGGCTTATTTCTTACATCTTACCTTTCAGCCCACATACTTATCTAATATTATATCACACTATTCAGATAAAATAAATAGAAATCAAAAAAGAAATTATATATAATTATTATAAAATATTCCCTATATTTTTTGTACACTTTTGCTAATTTCTCCTTAGTTGTGTCTTTACTGCGCACCACTTCTTTCGACAAACAACCAAATAAAACCACAAAATATAATATAAAATGATATTGTTTTTATAATACAATAAAAATTGACACATTTCGTCGCCTATGTTTCCCATTTTATAACGATTTATTGATTTATAAGGAGTGGATTTGAAACAAATTTACAAACTTCCAAAAATATACATTTATTGGCAAAAATTATCTTGTATTTTCTGTTTGGGAATGTTATAATATCATCAACAAAACAAAAATGTAAAATATTGGAATATTTTTTACGCCGCGAGGAGGAAAAGTTATGAAAAAAATTTCTGTCGTCATTATTGATGATAACAAGCCACTCTGTCAGTCTATTCAAAAAAGCATTGACGAAACCACGGATATGGAATCTCTGGGCATAGCTCACGATGGTATAGATGGTCTTGCCATGATTACTGAAAAGTTGCCCGATGTTGTTGTTTTGGATGTTGTGATGCCACGGATGGACGGGCTTGAATTATTGGAACAGTTACAAAAAAAACACTTTGAGAAAAAAATTTCCTATATTATGATTTCTGCTGTTAATCACGACGATATTATCCACAAAGCTTTGCAATTAGGTGCTAAGTATTATTTATTGAAACCACTTGCCGGCAACGACCTTTTGTTAAAACGCATTCGACAGGTAGTAGCAACAAGCGAAGAATCAACCCTAACCGTGAGCGAAACTCTGGGGTTGGGAGAGAGTTTTTCACTGGTTAGCGACCAAAACACCAAACATATACCCCTGACCGTTCCCGACAATTTAGAAGCCATTATTACGGATGTTATTCACGAAATCGGTGTTCCGGCTCACATTAAGGGTTACAATTATCTTCGAGAAGCTATTACACTTTGCATACAGGATAAGGAATTTATTAATTCTATTACCAAGCTGCTTTATCCTACCGTGGCGCGCAGCTACCAAACTACCTCCTCCCGGGTAGAGCGCGCCATTCGTCATGCAATTGAGGTAGCCTGGAATCGCGGTCGGGAGGAAATTTTAAACAGCATTTTTGGCTACACAATTGATACAAATAAGGGTAAACCAACCAACGGCGAATTTATTGCCATGATATCAGATTCTATTCGCCTTAAAATGAAAAACATTGTAAATTATTAAGGTATTTGTTGCCTTGGCAATAAATATAGAATCAGGCGTTGTTTAATGCCCCCAATAAACAACGCCTGATTTTTTATGTATTTTTTTATTTTTCTGATTCACCGCAATGACATTCATGTTCTTCCGTCAAGCTATCGTCTTGCGTAATCCACCGTGATACCGGAATAATTCTGTAGGTTTCCTTAGTGTCACGGACCACAATTTCCTTAATACCTGCGTTGATAATCAAACGCTTACACATACTGCAGCTGTTGGAATCTGCAATTAACTCACCAGTTTGTGGGTTTTGGCACGCCAAATATAAGGTGGCTCCCAACATATCTCGCCTGGATGCGCTAATGATACAATTCGCCTCAGCATGAACAGAGCGGCATAACTCATAACGTTCTCCGGAAGGAATCTGCATTTTCTCTCTTAGGCAATAGCCCAGGTCAATACAGTTTTTCCGTGAACGCGGCGCTCCATTATAACCGGTTGATATAATCTCATCATTTTTAACTAGGATAGCGCCATAATGCCGCCGCAAACAGGTACCACGTTCCGATACAGTTTGAGCAATATCTAAATAATAATTAATTTTATCCCGTCTTTCAGACATGTTTACGCCCCCTGTTTTTGTAGTTTACTTTTCTAAAGCGTGGATTTTATCAATTCGATTTTGATGTCGGCCGCCCTCAAAAGATGCATTCATAAACGCATCCAAAATGTTAATGGCTAAATCCGGCCCTAGTACGCGTCCACCCATAGCAATAACGTTAGCATTGTTATGTTGTCGAGCTTTTTCTGCAGAATATGCATTGTTTACCAACGCACAACGAATCCCGTCAATTTTATTGGCTGCAATAGAAATACCAATACCGGTACCACACAATACAATACCAAATTCATAATCACCACTTTTTACTTTTTCACAAACCTTTTGTGCAATATCAGGATAGTCAACGCTGCCTGTGTCGAAAACGCCACAGTCATAAACCTCCTGACCCTTCGATTCTAAATACTTCACCAAACAACCCTTTAATTCAAAAGCTCCATGGTCACTTCCAATAACAATCATTATAAATTCCTCCTATTATTTATGTTTTTCTTTATATTCTCGTTCTGCCTGGGATTCACGTAAATAAGCCGGAGATAATTCCGTATACAGCACTCCATGACCTTGTTCTGCCAAACGATAGCCCATTTCTGCCACAGCACCGCCCCGGATGAGATGGACCAAACTCCCCTCGGCAACAACCTGATGACCCAATGCCTCTATAAACTGTTGACGAAATACCATCGCACCATTACCTACAATTTTACACCGTTTTCCTTGTAAAAAATTCAACAGTTCATCAACTGTCATAACGCTCGGCGACATAACTTCACAATTCTTAGAATCGTAGGCTCCACAATATAATTCATTAACACGAGCATGGACTGCACTCACCCGCAATCCATCAAATTCCCGAATGTTTTCTGCCAGTAGTTGCAAGCTGGAAATAGGTATAACCGGCTTTTGCCACGCCTGTGCAAATCCCTTCACTGTTGCTGCACCAATGCGTACACCAGTAAAAGAACCGGGACCAATACCGCAAGCATAGGCATCAATATCCTGAAAATCCACTCCAAGCTCATGGAGCATAGTTTCCACCATAGGCAACAAAGTGAGCGAGTGGTTTTTCCCATTATAAATGGTGTATTCACACCGTGTTATCCCATCAGCTGCTATACCAACTGCCGCTGCATCCGAGGATGCGTCCAATCCTAACACAATCATGCCGTTAGCTCCTCAATTGTAATGCGACGTCCATCCTCACCCATTCGCTCCATAATGATGTCCGTCCGTTGTGCAGGCAATAAATTTCCTGCTCGTTCCGGCCATTCAATCAGTATGACTGCTTGTCTACCGATCATATCTGAAAAGCCTATTTCGTAAAGTTCATCAGAATCTTCAATTCTATATAAATCAAAATGATATACCGGATATGTACCACCTTCATATTCGTTTACCAAGGTGAAGGTGGGGCTGTTCACAGGCTCTGTAATCCCAATCGACTCACAAAGTCCTTGGGCAAAAACTGTCTTTCCTACGCCTAATTCACCACGCAGGCACAAAACCTGCCCCTCACGGAGTTCCCTTGCAATTTTCGCCGCCAGCTCTTTCGTTTCTCCGGCATTGGTTGTGGTATAAATCCTCTTACCCTGCCGGCTCATTCAGTTACCTCCATCGATGTGGCCTGTGCCGGAGTTTGTGTAACTGCAGGTGTTGACTGCGGCGTTGCAACGGGCGCCACTGTCGGCGCCACCGTAGGTATTGTTGTCGGTTCTACTGTAGGCTTTGCCGTTATCGCCGGAACAGATGAAGAGGCTAATGCTCCTCTTCTGTATTCATCCAGTTCTGCCTGTAAGCTTTTAATTTTATTTTCTTTTTCTATGATCATCTTTTCAAGGTCCTCATAACTGGGCTTAGGTGTGGCTGTTGCTGCTACTCCACCTTGTTCCGGCAAATATGGTTGCTGATTTGCCTTTAGCACCATGCCGGTAATCCAAAAGGACAGAAAAAACAGAACAACCAATAAAAGTAAAACCCCGACAACCAACAATGCTTTAGGATTGCCAGAAGATTTTGCACGTCTTTGTTTATATTGTTTTCTCATAAAATAACATCCTTTCTGGGCACAAACTTTCCTTCATTTTATCACAAAAAGTAAACAAAGTAAAGTCTTAATTTAACATCCCATCCATAAGATAAATACAATAATTACATATGCTCTTCCATCGCCTGTAAAAACGGTTTCATGGCAGATGGCAAGGCAATGTCCCTTTTAAGTTCTGCAAAGGGAACCCAAAGAAAACCGCTATTTTCCTTTGTTACACACACATAGTAACTATTCATCTCCCAAACTAAGTGGGTAAAAACATGACGACTGTGAATAAACGGTCTGACAGCGCCAGAAATACACCATTTTTCCATAACTTTAGGAATTGCATCATCAGTAATATACTTTTCAACTGTAGGAAATTCCCACATATCTGCCAATACACCGGTAGGGGGACGCTTTTGAATCGCCACTTTTCCCTCGTGTACCAATAAAAAAACTGTGCGCTCAATTAGTTTTTTCTCTTTTTTAGTATTACGCACCGGCAAATCTTGTTCCTTACCTTGCAGTTTAGCCTGACATAAACTTTGCAAGGGACAGGAGGAGCATTTAGGCACACCAGGAATACAAACAAGGGCGCCCAGCTCCATAATTGCCTGCGTTAAATCACTACAATTCTCCGCCAAGGGATACACGGCCGACAAGGCTGTTTTCACCCGTTTTTTTGTTTGAGGCAACATAATGTCAGCATCATCACAACACAACCTTGCAAGTACACGTAAAACATTGCCATCTACTGCTGGCGTTGGCAATCCAAACGCAATTGAACCAACGGCACCTGCTGTATAATCTCCAATGCCTGGCAAAGACTCTAAGGCTTTCACATCTGCTGGAAACCGCCCGCCATATTGGTCTGTTATCACCTGTGCTGCCTTTTGCATATTGCGCACACGGCTATAATAGCCCAATCCCTCCCAAAGTTTCATAAGCTGCTCCATAGGTGCCGAAGCTAATTCCTCCACTGTGGGTAACGCCTTCAAAAACCGTAGGTAGTAAGGCAATGCTGCCTCCACTCGCGTTTGCTGGAGCATAATTTCCGATACCCAAACACGATAAGGATCCTTGTCTTCTCTCCAAGGTAAAACCCGTTTATTGTTATTATACCACAAACAAAGCGGTGTAACCATCGCCGCCACAATTTCCTGATAGTTCACACCGCTTCACTCCGTTTCCACACAAAATATGTACTTATAATTGTAAAAGCTCTTAAACATAGCTCCGCAATATCTGCTCGTTTTTCGTTTCTGCCAGCCCTGGCCTATTCAATATTTCCAGGTCTGTTTTATATAGGAATAGACTGTATGTCATATTTACTTATTTTCTGCCAATATCCCGCCGATAATGCACTTTATCAAAATAAATTTTCGAGGCCCCCTCATAAGCCTTGTTGATGGCTTTCTCTAAATTCGGTCCAACTGCCGTAACGCCCAAAACACGTCCGCCAGCCGTCAGGAGCTGTTCTCCATTCCACGCCGTTCCGGCATGAAACACCGTGATGTCTTTATCTTCTTCTGCTGTTTCTATTCCATGAATGGGTAAACCCTTAGCATATGCCTTGGGATATCCGCCCGAAGCCAATACCACACATACAGCAGCATTGTCCGTCCATTCGATGGTAAGTTCTTTCAACCTTTCCTCTGCCACCGCCATAAAAATCTCAAGCAAATCCGTTTGCAATCTGGGAAGTACAACCTGTGTTTCCGGATCGCCAAAACGAGCATTATACTCAATAACCTTTACGCCGTCTTTTGTCATAATCAAGCCAAAGTATAAAACACCTTTAAATGTACGCCCTTCCTGATTCATAGCCTTCATTGTGGGTATAAAAATATTTTTCATACATTCTTCATGAATCTTCTCAGAATACAATCGACTGGGCGAAAAAGTGCCCATACCACCGGTATTGGGGCCTTCGTCATGATCGTATGCTCGTTTATGATCTTGGGCACTCACCATAGGGCATAAGGTTTTACCGTCAGTAAAGGCTAAGACGGATACTTCCTGCCCTGTCAGAAATTCCTCAATAACAACGCGGCTACCTGCTTCACCAAAAACACGGTCACACATAATATCACGAACAGTGGCTTTTGCTTCCTCATAGTCTGCCGCAATAATAACACCCTTACCTAAAGCCAACCCCTCCGCCTTAATAACTGTTGGATAAGAAACTGTCTGCAAATAGGAAAGGGCTTCTTCGCTATTATCAAATACTTCATAGGCTGCTGTGGGAATGCCATATTTCTTCATTAAATCCTTAGAAAACACCTTGCTACCCTCAATAATAGCTGCATTTTGTCTGGGGCCAAAGGCACGCAACCCCTCTGCTTCCAAACGATCAACCATACCAAGCATTAATGGGTCATCCGGCGCTACCACAGTTAAATCAATGCTGTTTTCCTTGGCAAATTGAACAACACCCTCCACATCCGTAGCCTTAATATCTACACAGGTGGCCAATTTAGAAATACCACCATTACCGGGTGCTGCAAACAGCTCCGGTTTGTGAGGGCTTTGTGCTAATTTCCAAATAATTGTATGCTCACGGCCACCGCCGCCAACGACTAATACCTTCATTGTTTTAAAAACATTCCTTTCTATCTGTTAACGTAGAACTTGAAAAAACACATTGACAATGTAATAGAAACCCACGCATACCGTACAGGAAAACGTAATGGGTCACAAAATAGACAGTCAGTTTTTAATGCTTAAAATGGCGCATTCCTACAAACACCATAGCAATTCCATGTTTATCACAGGCATCAATAGATTCTTGGTCTTTTTTAGAGCCGCCGGGCTGAATAATGGCCTTAATACCCGCTTTAGCAGCCGTCTCCACGGTGTCCGGGAAGGGGAAAAATGCATCAGATGCCAGACTGGCGCCTTGGGCACGTTCACCTGCGTAATCAAGGGCAATACGAGCAGCCATAACACGGTTTGTCTGACCCGGGCCCACACCTAAGGACATCTCATCTTTTGCTACGGCAATGCCGTTAGATTTTGCATGCTTAACCACCTTCCAAGCAAACTTCATATCACGAATTTGCTCTTCTGTTGGTTTAACCTTGGTCACTACCTGCCAATCTTCCTCGCAGAACAGATCTGTATCCCGCTGTTGTACCAACAATCCTCCCATAACCTTTTTCATATCAAAATCATTCTTATGGGCTTTGTCTGCGATGGTAGGTAACTCAAGCAGACGAATATTTTGCTTCTTTGTCAAAATTTCCAGCGCCTCCGGCGAAAAGGAAGGAGCCACAATAATTTCCAAAAAGATTTTACTCATTTCCTCAGCTGTGGGGCCGTCAATTTCACGATTTGCTGCAATAATGCCACCAAAGATAGACACAGGGTCACCCTCATAGGCCTTTTGATAAGCCTCAAAAATGGTGGCACCGGTACCCACGCCACATGGATTGGCATGTTTAGATGCTACAACTGTAGGCTCTGTAAACTCTTTTACTAAATCTAATGCACCATTGGCATCGTTAATGTTGTTATAGGACAATTCCTTCCCATGGAGTTGTTTGGCAGCAGATAAGGTGCCGCTGCAGGGTCCAACTTCTTTATAAAAAACAGCCTGCTGGTGCGGATTTTCACCATAACGCATATCTTGCACCTTTTCAAAGGTTAAGGAGAGATTTTGAGGGAATAATTCCTTCCCTATGGTTTTTCTCAAATATGTAGAAATGAGCGTATCATAAGCAGCTGTGTGCTCAAAAACCTTATAAGCTAAATAAAATTTAGTATCGCGGCTAACTGTACCGGCTGTTTTATATTCAGTGAGTACCGTCTCATAGTCTGCCGGATCAACTACAACAGCTACATCTTGATAGTTTTTTGCAGCTGCACGAATCATAGTAGGGCCACCGATATCTATATTTTCTACGGCTTCCTCCAGGGTAACACCATCCTTTTGAATGGTTTCCTTAAATGGGTATAAATTAATAGCCACCACATCAATGGTATCCACACCTAAAGCCTCTAACTGGCTCATATGTTCCGGATTTGACCGCATTGCAAGGATACCGGCATGAATTTTAGGATGTAGAGTTTTAACACGGCCATCCAAACACTCCGGAAAACCGGTAATGTCTGAAACACCGGTTACAGCAAGGCCTGCTTCCGTGAGAACTCGCTTAGTTCCACCCGTGGACACTATTTCAAACCCTAAATCAATCAAACCCTTTGCAAAATCTACAATTCCACTTTTGTCTGATACACTCAACAATGCTCTTTTTGCCATTACCATCTACCCCTTCGTATTTTAATTAAATTATTGTATAATTACCCGTCGACCATCCCGCTGCAAGCGGTCTGCACATAAGAGCTCAGTAGCCTGAGGTAATAAAATGTGCTCCGCTTTTTCCATAACAAGCTGCTGCAGGCCTTGGGGGCTAATGCCCTCCGGAATATCCACAGCCCTTTGAAGAATAATAGCACCGCCATCTGTCACTTCATTCACAAAGTGAACAGTTGCACCGGTAACCTTAACTCCATATTCCAACGCACGCTCATGAACCTTTAACCCATAAAATCCATCCCCGCAAAAGGAAGGAATTAAGGCAGGGTGCACGTTAATAATTCTATCCGGATATTGTTTAATAAAATTATCACTCAAAACAAGCATAAAGCCCGCCAACACCAAAACATCAACATTGCGTTCTGTCAGGGTATGGTGAAGAGCCTCTTCAAAATTTTCTTTGGTTTTAAATGATTTTCTATCTACACAAATTCCTTCCACACCGGCTTTTTTGGCTCGTTCCAATGCAAAGACATCCGGTTTGCTTGAAATAACCACAGAAATAGTGCCGCTTTTCAGGTCACCCCTTTTTTCTGCATCCAGCAAAGCCTGCAAATTGGTACCGCCGCCGGAAACTAAAACACCTATTTTCTTTTTAGTATGTATATTCATAGCGCTTCCTCGTTACAGCAGGGTGACGCCCGGCTCACCGGCAGCCACTTCACCAATAACCCATGCTTTTTCACCCAGGGATTGCAAATGGCAAACAACCTCATCTGCCTTGGTCTTATCCACGGCTATCACAAGGCCAATACCCATATTAAAGGTGTTGAATAAATCTCGTTCAGATAAACTTGCCGTTTCCTCCATGAGCTTAAAAATTGCCGGAATTTCAAAGCTATTTTTATGTACTTTAGCACACAAACCATCAGGCAACATGCGGGGAATGTTCTCGTAAAATCCTCCACCTGTAATGTGGGATACCGCATGAATACCCACATGTTCAATGACCGATAAAAGAGATTTTACATAAATTTTAGTTGGTGTCAGCAGAGTCTCTCCCAAAGAGCAGGTTAACCCTCCGGGTGTATCCATTAACCGTTCCTTCGCGCTTGCAGCATCCAAATTAAAAATTTTGCGAACCAGCGAATAACCGTTGCTGTGAATACCTGAAGAGGCAATACCTACCAAAGCATCTCCTGGGGCTGTCTTTTTTCCGTCAAGAATTTTATCCTTATCCACAACGCCCACGCAAAAGCCTGCCAAATCATATTCATCTTCTGCATAAAAGCCCGGCATTTCAGCAGTTTCACCACCAATAAGTGCTGCTCCGGCTTGCATGCAGCCATCCGCTACGCCTTTCACAATTTCGGCAATTCGTGTAGGTACGTTTTTCCCCACGGCTAAATAATCCAAAAAGAATAAAGGTTTAGCACCGGAGCAAGCAATGTCATTGGCACACATAGCTACACAATCCTGACCAATGGTATCGTGTTTATCCATTAAAAAGGCAAGACGCAACTTTGTTCCCACTCCATCTGTACCGGATACCAAAACCGGATTTTGATAGCCGTCACCTAACTCAAAAAGGCCTCCAAACCCACCTAATCCACTTAAAACACCGGAGGTAAAGGTTTTATTCACATGCTCCTTCATGAGTTTAACAGCCTCATAACCGGCCTCTACATCTACACCTGCTGCTTTATATGCTGTACTCATTTTTTTCTCTCCTTATTATGTTCAAATTCTTTTTTATCCACAGCTACGGGAACCTCCATAGGATATTGTCCGGAGAAACAACCATGGCAGTAGTCACAGTCTATATCCCTCATTGCTCTATGTAAGCCTTCCATACTCAGATAACCTAAGGAATCTGCCCCAATTTTTTCTCTAATTTCCTCAACACTATATTTAACCGCCATTAAATTTTCTCTGGATGGAATATCTGTTCCAAAATAGCACGGCCATAGGAAAGGTGGTGAACTAACCCGCATGTGAACCTCCTTGGCCCCGGCTTCCTTTAAAGCACGAATAATGTTAGCACAAGTGGTACCGCGAACAATAGAGTCATCCACCATCACAACACGTTTTCCCGCTACGCTGCTTTTCAAAACATTCAGTTTAATATTAACTGCTGCTTCCCGTTGCGCTTGGGTCGGTAAAATAAAGGTTCTCCCGATATACTTATTTTTAATAAACCCTTTGCCATAAGGCAAACCGGATTCCTCAGCGTAGCCAATGGCAGCGCATAGGCCCGAGTCAGGCACACCAAAAACCAAATCGGCATCAACAGGATATTCTTTTGCAAGTTCATGACCCATAGCTTTTCTTGTTTCATACACGCTAGCACCTTGAATGACGCTATCCGGCCGTGCATTGTACACATATTCAAAAACACATATATTGGCACGTTTAGATGCATTTTTATGGTGAATGGAATGAATACCATCCTTGTCTATCCAAACAATCTCTCCCGGTTCTACATCCCGCACAAATTCTGCACCAATATTATCAAATACGCAGGTTTCCGAAGAAAGAACATAGGAATTTTGCATTTTACCAATGGAAAGAGGGCGAATACCATAAGGATCTCTGGCACCAAGCAGCTTACGTGGGCTCATCATCACAATGGAATAGGCCCCGCGAATATGATCCATGGCACGCAAAACAGCTTGTTCGATAGAATGTGAACGAATGCGCTCCTGTGCAATTTTATACATCACAACCTCACTGTCAATAGAGGTATGAAAAATTGCACCAGATTGCTGCAGGTCATCCCGCAGTTCCCCTGCATTGATCAAATTACCATTATGAGCCAAGGCTAAAGTGCCTTTTACATATTGATTGACCAAAGGCTGGGCGTTTTCACGATAATTACCGCCTTTAGTAGAATAACGAACATGGCCAACCGCTATCATGCCCTGTAATTTGTTCAAAATTGAATCATTGAAAATATCCGGCACCAGGCCTAAGTCTTTATGAGACAGGAAAACGCCGTCGTTATTAACCGCAATACCAGCACTCTCTTGACCTCTATGCTGCAGACCATAAAGAGCGTAATACGTCAGCCGTGCCACATCAAAACCGTCATTGTCATAAAAGCCAAAGACGCCGCATTCCTCCTTTGCCTTATGGGATAAAGTAATTGCCTTTTTTTCATTCATAATTCATTCTCCTAAAGCTAATTTTCTGACATTATTGGAAATCACAACGCGGCTGGCAAAGCCAGCCGCATCAAAATAAAGCCCTATTAACGCTGCACACGGCCGGATCCATCGCCACCCATTAAGTTTCTAACCTCCTGCACGCTCATCAAGTTAAAATCTCCTTCAATACTGTGTTTTAAGCAAGAAGCGGCTACAGCAAACTCAATGGTATCCTGCGTGCTATATTGTTCTAAAAAACCGTAAATCAAGCCACCACCAAAAGAATCTCCGCCGCCAACTCGATCCACAATGTTAATGTGGTATTTTTTTGATTTATAAAATTCTTTGCCATCATACAAAAGTGCAGACCAGTTGTTGATCGAGGCTGAAATACTCTCCCTTAAGGTAATCGCCACGTGGGAAAATCCAAACCTTTTTACAAGCTGCCTGGCTACATCACGGTAACCTTCATCAGACAATTCTCCACTTGTAATATTGGTTGCCTTCGCACGAATGCCAAATACCCTGTCGGCATCCTCCTCATTGGCTATTACCACATCCACATATTCCATTAAACCACCCATAACCTGGCCAGCCTTTTCACTTGTCCATAATTTTTTTCTGAAATTCAAGTCGCAACTAACGGTCAATCCTTTATTCTTCGCCACCTTACACGCTTCTAAACACAGGGCTGCCGCCCCATCTGATAAGGCCGGTGTTATACCGGTAAAATGAAACCACACTGCATCGTTAAAAATTACATCCCAGTTAAAGTCCTCCGGTTGAGCCGTCGAAATGGAAGAATGCGCACGGTCGTAGGTGACGGTTGAGGCTCGCTGGGATGCTCCTTTTTCCACATAGTAAACACCCAGTCGTTCGCCGCCTCTTGCAATATAATCAGTTTTTACATTATATTTTCTCAATTCAGATTGGCACCATGCACCAACTAAATTATCCGGTAATTTTGTTACAAAATAAGCATCATGTCCATAGCCGGCCAGGGATGCAGCCACGTTAGCCTCGCCACCGCCAAAAGTGGCTTCCAACTCTGTTGCTTGTATTAATCGTTGATGATCGTAAGTCTGTAATCTCAGCATAATTTCGCCAAATGTGATAACTTTTGCCATGATATACACTCCAATCTACTATACACTACAGTTTATAAACCTCTTGCTTCGCGAATCCGCTTAATAAATTCGCGACCCATGACTGTAATAGCCGCATAATCCCCAGTTTGGGCACCGGCCGTTAAAGCACTGCCTGCACCAACTGCCACAGCGCCGGCGCAGATCCATTCTGCCACATTGTCCACATCAACGCCGCCGGTAGGCATAACTTTTGCATAAGGAATAGGTCCTTTAATGGCCTTAATCATCTTAGGACCACTGGTTTCACCGGGGAACAGCTTTACAACATCGGCTCCTGCTTCCATAGCCTCTACTACTTCGTTAATTGTCATAGCGCCAGGCATACAAGCCACTCTATAGCGATTGCAGAGCTTCACCATGTCTAAATTAAAATAAGGACTCACAACATATTGAGCACCGGATAAAATGGAAATTCTGGCAGTCTCGGAATCCATAACCGTTCCTGCCCCCAAAATAATTTGTTCCGATGTATAACGTTTCGCAAGCTCTTCAATGACATGGTGAGCACCGGGCACCGTAAAAGTAAGCTCAATTGCCGGCACACCACCTTCTATGCAGGCCTCTGCAATTTTAATAGCCTGTTCCGCATTTTCTGCACGAACAACAGCAACAACACCGGAATCGCAAATTTTGGTAATAACTTCTTCCTTGTCCATATTTGTATTCCTCTCTATAATTTTTTTATAAATCATAGATAGTATAACACAAAATGCGACAATATATATTGTATCATAAGAATTTATTTTGGTCAAGAACACATCCTTAAAACTTTTAATTTCGTTGAAAATAAACAAAATTAATAGTTTTTTCGTTTCTTTCTTAACATTAAACATCCATAACCAATTTATTTTTTGGTAAAAAAAGTGTTTATGGGTTACACTAACAGCAACCACATATTCACAAAAGGAGTACACGGGATGAAAAAATTTGGATTTAAAGATAAAATCGGCTATATGTTAGGGGATCTAGGTAACGATTTCTTCTTTATTTTGGCCAGTTCCTTTTTAATGGTATTTTACACAAAGGTTTTAGGTATTTCAGGTGGTGTTGTGGGAACGCTTTTCTTATTGGCACGTATACTGGATGCCTTTACGGACATAACCATGGGACGAATTGTAGATATGGCTCCACTCCACAAAAACGGCCGTTTTCGGCCTTGGATTCTCCGTATGTGTGTGCCTGTTGTACTGACAGGTATTTTTATGTTTATTCCTGCTGCTAAAAACCTTCCCTATTGGGGTAAGCTGGTGTATATTTATGTCAGTTATTTGATCTGGGGCAGTATTTGTTATACCGGTATTAACATCCCCTATGGTTCCATGGCCTCGGTTATTACCGATGACCCGGTGGAACGCACTGCTCTTTCTACCTTTCGCTCCATTGGTGCTGCCATTGCCGGTGTGGTGGTTGGAGCCGGCGTCCCCCTGATCATATACACCTATGATAGTCAAGGAAACCAGCTGATCGTTGGAGAACGATTTCTACCTATTGCAGTTGTGTTTGGTATTTTTGCCCTGGTTTGCTATCTGCTTTGCTATTACATGACTCAAGAGCGTGTTGTCATTCCTACGACAGTTCGTTCTAAACAGGGGATAAAAAAAAGTTTGGCCGCTATGAGCCACAACCGGGCACTATGGGCTATTATTGCTGCTGCTATCGTTTTGCTTCTCTCCACATTGCTGTCCGGCACTATGAATGTGTATTTGTTTATGGATTATTTTAAAAGCAAAGAGGCTATGAGCGTAGCCGGATTTTTGCAAACTGCCTGTACCTTAATTTTGGCGCCTTTCAGCGGAATTTTAACAAAAAAATTCGGTAAAAAGGAAGTCTCCGGTATTGCCGTATTGTTTGCCTCCGTTATATTCTTTTTGCTATTTTTACTCCGCATACAAAATCCATGGATTTTTTGCCTGTTTCTTGCTTTGGGTAATTTTGGCTCCGGTCTTTTTAACCTTATGATTTGGGCCTTTATTACCGATGTAATTGATAACCAGGAGGCACACACAGGCACAAGGAGCGACGGAACCATTTATGCCATGTACTCATTTGCCCGCAAAATAGGACAAGCCTTAGCAGGAAGTTTAGGTGGATATACTCTTACCTTAATCGGCTATGTTTCCTCTACCGAAAATATAATACAAACGCCGGCAGTAACACAACGAATTTATACCGTATCCACTTTAGTCCCAGCTATTTGCTATTTTTTGGTGGCCATAATTTTAATGTTTTGGTATCCCTTGACACGCAAAAAAATTGCTGAAAACCAACGACTAATTTCCCAACATCGCAGAGAAATTAATGCCAATAGCACGCCCCAGAACCCTTAAAAATTATGATAAGAAAGGACGTTTCTATGCTGTATCCACAACTAAACCAGGCTCGCGCCTTAATTGACCTATCCGGAATATGGGATTTTTCTCTCTGCCCGGACACAGACGAACCTCACATACAAGAAGATGACTCATTGACCAATCCAGAAACCATTGCCGTACCCGCCTCCTATAATGACCAAAAAGTGGGCGAGGCCTTTCGGGACCACTATGGTTGGGTCCTGTATCGTTGTTACTTTTCCATTCCCAAGGTTCTGTCATCTCAACGGATTATGCTCCGTTTCGGTGCCGTTACCCATAGTGCAAAAGTCTATTTAAACCATCAATTAATATGTCAACACAAGGGAGGATTTTTACCATTTGAGGTGGAAATATCAGAAAGTCTAAAACCGGATCAGAATGTGTTGATCGTCGCTGTAGATAATCGAATTGATTACACAACCCTCCCCGTTGGAAGTGAACAAGGCGGTAACATGCTAACCGGCCTTTTGCCTGACACACCCGGCGTTACAGTTAAAAAACAAAACTATCCAAACTTCGACTTTTTTAATTATAGTGGTATTACGCGTCCCGTTATCATATACACTACACCTAAACAATACATTCGGGATATTACCTTAAATCCTTCTGTAAAAGGAACCAGCGCACAGGTAGATTATGTTATTGAAACCGAAGGGTGTACACAGCCTACCCTGACCATTCGTGACGAAGCCGGAACCACAGTTGCTACCGCTCAAGGCTCATCCGGCTGTTTCACTATAGAAAACGTGCATCTTTGGGAACCAATGCATGCCTATTTATACCAAGCTCAAGTTTGTTGCGGACAAGATGTTTACACCGAATCCTTTGGCGTTCGCACAGTAGAAATACAAGGTAAATCTTTTTTAATTAACGGTAAACCCTTCTATTTTAAGGGTTTCGGCAAACATGAAGATACGCCCTTTCGGGGACGCGGCTTGGATAATGTAGCGAATGTAAAGGATATTAGTTTAATGGATTGGATTGGTGCGAATTCTTTCCGTACCAGTCACTATCCTTATTCTGAAGAGATGATGCTTTTATGCGATCGAGAGGGTATTGTGGTCATAGATGAAACACCTGCCGTTGGTGTAAATTTAAATTTTGGTGCCGCTGCCGGTACAACACCACAGGACACATACAAAATTTTACGCACCAAAGAACACCACGAAGCCGTAATCCGGGATATGATTAATCGGGATAAAAACAGGGCCTGCGTAGTCATGTGGTCAATTGCCAATGAATCCGATACCACCACATATCCGGATAGCGCCCTTGATTACTACAAGCCTTTATATGATTTAGCTCATCAACAAGACCCTCAAAATCGCCCCGTAACTATCGTGGGCGTGCAAAACGACTATACGAAAGATAAAACCCTGCCCATAACCGACGTAATTTGCTTAAACCGCTATTACGGCTGGTATGTATATGGCGGGGACTTAAAAGCTGCAGGTCAGGCCCTTGATTTAGAGTTGCAATATTGGGAAAAATTAGGAAAACCTCTCATGTTTACAGAATATGGTGCCGATACAATCGCCGGGCTTCACGATGCTACACCTACCATGTTTACTGAAGAATATCAGGTGGATTTTTATAAAGCCATTCACGAAATAACAGACCGCTATGACTACTTTATCGGTGAGCATGTTTGGAATTTTGCAGATTTTGCAACCATTCAAGGCATTATGCGGGTTGATGGCAATAAAAAGGGAATTTTTACCCGGGATCGGCGACCCAAATTGGCAGCTCATTATTTTAAAAAACGCTGGCATAATATTCCCAATTTTAATTACAAATAAGAACCCCACCCAACAACTCAATTAAAGATTGCCGTTGGGTCCCCAGGAACCCTGTTGTGTTCCACAATAAAAAAAGGATTGTGCATAGTTTTCATGCACAATCCTTTTTAATCTGCTTCCCTTTCCTATCATACCGAAGCATACCTACAAGAATGGAAATAATGTTAAAGGATTCCGTCATCACACCGCCGTAGGACTGATTAAGTGCGTTATAAATCAGCCACAATGGCGAAGATGGAATGGAAAACTGCCGTGTCCGTTTAGGATTATCCAGCCCAAAAGCTATGCTGGTGAACACCATAGCCACAGCCGGCAATAAGGAAATGGGACCCTCCCAACTTATAATGCAAACAATTACACATATAAAAGAGAAAAGAACAATCCACCAGGCAGAAGACGCCCACTTTTTCGCTTTAAACATATACACAACGCATCTAACTAAACCAACCGCATTTAAAATAGCGCCTGTATAGGCACCTAAGAGATAAAAATGGGTGGCAAAGGAGATGTTACCCAAAAGCTGTATAAAAACAATTCGTTTATGTGTATTTTGCTGATAGGTTATGATGCTGAAAATAAATCCTAAAATACCAAATAATTGTGCTATCATATTCATAAATTCTCCACTCTGTAAAACTTTTTTTATCATACCACAGGGTCATTCTTTTGTCAACCGTTTTAACCAATGCACATGCCGAATATTTTTTTAAATTATTTTCAAAAACCTCTTTATTATTCCAGAAAAATTTGGTATAATATATATAGTTGGGTTTTTTGTAGCCATTTTACCGAAAATAGATAAGCATCCGGCAATATTTGGGGATTTTAAAAGGATATGGAACGTAATTTACATTGAACGGAAAATCGTTGGTGAACGATTTTTATAAAGAACGCTTTTGACTTTAAAGCGGACGGATATAAACAGGCAGAACACAGAGAGCTTGTTCTGTACATACTACGTGTTAAAATTAAAACGGAGGTTAGATTGTGGCAAAAAATCAAAAATTGAAAATTATCCCATTAGGCGGGCTGAATGAGATCGGAAAAAATTTAACTGTTTTCGAATTTGGAAACGACATCGTTGTCTTAGATTGCGGTATGGCCTTCCCTGATGACGATATGCCCGGTATTGACATTGTAATACCGGACATCACATACCTGGAAAAAAATCGGGACAAAATTCGGGGCATTGTGCTGACCCATGGTCATGAGGACCACATTGGCGGCATACCCTACTTTTTAAAGAAAATCAATGTCCCTATTTACGGCACCAGATTAACCTTAGGTTTGGTTGAGTGTAAATTAAAAGAGCACCGCCTGCTTTCTAAAACCAAGCTCATGCGTGTAAAGGCAGGGGATACTGTTAAACTTGGCTCATTTCGGGTTGAATTTATTCACACTAATCACTCTATTGCTGATGCGGTGGCAATTGCATTACACACCCCTGTGGGTGTTGTGCTCCACTCCGGCGATTTTAAAATTGATACCACCCCCATTGAGGGAGGCATGTTGGATGTAGCTCGTTTCGGGGAGTTGGGACGAAAAGGTGTTTTAGCCTTGTTGTCTGATAGCACTAATGTAGAGCGTCCCGGTTTTACCATGTCTGAATCGACGGTAGGCGATACCTTTGATGAGCTGTTTCGCAACTGCAATAGGCGAATTTTAGTGGCAACCTTTGCTTCTAATATTCATCGTGTACAACAAATTATTAATGCTGCCTATCAATATGGTCGTAAGGTGGCTGTGTCTGGCCGCAGTATGGAAAATGTTGTAGAGGTTGCTATGAACTTGGGCTACATGACTGTACCTGAGGGTGTTTTAATCAGCATTGATGATATAAACAAATATCGCCCCAATCAGTTGTGTATTATTACAACCGGCAGTCAGGGTGAGGCTATGTCTGCTCTCTCCCGTATGGCTTTTTCAGACCATAAAAAAGTAGAAATCGTACGGGGTGATATGGTCATTATTTCTGCCAGTCCCATCCCCGGAAATGAACGGTCCATTTCTAATGTTATCAATGAGTTGTTTAAAAAAGGTGCCGAGGTTATTTATAAATCACTGGAGAATGTCCATGTGTCCGGTCACGCATGCCAGGAGGAGTTAAAATTGTTAATTTCACTGGTAAAACCAAAGTATTTCTTGCCGGTTCACGGGGAATATCGTCACCTAATGCTTCATGCAGCATTAGCTGAGCGGGCAGGTATTAATCCAAAAAATATTATGCTGCCTGAAATTGGCAGGGTCGTTGAAATAGGTCCCAACAGCATTCGTCAAAGCGGAACCGTTCCTTCCGGCGTTGTTTTGGTAGATGGTATTGGTGTAGGCGATGTTGGCAACATCGTTTTGCGTGACAGAAAGCATTTAGCGGAAGATGGTATCATTGTTGTCGTGGTCACCATAGCCAAACGAACAGGGGAAATTTTGGCCGGCCCCGATGTTTTATCTCGTGGTTTTGTATATGTAAGAGAGTCAGAGGATTTAATGGAAGAGGCCAAACTTGTGGCACACGCCGCACTGGATAAGTGCGCTGACAAAAAGGTTACGGATTGGGGCGGCATAAAGAGCTGTTTAAAAAGCAGCATGAGTGATTATATGTATGCGAAAACCAAACGGAAACCTATGGTGCTGCCCATTATTATGGAAGTTTAAAGCAAGGGAAAATATATTTTACGGGGGTTATAACAATGGAACAAATGAAAAAGCTATTTACATCTGAATCTGTAACGGAGGGACATCCCGATAAAATTGCAGATATTATTTCAGATGCTATCTTAGATGAAATTATGCGACATGACCCAATGGGTCGCGTCGCTTGTGAGGTAACCGTAACAACCGGTCTAGTTCTTGTTGTGGGGGAAATATCCACCAGCACATATGTGGATATTGCCAAAACGGTTCGTTCTTGCATCCGTGAGGTTGGCTACGACCGTGCTAAATATGGATTCGACTGTGATACCTGCGCCGTATTGACCGCTATAGATGAACAATCGCCCGATATTGCCTTAGGTGTTGACAAAGCCTTAGAGGCCAAACATGGGAAAGAAGACCCAGGGGCGATTGGTGCCGGCGATCAGGGTATTATGTTTGGTTATGCATGCAACGAAACCGAGGAATATATGCCTTTGGCTATCAATTTGGCTCACAAATTAACACAACAACTTGCTGCTGTGCGTAAATCCGGAGAGGTTAATTTTATCCGTCCCGACGGTAAATCCCAGGTGACCATTTGCTACGATGAAAACGATAGACCGGTGGCCATTGATACGGTGGTTGTTTCTACACAACACAGCGAAGATGTATCACAAGAGGCATTGCATCAGGCTATCATGGAAAAGGTTATTCGTCCCGTGTTGCCGGCCTCACTGCTCACAAATGATACGAAATATTACATTAACCCCACTGGCCGTTTTGTGGTAGGAGGTCCCCAGGGTGATTCCGGTCACACCGGTCGCAAGCTGATTGTAGATACATATGGTGGTGCTGCCCGTCATGGTGGCGGCGCCTTTTCCGGAAAAGATCCCACAAAGGTAGACCGAAGTGCTGCCTATGCCGCTCGTTATGTGGCTAAAAATGTTGTGGCTGCCGGTTTGGCAGATCGTTGTGAATTACAGTTAGCTTATGCCATTGGCGTGGCAAACCCTGTGTCCATTCGCGTGGATACCTTTGGCACGGCTAAAGTACCCGAATCAGTTATTGAATCCTTAATTACCAAGCATTTTGATTTGCGTCCGGCAGCTATTATTCGCGATTTGGATTTGCGCCGACCCATTTACAAACAGACTGCATCTTATGGTCATTTTGGCCGTAACGATATTACCCTTCCCTGGGAAAAAACTGACAAGGCTGCCCTTTTAGCAAAAGAAGCTGGCCTATAAGTTCATCTGGGGAGACAATGAATGCGGTAAATAAAATGAAGGGAGTTTTTTGTTAATGAAAATTTTAATTGTAGATGACGAAAAACTATTGGTCAAAGGAATTAAATATAATTTTGAGCAAGAGGGCTACACTGTCTTAGCCGCCTATGACGGAGAAGAAGCCATCAAAATGGCTTATGATAAAACCATTGATTTAATTATTTTGGATTTAATGCTGCCAAAAATTGATGGCCTCAGTGTTTGTCAAAAAATTCGGGAATTTTCTAATGTGCCCATTGTCATGTTGACCGCTAAAAATGAGGATATGGATAAAATTTTAGGTCTTGAGTACGGTGCTGATGACTATTTGACCAAACCTTTTAACATTTTAGAGTTAAAGGCTCGTGTAAAAGCCGTTTTACGCCGCATGACGCCGGCTGATTCTACCAGCACAAAAGAAAGCATTGTCACCATTGGTGGTGTAAAATTAGATTATAATCTGCGTCGTATCTCTATTAACGATAAAACCATTGATTTAACCGCCAAGGAATTTGATTTGATGGATTTATTTGTTTGTAATGCAGGCAAGGTTTATTCCCGTGAAAATCTGTTAGATATTGTTTGGGGCTATGATTATCCCGGTGATGTTCGCACTGTGGATGTCCATGTGAGAAGATTGCGGGAAAAGCTGGAGCCTAATCCCGCTGAGCCAACCTATATACATACAAAGTGGGGAGTGGGTTATTATTTTAAAGAAGCTTAAAATTCCATTTTTAAATATTCGCTGGAAAATCGCCTCTACATATTTAATTATTATTGTAGTGGTGTTGGTTGTACTCAGTTCTTTTTTGTTGAACACACTCTATACGTATTTGTTTGACCAAAAGAAAATGGAAGTTTTAACCAGCGCAAATATTATTGCCAGCATGATTTCCGAAAATTTTACAGATGAGTATATTAACCATCGTTTACCGCAAATGCCATTGGAAAAAAATGCCCGTGCCATTGTGGTGAATACGGAAAGTATTGTTATATATGACTCCTACAAGGAAACCAGCATCAAGGATAAAACCTTTATCAATTATGCCATTACAGATGCTCTTTCATCTGATGCCAAAAATATCTCTAATGCATATAAAGAAAATGGCAGTTGGTTCATTGATGCAGCTGTTCCCATTATTAAAAATACCCGAACCATTGGTGCCGTTTACCTTATCCAATCCGGCGATTCCACTGAAAGCATCATTCTTCATATTCGAAATGCTCTTTTTATGTTGGGTGGTTTAATTGTTGTATTCGTGGGTATTTTCAGCGCTTCCATGGCCAGCATTTTAACGCTACCCATAGAGCGATTTACCAAATTTATTAACAACATGCCAAAGGAAAGCTTGCAACATGTACCCGTGAACTCGCGAGATGAAATTGGTCAATTGGCTATCGCCTTTAATAGTTTAATTGATCGCATGGCCGAACTGGAAGACAAACGTCGCACCTTTGTGTCCAATGCCTCTCACGAGTTAAAGACTCCCTTATCAATCATTAAACTTTTATCCGATTCCTTAATCCAAACAGAAAACCCGGATCCGGATTTTATTAAGGAATTTTTAAGTGATATGAATAAAGAGGTGGAGCGCTTAACTCGTATTATTGAAAAACTTCTTGATATGACACAAATGGACTCCAGTGCCTTAAGTATGCAATTTATTCATACAGATGTTCGTGAACTTGTTCAAGAGGTTTGCGATAAGCTTGTTCCTCTTGCAAAAAATAAAGGGATTACCCTAACCTTAAACCAGCCGGATGGTGAAGTCATTCTGCCCATTGAACGAGATACCTTAACGGAAGCCATATATAATATTGCTGATAACAGCATTAAATATACTGAATCGGGCGGCAGTGTTACCATGAGCGTAAGCCGGGATTTAGGTAATGTGTATATCGCCGTCAGCGATACCGGCATTGGTATTCCAAAAGAGGAAGTACAAAAAATATTCGATCGTTTTTACCGGGTTGATAAGGCACGAGCAAGAGAAACAGGCGGCACAGGCTTAGGTCTCTCCATTGCCTTAGATGCAGTTAAATTGCATAACGGCCACATTGAAGTAAAAAGTGAAGAGGAGGCCGGCAGCCGTTTTACCATCGCCTTACCTTATAGCGAGGAGCCCCAGGAGGAAGTATGATTTATTTAGATAACAGCGCCACCACCCGCCCATTCCCTCAGGTGATGACACTTATGGCAGACATGCAGCAGAATATTTTTGGCAATCCCTCCTCCCTACACCATGCAGGTGTTTTAGCTGAACGAGCCATAATGCAGGCACGGGAACAAGTTTTGGAGGCCTTTGGGCAGGAAGATGGTAACTTTATTTTTACTGCCGGCGGAACAGAAGCCAATAACTTGGCTATTTTAGGCACGATGCTTAGCCGTATACATCGCAGTCCGCGCATTATTACATCTAAAATAGAACACCCCTCCGTTATGGAGACCGTGTTATATTGTAAGAATTTGGGCGCCGATTGTCATTTCGTTGAAGTAGACAGTCAAGGACAAATTGACGAAGAACACTTTTGCTCATTACTGAACGAAGAAACGGCTTTAGTCAGCATTATGTCTGTTAATAACGAGGTTGGCAGCATGCAGAATATTGCCAGGCTGTCTGCCATAACTAAAGCTGCAAATCCCAAGGCACTGTTCCATACAGATGCCGTGCAGGCCTTAGGGAAAATGCCCCTTTTTGTAAAGGAAAGTGGTGCAGATTTGGTTTCTGTCAGCAGTCACAAAATACATGGACCAAAAGGAGCCGGCGGTCTTTTTATTCGCCGTGGCATTCATGTAAAGCCTATACTATTTGGCGGCGGCCAGGAAAAAGGCCTTCGTAGCGGCACGCAAAACACCCCTGCCATTGCAGGTTTTGGGTTGGCCACGCAAATGACACTTGCCACCATGAAGAAAGACATTGTACAGATGGAACAACTCCGCTTACACCTACAGGAAGGTCTTGCAACCATTGCAGGATGTCAAGTAATAAAGGTTGCCAATCCAGCCCCACACATTGTATGTGCCACTTTTCCGGGTATTCGTTCTGAAACCCTCCTACATGCTTTAGAGGCACAACAAGTTTATGTTTCCAGCGGTTCTGCCTGTTCCTCTAACAAGCCACAGCTTAGTCCCACCCTGCTTGCTTTGGGTTATAACCGCAAGGAAATAGAAGGGGCTCTACGCTTTAGTCTCAGCCCGCAAACCACCCTGAATGATATTAACGCAGCCATTGCCGCTACAAAAGAGCAAGTTGCTTTCTTGCGTAATGTATAGATTTTACCAAAGCCGCACAGACTATAAAACCGACAATACTTTATTTTAAAAGTCAGTATATCGCACAAATTGAGGTGTTCAACATGAAAAACATCGTTTTAGTTGGGTTTACAGGTGTAGGTAAAACCACTGTAGGTCGGCGTGTTGCCGCTAAATTGAAAATTGATTTTTATGATACAGATGAGGCTATTTGTCGTTGCGAAAAAACACCGGCCCATGTTCTTTTACAAAAAAAAGGCCCAAAATATTTCGAAGGTGCCCAACGCTTTGCCGTTTCAACCTTAGCACAAAATGATGGATGCTTAATCTCCACTGGCGGAGATACTGTCACCGATGCCTTTAATCTATCTGTTTTGCAAGAAAACGGCATTTTATTTTGGTTGCGTGCCGATAGTCAAACCGTCTATCAAAACACCCGCCACTCTATTTCCAGGCGGCCGGAGCTTAAAAATGCATCGCTTTCTGACATAGCCGCTATGATGGATGCACGGAAACCATTTTATGAAAAAGCCCACGTGGTAGTTGATGTGAATCATAACGATATAGATGGTGTAGCCGATGAAATTATTAGACAATACAAAGAACTGACAAAATAATAGAAAGGATAAAAGCATATGAATAACTGTATTTTTTGCAAGATAATAAAAGGAGAAATCCCCTCTCAAAAGATTTACGAGGATGATTTAGTGTATGCCTTTCACGATATTGCACCGGCTGCTCCGGTACATATTTTAATTATTCCTAAAACGCACATCCCTTGTCTACAAGAAACAGAACCTACGCATCAAGCTCTATTGGGGCATATTTTGCTTACCGCCAAAAAATTAGCTTCTGAATTGGGTGTTGCTGAAGAGGGGTATCGCATTGTAAACAATTGTGGCGAAAAATCCGGACAAACGGTATTTCATCTTCATTTTCACCTGTTAGCCGGTGATACTTTTTCAAAACTTGTATAGTAATGATAATAAGAGAAGAAAATTACAAACAGGTTATGATTGAAATCGGAAACCCTGCGTGCTTTTTGCTCCATCGTGCCCGAGGAAACCGTTGAACATGCATATGCTGATTTGCGTATAAAATCTATTTAACAGAGGATATCATTGAGAAAGCGGTGAACATTATGTCAATTAATAAAAAACGTTTGGTAGTGGCTACAGGCAACGCCGGTAAACTACGGGAAATAAAGGAAATCCTTTCAGAATATGAGGTGTTAGGTGCTTCTGAACTCGGTCTTGTCTTTGATGCTGAAGAGAACGGTAATAGTTTTTGTGCAAATGCCACTATTAAGGCAGAGGCTCTTAGGCAATTGACAAGTTGTGCTGTTTTGGCCGATGATTCAGGCTTATGCGTAGATGCTTTAATGGGCGCTCCGGGCATTTTTTCAGCTCGCTATGCAGGAGAAAATGCCAGCGACCAAGACAATGTGGACAAACTGCTGACAATGCTGGATGGTGTCCCATTAGAAGAGCGAAGTGCCCGATTTGTTTGCGCCATATGTCTAATTACGGAAGATGGGAAAAAGATATACGGCGAAGGAACCTGTGAGGGTCGTATTTTGCTCTCGCCTCAGGGAACCGGTGGTTTCGGCTATGACCCTATATTTTATTCTCTTGATTATCAAAAGAGTTTTGGTGTCCTTTTACCCGAGCAAAAAAATGCCATCAGTCATAGGCGGAGAGCATTAGAGGATTTAAAAAAGAAAATGAAATAAATACTATTACAGATGAATTTTGACAGATTCTATAAATAATAAATTGACAAATACACTTTTTTCTTGACAAAGAAAAATAGATGTGGTAAAATGGGTGTAGTGAATATCACACAAATAAATATCGGGGAGCCAATAGGCTGAGAGGAAACTTTGTTTCGACCCGCAACCTGATTTGGGTAATGCCAACGTAGGGAATATTTCATGATTGCTTTGCAACGGAAACAGTCTGCGCGTGGCTGTTTCCGTTTTTTATTTTTAACTTTTAGGAGGAGATACATATGAAAACAAAAAAAATAGTAACAACAGCCATGTTAATTGCCGTTGCTGCGGTACTATCAATTTTTCAACCCTTTCAACTCCCCTTTGGCGGCGGTATAACGATTGCGTCTATGATGCCAATCATTATCATAGCCTATTGCTACGGCACAAAATGGGGGCTTTATTCTGCCTTCATATTCAGCTTGGTACAACTGTTAATGGGCATGAAAACCGTAACTGCATTCTTCATGCCGGGGGATGAGCAAATGGCTTTTGGGAAAGCAATTTGCGTTTGTCTATTGGATTATATTGTGGCCTATACTGTGCTTGGTTTTGGCGGCATATTTAAAAATAAGTTAAAACAGGGTCGCCATGGGGTCGCCATTTGCCTTGGTACAATTGTTGCGTTGCTGTTGCGCTATATCACTCACGTTGTATCCGGCGCTATCTTCTTTGGTGCCTGGGCTGATTGGTTTTTCGGTCAGGAGGGATTCTATTTAGGCGCAAAGATTTTGGAAACTTTTTCTGGCGGTGGATTAGCTTGTATTTACTCTATAATCTATAACGGTACTTACATGATTCCCGAAATAATCATTACAGCTGTGATAACACCTATTGTATATAAGGCATTAGTCAGCGCTCAGTTAGTCGACCAAAATATGTAGCTATAAACGTAAAGAAGGCTGCTACACAACAAATAAGTTATGTAACAGCCTTCTTTTTATATGCCTTTTTCAATGAGCGCCGTTGTCAGCGCTACTACCTGTTCTAAATCATCTGCGTGTATCATTTCACCCGGTGTATGAATATATCGCGTGGGAATGGATATGCAACCTGAGGGTACGCCGCCACCGGATACATGAACAGCACCGGCATCCGTACCGCCCTTCTCCAGCACTTCCGCCTGCCACTTAATGTTTCCTTCCTCGCACAGCAGTTTTAACCTGTCTTTAATAACAGGATGTGCGAGCATAGAGTGGTCCATGATTTTTATGGCCGCGCCATCTCCTAGCCGCACCGACATTTTAGGCCCCGAGGCTGTATCACCTGTTCGTGTTACATCAAGTGCCACAGCATAATCCGGTGCAATGCTGACGGCTACAGCCTTAGCGCCTCTTAATCCCAACTCTTCGCTTATGGTAAACACAGCATAAATATCTTGTTTGTTATCAGTGGCCTGTTGCATAGCTCTAATTAAAGCATAACAACCGGCTCGATTATCCAAAGCCTTAGATATAACGTAGCCGCCTTGGGTTGCAAACCCACCCACAAAAGCTGCTCCTTCTCCCAACGTAATACGCTCGGCCGCTTCGGTTTCATTTTTTGCACCAATATCCACATATAAATTGCCTAGTTTCAATTCCTTTAACACATCGCTTTCTTGGCCGTTTGGCACCAAAACACCCTCGGCACCGCCGACAAAACGAACACGTTGATAAAGAGCTGCATGGAGAGATACACCTCCCAGCGCCGAAACGTATACCTGTCCCTTTTCACCAAAACATGTAGCGACAAGACCAATTTCATCCATATGGGCACATAGCATTAGTTTTTTTCCATTTCCCTTTTTATACACAATTAAATTGCCTAAAGCATCTTGATACATATCATCAGCATAGGGGGTAAGTTCCCGTTTAACAATCAATGACATAGCTTCCTCACAGCCGGAAGGCGCTATTGTTTCACAAAGCTCTTGTAATAATCTTAGCATGATGTACCTCCTGTATCCATAATCGCGTCAAATCGCAAACTGCCTGATAGTCTGCCAGGGATATAACGCTTGATGGGGAATGAATATAACGAGCCGGCACAGAAATAGATGCCGTAAGCACGCCACCTGCCGATACATGAATGCTCCCTGCATCATTTCCCCCTGTTGCGGTTTGTTTAAATTGTACCGGAATATTGTGGGATTGGGCCAATTGATATAAGGTCTGCGCCAATTCCCGATTATAACTGGTTGCGCCATCAACTAAGGAAATTGCCGCACCTCCTCCTAAATAGGTGGATACCATGTTCCGGTCCATTTGAGGTAAGTCCGAGCATGTTGTTGCCTCTAACACCAGCGCCATGGTGGGCTGAACCCGTCTTGCACAAAGCCGCGCTCCTCGCAGACCGGTTTCCTCCTGTACAGTAAAGGCAAAACAACAATTCCACACACAAGGCTCCTGTATCAGTTCCAGTAAAATAGAACACCCCACCCGATCATCTAACGCCTTTGCCTTAACGAGACCATCCCCAAAGGGAATATAGGCGCTGTCAAACACAACATAATCCCCAACAGCTACCCTTTTTTGGGCCTCTTCCTGATTGCAAGCACCAATATCTATATATAAATCCTTCATCACAGGCGCTTTTTTTCGCTCTTCGGGCGTCAGAAGATGAATAGCTTTGCGGCCGATAACACCAATAAAACCCCCAGTGCCGATTCGAACACGCTTGGAAACAAGAACTCTTGGGTCAAGACTACCAACAGCTTTAAATTTTAGAAAACCATCCTCTGTGATACGGCTAATAATAAGCCCAACCTCGTCCATATGGGCACAAAGCATGAGAGTTTTATCCACATTGCCTGTACCTCGTTTATAAGCCATAAGATTGCCCATAGAATCCACTTCTATATTATCACAAAATGGAGCAATCCGTTCTTTAATATAGGCCCGTACAGCATTTTCGTTACCGGAAACGCCGGGGAGCTCTGTTAATTCTGATAGGTACATGCAAGAGCCTCCAAATCTAAATTTTGCAGCATAGCCGAAATAAGAGAACCAACCGCACACACATCATCATAGTGTAGGGTTTCCACCGTTGTATGCATATAACGTAAAGGAATAGAAAGAAGTAGCACGGGAATTCCGGCCTTCGCCACCTGCACAGCCCATGCGTCAGTTCCCGTATCCCCACCATCAGCATCATAGGAAACGGCAATATTCTCTTTTTTAGCCATATCTTTTGCCAAGGTTGACAAATACGGATGAATGTTAGGACCAAAGCTAATAACAGCTCCACTACCCAGCTTAAAAATGCTTTCAGAACCACCATCCGGTGTATCCCCATGGCATACATCCACCACAAATGCGCAATCCGGTGCCAATCGCTCGCTGACCATAGCAGCACCGCGCAAGCCAACCTCCTCCTGCACAGCAGCAACAACATACAAGGTAAAAGGCAACGTTTTATCCTTAAGGGATTCTAAACATAAAAGTAAAGAGATGAATCCTGCTCTATCGTCAAAGCTTTTGCCAGATACAACCAAATCGTTTAATGATTCTGTTTTTTGGGCAAAGCATACCATGTCGCCCACGGCTATTTTTTTCCGCACCGTTTCAGCTGAAAGCCCAACATCAATAACCATCTCCGAAATTTTGGTTGCCTCCTTAGCGCCACCAGTTTGTAAATGAGGCGGTTTAGCACCAATAACACCAAAAAGAATTTCCCTGCCGTAAACTCGCACCTCAGTTCCCGATAAAATAGCGCTATCCACACCGCCAACCGGCACAAAAGACAAAAAACCTTCCTCACTAATACCGGATACCATAAGACCAATACCATCTATGTGAGCCTCAAGCATAACTTTAGGTGCCTTAGGGTCAGCAGCCGGAATGATGCCCACCACGTTGCCCATAACATCCGCTTCGACTGATGTGCAATAGGATGATAACAGCTTACAAACCTGCTCCTGCAAAGAAAATTCAAAGCCAGATATACCATCTGCGGCAGCTAAATTGAATAACGTATTCATCATAAGCGGTTCACCAGTTCCTTAAATAAATTTCCTCGCTCCTCAAAATTACGAAACATATCAAAGCTTGTGCTGGCATTAGAAAGAAGAACAACATCGCTCTGTGTTGCTTGCTCTTTTGCTGTCTGCACCGCTTGTTCATAGGTATCTGCATAAATAATGGGCACATTGGGTGCAAATTGTGCTGCTACCTTACTAATAACATCGGCTGTGGCGCCAATTAAAATGAGTGTTTTTACATGGTCACGAATGGCAGGCCCCAATTCATCATAAGGAATTCCCTTATCCTTGCCGCCTGCAATAAGCACCACCGGTTGCGAAAAGACAGACAATGTATTTTTAGTGCGGTTTGGTGAAGAATCAATAGAACTATTATAATAGCGAACCCCATTTAACTCACGAACAAATTCAATACGGTGGGCTACGCCCCCAAAGGTCGACCCACAATGTTGTATCTGTTTCTCCTCCACCATTGGGTACACAGCCCCTATAGCGGCCATATAGTTTTCAATATTATGGTTGCCGGGTATACGAATTTGACGAGTATCTAAAATGGATTTATTGCCATAAACAATTTCTGTACCCTGTAAGCAAATATCTGCCTGTTGCTGTCTTGAAAAGGTTATACAATCTCCCTTAAGCTCCGGAATAAAAGAGCGGGTCACTTCGTTATCTAAATTGAGTATTGCCAAATCTATGGGGTTTTGATGCATAAAAATATTCTTTTTAGCCTCAATATATTCCTGATAATCGGTGTGATAATCTAAATGATTGGGACTAATGTTGGTTACAACTGCTGTTTGAGGACTTTTTGTCATGGTTTGCAACTGAAAGCTGGAAAGTTCCAAAACCACCCGGTCCTCAGACTGTATAGTATCAATTGCAGGCAAAAGAGGCTTGCCTATGTTACCACCAACATGGGTCGTAAAGCCTGCTGCCGATAAAAGCTGATAAATTAATGTGGTGGTGGTGGTTTTACCATCGCTCCCCGTTACCGCTGTTATATGAGCAGGACAGAGCTCCATAAACACATCCATCTCCGTTGTCACTGGAATACCCTGCTCCATAGCTGCAACCAATGCCGGTACGTCAGGCCTTAAACCAGGCGTTTTAAAGATAAGTTCGCCAGAAAGATTAGATAAATAGTTCTCTCCCAGGTGTAAGGAAACACCCATGTTTTGCAATTGTGTTGCCGTTTCGCCCAGCTCTGCTTTACTTTTTCTATCACAAGCCGTAACGCGAGCACCCTGTTGTGCCAAATACGTAATAAGAGGCAAATGACTAATGCCAATGCCCACAACGCATATTTCCTTATTATTTAAATCCTTTTTCCAGGCTGTAAGCTTTGTATTCAATAAAACCCCTCTTTTCGGTAGATAATTCTGGTAAATATGCCTGCCCAATCTTTCTTTATTATACAACATTTTATTACCATTGTAAAGAAAATTATACCAAGGGACTCCCTTAGAAAAATATGTTGAAAAACATCGAAAAATGCGGTACAATAATGGTATAAATTAAAAAAGGGAGAACACCATGAAAAAGCTTTGCTTTATTTTAATTTTTTTATTGACCCTATCTCCTCCCGTGGCTGCAACAGAAGGATATGATTTAGCCTATCCCTTTGATGAAAGCGGAATAGGTCGCATTGTTATAGAGAATCGGTGGGGACTTGTAAATCAGGATTTCAATATGATATTATCCCCTTCATGGGATTATGTAGGGGAGAATGTAGAAGGCTTTCGTTCTATACGTCAGGGAAATCTTTTTGGCTTTGCTGATGAAATGGGCAAGTTGGCTATTAAGCCTGTTTACGCCCAGGCTGAAGGCTTTTCTCAAGGTCTGGCCTGTGTAAAAAATGAAGAAGGAAAATGGGGATATATTAATACAAAGGGAACGTTAACCATTCCTTTTGCCTACGATAACGCCCACAGTTTTGCAGAAGGACTGGCCCTTGTGAAGATTGGGGAATTATATGGCTATATCGACCAGGGCGGTGTCCTTGTGATTCCCCCCATCTACGAAGAAGCCTATTCCTTCTCCGAGGGGTTGGCCTGTGTCAGAGTGGGAGAATTATATGGATATATAGACACTAAAGGTCAAATTGCAATAACACCTCAGTTTGAGTTAGCCTTTGATTTTCACGATGGTGTAGCGGTTATAAAAAACAATGGCTACGGCGTGATTGATGCCACAGGCTCCCTTTTAATTGCACCAAATTGGGACCAACTGTCAACGCAAGTAAATAACGGCCTTTTAAAAGCTACCCGTGGTAACCGCATGGCTTTCATGAATACAAAGGGAATACTGAAAACAGAATTTATTTATTCACAGTTAGGCGATTTCAAAGAAGGACTTTGTCCCGTTGAAACTGAATCGGGTTGGGGCTACATCAACGAAGAATTTGATATGGTGATTCCCGCTGTTTGGGATGGTGCAAACCAATTTTCAAATGGGTATGCCGCTGTTTTGCGGAATCATCTTTGGGGCTACATCGATACAAGTGGTACCCCTGTGACCGCCATACAATATGCCGACTGCAGTTATGCTGTCGATGACTGGGTTTCTGTTTGCAATACAGATGGCATATATCAATATATATCCCTAAAAGATGCCCTGCCACCATCAATAGGTACAGATAGGCAAAACAATACGTTGTTGCTAACCATTGGACACACTACCATGCAGCATGGGGATATGCAGGTCACCTTAGACGTTGCACCCAAGATTTATAATGGGCACACCCTGCTTCCCATCCGTTCCATAACTGAGGAAATAGATGGCGTGGTTGAGTGGGCAGGTGACGAGCAAAAGATTACGCTGAAACGTAACGGCCATGTGGTCATTCTACATATTGGTGAAACTGCCGCCTTCATTGATGGACGCATCACCCTTCTACCCACGCCACCGATAATTGAAAACGAACGCACCTTACTGCCTCTTCGGTTCTGTGCCGAGTCATTAGACTGCATTGTTGATTGGAATCCGGACACAGAAGAAATTCAAATTACTTACTAAAAAAGGAATTGACAAAAATACATATGCCATATATACTTATAAGAGCATAGTCACTGAAATAAGGAGTTGAAATCTATGTCAATTTTAGTCACCGGTGGTGCCGGTTTTATTGGTTCACATACCTGTGTGGAGCTGATTGAAAGCGGATATGAAATTGTTGTTGTAGATAATTTTTTAAATTCTAAGCCGAAAGCCTTAGAACGTATTAAACAGATTACAGGTCGCGACTTTCCCTTTTACGAGGTAGATTTGTTAGATAGAGAATCTTTAGAAGGCGTTTTCGCAGAAAATAAAATTGATGCCGTTATTCACTTTGCAGGCTTAAAAGCCGTCGGTGAATCTGTACAAAAACCATTGTGGTATTATCACAACAACATTACTGGCACACTTATTTTGTGTGAAAGCATGGCAAAATATAATGTGAAAAAGATTGTCTTCAGTTCGTCGGCCACTGTTTACGGCAACCCGGCTAGTGTGCCGATTCGGGAAGACTTTCCCCTCTCAACCACAAACCCCTACGGCAGCACAAAATTAATGATTGAAAATATCCTTCGGGATGTGGTCGTAGCTGACCACGATTGGAGCGTTGCCCTGCTTCGTTACTTTAATCCCATTGGTGCCCACGAATCCGGCTTAATCGGAGAAGATCCTAACGGCATTCCCAACAACTTAATGCCTTACATTGCCCAGGTAGCTGCCGGCAAGTTGGAAATGCTGAGTGTATTCGGTAACGATTACAACACGCCGGATGGCACAGGTGTGCGCGACTATATTCATGTTGTGGATTTGGCTAAAGGCCACATTAAAGCCGTGGAAAAGGTACTTTCCTCTACCGGCGTAGATGCTTATAATTTAGGTACAGGTCACGGTTACAGTGTGCTGGAAATGGTGCAGGCCTTTTCAAGAGTCAACAATGTAAAGGTTCCTTACAAAATTGCGCCCCGCCGCCCCGGCGACATTGCACAATGCTATGCTGACCCAACCAAGGCGAAAGAGCTTTTGGGATGGGAAGCTGTATACGGTCTTGATACAATGTGCCGTGATGCTTGGAACTTTATGGTGCAAAACCCTAACGGTCTATAAAAACATACAAAAATAGCCTGCAGGATGAGTGGTACTTGGAAGAACACTACTCATGCTGCAGGCTGTTTTTTATGGTAAATTATTTAACTTTAATGTTATCTACAACATTCTGATGAATTTCAATGGTCAGATCCGATTTATAGGAATCCAAAATAGCGTTGTATTTATCCTGAGATAAATTAGCTGTAATACTCTCTATAGCAGCATCATAGTCTGTTCCTTGAGTGGGCAACGGATATTTTTTAATGATGTGCCAACCATAAGATGTTTCGACTAAGTCAGAAATTTCACCAACAGCCAACGCAAAGGAGGCATCCTCAAATTCTGCCACCATGGAACCGGTTGTGAAAGTATAACCCTCAGGATTATTTGTCATGCCGGGATCCTCACCATACTCTTTAACTAAAGAATCAAAATTAGCACCAGCTTTGGCTTTCTTTAACACATCCTCAGCCTTAGCCTTTTGTGCAGCCTGGTAAGCCTCTGCAGCTGCTGCAGGATCCTCTTCCGTTGTCACCTCTGTTGCTGTACCATCACTTTCTTCTGTATTACCTATCAGGATATGCTTAACATGTACATACTCCTGCTGATATGCCGCATTAATCTCCTCCTTAGTAGGTACTAAGGCAGCCGGATCATTGGCGCTAATATCACTGGCATAAACACTTGTTAACATGGTTTTGGTTAAAAGATCAATCAACTGCTCATCATTCAGGCCTGTTACCTCTTTCAATGCATCTACCTGCGCTTTTTGTTCCGCATCTGTAGATTTAACCATGGTACGAATTTGTGCAAGACTACTTTCCGGAACGGACAAGCCCTTTTCTGCAGCTTTTACGCAAGCAATTTCAACTCGCAGCATTTCCTCTAACGCCTTATTTTTTGCTGCTTCACTGGCTTTTTTACCATCAATTTCTGCATTCCAAAAACTTTCTGAATCCTGGGTGCCGGATTCAGACAACATTTGTTCTTTAACATTTTCCAGATAATATAAATATTCCGCCTTTGTAACAACCTGTCCATCCACCTTGGCAATTTCTCTGGAAATTTGAAGCTTTCCGCAACCCGTCATGCTGAACAATAACAATAGCATGCAAATAATAGCAGCGACTTTTTTCATTGTTTTCATCTTCTACACTCCTTTAACATGATCATAAGTATAATTCTGTTACAAATATTAAACTACACATCTGTAGAAATTCAATATTATTATACACTACTTTTCATGATTGCGCAAGTCTTTAAAGGCCTGTAACAAACTTTTAATACAGTTCGCAATATTATTTACATCCTCTGCCGTTAGCCGATAGGAAAAATAGGGCTTTTGTCCCGCCGAAAGTAAAATGCGACCATTATACTTGCCAATTAATGCCGCGATGTGGGCCGGATCAAAGCTCTCCTTAAAATAACACAATATACTTCCTTCTCGAACTGTAATCTGTGCAATATTCATTTCTTTAGCAATTCCTCGGCATTGTGCAGACAAAAGCAGGTTTTCCACGCTTTTAGGATAATCCCCAAAACGGTCAATCATTTCCTCGGCAACCTCTTGGGCATCGGATTCGGTCACCGCTGCACCAATTTTTTTATAAAACTCCAATCGTAACCTATGACTGCGAATATACGTTGCAGGAATATAAGCATCTACCTCAAAATCCAGCTGCGGCTCCCATGCTGTTTCCTGGGGTGGTTTTCCCTGCAATTCGTTAACGCTCTCTTCTAGCAAACGACAATACATATCATAACCAACAGTTTCCATGTGTCCATGTTGTTCTGCCCCCAGCAGATTGCCGGCACCACGAATTTCTAAATCACGCAAGGCAATTTTAAAGCCGGAGCCAAACTCTGTAAATTCACGAATGGCAGTTAATCGTTTCACCGCATCCTCTCGTAAGGATTTATTCCGCCGATAGGTTAGGTAACAGTATGCCCGTCTGTTGCTTCGCCCCACCCGACCTCTAAGCTGATAAAGTTGAGAAAGGCCTAAACGGTCAGCATCCTCAACAATCATTGTGTTTACATTTTGGATATCCAGTCCTGTCTCAATGATGGTGGTACAAACCAAAATGTCCACATCGCCCTCTTGCATAGCCAGCATAACATCCTCCAATTCCTCCGGATCCATCTGACCATGAGCAACCCGAATGCGTGCCTCCGGTAAATCCTTCTGTAGTGTTCTGGCTGTGGCTGCTATACTTTGTGTTTGGTTATGCAAATAATAAACCTGTCCTCCTCGGGACAACTCTTTTTTTATTGCATCTATTACAATAACCGGATTATACTCTACAACATAGGTGGAAACAGGGTAGCGGTCCTGTGGTGGCTCGGATAGTAAACTCATATCTTTAATGTTCACCATAGACATGTGTAATGTCCGCGGAATGGGAGTGGCAGATAGAGTAAGTACATCCACGTTATTTTTCATTTCTTTGATGCGCTCTTTATGGCGAACACCGAATCGTTGCTCCTCATCCACTACCAAAAGTCCTAAATCCCTAAACTCTATATCTTTGCCCAATAGCTTATGGGTACCAATAATAACATCTGTTTCCCCTGTCCTTAATCGTTTCAAAATTGCCTTTTGCTCTTTAGGAGACACTAAGCGGCTAAGTAATTCAACCTTCACAGGGAAAAACCGCATTCGCGCAGCAAAGGTGTTATAATGTTGTAGTGCCAACACGGTTGTGGGCGCTAAATAGGCCACCTGTTTAGAATCCTGCACAGCTTTAAAAGCCGCACGAAGGGCTACCTCTGTTTTTCCATACCCCACATCACCACACAACAATCTATCCATAGGGCGTGTACTTTCCATATCCGCCTTAACCTCTGCTATGGCCGTTAGTTGGTCTTCTGTTTCCTCATAGGGAAAATGGTCCTCAAATTCCTTTTGCCATGCTGTATCTGCGCCAAAAGCATAGCCCTGAGCGCTTTTACGGGCCGCATAGAGCTGCAGCAAGCCTTGGGCCATTTCCATGGTGGACTTTTTAACTTTAGCCTTTTGGCGGGCAAAATCTGCGCCACCCATTTTGGAAAGACGAACGCGGGCCTCCTTGCCGATGTATTTCTGCAAAAGGTCCAGCTGGTCACAGGGAACATATAAAAAATCGTCCCCGGCATATTTTATTTTTAAATAGTCCTTGTAATGCCCTTCAACCGTCAAGGTATCCAGTCCCACATATTGTCCAATACCATGGGTGTTGTGCACTACATAATCACCAATATCCAAATCGTCAAAACTCTTTAGTTTGTTGCCCCGGACAGCCTTTTTTCTACGTCCTTTTTTTGTTTCACGGCCAAAAATTTCACTATCGGACAAGATCACCAACCCGCTATCAAGACAAGAAAAACCTTTTTTTAAGGAACCCTCCATAACAAGAATTTGCCCCGGCACGGCTCCATTCATATTTTGGCTAATAAAAACCGGAAAACCTTCTTCAGACAGCTCTCTAAACAATGCCTCACATTGTAAGGTTGTGGCCCCTGCAATCACAACTGCCCATTGCTTTTCCAGCCATTCACGTAAATCTGCAAACAACAGTTCCCGGTGACCGGAATACATATTGATACCGCCGGTGGTTAAATTAACTGTCATCTTCGGCTGATAGTCTCGGGTTGATTGGGGTAACGTAAAAAGCCCCATGAGGGGATGAGAAAGAAGCCCTTTCATCACCTGTTCGTAATCGTGAATATAACTTTTCTCTGCCTGTTCTATAATACCCTTTTCTAAAAGGGCTGTCACCGTTTCTTGAATATCCCACAAAAGCCCCTCGGCTCGTTCCCTAATTCGCTCCGGCTCATTCAAAAAAACTAACGCATCCTGTGGCATGTAATCTGCCACAAGGGGGTGCCCATCTTGGTTGGAAATTTGTTCGCGAGCCGCTTCAATCCGTATCGTATCCAACCGTTGTATTGAAGTTTGCATAATGGGGTCAAATTCACGAATAGAATCAATATCCTCGCCAAAAAATTCAATACGATATGGATTATATGCCCCTGGAGGAAACACATCGACAATACCGCCACGAGCCGAAAATTGCCCCTTGGCTTCTACTAACTCTTCACGTACATAACCTAAAGACTCCAACTGTTCCAAGAGCTTTACGCTGTTATATTGTCCCCCATCTGTCAAGGTGATACGAGAGCTGGTAAAGGCAGAAAAATCTGCAGCAAATTGCAGGAGTGCATCAACGCTGAGCACAAAGAAAACACCACTTTCTGCCTCTGCCAGGCGACCTAATGCCGCCAAACGTTGGGCTTCGAGTTCATTGCTCTTAGCATCCACACGATAGTATTCAATTTCCTTAGACGGATAAAAAATGACCTCCTGTCCCCCAAAAAAGCAAATATCCTCACACAATCGTTTGGCCGTATAATCACTTTCACACACGACCATACAGTGCTTTTGATACTGTTGGCAAAAATGTGCAACCAAAAAAGCCTTAGCTTGCTCTGTTACGCCTGTAACAGAAAGAGGCGTAACACCTTGGCTAAAGCCATCTAGAAGGGTTTTCCATTGGGCATTTTGTAATAAGATAGATTCAAACAATATATTCACGTCGTTTCCGCAGTATTATAAAACTTTGCGCAATGTTCTATCGACCATTAAAGCGATTCATGGCACTCTGCACCCCATTTATCATAATTTCTTCCACCATATCAGGAATAGCATCTACCGCCTTGGCCATCACCTTAATTTCCTCATCAGTAAATTTGGAGAGAACCCAATCAGCCAAATCATAAGTTGATGGCTTTTGACCCACACCTAAGCGGATGCGTGGAAAAGCATCACTCTGCAAATGATAAATAATTGATTTCATTCCATTATGGCCCCCATCAGACCCCTTAGAACGAATCCGTATACGACCGGCATCTAAATTAACGTCATCATAAACCACAATTAATTGTTCCGGAGACAGTTTATAAAACCGCATAATCTCACCAATACTTTCGCCTGAAAGGTTCACAAAAGTCTGGGGTTTAACCAGAATAACCCGCTCACCCTTGTGCTGACCCTCTCCTATAAGAGCCTTATGTTTAATTTTTTGAATGGGAATATTCCAGGCTGCCGATAAAAAGTCTAGGCTGATAAACCCTATATTATGCTTTGTATTTTCATACTGTCTGCCGGGATTTCCAATTCCCAAAATAACGTACATTTTATTTCTCCCCTTTATTTATCCGTATAAAGCAAAACTAACAACCACATTAACGAACCAGCGTTAAAGCCACGCCATCCCCCACAGGGAGTACTGCCGTGTAAAATCGAGGGTCATGGCATAAATAATCCAAATACGCCCGCATGGCCTTAACACCGGTTCGATGCTTATGTTCCGGTTCGCCCGGCATGGCTGTTCGACCACCATAGAGCACATTATCGGTTATAACGAGTCCACCGGATATAACCTTGGGTAACACCGCATCAAAATAATGGCGACTAGCCCCTTTTGCTGCATCTATAAAAACCATATCAAAGGATTCTTCTAACGTTGTAATAATTTCTTCCGCATCACCGCAGATGGGTTTAATGCTACCTAACGCCCCATATTGACGCATATGCTGCCTTGCTAACAAAAACCGCTCCTCGTCCTTCTCAATGGTAACAATTTGGACGTTACCGCCGGCAGCTTGATACATGGTTAAAGCGGAATAGCCTGCCGCTGTGCCAATTTCTAAAATTCGTTTCGGATGATGAATCCCAACTAAAACATATAAAAGCCTAGCTGTTGTCCGTACAGCAGCTGGAATATTTTCTGCCCGGCAAAGGGTTTCAATATCACGCAAAAACCCGTCCTCCGAAGGCTGAAGGGCGTTTAGAAATGCATCAATATAAGGGTATGTAATCTGATTATCCATAGTTCCCCCATCATTCTGCGCCTATAAAGGCAGGCAGTGCAGAATATCGTTTTTCCTCAAAATCATTTTGAATCATAGTTTCCACGGCGCTTTTTTGTCCCACTAAAATAACCAATTGCGAGGCTCGTGTAACAGCTGTGTACAGCAAATTTCTTGTCATCAGTCTGGGCACACCATGAAAAACAGGCATCACCACAGCGGGAAACTCGCTTCCTTGGCTTTTATGCACTGTAACCGCGTAAGCATGCTCCAGCTCCTCTAACATGGGTGGCTTATATTGCACCCGATGTTCACCATCAAATACAACAAAGATGCCCTCTTGCTCAATGCTTTCAATAATACCCATATCTCCATTATAGACACCCACCCCTTCTTCTTTCCCATCTAAGGATTGCCAAGGCAGGTCATAATTATTTTTTATTTGCATCACTTTATCACCCTCGCGCAGTGTACGCAAAGCGCCTGTTCGTTCTTTTCTGCTTTTTTTAGCAGGATTCAATACATCTTGTAACAGCTTATTTAAATGCAACACACCTACCGTTGTCTTTTTCATAGGAGATATAACTTGAATATCTCGCAAGGGGTCTAACCCGTAAGCTGTTGGCAGGCGATGGCTGACCAGTTCTTTCAGTTGATCACAAATGTCCATAGCATCCTGAGCGGAAAGAAAAAAGAAATCTTTATCCTTTTGGTTATAGATGGGCGTTTCTCCATGATTAATTCGATGGGCATTTAAAACAATCATACTTTCCTGAGCCTGACGAAACACTGTGTCAAGTCGCACGACGGGAATGGTGCCCAAGGAAACCACATCCTTTAAAACATTACCTGCACCAACAGGAGGCAACTGGTCTGAATCACCCACCAAAATTAATTGAGCCGTAGGGCGCATAGCCTCCGAAAGAGCCGAAAGTAAAAGCACATCTGCCATGCTGGCTTCATCTACAATAATCACATCCTCAGAAAGAGGGTCCTCTGCATTTTTACTATATTCACGCAACAGTTCATCATCTGCAGCATAGCCTACCTCTAAAAGACGATGGATGGTTTTAGCTTCCTGACCTGCTAGTTGGCTCATACGCTTGGCTGCCCGCCCTGTTGGGGCACAAAGGGCAATTTTCTTTTTTCTTTGTTTAAATGCCTCAATTAAAAAACGAATGGTGGTGGTTTTACCTGTGCCCGGCCCCCCTGTAATAATAGAGCATCCCGATACAAGAGCAGTTAGAACGGCTTCTTGTTGAAGTGGCGCCAGTTGAATTCTTTGCTCGCCTTCCAATATTTTAATTTCTTTTTCTACCTGATGACGTTCCTCTAAATCGACTTCTCCGGTTCTGGCTGCCATTTGAGTTAATCGCTTGCCTAACTGCTTTTCAGCCCGATATAGAGCCAGCAAAAATATACCCTCTTCTCCATTAATTTGGGCGCAAATTAGGGCGCCACTAGACAGCAAAGATACCAACGCATTTTCTACAAGTAAGGCCTCTGCCTCTAGTAGCTTAGCTGCAGTGCCAACTAAAATTTGCCGTGGTAAATATGTGTGACCGCCGGAAAAGGCGCTGTAGGTTAAGGTGTGCTTTACCCCGGCTCGAATTCGATGCTCATCTTCCGGATGCACACCTAAGTTTCTGGCAACGCCATCGGCTGCTCGAAAACTAACACCCCGTAGGTATTCACATAGGAGATAGGGATTATCCTCTATTCTATCCACAGCTCGGCTGCCAAATAATTCATATAAACGCATGGCATGACTTGTGGCAATACCATGTTTTTGCATAAACATAATAAGCTGCTCTAAATCCCGCGTTTCTAGATAGGCTGCTTTGATTTCATGGGCACGTTTAACCGTAATGCCTTTAAGTTCTGCCAGCCGTTCCGGCGTATCGGCAATCACCCGCAGGGTGTCAACACCAAAACGATTCACTATTTTTTCAGCTGTGGCATGGCGCACGCCGGGAATAACGCCCGAAGAAAGAAAGTTTAAAATTTCAGCTTCACCATCGGGAGCATGGCGCACAAACCCTGTAAGCTTTAGCTGTTTTCCATAGCTGGGATGGTAATGCCAGCCACCCATAACCGTCAAACTTTCTCCGGGATTTATAAAAGGTACTGTTCCCGTGCAGGTAATGACCTCTTTTTCCTCAGTGAGCAGGTCAAAAATACTATAACCGTTTTCTTTATTAAAATATATTACCTCTGTAACAGAACCATTTATTTTCAGGGCTTCTTCCATGTAAATTCCTCCAACACCACATCTATGGCATTTTCCTCTAGGGGATTAATCCAACGATATCTTGCATCCCGCCGAAACCACGTTAATTGCCGTTTAGCATAATGGCGTGTGGCTTTTTTTATTTCTTCTATGCACATTTCCCGTGTGATAGTGCCCTCTAAATAAGCAAAGACCTCTTTATAACCAATGCCTTGCATAGACTGTATTTCCTTAGTTAAACCCATATCCCGAAGGCGCCGACTCTCCTCAAACAGTCCTTGTTGCACCATGGAGTCAACTCGTTTTTCAATCCGTTCATATAATATTTCCCGCGGGGGGCAGAGGGCAACCATATAAGGCTCATAAGGGGAGGGATTTCGTTTGGATATGGCGTTTTGTTGACTTAATGTTAACCCTGTTGTTTCATAAATTTCCAGAGCACGTATCACGCGTTTTACATTATTTGGATGAATCCCCTCCGCTCCTTCCGGATCAAGGTTTTTAAGCCGCTCATATAATAGTTCTCCTCCATTTTCATTTGCCTCTTCCCATAATCTGTTTCGCACAGATGTATCCTGTTGTTCTTCAGCAAAACTAATATTGTCAACTAGAGAGGAAATATAAAGTCCTGTGCCCCCCGCTACAATCGGCAACGCCCCACGGGAAAGAATGTCCTGAATACAGCCGTTTGCTCGTTTTACGTATTCCGCTACTGAAAACCGCTCAAAAGGAGAAATAATATTTAACAAATGATGGGGAATACCCTGCATTTCTGCCTTGCTGGGTTTCGCGCTGGCAATATCCAGTTCCTGATAGATTTGTATTGAATCGGCAGAAATCACTTCGCCGCCAAAATGTTTAGCCAACCGAATGGCAAAATCAGTTTTACCGCTTGCTGTTGGGCCAGCCACCACCATAATCTGATTCATACATTCCTCCCACAAGATAATCCCTACACAATTCTTTTAAACTGCTTTTCAATAAAACCTTTTGTCATAGATACGGTAATGGGCCTGCCATGAGGGCATGTATTAATGGCCTCCAGAGCAAACACTGCATCTAAAAGGCTGCGAATTTCTGCCTCCTGCAGTTTGTTCCCTGCCTTAATGGCACTCCTGCAGGCTATTGTGTACAAAGCTCTCTGTGTTCTTTGACTGCGAGCATCCTTTCTCTTGTTGTCCAAATGTCCTAATACCTCAAGAAATAAGCTCTTTAGCCCTTCTTCATCTAATGCCTCTGGGGCGCCACGGAGTAAAACTGTTTTTTCTCCAAAACTTTCAGCTTCAAATCCCATGGCCGAAAGAGTTTCTGCATATTCTAAAAACAAGGCCTCCTCTGCTGCCGTAAGCCGAATCGAAATAGGCAGCAACAGCATTTGAGACTCTACCTGCCGTCCTTCAAATTGTTTTAAAAGGGTTTCATAACGCAAACGTTCATGAGCGGCATGCTGGTCGATTAGCAGCATTTGCCCTGCCTTTTCTACAATAATGTATGTATCAAATATTCTGCCGCAAATTCGATAGTCCTCTGTTTTTGCAGAGGATGCCGTGACGGTTTGCTCTGTAGAATAGAGTGATATTTCTGCTTGTTCCGCTACCGGAACATTTGTAAAAATATGTTGTTTAAAAGTTTTCTCTGAAGATCCCCCCCGGGGAAAACCCCGGTCCATACTTGGTTGTGTTTTCTCGTTGATTGGCTCCTGCTTTTGAGGAGCACCAAAAGCTACCTCTTCTCCTTTCTGTTTTCTCATGGAAAGTCCTTGCCAAACAGAAGGCGTCATATTTTGTCTTGCCAGCGGAGGCTCTTGCATAACCGGTATTGAGGTTGAAAAAACATTTCTTTTAGCTGCAAAATCAACCCCGCCGGTTACTTGTTTGGAATCTGTATCCTCTTCTTCGCTCCTCAAGGTAACGGCCGGAATCTCCTGCTTTTGATATAACGCATTTTTCGCCGCCCAGTATACGCAATGATACACCGCTTTTTCATCAGCAAATTTTGCCTCTAACTTGGTAGGATGCACATTGATATCCACCATTGCCGGCGACAGTGTAACAAGAAGAACGCAGGCAGGGAATTTACCCCCCATAATTTCGTTCTTATAAGCCTCCTCTACCGCGTGGGATAAAAGAGGACTCTTAATATATCGTCCATTGACAAAAAAGCTTTGCATGCTACGATTAGGTCGGGCTCCTGCACCAGTGGCACAAAATCCTGTAACACCTACACCGCCTTCTTCATAAGACGCCGGTTGCATGGTACTTTTTAAATCCTTTCCATAAATGGCATAAATACAGCCTAATAACGACGAATCTCCGGTTGTAAATAACGTTTCCTTTCCATCTGTCAATAATCGAAAAGACACTTCAGCATGGGCTAATGCTAATCGATTCACAATATCTCCCACATAGCCTGCCTCTGTATAATTTTTTTTAAGAAACTTCATACGCGCCGGTGTGGTTACAAATAAATCCCGCACCACCACCGTTGTTCCTACGGGACAGCCTGCTTCACTACATTCTGTTACATGGCCATCCTGTGCCACCAAATGAGTGCCGATTTCCTCTTCACGGGTACGCGTATATATTTCCATTTTGCTAACTGCTGCAATACTGGAAAGAGCCTCACCTCGAAATCCCAGGGTCTCAATTTTTTCCAGGTCCGATGCCTGACTGATTTTACTGGTGGCATGTCGTAATAGTGCCACAGAAACTTCATCATGAGGGATGCCGCAACCGTTATCTGTGACACGAATGTAGGTAATACCCCCATTCTTAATTTCCACAACAACATTGGTTGCGCCTGCATCCAATGCATTCTCTAAAAGCTCCTTAACAACAGAAGCAGGCCGCTCTACAACTTCACCAGCGGCTATTTTGTTGGAAACTGATTTATCCAATACCTGAATTTTTCCCATGTTCTTTTCCCCTTTTGTGTGTTTTAGGTGCCGGGTACAACGCACTTTTTTACCTAAACCTATTACCTAAACCAATAGTTTAATAACATCCATATAGGCAACCACTAAGGATAAAAGTAGAAGCAATGCAAGACCCACCATGTGCACTATGCCCTCTTTTTCCGGTGGCAAGGGTTTCCTTCTCACAAGCTCCACAAACACAAAAAATATGCGTCCACCATCTAAGGCAGGAATCGGCAATAAATTAAATACCCCTAAGTTAATGGTCAACAAAATCGTAAGCTGTAATAAACTTAAAAACCCAGGCCAACCGGTTTTGGCTGTTTGCTCAACCGCCGTACCAATTTCAGATACAATTCCAATAGGCCCAGACATGTTCTGCACACTAACTTTCCCGCGCAGTAAATCAATAAAAGTTTCCAATACAACCTTCCCATAGAAAACTGTATTATAAAAGCTCGTTTTAACAGTAAGACCAAAACTGTTTTCCCGTTGCGATAGTCTTATCCCCAAACTAAGCCCTTGTTCCGTCTTCTTGGGTAAAATGGTAATCTTTTGTTGTTCACCATTGCGTCTAATTGTTATGTCTGCAGGCGATGCTGTCAGTTTAGATTTTTCCCAATACAAATCGGCGGCAATATGAATGCGATTACCATTCACAGCAATGATTTCATCACCTACAGAAAGGCCTGCCGTTCCGGCTGCCCCACCTGCATCCACAGCACCAATTTCAGGAACAACCACAGACTTTGCCGAACTATACAATAAAAGCAGTAAAAGAAGACCCAGTAAAAGATTCATAAAAGAGCCGGCTACCAACACAATAAACTTGATCCAGGCAGGCTTATTGGAAAGCGCCCGTTCATCTGTCGAGCTGTTGTCCTCCCCTTCCAACGCACAAAATCCACCAATAGGCAGTGCCCGCACGGAATATAAGGTTTCCCCCTTTTGCTTCCCAAACAGCTTGGGACCCATACCAATAGCAAACTCGTGAACACGAATTCGCAAAAGCTTAGCCGTTATAAAATGGCCCAATTCATGAACAAAAACAAGAATGCAAAAAATTAAAATTGCTGCAATGGCAGTCCAAAATCCAGTCATTATAATGCCCTCTGTCTTTCTGCCCACATATCACAAAATTGACCTTGTGCCTATCTGCGGGCAGATAGGCACAAGTAAATTTATCTATTGATTTGTTAGAGCCAACACCTGTTCTCTGGCCCATTGATCCGCTTCAAAAATATCCTCTAATGTTGGATTTAAAATAATATGATGGTTCTGCATGACCTGAGCAAGCAAGTCGCCAATCCTTAAAAATTTTATTTTATTTTGTAAAAATAAGGATACTGCCGCCTCGTTAGCTCCGTTTAGCACGCAGGGCATAGTATGCCCAGTTTTAGCGGCCTCATACGCCAGTGCTAAAGGCCTGAAGGTTTCCATATCTGGTTTTTCAAATGTTAATGAGCCTATCGCTGCTAAATCGAGAGTATTGTCTGTCATCGGCATACGTTTTGGATATGTCAAAGCATACTGAATAGGTAGTTTCATATCCGGCACACCCATTTGTGCCAACACAGCCCCGTCTGTTAGTTCTATCATAGAATGGATAATACTTTGTCGATGAATCACCACATCAATTTTTTCTGCAGAAACACAAAAAAGCTGGGCTGCTTCCAGCACCTCCAGCCCTTTATTCATAAGTGTTGCTGAATCAATCGTAATTTTAGCACCCATATCCCAATTGGGATGGCGCAAAGCCACGGCTGGTGTAATGTCCCTTAATTCCTCTCTGGTTTTACCGGCAAATGGCCCACCGGAAGCTGTTAAAATAATGCGCTTAACCTCTGCCGATCGCCTTGTTTGTGCAACTGCCTCTAAACATTGAAACACGGCGCTATGTTCACTATCCACCGGAATGAGCTCTGCTCCCGATATTTGCAACTCCCGCCGCATAATATCACCGGCAGCCACCAGGGTTTCTTTATTGGCTAATGCCAACCGTTTTCCGGTCCTAACTGCAGCCAAAGATGGCCGCAAACCTGCAATACCAACAATGGCGCCAACCACCGTGTGCGCTGTTGGTTCTGCCGCTAATGCCTCCATGCCCTTCACACCGCTTAAAACCTGTGTGTCAGTATCGGCAACCCTGATGGTTAGTTCACGGGCAGCTTCCTCCTCCGCCACGCAAGCATACTGCGGATGAAATTCTCTGATTTGTTTCTCTAAAAGTTCAATATTTCGTCCGGCTCCAAGACCAACGACCCGAATATCTCCCCGACTCCTCACAATGTCTAAGGTTTGCGTGCCAATTGAGCCTGTAGAACCAAGGATTACGATGTTCATCATTTGCATACAACCTCAAATATCATTAAAAAATAATATACAACCGGCGCAATAAAAAGCAGACTGTCCACCCGGTCTAAAATGCCACCATGGCCGGGTATTAAATTACCAAAATCTTTCATGTTGTACTCCCGTTTAATGACAGAGGCTGTCAAATCGCCAAATTGGGCAACAATACTACATAAAAGGGACAAGCCTATAAGAGCCGGATAACAAACCTGCAAATGAAAGCCATAGGTAAGGATGAACCCATACAGAGTAAAGGTAACAATAGAACCAAAAACTGCGCCCGCAGCACCCTCTATCGTTTTGTTAGGGCTAACCCCGGGAATCAGCTTATGTTTGCCAAATCGGCATCCTATAAAATAAGCAAAGGTGTCGGGCATCCATGCACCCAAAAAGGGTAAAAACACTAATGCAACGCCCCATTCCATACTCCTTATGTAGGTCAGGTATAAAGGAAAAATAACTCCGTAAATAACTGCAAAAAAGGAGACCAATGCATCCGCAAATTTGACGGATTCATGCCAAATAACGGAACATATTAAAAGTAACATTAAATACGCTGTTAAAAGAAAAACCGTCAATTCCTGTCGAATGCCGGAGTGAATAAAGGGCACCAATAAAAGAGCAACAGCAAAGGCATACTGCAAAACAACAAGCTGCCATTTTTTCCCTTGTTTAAAGGTTGCCTGTAGCTCGTGTAACACAATAAAGCATGCCACCGCTACCCCAATATGAAAAACCGTTGGTTTTGAAAAAATCATGCCCAGTACAAAAATTGCGCCAATTAGTGCACTGATCAATCGAATTTTCAGTTTTGACACACCCATTGCTCCCTTCTGCAAGCAAACGGATAGATGCTCAGGCACCAAATCGTCGATTTCGTTGCTGATAATCTAAAATAGCTTGCGTAAAGTCCTTTGTAGTAAAATCTGGCCAGTTAATGTCTGAAAACCAAAATTCACTATAGGCCGATTGCCACAGTAAAAAATTTGATAAACGAAGTTCTCCGCTAGGGCGAATAATTAAATCAGCCTCCGGCATATCATTGGTATATAAATAGTCAGATACAAGCCCTTCCGTAATCTGATTCGGCAGGAGGGTACCCTCTTGAACCTGCTGGCACAACTGATTGACCGCCCGAACAATCTCCTGTCGGCCACCATAGTTGATTGCCAAATATAATACCATACCGTCACGGTCCTTGGTATATGCCTCCACCTCATCAATTTCATGATTGATTTCATCAGAAAGAGCGCTGCGGTCACCAATAATACGAACCGCTACGTTTTTCCCGGCTAATTCATCTTTATCATGTAAATATTCCAGCAAAAGTTCCATCAAAGAGTCAACCTCTGCCTTAGGCCTTTTCCAGTTTTCTGTACTGAAGGCATAGGCAGTTAAACAAGCAATACCCATGTTGTTGGCAAACTCGGTAATGGTTTTTAAATTTTGTGCACCGGCTCGATGACCGGCGCTGCGGGGCAAACCACGTTTTTTTGCCCAGCGTCCGTTACCATCCATAATAATCCCTACGTGGTTGGGCAAATTATTGGGGTCTACCTTTTCAATTAGTTTTGATTTTGAACGAAATCTATCCAAAGCCTTTAGCATATAGTTCCCCTTACCAAATCCCAAACTTTAGTTGGAATTTCTCAGATTTCCATAATTTCTTTATCCTTCTTAGCAGCAATGCTGTCAATATCTTTAGTGTATTGGTCGGTTAGTTTTTGAATATCGGTTTCAGCATTCTTTAAATCATCTTCCGTAATTTCACCTTGTTTTTTCTGCGCTTTAAAGGTTTCAATAGCGTCCCGACGAACACCGCGGATAACAACCTTCGCCTCTTCCGCACGTTTAGAAATACCTTTTACCAGCTCTTTGCGACGTTCCTCTGTAAGGGCCGGAAAATTAATGCGAATGACCTTACCATCATTATTAGGCGTAAGTCCTAAATCTGATTTTAAGATTGCTTTTTCAATATCTCCTAAAATAGTAGCATCCCAAGGCTGAATAATCAACATCCGCGCTTCAGGTACAGAAACAGACCCAACCTGAGGAATAGGGGTGGGTGTTCCGTAATAATCCACTGTTATCTTATCCAAAACAGCAGGATTAGCACGACCGGCACGAATGGCCGCATAATCATTTTCTAAAGAGGCAATCGCCTTATCCATTCTTCCTTTTACATCTTCATACATAGTTTGAACCGTCCTTTCAAATTATCCGTTTGAAACAATAGTGCCAATTTTTTCGCCCGAAAGTACGCGAATGATATTGCGAGGGTCATCCAAACCAAACACCAAAATGGGAATATCGTTATCCATACACAGGGAGGTTGCTGTGGAGTCCATAACGCCCAAGCCACGATTTAATACATCTATATATGTCAAACTTTCAAACCGCTTTGCATCAGGGTTTTTTGCCGGATCGCTGTCATAAACGGCATCCACCTTCTTAGCCAAGAAAATGGCTTCTGCCTCAATTTCCGCTGCCCGCAAAGCCGCTGCTGTATCCGTTGAAAAGAAGGGATTGCCTGTACCACAACCAAAAACCACAACCCGACCCTTTTCCATATGACGAATAGCCTTGCCTCGTATGTACGGTTCCGCAATTTGACGCATCTCAATAGCAGTTTGCACCCGTGTAGGTACACCGGCTGCCTCCAATGCGCTCTGCATAGCCAGGGAATTAATAACAGTAGCCAACATACCCATATGGTCAGCACGGGTTCTATCCATATCACCACCGGAGCGTCCACGCCAAAAATTGCCCCCACCTACCACAATGGCCATTTCTACGCCGGCTTCATTACACTCTTTAACAACCGATGCAATCCGACCTAATGTTTCAAAATCCAGCCCTGTTCCTTTAGCACCAGCCAAGGCTTCTCCGCTGACTTTAAGCAAAATTCTCTTATATCGCTTTGTCATAAGAACCTCCAAAATTTTAATGCTTTTGTACATGTTTATTACTATAATTATATATTGTTTTCCTTGAATATTCAAGTCTATTCCCAAAAATAATCATAGAATTTTTAGCATTTTTCCAACAACTCACTTAAATTAACATGTAAATAATAAGGGAGTTATTAACATTTTCCACAGGGTTATTAACAGTTCTATGCTATTTTTCCGCATAAAATCAGCATTTACCTGTTTATTATAACTAAAATATACACAAAAACTGTTGATAACTTTCTTTTAATTTATTCTCATTTTATGTTTATGTAACCATATGAGTAAACAACAACTAAACACAAAATTATTTCTCCTCAGTAAACCCTTTTTTCTCGCGAATGACATATAATGGTCTGTTCTTTGTTTCGTCATAAATACGGCCAATATATTCACCGATAATACCCAGCATCATTAAAATTACACCATTAAAGATTAAAGAAACGCTCAAGGCCGATGCCCAACCTGCTACCGTTTGGTCGGTAAAGATTCTCAAACACAATACAACCAAAAGATAGAGAAAACTGAGCAGGGATACCAAAAATCCTACATAGGTAGAAATTTTTAATGGTTTATAGGAAAAAGTGGTGATACCATCTAAAGCAAATTTAAGCATTTTCTTTAAAGGATATTTAGTTTCTCCCGCAAACCGCTCCTTTCGATGGAATAAAACTGCTGTTTGACGAAAACCCACCCAACTGACAAGACCGCGAACATAGCGATTTTTTTCCGTCAGGGAGCTGAGCACGTCACATACCTTTCGGTCAATCAACCTGAAATCCCCCGTATCTACAGGAATATCTACGCTGGTCAACCCTTTCATTATACGATAAAATGCCTTAGCCGTTACCTTTTTAAAGGCCGTTTCTCCCTCTCGGGAAATGCGTTGACCATAAACTACATCATAACCCTCTTTCCACTTATCAATCATTTCCAAAATCACCTCAGGGGGATCTTGCAAATCTGCATCAATGACCACAATAGCTTGACCGCTTGCGGCGTCCATGCCCGCGGTAATTGCCGTTTGATGACCAAAATTACGAGAAAAGCTAAGCAACCGCACATTAGAATCTTCGTCACACAACCCACTAACTAACTCTTCCGTTTTATCCCGACTACCGTCATTGACAAAAATCAGCTCATAGCTCTCACCTGTTTGGTCCATGACAGTCTTAAGCCGTCGATAGCTTTCCTCCACCACAAGTTCCTCATTATAAACAGGAACAACAATAGAATACCGAATTGACATAACAACCCCTCCAATAATTTTATTATAATATTTTAATTATATAACAAGCGAGCACGATGCACACCTATTAAAACAAATTATATTGCAAAGCCTAAGAAATGCTATGTTTTACAGGTAAACTTTAATTAACCTAAACACCTGCTGTGCAGTATCTCTTAGATTTTTATATGCAGTATCATAAACCATTGCTTCTTGCAACGAACAAGGAGACCTTAAAATCGGGAAAAAGGCGTCAATACCGTGTTCATTGCAAATTACAGCATCATCTGTCACACAACCTGAAAAAGCAACGACCAACTTATGATATTTTTTTGCAAGCTTTGCAACACCAACGGGCGCTTTACCCATATATGACTGTCCATCCAACCTTCCTTCACCGGTAACAACAACATCAGCATCTTTTATGTGATTTTCTAATTCGGTTTCTTTAATCACTATGTCAATACCAGATGCAAGCGTTGCATGCAAATATGATAAAAACGCAAAACCTAATCCCCCTGCAGCACCTGTGCCCGGGGTATTCGCATCAGATTCAGGAAAAACCTTTTTTGTCAGCTTAGCATAGTTACCTAGCCAAACATCCATATCCTCTATCATCGATGGAGTCGCACCCTTTTGCGGTCCGTAAATTGCACTGCAGCCATTTTCTCCACACAGTGTATTATTCACATCACAGGCTACACAGAAGGTACATTCGTTAAGTTGTTCAGCTGCTTTATTTGTGCGAATTTCCACAATTTCTTTTAACCCTTTTGCTCCAAATGTCACCTGATTGCCTTGGTCATCCAAAAACTCAAATCCTAATGCCTGAAGCATACCTATGCCGCCATCATTGGTTGCACTGCCACCTATTCCCACAACAAACTTACGACACCCCTTTGAAATAGCATCTAAAATCAGTTCACCCACACCGAAGGTTGTTGTGTTCAAGGGATTTCTGTCCTTTTCATCTATAAGCGTAATGCCTGCAGCTGCTGACATTTCTATAATCGCCGTTTTTGTATGGGGAACGATTCCGTAATGGCTCTTTATCAAATTTCCTATGGGATCATGAACAACAACCTCAACCATTTCACCGCCTGCACCCGCAATAATAGCGTCAACGGTACCTTCACCTCCATCAGCAATTGGGGATATAACGACCTCTGCATCTTTATATACTTCATTGGCAGCTTCCTTTATTGCCTTTCCTGCCTCAAAAGTAGAAAGGCTTCCTTTGAACGAATCAATAGCAACTACAATTTTCTTCATTGAATTATCTCCTTTCGCAAAATTCGACAAAGTTCGTGTCAAGACCAGCCGAAAAATTATGCATTAACCGAATAGTCTTTTTTAAATCCATGCGCTCCAAAAATTTGCCAATCACCCACACCAAGTCTTTGCATAATTGCTTTTCGTTCTTCCATACATAACGCAGGGGCAGTATCAACAGATGTCATAAGTATAGGAGCGTACTGATTGTATTCTGCCTGCTGCGGTGTTAGTCCGTGAGTGTTTATGTAAATATCTCCCGTAATTGCAATATGATTCTGATAGTCGATAAGAACAATTTCACCAGGAAGATGACCACCCTTACCCTCATACACTTCAAAGTGTAATTCCCCAAAATTATAAAACCCAATTTGAGTAAGGGGTTCTGTGGGATTTTCTACATCTTTCCACAAAACTGTAATTTTTTCAGGATTTGTGCATTTATATGAAGTGAGTAATTTACAAATACTGATATAAGGTCTATGCAGTGGGTTTTCCTCTCGATAACCATTTTCCTCACTATACTCATTTTTCAAACACAATGCAGTTTTATGACTTGAAATAATCTCGTCAAATATTGGCAAGAGTCCACAGTGATCAACATCAGCATGTGTTATAAGTATAGTCTTTTTAATTTCGTCATAATCCGGAATAATTCTTCTGAAGATATTTTTCATTTCTTCTTTATAACAAGCATATCCACTATCTATAAACAGAATATTACCGTTACTTTTTATAATAATGGTATTACTTCCGCAAGGCGGTTCTACCAAGATTATTTCTGTATTTTCAGTAATTTTATGTGTGCTTATGCGTGGCGAAAAGTTCTCACCTTTAGAAGCACCGAGCAACTCAGCAAATTTGCTAATGCTATCAAATGTTCGGTATGGAGACAACCCTTGTTCATCCAAGGTCTGCATTGCAAGGTTTACATTAACCAAAAGCCCCTTACTCACGTCAGGAGTCAGCCCCATGGTTTGCGACAACCCCATAACGTATGTATTATAAAAAATACTGTTATCATATACCTTTTCAGAACTGTTATAATCTATGACACGAACTTTGCATAATTTTTCCGCTTCAATTAAAAATTCAGATATTTTTTCTGAATCATCAACGTACAATCCCATTTTAAAATACTGATAATCTGTTCCGTTTTCCTGCGAACTTATATATGATATATTAAAGTTGAATTCGTCAATAAGTGTCAAAACATCCATAACACTTCCAGGAACATCCTTTAGGCAAAATTCAAGTAAAACAATGCTTGTTTGTGCATTGGTAGTCTGAAGATAACCTATCTTCTCCAGTTCTGCATCTGCTTTTCTCAGTTGTTCCTCTGTTCCCTCTGCATCAATAAACAAAGTATGCGAATCAACTGCCTTATTGTAACTTACGCGGGTGATGTTAATTCCCAATACCGAAAAACATTTACTTGCCTTTAAAAAAGCACCAATACGATTTGGCATTGATGTCACATATGTTTTTCTCATAAAATTCCCCTTTTCGACATAATTCGGCAAAATATCCGTAAAATTAGTGCACAATTTAGATGCCACTATTATCTTGATTTTTCTTTGCGGTTGTAATTGATGATATTAGCTTTCTGCGGATTGTTCCACACTTGTTGTTCAAATTATCATATGTCATCTTATCTATTGCATTTACTTTAAACAAAATTTCTAACCAATATTCTGTTTCGAAACACTCTTTGAGGGCAATTTCAAGTTTATGTATAAAATCCGCCCTGCTCTGTGCATGCTTTGCTTCATGTGAATTTGCACCTATTGACGAGCAAGACCTCAAAAGTTGGTTTGTAAATACCGCTCTCCCCTTTATGTTATCACATGTTGCTGTTGTTTCAACGGTCAATTCAACTGCCAATTCCTTAATAGTCTTATCGTTCATAGTAACCTCTTTCCAGCGATATACTCACTTCGTTCGTGCGATATATTTTCACTATGTTCAAATGCGATATAACCTCATTTCATTCGGTTGCGATATGATATAAATTCCTTTTCTCGTCCCGAAGGGACATATCGCACCTTTAGGTATATCGCTTCCGCAAGGATATATCGCAAATTCCGTCAGGAATTTATATCGCTGATTTCATCTTCGATGAAATCATTATATAAAGACTGTATAATCTAGATGCCAATGTTTTTCATTTGTAATCACATCAAGTCAGAGCTAAAAAATTATCTATCTTTCAGATAACTCTTTATTTCTTCAGAAGAAACTTTTACAAAATTATTTTTTAATTCTTCATTAGCAAAATGTATTTCTAAAAATTCTATATCCCTTATTTCTTCACCATTTCGATAAACTGTTATGGCTCCATTGCCGGTTGTACCTCTCCCAGCCGGATATGTACGAACATATAAAAATTCCTTGTTAAACTGCAAATCCCTTCCGTCTGGACACCACAAATATGTTTGTTTCTCACTATATATACCGTTACAAATAACAATTGTATATTCGTTTCCATCATTAAATGCAATATCTATCAATGGATAATCCAATTGCCCAATTGCTTCATCAATAGGAGTATCATCAAGTATCTCAATTTCTTTTTCTAATTTAAATTCGTATTCTCTTTTTGCATTCTCAAATCCCGTATGATAAAAAATACCACTCGCGACAACAGTACAAAACACACATAAAACTATTAGGATTATAATTTTTTTCATTTAAGCACTTCCTTTCGACAGCATTCGACAATCTTTATATAAAGACTGTATAATCTGGATGCCAATCTTATTAGCATCAGGTTAGTGTCAAGTTAGAACAAAAATTGTCATCAATATTTCATAACAAAATTTTCATAAAACTCGTACTCTTCGTCGTCAGTTAAGTCACTGTCAATAAACTCTTGTAATTCCTCTTTCATTTTTTCATATACCTCATTACAATCATCAGGACCACAAAACGCAGTATGAACCATTGCCCCATAAACTCCACAAGTGATTGCATAATATTTAGGACATTTTTCCAGAGTTATTCTACAAGATTCCATATACTCTTCATCCTTAATAACAATGCCATTCTCACTTCCGATTGCGACATTCACATATAAATCTTTCCACATTGTAGTTTACTCCTTCCGACAAAATTCGACATCCTTACTATAAAGACTGTATAATCTGGATGCCATTGTTTTTTATTGGCGTTAATATTAAGTATGGACTAAAAAAACAATTAGTTAGTTAGTTACTTACTTTCTTTTTTAAGTTTCACAAATTCAATAATTTGTATGATAAATAATACTATATGTGCTGTTCCTGCAATTCCTGATACTATCCAAGCCACATCTGTAAAAACCTCATTACGAACTAAATTAAACAAACCATATGTAGGGCCTATATCACCACCATCTGGCAACAAAACCCAGAAAATCAAATATGTAGCAATAAAAAGATAATTTGTTATCCTTAATCCCGGAGAATCAACAAATAATTTTGATGCATATAAATTTGTCAACAAAAACAATATTGGATGTATAATAGGTATTAACATAATTATCATACAAAACCTAATCCAGCCTATATTAAGCACCAACGATAGAGTAGCAATAACAATGCAAATTACAGATAGAAGTAATGGTTTGTTTTTTGTTAGATTATTCTTTTTAAATAATTTAATTAATTTTGCAATTCCCCAGATAATAAGTCCAATAATTGCTATAATTTGTGCTATTCCAAAAATCGTAGAAAAAATATAATAACCCGTTTTTAATATATTCGTCATACTCTATCTCCTTTCGCCAAATTTCGACAATCTTACTATGATTTTGTCAAGTTAGGGACAAAAAAATTTATTCTTTATACAGCAACTTGTCTTGCTTCAATATACAAATCTATATCGTTGATAATATAGTTTGTTCCGGTGGTATGCAATGCACCATAACATTCCATAATATATTCACACACATTATATTTTTGAAACAACTGTATAACTTCTTTTCCTTTTAGATTTTTTGCAGTCCTATATATCTCAATGCAAAAAATCAAAAATCTTCCCTCTTTGCTCATAATATCCCTACTTTAGTTATCTCTATGATTATTCTAGATATTTTCAATTTCACTTTCTTCAATATCTTTCAATGTAATTCCGTCTTTATTTCTCCACTCTGTTCTACCGTTCGCATTTCTTCCCATGACAATAGCCGCAGCTAAAGATGGGCTGGTAAAAACATAATCTTTCACAAAAGTTTCACTCACAACTGTACCACTTTCAATTAACTTGTTTCTAAGTTTAATTAGGTATTCTGACATACTAGGCGTAGTAGACATCGCAATTTTAGAATTTCTCAATACTGCAAAGCCATCAGATGTAACAAATCCTAATGCTTCTGCACCACGAGCTGCTTTAATATGAAAAATTTCTTTTTCATCATTTAATCCATCTTCTGCATTTGCTGTAAGAACATCAAAAGATTTATAACCCAATGTATTAACTAACAACCTTGCATTTTCAATAAACTCGTCAAGCATAGCAACATCGTATTCAGAAATAGAGGGACAGGTTGGTATTGTACTATTTATAACATCTGTTCTATTTGCATCTTTTGCCAATTGATAAAATTTATTTTCAAGGAATTTCACATGAGCTTTGTTCAATAAATTGTCTTTACTGATTACTGCAATACAATCATTCCAATACTCTTTATCTTTTAAATGTTGCTTTAATCGTGTAACAATTCTTTCTGCCTCACCAATATAAATCGTGTCATTTCCATCCGTGCTCTTACCAAATAAGAAATACACGCCGGTATTATCTGCATCCTCTCTCTGTGCAAATTCAGAAATATCACTACGAGAAATTTTATATACTCTGCCATTCCAATTTGAAAGTTCACACATAATTCTTCCATTTGGATTTCCCTCAAATATGTACATCTGAATTGTTTTATCAAAATTTTTCATATAACTCATTCCCCTTTATGATTCTTTTCGCTTACAGAAAGCACAAAATCCGCCATAGTCATCGCACTATTAACAAACAAGCGAGCATGATGCTCTGCTATGTTAATTCTTTTTGTACCAACACCATGAGAATCGCTACCTTTATTGCGCATTTCAGAAATTGCTGTTAGAATCTTTTCTAACCCAGAAAGCAATCCGTTTATTCTCTTGTCGATATCTTTGTTTTGGTGCATATTATATAGTGTTTTTACTTGGTTATATAACTTTCCGACATCTCCGCTCTCGGATGGTTGTTCCCCTTTTTTCTCTATTACATAACAAAAAACCTCTTCAAGTAGTGTTCTAGATTTAGTTATTGCGCTATCAAAAAAACCATCAGTTACATCCTTCATAGCACGATCCGACAATCCTACTATGTATGATCTATCTATTTTTTTAACGGATGGTGCAACAATTTTTACCGTCTCTCCTTTTTTATCTATAACAAAACGGCCATCAACAATTACAAGTTCAAAACCACTAAAATACAACACTCCATTTATTTGATCAATTATTGTTGAAATAATTCTTTTGTGGGCATAATCAATATCTTTTGGAGTGCATCCTCTAAGTTTATTTGCAAACTGTTCTTTAGAAAACAAAAACGACAACAAGTCAGAAACTCTATTATTATCAATACAAAACTTCAGCAAATTATCAAGATATTCCCAACGGCTTTTTGCCCCACCACTCCACTTGTAAGCAACCGGCAGTCCAAAATTCGTTGATATTTCGCATAAATCCGGTCCATTTAAGTATGGAAGAGAAATCTTAATAATATCGTCAATGGATTCAACTTTAAACTCACCGAAATCGGTATCGCCATCCAAAATCGCTATTATTGTTTTTGTTCTTAACAACCCAAAATTGTTATCAATTGTTTTCATTATCAATCCTTCTTTTTGTTTTTCAATATTATTTCACATCAAAATATTTATGATTATCTCAAAGGAGCTCCATGCGTTTTAATTTTTGTCCCTTGTATATCAAACTTTAAAATCAGTGCACAATTTAGATGCCGAGAAATCATTTTACCAGGAGCAAAAATCTTTGCTCGCAAGGAGATTTTTGCGACGCCGTCAATTGACACAGTGCTCGAAAGAGCACAAAGGAGCGTTAGCTCCTAAGAATTTTATGAAATAAAATTCTGTATGTGTCAATTATATCATATCCTCTTTCCTTTATCAATAAAAAGAATTTCTATTAACTATATTTATATTTTTTTGATATACCTCTCCGTATTTGACATTTTTTTCCATCTTGCTGTGTTATAATACCACTCATAGAGAAATCAGTTTGCGGAGGATAGAAAATTGGAAATCAAAATTTATGTGGATGTGTTATTTGTAACAAATCTACTGTTTAACTACCTGTTATTGTGGCTTACGGGCCTTCTGTTACGCCAGCACGCAAACACACTACGACTTTTGTTCGTAACATTATTAGGCGCCCTATATGCTGTTTGGGCATTTTTTCTGCCCAATTTACCGCTATACACAAATATTGGCAAGTTAATAATCGGCGCTGTAATGACCATAATTGCCTATCGCCCTCATTGCCTGCGGGTTTGTCTTAAATACATATGTGTGTTCTATGCCGCTGTATTTATTCTGGGCGGTGCTGCCTTTTGTCTTTTCTGGTTTATCCGCCCATCAGAACAGGTTGGAACCATTTACCGAAATGGAACCTTATATATGAATTTACCTATATATCTCTTGTTGTTACTCACGGCTTTGTGTTATGGCATATTAAAGGTTGCTATGAGTGTAGGGGCAAAGATCTCCGTCTCAGGAAAGGAAATCATTCCTATACACGTTGTCTATCACGGACGAACTGTTTGTCTCCGTGGATTTTATGATAGCGGCAACAGATTACAAGCCGCCAACGGTCGCGGTATTATAATTGTTCAAAAAAGTGTCATAAAACCTTTATTCAAAAAAGAGGAACTGGTGCAAACAGAGGTTTTTACAACCTTAAACTATCACACCCTGCAAGGGGAGGGGCAGTTAAAGGCGTTTCTGCCGGATGCCATTTACTACAAGCGCGGTCACCATGCAATACCTATTCACCCGGTTTATATTGCCTTGGTGGATGAACCGCTGAACTATTATAACAATTGGGATGCAATTTTGCCCCATGATTTTGAAGGAGTGGAACACCATGAACCAACCATTGATGCAAAAGCTGTTCAGGTTTTCAAAAAACACGGGCCAATCTGTTTTTAAATGGCTTGCCAGAATTGATAACAATCTTGTTTTATATATTGGTGGCAACGATGCCCTGCCTCCACCACTATCATCTCAAGAAGAAGCCGACCTGCTTAGCCGTTTATCTCCCACCGCTATGGAGGTTAAACAAACACTAATCGAGCGCAATTTACGATTGGTTGTGTATGTGGCGCGAAAATTCGAAAATACAGGCATTAATATTGAGGACCTGATTTCAATCGGGTCGATAGGTCTCATTAAAGCCATCAATACCTTTGATACAAGTAAAAATATTAAATTGGCCACCTATGCCTCTCGATGTATAGAAAATGAAATTTTAATGTATTTGCGAAAAAACCACAATATTAAAACCGAGGTTTCTATTGATGAACCTTTAAATACGGATTGGGATGGAAACGAATTATTACTGTCGGATGTTTTGGGAACAGAGAATGACGAAATTTCTCGTCGTATTGAGGACGAGGTTGACCGCCAACTACTGTACAGCGCCATTAAGCGTCTCTCCCTGCGCGAACGGCAAATTATGGAAATGCGTTTTGGCCTCCATGCCGGAAACGAAAAAACCCAAAAAGAGGTGGCCGATATGCTGGGAATTTCTCAATCCTATATTTCACGGCTGGAAAAAAGAATTATTGAACGATTAAGAAAGGAATTTGCAAAATTAGCTGATTAAGCATGATAGAATTGCGGCTTACAAACCTAGTTGTGTGGCAATATGTTCCACGTACATATCAATAATATCCAAATTAGTCAAATGATACACCATGCGGGCTCCCACCACATCCTCTATTTCACTCAGAACAGGTTGGCCCTCATGGTAGAGCAAATCAATGCCTGCAAAATCCATAGGCAGAGCTTCTGTAATTTTCCCAACTATGGTTTGTTCCTCCGGTGTCAAAGAGTGAATGGATGCGTGACCTCCCAGACAATAATTACTGCGAAAATCGTCGTCACGGCTCCTGAGCATGGCAACCACCACTTGCCCCCCAATAACATACACCCTCAAATCCTGTCCCAAAGAAGAAACAGGCTTTTGAAGCAAAAAACTTTCATGGTGAAATGTTGGTAAGATTTTCACAAGCATGGCTTCGCTATCAATCCAAAGCACATCCTGACCACCATGCCCGTCACGGGGTTTCATAACCAAAGGATATCCCAGTCTTGCACCAACAGCAACAGCATCCGTTTTTGTGGCAACACAGGTTATCGGAGTGGCTATGCCTAATGACTTCGCCATTTGTATGGTTTTTAACTTATCATTAGCAAGAGCCGATACCTGGGCGCTGTTAAATACGCGGCAGCCCGATTTTTCTAAGGTAGCTGAAAAAAAAGGAGCGTCTGCCCTCATAATAACAAAATCCGGCAATGAGGTTTTTTTGTTGTTAAAAGCGGAAACGGAACCTGCTGTCTCCGGTGATAATTCTTCTAAATACTTAAGTTGAATATGGATTTTTCTTCGTGCACAAGCCTTATGATACATGGTAACAGCAAATTTGTTTCTTTCGGCCTCCTGTTTTCGATAAATCAGCCAACCCTTCATCTCACATACTCCTATTGACCTTTTTTAAACTCTCGGCCACATATGACAAAATAGTTTCTGCCACATTTACACCGGTACACGTATATAAATTTTTAAAATGAGCATTAGAATTAACCTCGCATAATAGCGGTGTCCCCCCCGGTCCATGTAAAAAATCTACGCCTGCAAAATCCAAACCCAAACGTTGGCATGCCAAAAGAGCCATTTCTTTTTCCTGCTCCGTAGGCTCATAGAACTCCATATTACCGCCCGCCGTTATGTTGGCACGAAAATCCCCTGTTGTATTATAGCGTTTCATAGCTGCTACCACCTGATTACCAACCACCTGCAAGCGCACATCGCAACTCCTGCTTTCTTCCACAAACTGTTGAAATAAAAAGGCTCTGCCGGCAAGGCTAATAACACGGTCTTCGGCCTCTTTTATATCATGAACCAAATAGACTTGACCTCCAAAGGAGCCAAAGCATTCCTTAATGACCATAGGCCATCCAAGTACATCCCCTGCTTCTTTAACAAAATTCATATCAGGATACCCAACATTTGGATAGGTCATAGGAGCACAAATAGTCTGTGGCATGGGGATATGCCCGGCAAGAGTCAAATGTGTCAGGCTCTTATCGTCACAAAGAGCAACAGCGCGGGCTGCATTAAATAAACGCAGTCCTTTTCGCTCTAAAGCCATTGCTAACCGAATGTCCTTATCCCAAAACAATCCAAAATCAGGCAGAGGTTCCTGATTGACCATACCGCCATCAATACTTTGCATTAAGTCACAGCCGGTTTTAATTTTTAACGTAAAACCAATTTGTTCTGCTGCCTCCTGAAGCCATTCGTAATGCTCTTCAAATTTATCTGATTGTAAAAAGTGATTGATAATCAGCCAACCATTTTTCATTTTTACACCTTCCGTTTTTAACTTAAAAAAACTGCAACGCCATATAGATAAAATCCTACAGCGCTACAGTTAAAACAGCTATCAAGTGAATTACAGAGTGCCAAACAACCTGTCACCTGCATCACCAAGACCGGGTAAAATGTATCCATTTTCATTCAGTTTTTCATCTAAAGCTGCTATATAAATATCAACATCTGGATGTTGCTCCTGCACCGCTTTAACGCCTTCCGGTGCACCAATAATACACATGAGCTTAATCCGCTTGGCACCCCGTTGTTTAATAAAATCAATGGCGGCTGCTGCACTGCCACCGGTAGCCAGCATGGGGTCTAAAACCAGAACCTGGCGTTTTTCAATGTCTGTTGGCAGTTTACAATAGTATTCAACAGGTTGCAATGTTTCGTGGTCACGATATAGACCAATATGGCCAACCTTTGCAGCAGGAATCAGGCTGGTTAATGCATCGACCATACCGAGGCCGGCACGCAAAATCGGCACTAATGCCACCTGTTTTTCAATACTGTAGCCAATCGTTTCCATTAAGGGGGTTTCCACCTTCATTTCGGAGAGTTGTAAATCTTTTGTAGCCTCATAACCCATAAGCAAAGCAATTTCGTTAATCAATTCACGAAAGTCCTTAACAGATGTGTCCTTACTTCTTAAAATAGAAACCTTATGCTTAATTAAAGGATGTTCCATTACGCACAGTTGACTCATGCTACCCCTCTTTTCTTAATTGTAAACTATTAGAAACAATCATGTTGTACGATACATATTATATAACATTTTTTTTTGTTTGTCCACATAAAAATTAAGAAAAATAAAATACTTTGTCAAAATGAAGCAATGAGTATGACACCACAAACGAATACCGCCTACCTTATCTATTGTTTTTTGCGGCATTTTCCGTAAAAAATAATAATGCAACAAAAAAAGATTAATTTTTTGTGAAATGTCGAAAAAAATTTGTTGACATTTACACCAAATTTCGGTATAATATACTTCGTAGTTTTGTATAGCGAGGAATTTTCCGTGAGGCAAAAACCGTCTCGCACATTGCCCTGTCGCATAGTTCGTATGGTTCTGCGGCTTTTGGGCCACCCATCATTTAGCATGATGAAACCCAACGCAAAGTACCGGAGGGAGGGAATATTACATGTCCGAAATCAGACTTAAGGATCACGAGTCTTTAGATAGTGCCCTACGTCGTTTTAAGCGTTCCTGCGCAAAAGATGGCGTTCTTTCAGAACTTAGAAAAAGAGAGCATTATGAAAAGCCCAGTGTAAAAAGAAAAAAGAAATCCGAAGCTGCCAGAAAAAGAAAGTTTAAGTAATTCTGGTTTAACACATGGCTTATCGCAGCAAGACGAAGTTTGTCTTGCTGCTTTCTTTTTGTAAACCAATGGAACTGTAAAAATAACAGTTCCATTGTAACATTGTAAAGCCTAACTTCTGTTACTGACGACACAAACAATTAGTAAAGCAAACAACTGTAGCCAAAACAAACACTGCCAAAAACGTGGCAATCCCCAACACAATAGCCACAGTAACAGTCGATGCTACCGTACGAATAATCAATCCAACAGTTGCAACAATGGTTGTACCGATAGATACAGCCGTCAATAATCTCCTGTGCTTGCAAAAACAACCTTCTCCATCACCTGCACCCTGTTGGCTGTAAAGGGGTGCTAAAAAGATAGCCGCAATACCTATAGCAAGGTATGCCCAAAAGATAAGGCTTGTTGTTACAAAACCCAAAGCATATAAAACACTTAGGGCAACGCCTGCTAGTATGCTCACGATTGCTGCTACGCAGGTGCACTTACATTGATAACATCTCATATATATTCACCTCCTTTATTATCAGTATATGTATATGGTGATTTTGGGTGCATAGGGGTAAAGGTCTGCAGGGAACATGCATTTCCCATTGTCACATACGAATTAACAGCCATTGCAAACCCAAAAGGCACAACGATAAAAAAGAAAGTGTTATACTTTTGATATAACATAAAGACACCGTAAATAAAGCAACAAAGGGTCCCCACACAAATAACTACATGGGGACCCTTTGTTATTCATTCAACATTCTGGCGATTCGAAAAGCGTGCATCAATCTATCCATGTATTGCTGCACTTACCTTACCATGTCTGAAAACACCGTGTTTCCTCGGCAGGCTTTCTTATTTTTTCTCGCACGCCGGGCTGTTCTGCATATCCAACTGCCACAATTAAACGAATTGGAATAGATGCCGGTATTTGCAGAACACTTCTAACTGCCTCCTCGTCAAAGCATCCTAAAATACAAGTCGAAAGTCCTTTCTCTGTGGCAGCTAAAGTGAGGAGCATGGTAGCCATACCGAGATCCATTTTTGCAAAATATTGCTCATCTGTACAAACACCGGGCTTTAAGGTTGCCTGGGTTTCACAAATTACCACAAAAGCACCTGCTTTATCTACAAAATTATTGCGGCCGCTTTTTTTAATCATTTGAGCCAAAGCCTCAGTATGTTCCCCATAAACACCAATCATACGCCAAGGTTGAGAGTTACAGGCCGAAGGGGCAAGGCAGGCGGTTTCCATAATATCCTGTAACAGTTCATAAGAAACTGTCCGTCCGTCATAGGCTCGGCAACTTTCTCGTTTACAAGCTAATTCTTTTACTGTCATTCTGCTCATCTCTTTCAAATAAATTTTTTCATTTTTTTACTTCGTATGGAACTTCATCTTTCGGCAATACTGAAAACGAAACCAATTAGGAGGCGTTTTCATACATGAATACATTTGTTATACAAGGCGGAAAACCTTTATGCGGCACTGTAGCCGTAACGGGGTCTAAAAATGCTGCTCTTCCCATTTTAGCATCCTCTCTTTTATCCGGTGACAAGGTGTTGCTAAAGGAAATTCCTGCCTTAACCGATGTCAAAATTATGTGCGAAATCTTATCAGTACTGGGTTGCAGGATGGACCAGAAAAATGTAAATGAAGTAATCGTTGATACCCGAAAGCTAAATCATTGCATTGTACCCTATGAATTAGCCGGTCTCCTGCGGGGCTCTATTTTAGTAATGGGACCCTTGTTGGCACGGTTGGGGCAAGTGCAGATTGCTATGCCCGGCGGTTGCCCCATTGGGGCCCGTCCTGTAGATTTGCATATTAAAGGTTTTGCTGCTTTGGGCGCATCCATTACAACCGCAGAAGGTTGTATCATTGCCACAGCAAAAAAACTGCATGGGGCTAAAATATATTTAGATTTCCCCAGTGTAGGCGCAACTGAAAATATTATGTCCGCTGCCGTATTAGCGCAAGGAGATACTATCATTGAAAACGCCGCCGTTGAACCGGAGGTTGTGGACCTGGCCAACTTTTTATGCAGCATGGGGGCCAAAATAAGTGGTGCAGGCACCGATACCATTAAAATTACCGGTGTTACATCCCTTCACGGCACACAGTACACCATTATGCCCGACCGCATCGAGGCTGGCACCCTCCTTGTTGCCGCAGCCGCCACCGGTGGTTGCGTAACGGTAACAAATATTTTACCTGAATATAGCAAGCCTATGACCGCCAAATTACTCGAAATGAATGTGCCGATAACCATGGGCGAAAATACTATTTCCATTCATGGTGGGGGCGCCTTACAAGCCGTTGATGTAAAAACGCTGCCTTTCCCGGGTTTTCCCACCGATATGCAGGCACCTATGACCGCCCTTTTATCCATAGCTCGGGGTATTGCCCTGGTGACAGAAACTATTTTTGAAAATCGATTTATGCATGTTGCTGAACTCTGTCGTATGGGTGCTTCTATTAAAGTGGCAGGTCGTTGTGCAATGATTGAGGGATGTAATCATTTAACCGGCGCCAAGGTAACTGCCACGGATTTGCGTGCTGGTGCAGCCCTGGTGATTGCAGGCCTGGCAGCCCGCGGCGACACCGAAATCTCTGATATTCATCACATCGACCGAGGTTATGCCGCTTTAGAGAAAAAATTGCAACAGTTAGGAGCAGATATAAGGCGTAAATAATAATCAAAAAACAGGTTGCGCGCAAATATAAGTACACATCGCAACCAACCTCGCCTCACACGCTGATACCCACCATTATACCACAAACAAAAATATTACAATTCTATAGGCTCCCTGTCTTCCTTTATTTCCAAAAGGCCAATTATATTTTCATAAAAACCATAAGGATCCTCGCGAAAACGACGACACATTAAAAGGCCATGCTGTTTACTGCCGGCAAACAACTCTAAGGATAACAATATCTTTTTCCCTTCTCTTAATTCTAATTCCACATTGTACAAATTATCCCCCAAGGGTTGTACATCACAGCGCAAAGATTTACGGCTGCGTTCATTACGATAATATTGGTCAACCGATTGCTTTAATCCCTTTTTTACGCTGGGAAGGAGCTTATTGGCAAACATAGAAATCATATCCTCACCGGAAGGGGTTAACACATACTTATCCATTTCATCACGCCATACCGTTTTGATATGATTTTCTCCCAATAGCTGTTCTAAAACATTACATAATTCCATGAAATCTACCCGCGTAGCCTCAATCATACAATGTTTTAATTCTACATCACTAACAGGAATATCTGCATAAGAAAGTGTATATAAAACTGCCAGCTTAATTTCCACAGGGTCATTAAGCCTATAGTATACATTTTCCCAAATATTTTTTTCCATACCCGACGCCTTCTTTCGCCTTTTTCGGCTTTATTTTATCCACGCTAAGCTCTATATAAACATACAGGTTCCTACAAAACACAAAATCAATCCAAAAACAAATCTTTTATTAACACGCTCTCTCAGACAAAGCCATCCTAAAATTGTCGTAGATACAATTGTTGCGCCTGTAATGACCGGATAACCCGCCGATGCAGCAATGTTTATAGAACCTAAAAGCTGTAAAAAATATGCCAAGCCGCTGGCAGCCGCAACCGAGGCAATAATCAAAAAAGAGCGACAATTAAAGATTTTTTGTTTCTCCTTATGTCCCTTGTCACGATAAAACTGAGTTAAAGCAAACCCTGCAACACCTAGAATCAAATTGGCAACAATAACAAAATCCGTTGCCGAAACCGCCAGAGGATTGATTTGATGTTCCTTGGTAATAATACCCACAATCCCATTAAAGCAAAAAACAGCTAAACACATAAGTGTCATTTTCAGAGACACCTTTTTATCGTCATAATGTAAAATAATCATGGATACAGTCATTAAAGAAAGACCTATTACACCCAAGGGGGAAAAGGGTTCATGTAAAAAGGCAATTCCCCAAACATAGGGCAACATCATACCGCCTGCCATTAAAAAAACAGTATAAAGTGCCGTTTGTCCCTTGCCCATAATGCGAAACCCAAGAAGCCGATATAAAGTGACAAAAATAGCATAGATGGCACCCATAATAACAGAATATAAGCTAAGTTCCAGTTGAAAACCATTGACAACAAAAAAGAGTAAAGCTGTCAAAAGGCCGACCAAATAATTAAATGTCATAAATGCTTGTTTCCCTGTGTGACCATCTTTTTGGTAATAGCTTGTAAGGGTGTAATTCAAACCATACATAACCGCAGACAAAATTAATAAAATCATAGTATATCCCTTCCTGTTAATTTTGCAACAGCCGCAATATCAACAAGGATAATACGCATATTGTATATGAATTAATTGTATCATATGCAAAAAGGAAAATCAATAAAAACAAGAATATCGGTTGAATTTTTTTATAAGCTATGCTACAATAGAGCCATAGGAGTGGATGGAGATGATACATAAAATTACAGCCACAGACCATAAGGTTGTCAAAGAAATTTCTGCATTAAAAGAAAAAAAATATAGGGAACGATATGGCGCTTTTTTAGTGGAGGGTGCCATGTCTGTTTTGTGGGCTTTAGACTCTGCTTATCAGGTAAAATCTATTGTCATCAGTCAGGATTTTTCGCTCCCGCAAACTATTTCTGCCTTGTTGGCTAATATCCCCGTTTATCGGGTCCCCGACCGGTTATTCACCAAGATGTCTGACACAAAAACGCCCCAGGGTATTCTGTGTGTTTGTGCCTTGCCCCAAACTCCTCCCTTGCCAACAAAAGGCATGTATCTATATTGTGATAAAGTGCAGGACCCTGGTAATGTGGGAACCATGATTCGCACAGCAGATGCAATGGGTTTTAGCGGTGTTATGCTTTCCCCGGAATGTGTAGATCCATATAACCCTAAATTGGTCCGTTCTACTATGGGTTCCTTATTCCACATACAAATTTTTACAGACATAACGCCGGAAGTACTGACCACTATGCAAGGGTGTGGATTTACTTTGGTTGTTTCTGCCCTGCATACAAGGAGCCTTTCTGTGGAAAATTGGCAGCCTATGGCCAACACGATAGTGGCTGTGGGTAACGAAGCAAAAGGGGTTTCTGACCCCATTCTGCATCTTGCTGATACCATTGTAAAAATCCCCATGGCCGGAAGTGCTGAATCTTTAAATGTGGCAGCTGCCGCCTCTATATTAATGTATGAGGCTGCACAAAAAGGAGGGCTTTTGTGACCAATTTTTTTATGCAGGAGGCCCTTTCAGAAGCAAAAAAAGGAGCCCAAACAGGCGAAGTCCCTGTAGGGGCCATATTAGTACATAATAAAAAAATAATCTGCCGTGCCCATAACCTAACAGAAAGCGGTTCCGGTATTTTAGCCCATGCTGAAATGTTAGTACTATCTGAGGGGTTACATCTCTTAGGCTCTCGCCGTTTGGAAAATTGCACCTTATATGTAACCTTAGAGCCTTGCCCCATGTGCGCGGGAGCAATTTTGCTTGCCAAGCCTGGCCAGCTATATTTCGGTGCCTACGATGCTGTTGCAGGTGCTTGCGGCGGAAAAAATGATTTGCTACGTAACACCTCCATAGAAGTTTATGGTGGCATTATGGAAGAAGAATGTACCGCCCTATTAAAAGAGTTTTTCAAAAATCTGCGGAAAAAGGATTATGAACAAACCCGCTCTGCTCGATTGTAAGAGCAAGATTTCACATGAAATTTTTCCTCCACGGCTTGTGCTATTTTCATAACATCTGTTTGGCTTGTAGCCCATAAAGCATATGTAAAGGTCTCAAACTGACTTTTAGAATGGATGTTGCCACCGGCTACGGCGCATGATCTCTCTTTGGCCAGTTCTTTTATGTAAGCCGTAACTTCCTCCTCCATCAGCCAATGGTTTTCCTGATTTTGACAAGGAACACAAAATTGATAAAGTGTTCCCCTTTTTTTGCCTCCTCGGTCATAGGTAGCTAAAATAGCTAACGCGGATAATACTGCAAGTACACAGGACAGCCATTTGCCCCTGCTATTTTTCTTCTTCGCCAAGCACATCGCCCCTCTCTTTTCCACAGTTCCATATTAACATACTCGCATATGTTTGTCAAGAAATCTCCATCGCTGCAAATGATGCAAACTTTATAAAAAAAGGCTGGAAAAAAATTAGATTTTATGATACAATGAAAGATAGTGTAATAAAATGTCTATAGATTCTTAAAAGGAGACTTGATATACATATGGCAGCTGCAAAGAAGAAATCAACAAAAAAATCAAAAAAGGCAACCCAGCAGACCATCGCTTCGCCCATGAAAAGTGAATTAAAATCCCTATTAATTGTAGTGGGCGGTCTTTTATTGGCTGTTTTCCTCTATGCTCCCAGTGGCATTGTAGGGGAATGGGTTCGCGCGCTATGTTGCGGTCTTTTAGGCTTTCCTGCATTTTTAACGCCACTATTATGTTTAGCCTTCGGCATTCATCGTGCTATTGGGCGGCAATACGAAGAAAATAAAACGAAATATATGCAGTGCGGTCTCATTATTTTATCCCTGTCCTCTCTGTTTCAATTATTCTCAGGCATTAAAGCAATGAATCCTATTTTGCTCGCAAGCCTGGGAGAGTATTGGTGGAACGGCACCATGGGATACGGCGGCGGTGTAGTTGGCGGCATCATTTGTGATATTTTTGCCAATACGGTTGGCTCTATTGCCGCCGGCATTATTCTCATTACAATCTTGCTAATACTCATCATGATTTTAACAAAATGGTCACCCTTAAAAGCCCTACTGAGACTGTTAGTACGTTGCTTTATGGATGTTAAAACCATACAAATGGAAGCTGTTCGCGAGGCACAGGAAAGCAAAGCCGAACTGATGCGTAAGCGTAGCCTGCCAAACTTTAGTGATGACGAAGTTGTTTGTGATAAATTGGAAGGCACCAATAAATCCACTCAGGTTATAAAAAAGCCCTACGATGACGAAAGTTATATTCCCGAAGCCATTCGCAACATTTCTATTGATGACCAAACCGAGCTTGATTATAATTTTAAAGATTTAGATGCCATTTTAGATAAGGTACTTCCCGAATCAGAAGGCTCATTGATTCCCGCAACAGCCCCCACCGATATGGACACTGCCTCACAAGAAAATCAGGAGGAAGGCGCCTCCCATACCCCTATTGTGACAAAGGCAGAATCTCTCTCCCAAGAAGAAACTGATGAAATCGCCCAAGAAATAGAGGATGCTTTTGAGAAAATTCCGTATACCTGTCCTGATGTATCCCTACTTAATCCTCCCGCCACCGGAATAAACACTGCTGATTCACGAGCAGAATTAAAGGAAACTGCCTCCAAATTAATCGCTACTCTAAAAAGTTTTAACGTAGAGGCAAGGCTGTTAAACGTTAGCAAGGGTCCAACCGTTACGCGCTATGAGCTGAAACCGGGCGATGGTGTAAAAGTAAGTAAAATTGTGGGTCTTGCCGATGATATTGCCCTACGACTGGCAGCTACAGGTGTGCGAATTGAGGCACCCATTCCGGGGCGAGAAGCTATTGGCATTGAAATCCCCAATAAATCCATCGACGTAGTGAGCATTCGCGAAGTGCTGGATTCGGAGGACTTTACTTCTTTTCCCTCTAAACTGGCCTTTGCTTTGGGGAAAGATATTGCCGGAAAGAATGTGGTGGTGGATTTAGGAAAAATGCCCCACTTATTGATTGCAGGCACAACCGGTTCCGGTAAGAGTGTTTGTATTAACACCTTAATTGCCAGCATCATTTACAAAGCTGACCCTAACGATGTCAAATTGCTCATGGTTGACCCCAAGGTGGTAGAACTGAATGTGTATAACGGGATACCCCACTTAATGATTCCCGTTGTGACAGATCCCCGCCGTGCCTCCGGTGCACTTTATTGGGCTGTTCAAGAAATGACACGCCGTTATGCCTTGTTTGCTGAATGTAATGTTCGAGACGTAAAGGGATATAACAACATGATAATTGAATCCGGCGGTGAAAATACCTTACCCCATATTGTGATTATCATTGATGAGTTGGCAGACTTAATGATGGTAGCGCCCGGGGAAGTGGAAGACTCTATTTGCCGTCTAGCCCAAATGGCACGGGCTGCCGGCATGCACTTAGTTGTGGCAACCCAACGTCCTTCCGCCGATGTCATCACCGGATTAATTAAAGCCAATATTCCCTCTCGCATTGCTTTTGCTGTATCTTCAAACATTGATAGTCGTGTTATCTTAGATGCAGTCGGCGCTGAAAAACTGATGGGTCGAGGCGATATGCTCTTTTCTCCTGTCGGTTCTTCTAAGCCTACTCGCCTGCAAGGCGCATTTATCTCTGATAAGGAAGTTGAACGTGTGGTTGAATTTATTAAAAGCGGTTCTGTAACGCGCTATGATGAAGATATTATTGAAAAAATAGAAAACGGAAAAACCGTTACCATAAATGATGGAAACAACCACGATGCCGGAGATAATGATGAATTGTTGCCTCGTGCCATTGAAATAGCTGTAGACACAGGTAAAATTTCTGCATCCTATCTCCAACGTCGGTTAAAAATTGGTTTTTCCCGTGCCGCTCGCATTGTAGACCAAATGGAGGAACGAGGATGGATTGGCCCTCAGGACGGCAGCAAACCTCGTGAGGTGCTTTTATCGAAAGAAGATTATTTAGAAATGAGCATTCGGTCATGATGGGAATAAACTCCGGATTTTTGCCGGTTTCCCGCAGGGAAATGGATGCTTTAGGTTGGGATGCTCCTGATTTTATTTATATTTCAGGTGATGCTTATGTGGACCACCCCTCCTTTGCCGTGTCGGTAGTGACAAGAGTGTTAACCGCCGCCGGCTATCGAGTGGGGGTTATTGCACAACCTGATTGGCAAAGCCCGGAACCCTTTACTGTGTTAGGGCGACCAAAATTAGGTGCCTTTATCGGCGCTGGTAATTTAGACTCTATGGTATCCCATTATACTGCCGCAAAGAAACCAAGGCGACAGGATTTATATTCCCCCGGTGGCATTGCCGGCAAGCGACCGGACCGAGCTACCATTGTTTATGCAAACCGTGTTCGGGAAGCCTTTCCCGATTTGCCTATTATGATTGGCGGCATTGAAGCCAGTCTGCGTCGTTTGGCTCATTATGATTACTGGCAAGATAACGTGCGACGTTCCCTTTTGTTAGATAGCCGTGCCGATTTATTGATTTACGGCATGGGAGAATCCGCTGCCGTAGAAATTGCAGATGCTTTGGCAAAGGGCAACGCCGTTTCACAGCTAAAAAATATTCGTGGCACTTGTTATGTTACAAGCCATCTGGAGGATATAAAATCTGAGTATATTTGTCTTCCCTCCTACGAAGCAGTTGCAACTGACAAGGTCCAGTATGCCAAAGCCACCTGCATTGCCTTCTATGAACAGGACCATGTGCGAGGCAAAACCCTGGTGCAAGCCCACAATAATCGATATGTGGTGCAAAATCCACCTATGCCCCCTCTGTGCGGCACAGCCTTAGATGCAGTCTATGAACTGCCATATGTCCGTAGCGCTCACCCCATGTATGATGATGCAGGTGGTGTGCCTGCCCTGGCTGAGGTGCAGTTCAGCATTGCCTCTTCCCGAGGCTGCTTTGGCTCTTGTAATTTTTGTTCACTCACCTTTCACCAAGGTCGAGTTGTAACAGCCCGGAGCCACGAATCTATTTTAAAAGAAGCTTCTGTTATAAAGGATTTAGCCGGCTTTAAAGGCTATATTCACGATGTAGGCGGGCCAACAGCTAACTTTTACCATGCTGCCTGCAAAAAACAACAAAAAAAAGGCATCTGTCGGGATAAACGCTGTTTATTTCCCAAGCCCTGTGCCGCTATGGATGTAAACCATGAGGATTATATAAATCTGCTGAAAAAATTGCGGGCCCTACCCTATGTTAAAAAGGTTTTTATTCGTTCTGGCATTCGTTTTGACTATGTTATGGCCGATAAGGATGACAGCTTTTTTTATGAACTTTTAGCCCATCATGTTAGCGGACAACTTAAGGTAGCGCCGGAACACATTGCCGATACCGTTTTAGCCGCTATGGGAAAACCGGAGCATAAAGTATACGAGGCCTTTCGTAAGAAATTTAAGAGGATAAACGAATCCTTGGACAAGGAGCAGTATTTAGTGCCTTATTTAATGTCCGGTCACCCCGGCTCTACATTAAAGGAGGCTATTGAGCTGGCTGTTTACCTGCGTCGGGAAAAAATAAAACCGGAGCAAGTACAGGATTTTTATCCTACCCCCGGCTCCATTTCTACCGCTATGTATTACACAGGCTTAGATCCCTTTACTATGAAGCCTGTCTATATACCAAAAGGCGAAGACAAAGCAATGCAACGGGCATTATTGCAAGCTTTTTTACCTGAAAACAGAGTCCTGGTCATGAAGGCACTGCAAAAAGCCAACCGCACCGATTTAATCGGTTATGGCCCCGACTGCCTAATTCCGCCCAACCATATCAAACCAAAAAATAAAATAAACAAGACGGATAAAACTGGAGGAAACCAACATGACAAACGCAAAAATTCTGGACGGCAAGGCCGTATCACAAAGAATCAAGGAAGAACTGAGGCAAGAGGTGGCCGTACTGCAGACAAAGGGCGTTCATCCCAGTCTGGCCGTCATTATCGTGGGTGATGACCCCGCCTCCCGCATTTATGTAAATAATAAAAAGAAGGCTTGTGAATATATCGGTATTCGTTCTGAGGAGTATGCTCTCCCCGGTAATACCACACAGGAAGAGCTTTTAACCTTAATTGAAACCCTGAACGAAAGTAACATTGATGGCATCCTTTGTCAATTACCTCTCCCCTCTCACTTAGATGAAAAAGCGGTGATAAATGCCATTCGCCCCGATAAGGACGTGGATGCCTTTCACCCTGTTAATGTGGGTAAAATCATGATTGGAGATTACGATTTCCTGCCATGCACCCCTGCCGGTGTTATGGAGTTAATTAAGGAAAGCGGCATTAGCATTGTCGGCAAGGAATGCGTGGTTATTGGTCGCAGCAATATTGTAGGCAAGCCCATGTCAATGCTATTGCTCCATGCCCATGGCACAGTCACAATTTGTCATTCCAAAACCCGTGATTTAGCTGAAACAGTCCGGCAGGCCGATATTGTGGTGGCGGCTGTTGGTGTGCCTGAACTCATTACCGGTGATATGATTAAAGAGGGCGCCGTTGTAATTGATGTTGGCATGAATCGTTTGCCAAACGGCAAATTGGTTGGCGATGTAGCCTTTGATGCCGCAATTGAAAAAGCCTCGGCTATAACACCTGTTCCCGGTGGCGTTGGTCCCATGACCATTGCCATGCTGATGAAAAACACAGTTAAAGCCAGCCTTTTGCATCAAGAGCTTAAATGACTAGAATCCCTGTCAAAGAGCATTCTCTCAAATAATTGAAAAAACATGCAAAAAACTCTTGCTTTTAGCAAAATAATTTGTTATAATATAGGTTGTCAATTTATTGGTTGGGTTTTATTGCTGACCAAAAAACATATAATTAGTATAATGTACCTGAATATGGGAGGTGTACGATAGATGGCAAAATGTGCAGTTTGTGGAAAAAGTATGGTGTTTGGCATTAAGGTTAGCCATTCTCACAGAAGATCCAACAGAACCTGGAAGCCCAATATCAGAAAGGTTAAGGCATTAGTGAACGGAACTCCGAAAACCATTAGTGTATGTTCCAGATGTCTTCGTTCCGATAAAGTGACTAGAGCAATCTAATGAACAAGCAAAAAAAATTGGAGGCCAGTACTTTGAAAGTATGGGTCTCCAATTTTTTATAAAATAATGCATACAAAATGAGTTGTATTAAAAATGATTGTTTACCTACATCTCATGCTTTTTAAAATGTTTTTTCATATAGACCAAAAGAATCAAACCCAAAACAGGGAAAAGGGTTGCAATGAGCACGCCAACTTTAAATCCCACCTGTTCAGGGGTTAGCGACAATGCCTGCCCAAATGTTTTGGCCCACTCCGTAAGAGAAATATTGTCTACAATAATACCCAATGCCTGTGGTGCCATAGATGCGCCAAAATCGCCACCTGCCGCCATCAGCGCGTAAGCGGCAACCCCAACACCGGGAATTTTTTCTTCCATTAAAATCAACGTTCCCGGCCACAGCATAGATGTGAAAACACCAACTAAAACGCAAGCCACTACAGATAAAAGAGCATTCACAGAAAGAGCCGCTGTTACATAGCATACTACAGAGCCGACCATGCTCCACAACATAACCTTAAAAATATTTTTACCGTATTTTCCATAGGCTGTTCTGGTAAAACCCAGCAATAACCCAAATAAAGACATGCCGAGAATATCCCCCCATACCTTTGGTATATGCAAGGCTTTTTCAATATAAACCGATATCCAGTTAGTCATGGTATTCTCTGCACAAGAACCCAAAAATATGCAAATTACACATAGAGCAAGGCTTTTGGTACGATACCTTGACTTAGCTAATTTTTTCTCATGATGGCTCATATCCATATCAGGAAGCTGTACTCTCATCAGCATCACGGAAGCAATGATGGGAAAGATGGCCCAGAAAAATGTTAAATACATCCAATATTCCTGGCCTACAAAGTGAATGAATAATGTGCCAAGGAGAACAACCGATACAAACCCATAGGCATACAAAGAATGCAGAATGCTCATATCCTTATCCGGTGTGTCAGAAGGCAGTGCGGCAACCGTTGGACTAACCAGCACCTCTCCCAGACCGGCTGCCACCGAAAAAAGAATGGTACCTGCCAGCAAACCTATGTAAGCGTAGCCCGGAAACAGCATGGGTATTAACGCATACAGACACAAACCCATAGCCGTAATAAGGGGCATAATACGAATAGTTTTATGAATGTTAAAATATTGGTTAAAAAAACTGAATATCAAATCGATTCCAAGCTGTGTACAAAAATTTACAAGCACAAGAGTGCCAAGAAGTGTATAGGATATACCATAAAGCTCCCAGAATGTTGCAAACAAAAGTGGGGGCCAACTAAATATGGAGGACATCGCCAAATAAGTAAAATAGCATGTCAATTTAGTGCGTCTGCTGTTCTTTTGATCCATGAAAATTCCTACCCTTTACATTATATTCACATAAGAACACATGTTGACAAGGGTATCACTTGTCATCTGTATTTCTTTCGTTACATCTTTTGTTTAAATTTTCTCTGTTATGCCTGCCTTAACAATGCCTCGTGCAACTCTTTAATATCCTTCATAATATAGGTGGGTTTCACTTGACTTTTTTCTATATCTGCCATGGTCCCTTCTCCACTTAATACAAAAATTGTACTGACACCGGCATTGACACCGCAGGCAATATCCGTATAGAGCCTATCCCCAATCATCACTGTCTCCTCGGTGGAAAATCCTGTTTTTTCCATAGCAAGACGAACCATGGTTGGTTCCGGCTTACCGATAAATTGCGGCATTCTGCCTGTGGCTGTGCAAAGAATTTGGCTAATGGAACCACAATCCGGCACAAACCCATACCATGTGGGACACACCCAGTCCGGATTGGTGGCAACATAATCTACACCACGATTTAATAAGATGCAGGCATCCTCTAGTTTTGAAAAGGTCAGCTCTGTATCAAACCCCATGCACAAACAGTCAATATCATCGGTAAGAACATCCGTAATCGGTAAGTTTGCTTCGCCCAGTTGAGACTTAAAAGATGCCGTTCCGAAGGCATATATACTTTTATACTGTTTGCTCTGCAAATGCAAAACTGTAGCATGAACAGAGGTTACAAAATTCTCCGCACCGGTATTAATGCCCATTGTTTTTAATTTTTCGATATAGGCGTTAACCCCTTTAGAAGAGTTATTAGTAAGGAAAATATAGCGGCCACCTATCCTTGTAACATATGACAAAAATTCCAAAACACCATGAAACAATGTACCGTCTAAGTACATGGTGCCGTCCATATCCAGTAAAAACAATTTCTTTTGTTGTAACGCTTTCATATTAAGCATATCCTTATCGTTGTTTGCTAACAATTTCATAGTCGTCCCCGTTACGCCAATAGGAGCAAGCAAAGGAAGCCCCCGACAAAAAATGATGCATTTCGTCCTCATCCAGGTTCACGGCACAAAAATAACAGTCCGACAGCTCATCATATACATAATTTCCACAGGTTTCACAGGTCATATGTGACATATTTCTCCCCGCCCTTCGTGGCTATTATACACAATAAGCCGTCAAATGTCAAGCCGCAAAACATCGGCTATGCACCCGGAATTAAAATTTTCTGTCCGGGAAATATTTGGGGAGTATCCATGCGATTTAACTCCATAATTTTAGTCTGATCTATTTGGTAACGCTTGGCAATATCCCAAAGATTATCGCCCTTTTGCACAAAATAAATAACCATTCCGCAGCGCGGTTTCCACTCCTCATCTGTTATTTCACAATGTTTGATAATGGTTATATCTGCTTTTTTAATAGCACGCGTATAAAATTCCAGATTACAACGCAATTCGATTTCCGAAGCAGCATTTAGGGTAAAGCTAAGTCCCTGTTCGGTGATGGAGCATTCACACAGCGCAGAGTCATCAATGTTATCCACTAAAACAGCATGCTCAAAGTCAAATTCGCCGACTAAACTATACATAGGCACATTTTCACCATGAGCACCATACAAAACAAACGCCGTCAGTTTGCCGTGAATGACCATTTTTTCGTCTACTATCTGTATACCATTGACACGACTTTTACATGATAGATTATACACCGCACCTGTCATGGGTACTCCTTCAGGAATTGTTAAAATTTCCTTAATGCTTTCATGACTGGTTCCCTCAGAGAGAAGCTCATCTATGCAAAGGGTCTCTTGATGTAAGGATACCATATTGGTAGTGCTGTAGCAATCATCAATAATATGTATATCTTGTGTTTTCGAGGCTATAATATCAGCGCGCAACACTACATCTAAGGAAATTAACCTGGGGTCACCATTCATATCTTCTTTTAATGTGTAATATACATTTTTTACACTATAGGTCACATGACACATACAGTCATCTTGCAATCCCTCAACATCTACCATTTCACTAAAAGCAATCTCATGCTCCATATGCTGAATACCCGCTTCTGCATCCACACCATTATATAGGGTATTGACCAACAAAGAGCCTTTTAATAATATTTTGCCGGACATAATTTTACAATCTCCACGAGATGCCTTGATGTTCAGCATAATAATCTCATCAATATCCATTTTAGCAGAGGGCACTTCAATTGCCTCCGTAATCACAATATCCCGGGGCGTATCAGCTACAACATGATAAAGGGAAAGGGGACTTTTGCGAGTTTGCAAGGTTCCTTCTCCTAATACATCCGTTAAGAAAGAAAGTGCCCTTTTGGCATAGCCTTTTGCGGCAAGTGAAACAACCACCTTCATATTGAGCTTTCGGGAGTTAATGAGTGAAAATTCAATATGCTCTGTAGTTGCTTTAACGTTAATATCTTCCATTTCCTCCCCAGGCATATCTATACTATCTTTAAAGTCAAATTTCGTTTCCATGCTTTTGGGGCTCAAGGCTTCCTCGTCTGCAATATACAAAATGCGAATGACTACCGTGCCGGTAACATTCAGCTTCCCATCATCCCGCGTCACACCTTCAATAATAGCATCTGCTTCCGTCATCAGCACTTGGCGAATATCCGGCTTAATATCCGGCACAATTACGTCACCCTCCACCAAAAGTGTGGTATTTTGGTGCCACTTCATTTCATTCACAGGTATTATTTCTTTTTTAAAATCAATCTGCATTCTCTTCTCCTCCTTTATAAGAGTTCTCTCAGTTCAATCTATTCACCACATATTCTATTTATGACAGCTCGCATAAAAAACTAGTTTTTTGCAAAACTACTAAGCAATAGCAATCCTATTGAGGTGTTTTTCATGGTCACTCTTTCCATTGCCGAAAAAGACAATACCATCGCAACCCAACTACAACACTTTTTGCATAATCAAGGCAAGAGCTTCTGCAATGACACCCTATCCAATAACCACGACTATATTTTAATAACACCAGCCCCCCACAAAAAATGTGATGTTGTCCTGGTTCACAACAGCAGTATTGCCCCTTGCTATGCTGATTATATGACTATTTTAAATGCCGATGATACATCTGCCCTATACAACAATAAATCGTTAGTGGTAACCTATGGTTTTAATTCTTTAGCAACAGTAACTGCCTCCAGTGTGATCCTTGGACCGGAGCAATGTAACTTTTTATGTTGTGTGCAACGTGCCTTTGTTTCTTTAAAGGGAACATTTATTGAGCCACAAGAAATACCTATAACATTATCAACACAAAACATCGATATTGGCACAGCTATGGCCTGTGTAGTGTTAGGATTGGTTCTATCAATACCAACAACAAAATTAAATGATTTTTTTAAAGATATAAAATATAACACGAAATAAATTGGACCAATAATTTTGTGAAAAAAATGTCAGTTTATTTATTTTTCCTATTGATTTTCCCCTTGAATTTTGATACAATATATGTAATAAAATTTATAAGGAGATGAAACAAATGCCATTAGTTACATCTAAGGAAATGTTTCAAAAGGCATATGATGGCGGTTATGCTATCGGTGCCTTTAATGTAAACAATATGGAAATTATTCAGGGAATTACCGAGGCTGCCAAAGAGGTTAGCGCTCCCCTGATTCTGCAGGTTTCGGCCGGTGCCAGAAAGTATGCAAACCATACCTATTTGGTTAAGTTGGTTGAGGCTGCTCTCATTGAAACCGACCTGCCTATTTGCTTACACCTTGATCATGGTGATAGTTTTGAGCTGTGCAAATCCTGCATCGACGGTGGTTTTACCTCTGTTATGATTGATGGTTCTCACCATTCTTTTGAAGACAACATTGAACTGACCAAAAAGGTTGTTGAATATGCCCATGAACGTGGCGTTGTTGTTGAAGGTGAGCTTGGTCGTTTAGCCGGCATTGAGGATGATGTAAATGTATCTGAGGAGGATGCTTCCTACACACGTCCTTCTGAGGTTGTTGAATTTGTAACCCGCACCGGTGTTGACTCTTTGGCTATTGCCATTGGTACCAGCCATGGCGCTTATAAGTTTAAGCCCGGCCAAAAGCCCCAGCTCCGTTTCGATATTTTGAAGGAAGTAGAAAAGCAACTGCCTAACTTCCCCATTGTTCTTCACGGCGCCAGCAGCGTTATTCCTGAATTTGTAGAAATGATTAACGCTAACGGCGGTAACATGCCTGATGCAATTGGTATCCCCGAGGAGATGCTCCGCGAGGCTGCTAAATCTGCAGTTTGCAAAATTAATATTGATTCTGACTTGCGTTTGGCTATGACAGGTTCCATTCGTAAGTACATGGCTGAAAATCCGGGCCACTTTGATCCCAGACAGTACTTATCCCCGGCTCGCGCCGCTATTAAAGATTTGGTTAAGAAAAAATTGGTTAATGTTCTGGGTTGCGACGGCAAGGCCTGATTTTCCAACATAAACGATTGTATTATAACATTATAAAAAGGCAAGACGATTTTCGTCTTGCCTTTTTTTAACATTTTCTTTTTTATATTCTCCTTGCCAAACGCTCCACATGCTCTTGCCTGTATCGTTCAAACCTGCCTTCTGCCAAGGCTTCCCGAATTTCTTTCATTAAGTTATTATAAAAATATAAATTGTGAAGCACGGCCAATCTCATACCTAACATTTCCCCGGCCTTCATCAAATGCCGAATATAAGCTCGGCTATGATGTTGACAGGCAGGACAACTACAGGTTGGATCAATAGGCAAATGATCTGTTTCATACTTTTTATTCATAATGTTAATAACACCATTATTTGTAAATAAATGCCCGTGACGTGCATTGCGAGCAGGCAGGACACAATCAAAAAAGTCAATGCCCCGAGCAACACCCTCAATAATATTGGCCGGTGTTCCAACACCCATTAAATAGCGGGGCTTATCTTCCGGTGCGTGAGGCAACACCATGTCTAACACATGGTACATCTCCTCATGGGTTTCGCCAACTGCCAAGCCGCCAATGGCATACCCCGGTAAATCCAATTTGGCAATTTCCTGCATATGGGCAATACGGATATCGTCGTGAATACCACCCTGATTAATACCAAACAGCATTTGATGGGGGTTTACTGCGTTCGGCGCTGCAGATAAAGCCGACAGCTTATCTTTACAACGCATGAGCCACCGCGTTGTCCGTTCCACGCTCTCCTGTGTTTCCTTGTGACCGGTGCGAGCATGAATACATTCATCAAAAGCCATTGCAATGGTAGACCCTAAATTAGATTGAATTGTCATGCTTTCCTCCGGCCCCATAAAAATACGATGACCATCAATATGAGAAGCAAAGGTAACACCCTCTTCACAAACCTGATTAATTGCTGTCAGTGAAAAGACCTGAAACCCGCCGCTATCTGTTAAAATAGGTCGATCCCAGTTCATAAATTTATGCAAGCCACCCATAGTCCGCACAACTTCATCCCCGGGACGAAGATGTAAATGATAGGTGTTAGAAAGAGCCACCTGGCAACCAATGGTTTTTAAATCCTCAGCTGATACGGCTCCTTTAATAGCCGCAGCCGTGGCCACATTCATAAAGACAGGGGTTTGTACATCGCCATGTACTGTCTGAAAAACACCTAATCTGGCGTTTTTTTCCTGGGTTAAAAGTGAAAACACAAGCATGCTCCGTTCCTTGTTTTTTATATAAACCGAAGAATTTGTTTCTATATATTTAAGGATAGCACAACCCATGAGATATGTCAACAAAATTGCCAACATTCGTCTTAAATGTAAGCATAAATATTCCGCGGAGAGTAAACTCTCCGCGGAATCATAACAAGTAAACTCATGCTAAACACAAGAATCTCCTCAAGTTTCCTTTGCACTTTGCTCAATAATCTTCTTCGCCACATGATCTGGTGCCTGCTCATAACCATGGAACTCCAATGAAAAGCTGCCCCGGCCCTGGGTCATGGAGCGCAGATCTGTAGCAAATTTAGCCATTTCTGCCATGGGTACATCTGCCGTAATCGTCACGTTACCACCACTTTGGGGTTCGCTACCCAACACGCGGCCACGACGTTTGTTAATATCACCCATAACATCACCCATATTGGCATTGGGAATGGTAACCGTCAAAGTGCCAATAGGTTCCAACAAAACAGGAGATGCCTGTGCTAAACCTGCTTTATATGCCAGGTTGGCCGCCATTTTAAATGCCATTTCCGAGGAATCAACACTATGATAAGACCCATCATACAAGGTGGCTTTTAAACCCACAACGGGATAACCGGCTAACACACCATGGGCCATACTGTCCTTTAAACCTTTTTCAACAGCAGGGAAAAAGTTCTTAGGAACAGCACCGCCAAATACTTTTTCTTCAAACACTAATTCCTCTGAATCCGTTGGTGCAAATTCAATCCAAACATGACCATATTGCCCATGACCACCGGATTGCTTTTTGTGCTTCCCTTCCGCTTTCACTGTCTTACGAATGGTTTCACGATAGGGTACCTTAGGCTCTGCCAAATCCACATCTACACCATATTTTGTCTTGAGTTTGCTAACAATAACCTCTATGTGCTGCTCGCCAATACCGCTGACAACCTGCTGATGAGTTTCTGCATTATTTTCCAAACGGATGGTCTTATCTTCCTCCATCATTTTGTGAAGACCGGCACTGATTTTTTCCTCATCACCTTTAGCTTTAGGCATAATGGCCATACTTGTTACCGGTGCAGGAAACGTAATGGTTTCAAATAAAACCGACGTTGCCTTATCACATAAGCTATCCCCGGTAGAGGTCACCGTCAGTTTTGGAACAGCGCCAATATCTCCCGCCTGAAGGCTATCGGTTTCAATTTGTTTTTTACCACGCATAAAGTAAATACGGCCAATTTTTTCCTCAGCCTTTTTGCTTACATTATAGATTGTGCTATCCTTCTTCAGCACGCCACGATACACACGGACAAAGGAGAGACGGCCAATAAACGGGTCAGCAATGGTTTTAAAACATTGAGCTGCCAAAGGACCATTTATATCAGCATCTACCTCAACCGGTTCATTGGCTGCCGTTTCTGCCACTTTTGAAAAGGCATCGGGAGCCGGCATATATTCCATAATCGCATCCAGTAAAAGCATTATGCCCTGCTTGTTAATTGCACTACCACACAAAACCGGCACAATATCACGGCGACGTGTGCCGTACTTTAAACCTTTAAAAATTTCTTCAGCAGTAAACTCTTCACCTTCAAAGAATTTGTTAAGCAAATCATCATCCGTTTCAGCAACTGCTTCTATAATCATATCCCGCACGGGCTGAATCTCGTCTTCTAAACCGGCTGGCACAGAGCCATCAATTGCTTTTCCGCTTTCCCAATGGCGAGCGGTCATATTGACAACATTAACAAAGCCATCAATAGATTCGCCATTTTTTATCGGCACCAAAAATGGTGCAATGCACTTACCAAATTTCTCTTTCAGCTCGTTTAACACCTTGTAATAATCTGCTTTTTCATCATCTAATTTATTAATAAAAATCATAAGGGGAATGCCTTTTTTCTCGCAAAGATCCCAGGCCTTTTCAGCACCAACGCTTACGCCGGATTTGCCACTAACAACCAGCACAGCACAATCGGCTGCAGCAACGGCTTCAACCTGTTCGCCAACAAAATCAAAATAGCCCGGTGTGTCAATAAAATTGATTTTTCCACCGGCCCATTCCACAGGAAGGACTGATGTACTGATGGAACAAAGTCGCTTAATTTCCTCGGCATCATAATCACTAACGGTGTTACCCGCCGCTATGCTGCCCAAGCGTTCAGACGCACCTGTGCTATAAAGCAAAGCCTCTGTCAGCGAGGTTTTACCTGCACGTCCATGTCCTAAAAGCACTACATTTCTGAGTTTTGCCACCGGATAGTCTTTCATTCAATTTCCCTCCATATTCTCATGCAAAATGCATATAATAACACATATCATTCATGGAAAACCATAGGTTCAATCCTAAAACCATAGGGAAAATTGTCTGCTGTATGAAATTGTTGTATCAATATCAGCAATGTGCTATAACCAACTTACGCAACTGCCACAAAACATGATTTAATTATATATACCATCTATTTTTCTTTTTTAATCACTTATTTTAAAAAATTATTTTGTACCACCATAAGAAGCAAGGACTTTTCATTTTGCTCTGGATGCTCTAACACAAATTCTAAGACATAATTGAGAATGGTACCTATTTTCTTTCCCTGATACCCCAAGTCTAATACGTCGTGTCCGTTAATGGCTAAATCCGCAATTTTAAGTGCATCATCATCTGCTATAATCTCGTGATAAAGATCCTCTAATTTGTCATAATGTCGTAAGTTATTGTCAATATGTTCAGGATGGTGGCCCTTGGTATCAGCACGCATTAAGGACAGTAAATCTAAAAACTGCTCCGTACCCACAGCCGCAACACTGCGACGAACCGAAACCTTAGTTTCTTCCATTCTTCTATCATGAAAGCGGATTAAGTGTATGACCTTCGTTTTTGTGTTGTTATCCACACGGAGCCGTGTTAAAATGACATCTGCTAACGCTGCACTCGAGATTTCATGACCCCTAAAATGGTCCACGCCCTCTGTGTCTGTTGTTTTTCTGTCCGGCTTGCCCACATCATGAAGCAAAGCCGCCAATCGCAAAACCGGCGAATTGGGTACATGGTGAAGCACCACCATAATATGATGTCCTACATCGTAACAATGATATCGTGTGTTCTGCTCAACAAAAAAGCATCTATCTAGTTCCGGCATAATAAAAACTAGGAGGCCTGTTTCGTGTAAAAGCTCCACTTGTTCCGGCCGTGGTGATAACAAAATTTTCATTAATTCATCGCGAATTCTTTCGGCACTAACCGCTGTAATGAGTGACGCACACCGTTCTATAGCGCCGAGAATATCCTGATGAATCGTAAACCCTGTTTGCGCTGCAAACCGTACCGCCCGCATCATGCGCAACGCATCTTCATCAAAACGGAGCAAAGGATCGCCCACACAGCGAATAAGCTTTTGTTCAATATCCTGCCGACCACCAAAGGGATCAATGAGTCCTAAATCCGGATGATACGCCATTGCATTCATAGTGAAATCACGTCGAGACAAATCCTCCGTGATATCATCCGTAAAGGTAACCTGCTCCGGTCGTCTATGGTCCTCATACACACCGTCTACCCGTAGGGTTGTAACCTCATAGGCTATGCCATCCATAAGCACTGTTACCGTACCATGGGGTAGCCCTGTTGGAATGGTTTTAGGAAACAAAGTAAGAATGATATCAGGTGGCGCTGCTGTGGCAATATCCCAATCTGCCGGAATCTTGCCGCGTAGTGAATCCCGAACGCAACCGCCTACCGCATAAGCCCCATAGCCGGCACTGTTTAATGTATAAATAATATGTTGAACATGCTGTGGTAATACAATCTTCATTTTGCCTCTCCTCACTACCTATAATTATAATTTTTTTTGTCATTACTGTCAAGACTTCCCTCTATTTTTTAAAAAAATATGTGCTATTTTACCAAAATATATTGAATAGATTTGTCAAATACGATTTTTTACTTAATTTATATGATAATTTTTATAATAAATTTTATAAAAAAATGAAATTACCATTGACAGAATTACAAAAAGAAGGTACAATTAATATAGGAATGTTTTTTTACAATTAAAAATAAAATATATTGAAAGGGAGGTATTTACAATAGATACTATCATCTACATAGTGTTCGCTGTTGTCACTTTGATTTTAATCGCCTTGGTATCTGTTATTGCATTCCGCCTGGGCGTTTCTCATAGAAAAAAAATTGCAGAAGCTGAATTTGGAAGTGCAGAAGCTGAAGCCAGGGAAATCATACAGCGTGCCAAAAAAGAGGGCGAAGGCAAAAAACGGGAATTATTGCTAGAAGCTAAAGAAGAAAATCACAAACAACGTCAAGAGTTCGACCGTGAGGTTAAGGAACGTCGTGGGGAAATTAGCCGACAGGAACGTCGAATTCAACAGAAGGAAGAAAATTTAGATAAGAAAATTGAATCCATCGAGTTAAAAGAAGAAAAGATTAGTAATAGAGAGAAAGAGCTTGATTTAGCTCGTGTTGAAATTGACGAAATTAAGAAAAAACAACTGAGTGTTTTGGAACAGCTTTCTGGTCTTTCGGTGGAGGAAGCTAAACAATTCTTGCTGAAAAATATTGAAAGCGAAGTGCGCCATGAAGCAGCATTAATGGTTAAGGAAATAGAAACACAGGCTAAAGAAAATGCTGAAAAAAATGCTAGAAACATTATTGCCGGAGCTATTCAAAAATGCGCTGCCGATCATGTGGCGGAAACCACTGTAAGCGTGGTAAATTTACCCAGCGATGAAATGAAGGGACGTATTATCGGTCGTGAAGGTCGAAATATTCGTACTTTAGAAACCCTAACCGGTATTGATTTAATTATTGATGATACGCCTGAGGCTGTTATTTTGTCTGGCTTTGATCCAGTACGGCGTGAAATTGCCCGTCTGTCTTTAGAAAAGTTAATTGTTGACGGTCGCATTCATCCCGCCCGTATTGAAGAAATGTACGAAAAGGCCAAAAAAGAGGTAGAAACCGAAATTAAGCAAGAAGGTGAAAATGCGGTATTTGAAACCGGTGTACACGGCCTTCATTCCGAGGTTATCCGCCTGCTTGGCAAACTGAAATACAGAACCAGTTATGGACAAAATGTATTAAAGCATTCTATTGAGGTTTCACATTTATCCGGTTTAATTGCCGGAGAATTAGGTGCCGATATTACATTGGCAAAGCGAGCCGGCTTACTCCACGATTTAGGTAAGTCGACGGACCACGAGATGGAAGGTTCCCATGTAACAATTGGTGCCGATTTGGCTAAGAAATACAAAGAAGGCCCTGATGTAATACATGCTATTATGGCTCATCATGGTGATGTAGAGCCCGAAAGCATGGTGGCTGTTATTGTTCAAGCTGCCGATGCAATTTCTGCTGCAAGACCGGGCGCTCGTCGTGAGAATATTGAGTCTTACATTAAGCGTTTGGAAAAATTGGAGGAAATTGCTAATTCCTTTGAAGGTGTTGAACGTTCCTTTGCTATTCAGGCCGGCCGTGAAATTAGAATTATGGTTAAACCGGACGATATAAAGGACGATGGCATTACAATGGTTGCCAGAGACATTGTAAAAAGAATTGAGGATGAGCTTGAATATCCCGGCCAAATTAAGGTAAACGTCATTCGGGAAACCAGAGCAATTGAATATGCAAAATAAATAAATAAAAGGACGGCGCTGTTTTCACAGCGCCGTTTTTTTGTGCCATAGCTGAATAACTAACTCTCATGATTTGTTATCCGCAACAATTTCTTCTTACTTCTCCCCGTGATTCAAAATTACATTCATCCCTCGTCGGGGGAAAAAACTCATCAAAGGGAAATTCAATTTTTTCAAATAAATCGCAAGGATTATCATCACCGGAGGCTACACATTCCTTTTGCGGAATACAAAAGTCATAGGCAGGAATAGAAAGCTGAACGCTGCGTTCAATTTTGACAATGGAAAATAAACCAATAGATACAAATACCCGTTTTTTCTCTCCACCCATAACCAAAGTATCCTCAAAAACGTTGCATACACATTGGGGAATCCGAGAAAAGTCCAACTCTTCCCCACAACAGCATATTTTATCGTTTACATCCACCACTTTTGCCGATAGACATAACGGATCGACAACCTCTACAATGGCCTTAGGCATATTTGTTTTTTGCCATAGCTGTTCATCAAAGCTATCGTACCGATAACGGGATTCAAAAACCTTGGCTGAGCCCTCTGAGCCAAATAAAATAACCTTTTTATCAAAGCTGGCCAGTCCTTCGACCTTGCAGGGCTTTCCTACCCCAGTATAGGCATCCAGAGTAATTTTAAAGAAAAATTTTAAATCCACTGTGAAGTAACCCCTGTTAAAAGGTACCGGCTCTACATCCGTAAAAACCCAAATAATTTCCGACTTTCTGCACTTAACATTAACAGCTCTGTCTATTACATCCTGGCCACTTGCCGTGAAATATACCCGAGCATCTTCTATACAGTCTTTATCCTTACAAGAATCGTAAATTTTATCGGTATGTATGCAAACTGCGTCCTTAGGATCGCAATTCCCCGGGAAAACACCGCCCCGTAGTCTTTCATTCATATTGTATTTACCTCCTTTGATTTTAAAATGATGGTTCATCTATAATATACTATGCTACCGCCTTGTTATGTGTTACTGCAGACTGAATATTTTTTAAAAGAACAGTATTAACCAGTTTTTATATACAATACAATTTTTTACCTCTTTTTAATATTTTTTAAAAAATCACTTGACAAAAGCCTTATAAACTGCTATAATATCTTAGTCGGTATGTGTAGGCAGTCTATGCGGGTGTAGTTCAATGGTAGAATCTCAGCCTTCCAAGCTGATTGTGTGGGTTCGATTCCCATCACCCGCTCCACCGTTTTAATAAACGGCTATGTTTGCGCCTGTAGCTCAGTCGGATAGAGCAACTGCCTTCTAAGCAGTGGGTCAGGAGTTCGAATCTCTTCAGGCGCGCCACTTTTGTTACTATGGTGGGTATAGCTCAGTTGGTTAGAGCGCTAGATTGTGGCTCTAGAGGCCGTCGGTTCGAGTCCGATTATCCACCCCATATACCTTTAATTGAATATTTTAGCCGTCTCCCGGGAAAACTTCCGGTGTTCGGCATGTTGGGATGTCGCCAAGTTGGTAAGGCACCGGATTCTGGTTCCGGCATTCCGCAGGTTCGAGTCCTGCCATCCCAGCCAAAACATTTACATGCATTGAGATGTTGGGATGTAGCCAAGTCGGTAAGGCACCAGACTTTGACTCTGGCATTTCGTAGGTTCGAGTCCTGCCATCCCAGCCATAAGGGCCATTAGCTCAGTCGGCAGAGCACTTGACTTTTAATCAAGGTGTCCGCGGTTCGAATCCGCGATGGCTCACCAAAATAAAAGAGCATCCGCACAGGATGCTCTTTTATTTTGTTTATCTATCTCTAGAATGCGAACCTTCACCGCAGGCAAATGTTCGCCGAAGCAGCTACAAACACAGTTTGCAGACTGCGGAGTCGGGAGCACCCGTGCTGTTTCGGGCACCGCCCAAAGCGGTCGAAACAGCACGGGAACGCACCGTATCCGCGATGGCTCAATAAAAACGACAATTGTCGACAGAAAATTGTCGTTTCTTTTTCTGCGATTCGCTATTCACTTTTCTCTCTTCACTTTTTACTAAAAATTGTCGTTTCCGGATAAGAGATAAAAGAAAATAGAGGAAAAAGATGTGAAGAAACCTCCCAATCCTTAATGGATTGGGAGGTTTCTTCGGTTTCAACTCATAGATTATCATTCGTTATTGAGATTTTTTCATGAAGAAGATCTCTAGAGGCAACAGGTTTTATTTGTATCAACCTTTCCCAACAGACTAATACCAAGTCGCAAGCAGTTTAGCTTGTTTAAACACCTCAGTCGGCACAAGGGAAAATATGTCCTCATAAATTTTAAATCCAAATTTCATATTTATCTAAGAGTTTATTAAAAATAGTATCATCTACCTCATATGTACGCAACCTTTCATTCGATGAAACCCATTGGGCTTCCCATTTGGCAAGTTCACATCTGAAATCGTTTGCTTTCCACACGATTCGGTTTTCAAACTCCTCCAAGCCCTCCTCGGAATAGTCCTCGCCCTTTTCCAACTTTTGAAGTAACATATCAAAGAACTTTGCCCATCTAACACCATAATATTCTGATATGAGACCCGCCCATTCTTTCCATGCATAGTCAAACAAAATACATTCTTCTTCGTTGCCCCAGATTGTAACCTGTTCCCGTGCATTGTATTCATAGAGTTTCGCTTCTTCTTCATTAGTTGCAAAAGATACTGCATCGTCAATCCATTTCTGCATCCTCCACTGAGGAATTTGATACAAAAGCTCATCAATATCTTCTAAAAGCTCGTTAAAGCGTGCAGCCTTGTTCCTAAAGTCATTTATATTTTTTTGCTCAAAACATTCAATAACTTCTTTATAAAGTTTCAAGGCATAATTTGAAAGTGTTTGCCGCAAAATATCGTGCTTATCATATTTAAAGCCCGCAGTCGTCGAGGAAATTTGTGAATAGGCCTTTGCTACCTCAAACAGTTTTCTGTTGTCATATGATTCATCAAAGCTGTCACTGGGACCACTTCCTTTTGCATGCAGAGAGGGCCTTGCGCATATCAGCGAAGCACATTTTAACACATCATCGCTGTTTGGTGTATAAACCGTATCTATCAGTTTCCTGATAGCGCACACAACCTCTTCAGAGTCATTTTTGTAACGCCTTTGTGCAAATTCTTTAATCCACTCATCAAGATTGATCGCATCCTTTGCCGTAAGGGTATCGAAAGCAAGGTCATAATAGAGAGGATTCTGGCCGATTCCTTCCATAAAAAGACCCGTTCCGACGATATTATCATAGTTTTCCAACAGCAATTTATACTGATTCTTGCAAAGTCTGTCAACGTCCCCGTGCAAATTCATCCTTCCTCCAAAATTATGGAGAGTACCGTTGATGAACCTATAACCATAAAAACCGGATTTATTGTATGCATTTTCGCCCACGAGATCCAGAATTATGAGATGTTCCTTTTCAACTGCCATCGCTATCTTTTCTCTAAATGACCATGCCTGCATAACCCATACATAATCTTCGTCAAAGGACTTCATAAGCTGCTTTATGACAAGTCCGACCTTGTTCAGATACTCATCGCCATCAACAGGGGGATGTCCTTCGTGAAAGGGGTCGGCGGCATAGTACCCGTGCAGGCCAAAAAGTTCATTCATTGTTTCCATATAGATACTGCCTATTTCCCAAAATATTTCATCAGTTGGATCAAGTTGGGCCGTACACGAAATATTGTTCCAATGTTTTTTTAATTGAATATTACTTTTAGGATATCTCTCCATAAAGCTAATCGGCACACAACCTGTAAATCCTTGCTGAATGGGCTTCATTCCAAGAGAAATCTGCCTTTCCATGATTTGCTTGCCAAGTTTCAGATGCTCATCAATCCACGACTTTGGAAGGGGTCCCGAAAAGCTTTCTATATTGCCCATAAACTGCCAAGCCAAAAATGCAGGCCCAACAAGGTATTGCCTTGCCTCCTCATCCGAATACCCGATCTTTAAAAGGGTATAGTACCATATTGCCTCGCTCCCGGTTATTGATAAAGGCATATTGATACCATTCATTGCCATTATATCTATTTCCTTTTGCCATCTTTCCCAATTCCACCACGGACTGCTGTAGGAGTGTGTGCAAAAATTCATATAAGAACGATATGTTTGTTTTACCTCCTGGTGATAATCAGCAAATTCCACATCACGGTATGTAATCTTGTTATCAATATTACTCCACGAAATATCTTCATGTAAAATTCTTTTTATAAAATATCCGAATCCCATACAAAGACTATTTACATTGTTTGCACATATCAGCACCTTGCCATCCGCCTTTTTGATGTCAAAGAAATCACAATTTCTGCTGTCACAACACAATTCCAATTCAAAATTCTGACTGTCTTGCTGCATAGTCCTTTCTATTAAGTCATAAACCGACTGCAACCCTGTCCTCATTTTTATATCTCTCCTTTTGATGTACAATCAATAGCACTATTATAGCCATAAGTATTATAACATGATTGATTAGATTTTACAATAGTTGACATTAATGTATGTATTCCAATAATGCGGTAATGCTCAGTTTATTAATTATATTGCTGAAAATACCACTCCGTATTACTATGTATAATGATAAAATCATATTAACGTATAACGACTCAGGGCTTGATTCGATTTTTTGTTATTGTTCAACTGAAATTATAATCTCTTCCCCACTGTCACTTAGCCGTTTTTCCGGCAATAACGTTTTTAATTCAACAGTATTTTTGGGTAATGTGATCTTTTTATCCTGTTTTAAATTAAAGGACTTTTGTGTGGTGCCCGTCTTAAGGTTAATCTTAAGTTTTGTAGGCTCACCCGTTGATAATTGACCGATTCTGGTTAAATTCAGTTCCATATTTGTTTTGGTGAGCACATTGTTTTTCATTGTCATTTCCGTAGCAAAATAAATTTCCGTGTGCGTTGCGGCTTTCTTTTCAGCCTCTTCTCCCTCACCGTCAACTACATCCCTTTTGGCTTCCACAATGGCTCTGTAATCCTCGCTGTCCAGTTCATAGCTCCAAACCTCAGTACCATCTCGTTTGGGTGTAATTTTAACCAATTCATCAGCAAATAAATCACTGAAAAGCAACACCACAGAATCAAGGGTAGCAACGCTCTGGGTGTAGAGTATATCATCTGATTGCACAACAGTTTCTATTAAATCCCACAAAGTTTCAGAGGCTAAAAACGCCTCATTAGAGATTGAAATGCCTAAAATGTAACTCAGTAAATCTGCCACAGTAATCTTTACATAGCAGTCTCCAATTTGTTCAACAATCTCTTCATGTCCGGCGTCCTGTAAAATTTGTAATATACCGGCGCTTTTTCCGTAAACATTCCAATGTTCATCCACAATAAGCTCCACATCAATAGTATACGGCCGGGAAATTTTTGCCGCCACATCTGCCTCTAACACTTGAATAAAATAGGACTTCAAGGAGGATAAGTCTGCATCTATCCTATGATAGGCACCCCGATTATTGCCATCAAATACTTCCGTTCCCGAAAAAGAAAGACTCATGCCCATATTAATATCTATCGGTGGACTGTTTTCTATGACAAAATCCTGAACTGTGTATAAAAAGTTGCATTCGCCGGCAGCACTTCCTGACATAGCCTCCATAGATTGTAAGGGCGTATCTAGCATACTGGATAGCATGGCAGATTTCTCTGCAATCTCTCTCTTCCATTCGACTGTGTCAATAATCACTACTTCACAAGCATAGGGATTCCAGTTTACTTTGGTATCTAAACTTTCTGCAATAAAACGAATCGGTGCATAGGTTCGACCATCAATAATACAAGCCGGTTCTTCTAAAGTCACATGTTTTGTAACGCCATTTTTCTCTACAAGTGCATCTGCGCTATCAATAAACATTTGAATTGTTACGTCCTTATTGCGAGCTGTAACCTTACCTGTTGTTTCGTCAAAATCCACCTTTAGTCGTGCCCGTTCCATAATGGCACGAATGGGAACTAAAGTTCTTTCGTTTTGGATAATCGGTAACGCATCGGGAAATTGAATCTCATCACCGTTATAGGTAACGGTGATGGTTTTTTCCGTTAATGTAATCATATTGTCCTTACCTTGTACATAAAAGCACGAGAATACTAAGAGAAATGCCAAAAGCAAACTACATGTCTGTTTCAATTTAATTCTCCTTTCCGGCGCCTAGCACGAAGAATTCATTTATATGGGTCAACACGGCTATTATAACATACAATAGATTGAATTACAAGAAAAAGATAACAGCGTACGTGTTGATAGAAAAACGTAAAAACCCGCAATTTCCTCTTGACATTTACTAAGACCTATGGTATCATGTATATGTTGTCAATAAAGGTGTTGCATGTTCGTTGTGCAATATGAACATCCTTAAATATATGGTTAGTATGCGGATATGGCGGAATTGGCAGACGCGCTAGCTTCAGGTGCTAGTGGGAGCAATCTCGTGGAGGTTCAAGTCCTCTTATCCGCACCATTTTCCTAGTGCTTACGAGATTTCTCCCGTAAGCACTTTTTCTTTAATTCTTCACTTCTTCAAGAGGTATTGGTTTGTAATCTCCGTTGTGTGCGAGGGTTACATTTCCATCATCATCGAATATCTCGCCGTACTCACCGAATGGTGCATTCATTACTATCACCAGAGCAAGTTCATTATTCTCCATGTCGAGAACTATGATTTCCTTTACGAGAAGCCGTAGGTTTACATTGCTGATTGCACCTTCCGCTATGATTCCGTCAAGTATATCAATGCTTTCCTTGATTTCCTTTTTACGCTTTTTAACCGTCTGTTCCATATTCAGTATGTCTTGAATTTTTGTTTTAAGGTTTTCTATTTCAACCTTTCTTTTTTCAAGCATTCTGTCATAAGTTGCACGGTTTTCCTTATCGTTAATTCTCTCCATCAGTATGTTTTCCACATCTATTTCGAGATTTGATACAGCAGTTCTCATTTCAGCTATCTGCTTTTCTGTGCCTGCCTTATTCCGTAACCACTTTTTAACATCGGCTTCTATAGCAGTCCAATTCTTCTCCGACTCGGATTTCAGCCTTAATATTTCCTTATAGACTAAGTTATCCAAATCCGCCTCCTGAATTCTGTGTGAGGTGCAATAGCCTTTGTAGCGATGATAACCATTGCAGACATATTCAACTCGCTCAGGCTTGTCTCTCCATCTGCGAATCTTTGCCACGAAGGTGCAACCGCAATCTCCGCACTTTAATAACCCTGTGTATCGATGATATGGTTTTCCGCTTGAAGCTCTGACCTTAGTTTCCTTTTTAGCTTCAATCAGTTTTTGTACCTTATCCCATATTTCCTTTGGAATTATTACGGGTGCAAAGTTTTCGTGCCTGAATTGTTCTTCTGTCGGAACCTTATGTCTGATTTTCTTTGCCTTATCGCTTTCTTCTACATGGCATATCAGCGTTCCTGTATAGAACTCATTTGTAAGCACTCGCTTGACTGCAGTTGAATCCCACAGGTACTTAAGGGTTATTGCAGGTTTATTATAGCCTTGATTTTTATCGTTGTATAGCTTTTGATAATATGACGGCGATTTCTTGCCATCTTTATTTAGCTTTTCCGCAATCGCCTTAAAGCCGAAGCCATCAAGATACATTGAATAAATTTCTTTAACTATACCTGCAGGCTCATTCTTGATTATGATTTTGCCGGAGTTCTTATCCTTGTAGTAACCCATAGGTGGCATATTGCATATGCCCTTGTCCTTTTGCTTCTGACGATATCCGTATCTTATCTTTTTGCTGACATCTCTTGCATACATATGATTCATAAACTGACTCATTTCCATACGGAATTCATCATCTGTGTTGAAACTGTCAGTGTTGTCTGTTATGCTGATTACTCTTATACCCTTGCTTCTTAAGTATTCGATGAACATAGAAGTCTGGATTTTCTCTCTGCCAAGTCTTGACAAGTCTTTTACCAACACTACATCCATCTTATGCTCTTCAGCCGCTTTACAGATTTCATCGATTCCATTTCTCTGGAAGGTCATTCCGCTGACATTGTCATCATAGGATTCTCCTACAAATATGTGACCTTCCCGTTCTATGTAATCCATAAGAATTCTGCGTTGATTTTTGAGTGAATTCATTTCCTTGTCTTCATCTCTTGACAGTCTGTAATAAATCCATATTCTCCATGCTTGCATTATGTTCATAAATAATTACCTCCTTTCAGCAACAAACAATACCATACTAATTTCAATATATCCAGCAAAACATTTACAAAAGCTCTAAAGGTTTTTTTACCTTTATTTTAGCCTTAATGTCATCCCTATACATGTGCTCCGCAATAATCTTAAAACCCTGTTCCAAAGTTAATTTTTCCATTTCTTTTATGGTTTCAATAACATAAACCGGGTTTCTGATTTCCTCAACTGTAAATCTTGTGTAAATATATGTTTTCATAATTCGTAGCTCCTTCCTTATTGGTTAACTGCAGCAGGCTTTTCCTGCTCGTAACTTTCTTCGTGGGTTTCAAATTTATGACCTAAATAATCAAAAATTGTAGCCCTTAAAAATTTGTTATACTCTTCATTTGTTCCGTTATATACATACAGAACCTCCTTGATTCTCGGATAATCACTTTTTCTCGGCATAAATATGCCCCCTTTCATTTTTACATTTGCAATTAGCACCGACTTCCGCTACAGTTCCTGACCTCCTGCCTTGTTTGACACCGACATCGTGTTTGCATCTCTTGGTGCGCTCATATCGTGGCGTCACTTCCCCGAGAATGTATCCCTTGCGGTACGGCTATTTAGTTTTAGAAAATCAACCGTATATCAAGTAGATTTTACAACTAAATTATAACAAGGCGTTGACAAGCCGTCAATCGTTTTGTATAATGTTCTTGTAGTAATGTAAATTTTACAAAACAAACAAGTTTGCATTTTCCAAAATAAGGTGGTGTATAAAGTGTCAAAAAAGAGACCAAGATATGTTTTTGAATCAAATGACAAAGGCGCTAAATTTGACTATTTTGAAAACGAGATAATGACTCCCGACAATAAATATTTTTTAATTACCGTTGATCCTGCAAAGGATGACTATGCTGTAAACAGCAATTTATGGGTTAGAAATAAGCTGAGAACATTTCCGAAAATGAAAGAAAAGCATGCTATCGACTCAAAGGAATCTGAGGAGAGACGAAGTAAAATTCAAAGTCTACGAGAAAAGTTTTCTTCAAAATTTGAAGTTGATTTCAGCAGCAGAGAGCATTTGCTCGAAGACTATCTGAAAAATATGAAAGAAGAAATCCCTGATGCAACAACTAATGCTCTTGGCGGCGGTCTTATAGTCGGAAAATACGGCGAGGGTATTTTGGATTTTGTATATGCTGATTTCTATAAGGTATATGAAGAGCTTAAGGGAAAGGAGTTTATTGAAAAATATCCTTTGTCAGACGGCGATGGTCAGCTTGACTCTTTATACAACCAATATGCTTATTTTTGTAATACCTTTTTTAATTACGAGGACTTATTTGCCCAATCTTTATATACATACATTTGTCCGCCGCTATTTGTTAAACCAGATAAAGAAAAAACACATCTGGACTTTTATATGGCTTACTTGTCCTATTGGCAGATAATATATCGCGATTTGCTGGAATTTTGTTATGATGAAAATTATTATCCTGAATTTCTCGGCAATTTATATCCCCATGAAAGATATTATTTATATTGCGAAATGCAGGGACTACCGACATCTGTCAACTTGAAACAAAAACACAGTATTGTCGATAACAAGTTAACCGGTAATAAGATGCCTTTTGGATTAACCGAAGAAGAAATTGACGAGAGATATAAAAATGCTGTAAAGTTAACAAAAGACTTCAAAAAATTTGCAAAAGAATATGAGTGCCGCGCTGATGTTTTGCATATGCTTTTTCAATCGCCAAGGTTTATTCATATCTGTTATGAATTTTCAAGAATAGAGGAAATACTAAATGTTGAATTTATGCGAATGCTTGAGCTTGACCTTCGGTTTGTTAAATGTCAGCGGTGTGGCAGATATTTTGTAAGGAAAACAGAAAAAGAGGCAAGATATTGCGACCGAATTGTACCGGGAACAAATAAAACCTGTAAAGATATAGCGACAATTGAAAATTTCAAGAAGAATCACCAGGACGATATTCCAACACAGATATACATGCTTTATTACAAACGCTATAAGGCAAGGAAGGATGCCGGTGCGTTTGACGAGTACAGTAAAAAGTTTAACGAATGGCACTATGAGGCAAGTGCCAAGAAAATAGAGTGTGACAAGGGAAAAATAACACCGGAAGAATATGATAATTGGAATTTCGAATATTTCCCAAATAGAAAAGGAAATAAATTCTTTAAAGATTAAAAATGAGGTTAAGCATAAAAAGTATGCTTAACCAAAATGTAAGAGGATAGGCTGTTTTGCCTATCCTCTCGCTATTTTATTCCATTGTGCCGACCATTTTATTTATATCACCGTCTGAGTCTACGATGATAGTTTTGGTTTTTGCAGGTGCTACATAGCCGAATCCGTCTATGTAGGCTTTATTTTTTTCTTCTATGATTTCATTTCGTATTTTTGTTTCCTCATCGGTAAGGTAGCAGGTATCCTTTGCCATGATTTCGTCATTTGGTTTTACAGGCTCCTGTGGGTTATGCTGCCACTTAGCGTAAAGTACATCAGGCTTTATGAATTTGAATGTTGTTACCTGATTCTGTTTTGTTCTCGGATCGGTGAACCAACCCTTGAATGTGTAACCATATTTTGTTGGGACATAATTTTCTAAGCTGATGCTTTCGCCGTATCTCTTGGTTATTGGTCTGATAAAGCTACCGCCGTCCGATGCAAATTGCAAGGTCACATCTCCTACGATTCCACGCTCGTTGTCGAAAGTCGCTCGGTACTTACTGAGCCACCAAGGTTTTGCAGTTGCAGATGCCGTGGTTGTCAGCAGCATAGTCACTGCTAAAGCCGTACATAATACTTTTTTCTTCATAATCTTTCATCTCCTAAATTTGTATTTACCTTTTCGGCAACACAAACATACCACAGAAGATGGCATAAGTCTACGAAGTTTTTTCAAAGTCCTTTTCTTTGGTTAAGGCGTATCATATTTTGATATGGAATATAAAATCCGCCGAGGATTTGACTCCCCGGCGGATGAAATATGTATTACTTCAAAATCTTAAACTTACCGATCAGCGGAAGCTCTTTTGCTTTGCCTGTTGCCGCATTGATAATGCCGATGATTGCAAGAATTG
>SVJJ01000015.1 GCA_015069045.1 Oscillospiraceae bacterium
TTTCTCCTTGTACATGGTTTCTCGTCAATTCCATTTTACAAGAATTTTTCAATATGCTCTACTATTTTTTATTCTATTTTGTAAAGCTCTATTGATTGGTTACCCCAATAGATATTATAGAGCCAATAAAAAAAGAACCTACCCAATTGGGTAGGCTCTTTTAAAAAGCGTTACTTATTTATTGATAGAGGAAACAACGCCGGAACCAACGGTTCTACCACCTTCACGGATAGCGAAACGCAGACCTTCCTCGATAGCAATCGGGGTGATCAATTCAACTTCCATGGAAACGTTATCACCAGGCATGCACATTTCAGTGCCTTCAGGCAATTTGATAACGCCGGTAACGTCAGTTGTTCTGAAATAGAACTGAGGTCTGTAGTTGTTAAAGAACGGTGTATGACGACCGCCTTCTTCCTTAGTCAGGACATAAACCTCACCTTTAAATGCGGTGTGAGATTGAATGGAACCGGGCTTAGCCAGAACCTGACCTCTTTCGATTTCGTTCTTTTGAACACCACGAAGCAGAGCACCAATGTTATCGCCGGCTTCAGCTTGGTCAAGAAGCTTTCTGAACATTTCCACACCGGTAACAACGATCTTTCTAACTTCGTCAACCAAACCGATTAATTCAACTTCATCATTAACCTTCAGGACACCTCTTTCTACACGGCCGGTAGCAACAGTACCACGACCGGTGATAGAAAATACGTCCTCAACAGGCATTAAGAAGGGCAGGTCGGTCTTTCTTTCCGGAGTTGGAATATAAGAGTCAACAGCTTCCATCAGCTTGTGAATAGATTCATATGCAGGGTCAGCAGGATCAGTAGAAGCGCACTCTAATACTTGCAGACCGGAACCAGTGATGATAGGTGTATCATCGCCAGGGAATTCATACTCGTTTAAGAGTTCACGAACTTCCATTTCAACCAGCTCTAACAATTCAGGATCGTCAACCTGGTCAGCTTTGTTCAGGTAAACAACAATGTAGGGAACGCCAACCTGTCTGGCAAGAAGAATGTGCTCTCTGGTCTGGGGCATAGGACCGTCAGCAGCAGATACAACCAGGATAGCACCGTCCATCTGTGCAGCACCGGTGATCATGTTCTTAACGTAGTCAGCATGTCCGGGGCAGTCAACGTGAGCATAGTGTCTGCCGTCAGTCTCATACTCAACGTGTGCAGTAGAAATGGTAATACCTCTTTCTCTTTCCTCGGGAGCACCGTCAATCTGGTCATAAGCTTTGAACTCAGCTTTGCCAGCTAAGCCAAGAACCTTAGTGATTGCAGCGGTCAAAGTAGTCTTACCATGGTCAACGTGACCAATGGTACCAATGTTAACGTGTGGTTTGTTTCTTTCGAATTTAGCCTTAGCCATTTTATTGCCTCCTATTTTTAAAAATTAATATTTTTATTTTAGTATACAACCATTGTATAATGTTTTTGGAAAAAAATCAAGTGTTTTGATAAATTTTCCACGCAGACTCCAGGATGCATTAAGCGTCTTTCTTAGTTCTGCTGCTAATAATTTGCTCCTGAATACTCTTAGGCACTTCCTCATAGTGGCTGGGTTGCATGGTATACTGACCACGGCCCTGTGTTTTAGAACGCAAGTCAGTTGCATAACCAAACATTTCAGAGAGAGGCACAAAAGCAGAAATTGCCTGCGCACCAGGACGTGCTTCCATACCCTGAATTTGACCACGACGAGAGTTTAAGTCACCCATAACATCGCCCATGTATTCTTCCGGCACAATAACGTCAACTTGCATGATGGGTTCCTTTAAAACGGGATCGCCCTTCCGGCAAGCATCCTTAAACGCCATAGAACCGGCAATTTTAAATGCCATTTCAGAAGAGTCGACTTCGTGGTAAGAACCATCGTACAGAGTAACACGAACGTCAACTACGTTGTAACCAGCTAATACACCGGCTTGCATAGCACCCTGAACACCAGCATCAACTGCAGGGATATATTCCTTAGGAATAGCACCACCTACGATTTTATTGACAAACTCATAGCCACTACCAGCTTCCATAGGCTCTACCTTCATAAGAACATGACCGTATTGACCTTTACCACCGGACTGTCTGGCATATTTGTTTTCAACATCAACCGTTTTGCGGATAGTTTCTTTATAGGATACCTGAGGTTTACCTACATTCGCCTCTACCTTGAACTCACGAAGCAATCTGTCAACGATAATTTCCAGATGCAACTCACCCATACCGGCGATAATGGTCTGGCCGGTATCTTCATCGGTATAAGTCTGGAATGTGGGATCTTCCTCAGCCAGTTTAGCCAGCGCAATACCCATTTTTTCCTGACCTTCCTTGGTTTTGGGTTCGATAGCAACACGAATAACAGGATCCGGGAACTCCATGGATTCCAAAATGATAGGATGATTCGGATCACACAACGTATCACCTGTGGTGGTATTCTTCAAACCAACAGCGGCAGCAATATCGCCGGAGTAAACCTTATCAATATCCTTTCTGTCATTAGCGTGCATCTGTAAGATACGGCCAATGCGTTCTCTGTTATCCTTAGTGGAGTTTAAAATGTGGGAACCTGCATCTAACACGCCGGAATATACCCGGAAGAAACAGAGTTTACCAACGAAGGGATCAGTCATAATCTTAAAGGCAAGCGCCGCAAAGGGTGCTTCGTCAGAAGAAGGACTTTCAACCTCTTCGCCATCAGGGTTAACACCGCGGATAGCAGGAACATCCAATGGAGAAGGCATATATTCAACAATGGCATCCAATAGCTTTTGAACACCCTTGTTTCGATAAGAGGTACCACACAGTACAGGCACCATATCATTATCAATGGTAGCCTTACGGATGGCTTTTTTAATCTCTTTCTCGGTCAGCTCTTCTCCTTCTAAATATTTTTCCATAAGCTCTTCGCTGGTTTCAGCAACGGCTTCTAATAGCGCATTTCTGTATTCAGCAACCAGGTCGTTCATATCCTCCGGAATTTCCTCCTGACGGATATCTTTACCCAGGTCATCGTAATAAACGTATGCTTTTTGGTCAATCAAATCAACCAAGCCTTTAAACGTATCCTCAGAGCCAATGGGGAGTTGAATAGGCACGGCATTACAATGCAAACGTGTCTTCATCATGTTAACAACATTGTAAAAATCTGCACCCATAATGTCCATTTTGTTTACATAGGCCATACGGGGAACTCTATAATTGTCGGCCTGACGCCAAACTGTTTCAGATTGCGGTTCTACGCCACCCTTTGCACAGAAGACTGTTACGCTACCGTCGAGAACACGAAGTGAACGCTCAACTTCAACGGTAAAGTCAACGTGGCCGGGGGTATCGATAATATTAATTCTATGGTTGTTCCAATGAGCGGTTGTTGCAGCGGAAGTAATGGTAATACCACGTTCCTGCTCTTGCGCCATCCAGTCCATGGTTGCGGCACCTTCATGGGTTTCACCAATCTTGTACACACGACCAGTATAGAACAAAATACGTTCTGTGGTGGTGGTTTTACCGGCATCAATGTGAGCCATAATACCAATATTTCTTGTTTTTTCCAAAGAAAATTCTCTTGCCACAATCTTCCTCCTTTCTTAGAAATTCTTATACAATCAATAGATAGTAACAACTACCATCTGTAATGTGCGAACGCTCTGTTGGCTTCTGCCATCTTATGCGTATCTTCGCGCTTCTTAACAGAAGCACCAGTGTTGTTCATTGCATCAATGATTTCAGCGGCTAACCGCTCTTTCATTGTTTTTTCACTTCTCTGACGGCTGTATAATGTGAGCCATCTGAGTCCCAAAGTTTGCTTACGCTCAGGACGTACTTCCATGGGAACCTGATAGGTTGCACCACCAACACGGCGGGCCTTAACCTCTAATACAGGCATGATGTTGTCCATAGCGAGTTTAAATACTTCCAACGGATCCTTATCGGTTTTTTCCTTGACAATCTCAAAAGCACCGTACACAATTTTCTGTGCTACGCCTTTTTTACCATCCAACATGATGTTGTTAATCAGACGTGTAACAACAGTACTTGCGTAAAGGGGATCAGGCAGAACCTCTCTTTTTGCAATAAAACCTCTTCTTGGCACTTTTCTTCCCTCCTTCATTAAATTGAAATGAAATCACAGGTACTCGGCCCATGGGCCGTTTGTGCACAGTCCATTTATAAAAGAAACAAATCAGTTCTTTCTGTCTGGTACCAGCACAGTTGTGATTTTTACCTGCAAAGCGAATCAAAATTATTTCTTAGGCCGCTTTGCGCCATACTTTGATCTACCCTGCATACGTCCGTTAACACCCGAGGTATCCAAAGAACCACGAATAATGTGATAACGTACACCAGGAAGATCCTTAACTCTGCCGCCACGAATCAAAACAACGCTATGCTCTTGCAGATTATGACCAATACCGGGGATGTAAGCTGATACCTCAATGCCGTTTGTCAGACGTACTCTGGCAAGCTTACGCAGTGCGGAGTTAGGCTTTTTCGGGGTCATGGTTTTAACAGCAGTGCACACACCACGTTTTTGTGGCGAACTGATGTTGGTAGACTTCTTTTTAAGAGTATTAAGGCCCTTTAAAAGAGCAGGAGCCGTAGATTTCTTAACAGAAGTTTCTCTACCTTTTCTCACAAGCTGGTTAAAGGTTGGCATGAACTGATTTCCTCCTTTCAATCAAATTGTAAATTATATCAAGACAACGGCACAAGCAGCTCCTACATCAATACCGCAGGCGCGACCAAGCTGTTGTTTGGTATCATAGTAATGGACAGGTACAGACATTTCTCGGCACAAAGCCTCAAAAGGCTCTTTAATAGATATATCTGTATCCTGTGCAACGTAAGCTGAGGCAGCCTTGCCGGCAGCTACAGCCTCGGAGCATTGTCTTACTCCAATAAAAATATGTTGGCTTTTAAGGTCGCCGTCCATATTGTGTTCACTCCATGTTTTAGGGTGCGATTCAGCACCATATTTTCAATAAAATGCGTATTTCGTCGAGTAGGCATAAGGGCGCAATTCACCCTTATGCCTATACAACACACTTAATTTTACCACAAGATGTCCATGGTGTCAATAGAAATTTTCTTTGCTCCCTAATTGGATTCTTCGGGAATTACATTAGAACCAATGTAATCGCTGTTATCTAAAATAAAGCTATTATATAAAGCCTCAGCCTCAGGAGAAACAGGCTTTTCCACATCTGTATTTTGATACTTAGGCATACCGGTACCGGCTGGCACCAATTTACCAATAATAACATTTTCCTTCAAACCAACAAGGGGATCAATCTTACCCTTGGTGGCGGCTTCTGTCAGGACACGTGTTGTTTCCTGGAAGGATGCGGCAGACAGGAAGGAATCTGTTGTTAAGGATGCCTTGGTAATACCCAAAATAATCCGTGTGCACGTAGCAGGGGCTAAGCCCTTTTCCGTTAACTCCTTGTTAACAGTTTCAAACTCGTTAATATCCACCAATGAACCGGCCAGGAAATTGGAATCGCCGGACTCTTCAACACGAACGCGATGGAGCATTTGGCGAACAATAATTTCAATGTGCCTGTCGTTAATGTCAACACCCTGCAAACGATATACACGTTGTACCTCTTGAATTAAGTATTGCTGTACAGCGGAAATATCTTTAATGCGTAGGATATCATGGGGATTTACGCTACCTTCTGTTAATTCATCACCTTTGGCAACAATATCGCCATCAGCCACCTTAATGCGGGAACCATAGGGAATTAAATAGGTTTTGGCATCACCAATTTCGTCATCGGTAATAACAACTTCCCGCTTTTTCTTATTTTCAACCAAGCTAACCTTACCGCCAATTTCAGCGATGATAGCCAAGCCCTTAGGTTTTCTGGCTTCGAATAATTCTTCAACACGGGGTAGACCCTGTGTGATATCGTCACCGGCAACACCACCGGTATGGAAGGTTCTCATGGTCAACTGCGTACCCGGCTCACCAATAGACTGAGCTGCAATAATACCAACGGCTTCGCCAACGGGCACCTTATCGCCACTTGCAAGGTTAGAACCATAGCATTTAGCACAAATACCCACCTTAGCTTTACATGTGAGAACAGAGCGGATAACAGCTCGTTGAACCCCGGCATCCACAGCTTTTTTAGCCAGCTGCTCAGTAATCAGGGTATCGGCAGGAATAATAACCTCGCCAGTTTCAGGGTGAACAATATCCTCTAAGGCAAAACGACCATTTAAACGGTCGAACAAGCCCTCAATCAGTTCTTTACCATCGCGAATATCAAAGACTTCAATACCCGTTGTGGTACCGCAGTCATCTTCGCGAATGATAACTTCCTGACTAACATCAACCAAACGACGGGTTAAGTAACCAGAGTCTGCCGTACGCAGAGCGGTATCGGCTAGACCCTTTCTGGCACCATGGGAAGAAATGAAGTATTCCAATACGTTTAAGCCTTCACGGAAGTTAGCACGAATAGGAATTTCAATGGTTTTACCGGAGGTATCGTTCATTAGACCACGCATACCTGCCAGCTGACGAATCTGGTTCTGGCTACCACGGGCACCGGAATGGGCCATCATGTAAATAGGATTGAATTTATCCAAATTATCCATCAGGGCCTTTGTAACCTTATCGTTGGTTTCCGTCCAGGTCTTAATAACCATATTATAACGTTCTTCATCCGAAATTAAACCACGCTTAAACTTTTTCGTAATCTTATCAACGGTTTCTTCGGCCTCTGCTAAATATTGCTTCTTTGCTTCCGGAACCTTCATATCGCTAACACTAACTGTTACAGCACCACGGGTAGAAAATTTGTACCCTAATGTTTTAATACGGTCAAGTACTTCTGCTGTTTCGGTTAGCCCGTGGACACGAATGCACTTATCTACAATTTTACCCAGCTCTTTTTTAGTGGTTAAGAAGTCAATTTCCAGTTTCAGTATGTTCTCAGGGTTGCTTCTGTCTACAAAGCCTAAATCCTGAGGAACAGCTTCGTTGAATATTAAGCGACCTACGGTTACATCCACCAAGCCTTCATAGTGTACGCCATCTACTTCTTTTTCTATGCGTACCCGAATAGGCGCGTGAATACCAATAACGCCGTTGGTATAAGCCAAAATAGCCTCATTAGGACTTGCAAAGCATTTACCTGCACCGATTTCCTCTTTATTGTCTATGGTCAAATAGTAAGCACCTAAAACCATATCCTGGGTCGGCACAGTAACAGGACGACCATCCTGAGGTTTTAATAGGTTATTAGCAGAAAGCATCAAGAAACGAGCTTCCGCCTGTGCCTCAGGAGAAAGAGGAACATGGACAGCCATTTGGTCACCATCAAAGTCGGCATTGTAAGCTGTACATACCAAGGGATGTAGTTTCAGCGCACGACCCTCAACCAAAACCGGTTCAAAGGCCTGAATACCCAATCTATGCAATGTTGGTGCACGGTTTAAAAGGACGGGATGTTCCTTAATAACCTCTTCCAACACATCCCAGACCTCCGGCTTAACGCGTTCAACCATACGTTTTGCACTTTTAATATTATGAGCCAAGCCGTCATTAACCAGTTTTTTCATAACAAAGGGCTTAAACAGCTCTATAGCCATTTCCTTAGGCAGACCGCACTGGTAAATCTTTAACTCAGGGCCAACTACGATAACAGAACGGCCTGAATAGTCAACACGTTTACCCAACAGATTTTGACGGAAACGGCCTTGCTTACCCTTTAACATATCGGAAAGGGATTTTAAGGGACGATTGCCAGGTCCTGTTACAGGACGACCACGACGACCGTTATCAATTAAGGCATCAACAGCCTCTTGTAACATTCTTTTTTCATTGCGCACAATGATTTCGGGCGCACCCAAATCAAGTAATCTTTTTAAACGATTGTTACGATTAATAACACGACGGTATAAATCATTTAAGTCAGAGGTCGCAAAACGACCGCCGTCCAACTGTACCATGGGCCGTAAATCCGGAGGGATAACAGGAATAACATCCAAAATCATCCATTCGGGTTTGTTGCCAGATAAACGGAAGGATTCAACCACCTCAAGCCGTTTCAACAAACGAACCTTTTTTTGGCCGGAGGCACCTTCTAAATCCAACTTTAGTTCTCGGGAAAGTTCTTCTAAATTAATTTCTTGCAAAAGCTCTTTAATAGCCTCTGCACCCATAACCGCACGGAAACGGTCACCATATTTTTCGGTAAACTCCCGGTATTCTTTTTCGGATAATATCTGTTTTTTCTGCAGTTCGGTTCTTGTGCCGGGGTCAATGACCACATAGGCAGCAAAATACAGCACTTTTTCCAGCATTCTGGGAGTCATATCCAACAAAAGACCCATTCGAGTGGGAATACCCTTAAAATACCAAATGTGGGATACCGGCGCGGCTAACTCAATGTGCCCCATACGCTCACGACGCACCCGTGAACGGGTAACCTCAACGCCACAACGATCACAAACAATACCTTTATGGCGAATACGTTTATATTTTCCGCAATGACACTCCCAGTCCTTTTGCGGGCCAAAAATACGTTCACAAAACAGACCGTCACGTTCAGCTTTCAAGGTTCTGTAATTGATGGTTTCCGGTTTTTTCACTTCGCCACGGGACCACTCACGGATCATTTCCGGTGAGGCCAGGCCGATTTTAATCGCTTCAAATGAATTTTCAGACAACCGTTTCATCTCCATTCCGAATTTATTGCCGCCCTATGTGCGGCACGCGCATCGTATACTGTCTTGATTATAGCAGATCTAAATCATCTACAAAGTCGTTCTGCTCATCATCTAAATCAGACTCAAATTCATCATCCAGGTCTTCGTCATCTAAAACCGCATCAGAATCCTCGTCTATCACTTCATCAAGTAGGTCATCCATATCGTCTGCATCACCTTCATCAGCATCATCGCCGTCAAATTCATCATCGTCGGCAAGATCCAAATCGATGTAAGAGGCATCCCCCTTAACAGACAAGCCCAAAGAGGATTCCTCTTCCTCTTCTGAAGAATCTTTTAAGTGGATTTCGTTCATATTTTCATCTAATGCACGAATATCCAGGCACAAAGACTGTAGCTCTTTAATTAATACTTTAAAGGATTCAGGAATACCCGGCTTAGGCACGCTGTCACCTTTAACAATGGATTCATAAGTTTTAACACGACCTACAATATCATCAGATTTCACGGTTAAAATTTCCTGCAAGGTGTATGCAGCACCGTAAGCTTCCAATGCCCAAACTTCCATTTCACCGAAACGCTGTCCACCGAACTGGGCTTTACCACCCAAGGGTTGTTGCGTAACTAAGGAGTAGGGGCCCGTGGAACGGGCGTGAATCTTATCATCAACCAAGTGAGCTAGTTTTAAAATGTACATAATACCCACGGTTACACGGTTATCAAAGGGTTCGCCGGTTCTACCATCATACAAAATGGTTTTACCATCCCGGTCAAGGCCGGCTTGTTCTAATGTGTCCATAATATCAAACTCGTTGGCACCATCGAATACCGGCGTGGCAATCTTCCATCCCAATTCTCTGGCAGCACGACCTAAGTGAACCTCCAACACCTGACCAATATTCATACGGGAGGGAACACCTAAGGGATTTAACACAATTTCAAGGGGTGTACCGTCCGGCAGGAAGGGCATATCCTCTTCCGGCAGAATCCGGGAAATAACACCCTTGTTACCATGACGACCGGCCATTTTATCACCAACGGAAATCTTGCGCTTTTGCGCAATGTAACAACGTACCAGCTGATTAACGCCCGGTGGTAACTCATCGCCCTTTTCACGGTCAAATACAATAACATCTACAATGATGCCGGCTTCACCGTGGGGCACGCGCATGGAGGTGTCACGCACTTCCCGTGCCTTTTCGCCAAAGATAGCACGAAGCAGGCGCTCCTCGGCTGTTAGTTCAGTTTCACCCTTGGGTGTAACCTTACCTACTAAAATATCGCCGGAACGAACCTCAGCACCAACACGGATAATACCACGTTCATCTAAGTCTTTCAGCGCATCCTCGCCAACATTGGGGATGTCACGGGTGATTTCTTCGCTACCTAACTTAGTATCACGAGCCTCACATTCATATTCTTCAATATGAATAGAGGTCAGCACGTCATCGCGTACCAATTTTTCACTGATGAGCATAGCATCTTCATAGTTATAGCCTTCCCACGTCATAAAGCCAATTAAAATATTTTTACCCAAAGCAATTTCACCATGATCAGTTGAAGGACCATCGGCAATAATATCGCCTTTTTTAACCTTTTCACCCTCTTTTACAATGGGTTTGTGGTTGATACAGGTACCCTGATTTGAACGGGTAAATTTAATCAGTTTATAGGTATGCAAATTACCTTTTTTATCTTTAATGACAATTTCATCGGCGCTAACCTTGCTAATGGTACCATCCTGTTTGGCCAAAACAACCACGCCGGAGTCCTTAGCGGCTTTATATTCCATACCCGTACCGATAATGGGGGACTGTGTCCTCAAAAGGGGCACAGCCTGACGTTGCATGTTTGCACCCATCAAGGCACGGTTTGCATCGTCGTTTTCCAAGAAGGGAATCATGGCAGTGGCCACCGAAACAACCTGTTTGGGTGATACATCCATAAAGTCCACCTGGGAGGCTTCAACTTCTAGGATGTCATCCTTGAAACGAGCAGCAACCTTCTTGTGAACAAATTTTCCTTCCTCATCTAAGGGCTCGTTAGCCTGTGCAATAATATATTGGTCTTCAATATCAGCTGTAATGTAAATAATTTCATCTGTAGCCTTGCCGGTTTTCTTATCTACGCGACGATAGGGCGCTTCAATGAAGCCGTATTCGTTAATGCGTGCATAAGTACTTAAAGAAGAAATCAAGCCAATGTTAGGGCCTTCGGGGGTTTCAATAGGACACATTCTGGAATAGTGAGAATGATGAACGTCACGAACCTCAAAGCCTGCACGGTCACGAGATAAACCGCCGGGCCCCAGGGCAGATAGTCTTCTTTTATGCGTCAACTCTGACAGAGGATTCAACTGATCCATAAATTGTGAGAGCTGAGAAGAACCGAAAAATTCCTTAATTGTAGCCACAACAGGGCGAATGTTAATGAGGGCCTGGGGTGTTACAACATCTAAATCCTGAATAGTCATGCGTTCCCGCACCACGCGCTCCATACGAGATAAACCGATACGGAACTGGTTTTGCAGCAATTCACCTACACAACGAAGGCGACGATTGCCCAAATGGTCAATATCATCGGTAGCACCAATACCATATAACAAACCAATTTGGTAGTTAATGGAGGCAAAAATATCATCAATGGTAATATGACGAGGTACCAACTCATCAATACGACGTGTGATGGCTTCACGGATGGAGGCCTCATCAGTGCTTTCTTCCAATATTTCATTTAAAACACGCAGGCAAACCTTTTCACGAATACCTAAGTCGGAACAATCAAAATCCACATATTCCGACAGGGTAACAGTATTGTTTGAAAAAACTTTAATTGCCTTTCCGTTAATATCCAAAATAACTTCGTTAACACCGGCCAGTTCAGCTTGCTCTGCAACCTCTTTGGAAATATATTGGTCAGCAGCCAGCAAAACCTCACCTGTACGAGGATCGGCAATGGCTTCCTTTGCAGTGAAACCGGTAATACGAGCAGCAATGCCTAACTTTTTATTAAACTTAAACCGACCAACCTTGGCTAAATCATAGCGTTTGGGGTCGAATAAAAGACCCATTAGTAAAGAGCGGGCGCTTTCAACAGCCGGTGGTTCACCGGGCCGTAATTTTTTATAAATTTCAATCAGTGCATCATCCTGTGTTTGAATAGAGGCGCTTTTTTCTAATGTGTTAAGTAATGCCTCTGTTTCACCAAACATGGACAAAATCTGATCGTCCGTCACCACGCCTAAGGCACGGATTAAGACAGTGATAGGAATTTTTCTGGTTCTGTCAATACGGACGGAAAGTACATCGTTCACATCGTTTTCGTACTCAAGCCACGCACCACGATAAGGGATAACAGTAGAGCTGAATAATTCCTTACCGGTTTTATCATGTTCCATAGCATAGTAAATACCGGGAGAACGAACCAATTGACTCACGATAACACGCTCGGCACCATTAATAATAAAAGTACCTTGGTCAGTCATCAACGGGAAATCTCCCATAAAGATTTCCTGCTCCTTAACCTCGCCGGTTTCCTTGTTAATCAGGCGAACACGAGCCTTTAAGGGTGATGCATAATTGGTATCTCTTTCTTTACATTCCTCTACATCGTATTTAACCTTATCTTCCAGTTTGTAATCGATGAATTCCAAAACCAGATTACCGGTGTAATCCGCAATGGGGGAAATGTCATGAAAAACCTCTTTTAAGCCCTCGTCCAAAAACCACTGATAGGAATCCTTTTGAACCTCAATCAGGTTTGGCATGTCTAGGACTTCGTCGATTTTTGCATAACTCATTCTGACGTTTTTGCCTAACTGAATCGGATGCACCATTACCTTGATCACCTCATTTATTTTTTTGCCCAAACTTATGTAGAGACCCGCGGGTATGCAATTCCCGCACGCATAAATGTCCTATTTTAAACTTATAATGCAATTTATAATATTAACATATACAAGTCAAGATGTCAAGGGGTTTATTGAAAAAAATTAGAAAGAATTTACTTTTATATTAAATAAGAAGAAAATAGTAAAAAAAGCATGTATATTTTACATGCTTGTACAATATGGCACAATAGGATGGGGAAGAGATAAAAACCTTTGCAAGGTCATAGGATAGGTTTTAGGGACTTATGCATCTTCTTTGCAGAAGATAGGGAAAGGCAATCCGTTTGCTTTTATCTCTTGCCACAGTTCAACTAATTTAAAGGCAGGTTTTATCGTGATGCGGTCACTTTCACAAATCATGGAAAGGGTTTGTTCCTCTAACATATCCTGCAATTGCTTTTGTGCATCCTCCGTTATCGTACCTAGGGATGATTGGGTAAAACACAGAGGTGGATACATAACACACCACCAGTTTTGACCGCTGCCCTGGCCAATAACAATACGAACAGCATGATAGTTGCCGGCAGGCAAAGTGAGGTTATTGTAGACCTTGCGCGGAAAATAAAACCGTCCCCGCTCTATGGCCACTGGATAGGTATAGCCCTTTTGTTTTATTTCATCTTTGCAGGCGGCAAGCAGTTCTTCATCTGTTAAAAGAGAAGAGGTGCTGTTAGCTTCTGCTAATACTCGGTCGCGGACGGCAAGCTTTAGTGTTTGGTCCGCCACAGAGTCACTATTTGCTATAATATGCAGACGCACAATATTGCTTGTTAAATCCATGGATACATCTTCTGCGGCAAATACCCAAGAGAGGGTTAAAATAAAAGCGGTGATCAACGCAATTGGCAATTTGTTTTTCATTACACAGGTTCCTTTCTGATGGTTCAATATTTAACATTAGACCTTTTGACTACAGTATGAACAAGAAAGTATAACTCTAAACCTGCAAATTTTTATAAATTTACTATTGCATTTTTATGCAGGATAATGTATAATAATACAATACGACATGAGAAAGTGAGTTTATATTATGATACGAGTCGGAATTTTAGGCGCAACCGGTTATGCCGGTAGTGAACTTGTGAGGTTATTATCCCAGCATGGCGGTGTTACCTTGACACTGTTAAGTTCTAAAAGCTATGAAGGGCAAAAAATGTCAGATGTGTATCCAGCAATGCGGAATGTATGTGACCTTACTTTAACAGCACCGGACCCTGCTGTAGCAGCAGAGAAGTGCGATGTGGTTTTTACCGCCTTGCCGCATGGCGCTTCCAAGGAGATTATTCCTAAGCTTTATGCCCTGGGTTTAACGGTGATTGATTTATCGGGAGATTATCGCTATAACGATCCATCCGTGTATGAAATGTGGTATCAACAACCTCATTCATCTCCGGAGCTCTTGGCAGAATCGGTTTACGGGTTGCCGGAACTACACAGAGAGGAAATTAAAAAGACTCGCCTGGTGGGTAACCCGGGATGTTACACCACTTGTTCCATTTTAGGTTTGGCCCCTTTGTTAGCGGCAGGGGTGGTGGAACCAACCAACATTATTATTGATGCTAAATCCGGTGTGTCCGGTGCCGGACGTGGCCTTTCCGTGGATTATCATTTTTGTGAATGTACGGAAAACATGAAGGCATATAAAGTAGCAACTCATCGGCATACCTCAGAGATTGAACAAGAGTTATCCTTATTGGCTAAAACCGATATTAAGTTATCCTTTACACCTCATTTAGTGCCCATGAAGCGGGGTATCTATGCAACAATGTATGCTAACTTAAAAGCACCTGCCACCAAAGAATCTTTACTCAAACTATACCACGAATTTTATGATAAGGAGAAATTTGTGCGTATATATGATGAAGGTTTGCCGGAAAGTAACCATGTTGCTGGTTCTAACTTTGTGGATATTGGTTTATGTGTAGATGAGCGTCTGAATCGTGTTATTGTGGTGGGCGCTATTGATAATCTGATTAAAGGTGCTGCCGGCCAGGCAGTTCAAAACATGAATCTTATTTGTGGTTTGCCGGAGGAGCAAGGGCTTTGCGGTGCAGGATTTTATTTGTAGGAGGTACAGTATGCAAGAACTGATTAAGAAAGCAGGCATTTTAATCGAAGCGTTGCCTTACATACAAAAGCTCTATGACAAAACGGTGGTTATCAAATATGGTGGCAATGCCATGATTAATGAAGATTTAAAGCATTCTGTTATGGAGGATGTTACACTGTTAAAATATGTGGGCATGCACCCTGTGGTTGTTCATGGTGGCGGACCGGATATTACGGCAGCCCTTTCTGCTTTTCATATTGAGAGTAAGTTCGTTGGGGGGCTGCGCGTGACAGATGCTGAAACCATGCGTGTGGCACAAATGGTTTTAGTGGGCAAAACCAATAAGGAGGTTGTGTCTCTTTTAAACCAAAATGGAGGTAAAGCAGTAGGAATTTGTGGTATTGATGGTAGCATGATTGAGTGCGAACCCATCAATACAGATAGTGAAGGAAATCCTGTGGATATTGGTTTTGTAGGCCGTATCGTTAATATTAATCAAGAACTTTTACTTAAGCTGACCCGGGATGAGTTTATTCCTGTTATTGCACCGATTGGCGTGGATAAGAAGGGTCAGAGCTATAATATCAATGCAGACACAGTAGCCGGCGCCGTTGCTGCAGCCATTGGTGCAGAAAAGTTAATGTTTTTAACAGATGTATCCGGCGTGCAAGATAAGGATGGGAACGTCATTTATGAAATGACGGCGGCGCAAGCCTCTCAAATGATTGAGGATGGTACCATCAGCGGCGGTATGATTCCTAAGGTACGTGGTTGCGTCGAAGCGACCATGCAGGGTGTAAATCGAGTGCATATTATTGATGGTCGTATTCTTCATTCCATTTTGTTGGAAATCTTTACAGATGCGGGTATTGGTACCATGTTTACACGAGCAGAGATATAAACTCTTTGGAATCAGTTGACATTCTTGCCAGAGATTGTGGGTTGCAATCTCTGGTTTTTTACGCTATACTATTGGATATACATTGGTCGAACACAGTCAAAGTTCGATTGTATTGGAGGAGGAAAAATCATGAAAAAGGGATGCCTGCTCTGCTGGCTTCTTTGTTTGCTGTGCTTTATGTTATCGCCGGGCGCAGAAGCGGAAGACATTCAGTTCGACACTCCCATTACCATGACTGTTAACAAGACCTTAATTCATATGGACACGCGACCCTTTTTATATGAAGGTACCACCTTTGTTCCCATTCGTTTTGTCAGTGAGGCGTTAGGGGCAGAAAGTGTTATTTGGGACTCAAGTAGCGACAGTGCAATTATTGCTCATAAGGGCACGGAAATTGTATTGCCTGCAGGGAAAGATGTTGGCTATATCAATGGACAAAAAGTAACCATTGATCATGGTGTTATTCTGGCAAATGATCGTCTGTTTGTGCCGGTACGCTTTGTATCCGAAGCTTTACAATGTCAAGTAGATTGGATTTACGAAACCTATACGGTTGACATTCAAAAAGAGGGAATTACGGTGCCGGAGGAATTGGTGGGATACCGCAGTTATACAGATGATGAAATTTATTGGCTTTCAAAAATTATTCATGCCGAAAGTCAGGGAGAACCCATGGCGGGGAAAATTGCCGTGGGAAATGTAATTTTAAACCGGGTGGCAAGTCGGGATTACCCCAACACCATTTATGGGGTTATTTTTGACCGTAACCATGGGGTGCAGTTTTCTCCGGTGTTAGACGGAAGTATTTATCAAAAACCGCTTGGTGACAGTATTATCGCGGCTAAACATGCTTTAGAGGGGAAACAACTTGTGAGCAATTGCCTGTTCTTCTTTAACCCGAAAACAGCCCAAAGTCAATGGATTGCCAACAACAGAACCTACTATACCACCATTCGGAATCACGATTTTTATTTGTAATCAGTTCATTAAAAAAGCTATAGCCAGTGCTGGGTACTGTTAAGGATAGCAATTTAAAAGGCAGAAACGAAATCAATCGTTTCTGCCTTTCATCGTAGGGGCGATTCACGAATCGCCAAAAAATAAATTGTCATAATATGGAGAATTTGTTAAAGAAATTATCGAAATATTGCCGGACAGGTTTAATGTGTCAATTCCTAAATACATTATTATGCCAAATCATATTCATTTGATGATAGAAATTTATAATAATGAAAAACGGGCGATTCGTGAATCGCCTCTACAATACCATCGTTCTGTTATTGATAAAATGGTAGGATTTCTAAAAATGAATGTATCAAAAAAGATACATTATACAGATAACGAAAAAATATGGCAAAGGTCATACCACGACCACATTATCAGAGGTGAAAAGGATTATCAAAAAATATGGGAATACATAGATACAAATGTTCTAAGATGGGAAAAGGATTGTTTGTATAACGATTAAAGGTCATAGCAAAATTGCTATGGCCTTTACCTGTCCTTTAGAGTACACCTCTAATGCTACAGCTTTTTTTATTCAGTTAATTCATTCCATCGCTCATATAATGTCAACAATTTTTCGTTCAGGTCTTCTGATTCTGTGGTAAGTGCAGCTGCCTTTTCGTAATCTGCAGCAATGATTTCGTCAGCTAAAAGGGTGTCAATTTCAGCCAAACGCTGCTCACACACCTCAATCTGCTCCTCAGCTTTTTTACGTTCGTTTTCGCGCTTGCGAGCTTCAGCAGCCTCTTGCTTTTGTTGGAGATATGAACTCCGGCCTACAGAGGGTGCTTCCTCCTTCCTTGTCACTTGATTAGTGACAATAGCGGCCTCTTTTGCCATGTAGTGGTCATAATCCCCGTGATATAGGGTGAATTCGTGGGGTTTCATGACACATATCGTATGAGCTAATTTATTAATAAAATAGCGGTCATGAGAAACAATAAGGCAAGTGCCGTCATACCCTAACAATGCTTGTTCTAAAGCCTCGCGGGAAGCAATGTCCAAATGATTGGTGGGTTCATCCATTAGCAGCAGATTAACGTCTGAGAGCATTAATTTCACTAAGGATACCCGGGCACGCTCGCCGCCGCTTAAATCCCGAATCAATGAAAAAACCTGATCGCCTCGAAATAAAAAGGTAGCCAAAGCATTACGAATTTGGGTTTGCGTCAGATACGGGTGGGCATCGGAAATTTCCTCGAAAATGGTTTTATCTAAATGTAAATCCGATTGGGTTTGGTCATACCATCCAACCGCAATGCCTGCACCTAAACGAATGGTGCCCTCAGTTTGGGTAAGAGTGCCGTTAATTAGTTTAAATAAGGTAGTTTTACCGCAACCATTAGGTCCTAACAAAAACATACGGTCACTTTTTCGGAGCCGCAGATTTCCATGGGTAAATAATTTCTTTTCGCCAAAACTCATCGCCAGATCTGCAATGGTTAACACATCTTGTCCACCACCGGCTTTGGCTTTTAATGCAAAATGCATGGTGGGTTCTTTGCTGTCTGGCGCCTCTAAGGTTTTTTCCAGTCGCGCAATGGCTTTTAACTTGCTTTCGGCAGTTTTAATATTTTTTTCTCGATTCCATTGTTGTTGCTGACGTACAATACCTTCTAAACGACTAATTTCTCGTGTCGTGTTTTCATATTGGCGTGCGCGTGCCTTTTCGTTTTCGGCTTTTTGTGTCATGTAGGCAGTATAGTTTCCTTCGTACACGGTTATCTTTTTATGTTCTAAGGCAAAAATTCGGTTTGCCACCCGATCTAAAAAATAGCGGTCGTGGGAGATTAGACAAAAAGCACCTTTATAATCCCGCAAGTATGATTCCAGCCATTCTACGGCAGCCAAATCCAGGTGGTTTGTTGGCTCATCCAACAATAAGAGATTAGCATTAGATAATAATAGCTTACATAAAGCCACTCGGGTTTTTTGCCCTCCGGACAGGGCGGAAAAGGGAAGCGTTAGCTCTGCTTCCTGAAAACCCAGTCCTAAGAGAGAGGAGCGGGCCCGGCTTCTATAGGTGTAGCCGTCTCGTTGTGTAAATTGCTCCATGGCTTGTTGTTGACGGAGTGTTAATATTTCTAAATTGCCGCCTGCTTCAATTTGAGAAGCAATGGTAGCAAGTTCAGTTTCTAAAGCCATGACATCCTCAAAAACGGTCAGCACTTCCTCTAATACCGTTTTGTGTGAGGTAAGGTTGGTGTGCTGCTCTAAATAGCCAATGGTAGTTTGCTTATTACGGAACACTTCGCCTTTTGTGGGTGCTTGTTCCTCTAACAGTATTTTAAACAATGTGGTTTTACCGGTTCCGTTGGCACCAATTAGCCCAATTTTATCCGTATCGAAAATGGTGAAAGAAACGTTTTGAAACAATGGTCGATCGCCGAATTCCTTTGCAACACCGGATAGATTAAACAGATTCATGTTGTCACTCCTGCTTATTGAATCTCGTGAATTTATTCATTAAATTTATCCTTTACCTTTGTGATTGTTTTCACCAAGGTTTCAGAGAAGTAATATTTTTTTCGGCCGGCAAAGTAGCCTAAAAATCCGCCTAATGCGGTTAACAATGGTACAAGCAACAATAGACTCCAGGATAATTTCTCCTTTATAAATCCTGCTAACATACCAAACCAAAAACGGACGAAAATTGACAAGTAATCTATCAAAAGTATGTCTGTGGCAATGCGGGGTTCATTATCGGGGAAACTATATGTGGTTGTTATCACTATGTTTCTAATGGGTATAATGTTTTTTTGAATTAATGCAAATATCACAATCAACAGCAGATTAAAGACCGCAAGGGGTGTTGCCAGCAAAAGCCCTTCTGCTGGAGTGCGTCGAAGGTCCTTATAGTGGCTGTCACGCTTGGCAGCCCTATGAGCTCGGCTATAAATATGAGAAAAGAACACAATACAGAAAATCAGACTATAGGCTGCATCACCCCAACTAAACTTTAGCATCCAGGACAGAATAAACAGACCGAGCAGCTGCCATATGAGGCACTCTGCATAGTCTGCAAACATCATAAGCATCGTTTTTTTGCGGGTAGACATTTTTGGGTTCCTCCTTACCTCACAAGGCCTAAAGAATGTAAAACAGCCTCCTGCTTTTGAAACATTTCCAATTCCTCGTCGGGACTATTTTCATGGTCGTATCCTAATAAATGCAGCATAGAATGCACAGTAAGAAAACCAAGCTCTCTCTCTAAAGAATGGCCAAACTCATTGGCTTGACTTTGTGCCTTAGGCAAGGAAATAACAATATCACCCAGAAAAACACAGTCGTCATTTATATCTTCATCCTCTACAATTAAGGTGCCGTCTTCTACTGTCAGCATGGGAAAGGAAAGTACATCGGTTTCTTTATCTATTTGCCGTTGTTCTCGGTTGATATTTCGAATTCCCTCATTATCAGTAATCGAAAGAGACACTTCTCCTACAAAAGGGAATTCTTCCATTTTGAGCGTTTGGTCTATACAACGTTGTAAAAGGTCAATCAACTCCTGTGGCAGATTGGCAGCGTTTTCATTTAGAATAAGGTTTGTCATGTTCATGACTCCTATCATTTTTTTGGCGTTTAGCATCATATTTTTCATAGGCCTGAATAATTTTTTGCACCAGGGGATGGCGCACGACATCCTTATGGGAGAAATAACAAAAGGCTAAATCCTCTACATCAGATAAAATCTTAATGGCTTCTTTTAAGCCGCTTCGCTTTCCATCGGGTAGATCTATTTGTGTAATATCACCAGTAATAACAGCCTTAGAACCAAACCCAATGCGTGTTAAAAACATTTTCATTTGTTCGGGCGTGGTATTTTGGGCTTCATCCAAAATAATGTAGGAATTATCTAAAGTACGGCCGCGCATATAGGCAAGGGGTGCCACCTCAATCAACCCCTTTTCCACATAACTATTATAGCTTTCTGTTCCAATCATTTCAAAAAGTGCATCGTGGAGCGGACGCAAATAAGGATCCACCTTGTTTTGTAAATCCCCGGGTAAAAATCCTAATTTTTCGCCGGCCTCTACAGCAGGGCGGGTAATAATAATGCGACTGACCTCTTTTTTGCGAAAAGCCGTTACTGCCTTGGCTACGGCTAAATAGGTTTTACCGGTACCGGCAGGACCAATACCAAACACCACAGTGTTATGGTTCATGGCCTGAATATACTCCTTTTGACCTAAGGTTTTACTTTTAATGGGCTTACCCCGTGCCGTCATGCAAACGCAATCCTGTCCTAAATCTTTTAAGGCATTCTCCTGGCCGGCTTTAGACATCATGATGGTATAGGTAATACCTTGCTCGCTCAAATTATCACCCCGGGCCAAAGACTCTATCATTGAGTGAATAACCCGCGTAGCAACTTCCGTTTCCTCTTCGCCACCCAAAATTTTTAAAACAGAATCCCGGCAGGAAACAGAAACAGCCAATTCCTTTTCAATTTGTTTCATGTGGCAATCAAATTCCCCAAACAAACTGGCTAAATTAACCATAGATACATCAATTGTTCGTTCAGCCATAAACGTAATCACACCCTTAAATTGTGTATTTTGTAATATTATGACACGTAAAAGGTTTTTTTATATGAAAAATGCGGCAAGCCATATGACTTGCCGCTCGTGTGGTGACCCGTACGAGAATCGAACTCGTGTTACCGCCGTGAAAGGGCGGTGTCTTAACCGCTTGACCAACGGGCCTTAAAAGGTATAGAAACATCAGCCACACAACGCAATGTTGCATACCCGATGGAATCTTTCCTGCCGCCTTCATAAGACGGCTAAATCATTATACCAAATTCTCATTCCATTGTCAAGGGCTTTTTTAAAAATTTTATTTTTTTTGTCAAAACAGTGGAGATAGCCTTTTTTTGACGCTATGTTTCTTCTTAATTATTATAAAGAAAAAACAGTATCCTATTCATCAAAACGCAATTCGGTTGTGTAGGGCACTTTAAAATGAGCATAGGCTTTGGCTGTTGCCATACGTCCCCTGGGTGTGCGGTTTAAAAAGCCAATTTGTAACAGGTATGGTTCATATACATCCTCGATTGTGCCGGCATCTTCACCAATGGATGCGGCTAAGGTGTCCAGCCCTACAGGGCCGCCATCAAAATTCTCAATAATAAACATAAGCATACGGCGGTCAATGGCATCTAAACCCATAGGGTCAATTTCCATGGTGGTCAGAGCCAAGTCTGCCAGCTTTTTTGTAATGGTGCCGTCACCTTGCACTTGGGCAAAATCACGTACTCGTTTTAAAAGTCTGTTGGCAATTCGGGGGGTACCCCGAGAACGACGACCAATTTCCAAAGAACCCTCAGCATCAATTTTGGTACCCAAAATGGAGGCAGAACGCCGTATAATTTCATCTAATTCCTCAGGACTATATAACTCCAGACGGCTGATAACACCGAAACGGTCCCGCAGGGGAGCGCTTAAAAGGCCGGTACGGGTTGTGGCGCCTATTAAAGTAAACCGAGGTAAGTCAAGACGAACAGAGTGGGCGCCGGGTCCTTTGCCCAAAATAATATCTAAAGAAAAATCCTCCATAGCCGGGTATAGAATTTCCTCCACGTTACGACTCAGACGATGAATCTCATCAATAAATAATATATCATGCTGAGATAAGCCGGTTAAAATGGCAGCTAAATCGCCGGCTCGCTCAATTGACGGACCGGAAGTGACACGAATATTGACACCCATTTCGTTAGCAATTATACCGGCCAGGGTTGTTTTTCCCAACCCCGGAGGACCATAGAGCAAAACATGGTCTAAGGGGTCATTACGCTCTTTGGCTGCGTGAATAAAAATTTTCATGTTTTCCTTTACTTTGGATTGACCAATATATTCATCCAAACGGCGAGGACGTAAACTGTATTCAACCTCATTGTCCTCACCTAAGGTACGGGAGGAAATAATTCTGTCTTCGTAGTTTTCTTCAAAAGGCATAAAAACAGTCCTTTCTTATTATGTAGGTATGGTTTGCTGCATATGGATGTATTATGAAATCAGTTGTTTGCCAAAATTTGCAGAGCAGAGCAAATCACATCAGAAACAGAGTCACCGTTGGCCTGTCCCACGGCTCGTGCGGCTTCTGTTTGAGTGTAACCCAGTGAACAAAGAGCCTGTACCGCTTCATTTTCTCCGGCAACAGAAATGGAAACGGTAGGTGTAGTGTCAACAGCATTTTTAATGAAGTCACTATTTTCCAATTTATCCTTTAGCTCCAGCACAATTTTCTGTGCCAATTTTGGTCCAACCCCCTGGGCGCGGGTAATGGCTTTAAAATCACCGGTTACAACGGCCAAGGCAAATTCGGCAGGTCGTAGGACGGATAAAATAGCAAGGCCCGCTTTAGGTCCGGCACCGGAAACCGAAATAATGCGACGAAACATGGAAAGTTCTTCGGTTGATAAAAAGCCGTATAAATCCATGGCATCCTCAGCTACTTTCAGGTAAGTATAAATTTTAATCTCGGTCCCCACAGTTAAGGCAGAAAGGCCATAAGGGGACATAAAAACTCGGCAACCAAAAGCGCCGGTATCAATTATAGCGGCATTTTCTTCAATGGCTTCCACAGTTCCGCTGATAAATGCAATCATCCGTTACACTCCCTTTGTTTTGGTTAAATTTAAATAGTTTGCGTTATTGGCATGGCAAATGGCAACAGCTAAGGCATCGGCCACATCATCGGGTTTAGGTACACTTGGCAAGTGCAACAAAGATTGCACCATGCGTTGTACCTGCGTCTTATCGGCGCGGCCATAGCCGGCAACACTTTGCTTTACCTGTAAGGGGGTATATTCATAAACAGGTAAATTTTGAATGGTGGCGGCCAGCATAATAACGCCCCGTCCGTGGGCCACAGCAATGCCGGTTTTAACATTTGTGTTAAAAAACAGTTCTTCAATGGCGCATACATCTGGATGAAAACGCTCAATTAAAATATGAATGTCTTCATAAATGTTCCGTAACCTATCAGATAGCTTTGTGTGGGCAGGTGTGGTTACCGCACCATAGTCAATAACGCTAAAACGGCCGGATTCATATGAAATTACGCCATATCCAACAATGGCAATGCCGGGGTCAATACCTAAAATAATCATAAAATTTCCTATTCTTTCTTGCATAAATTCATAAAAATACATAAATTTTGCATTTTTTTGCAAAAAGTTTAAAAAAGCTATTGAAAAATCTGTTGTAATAGAGTATAATGAGTATACATTATTTTATTTACTATATTCTATCACAGTTTTGGAGGAAATGCAAATGGCAGCGAAAGAAAAAGTTATTTTGGCGTATTCAGGGGGTCTTGATACCTCCATTATTATTCCGTGGCTCAAGGAAAATTATGATTATGAGGTTATTGCCGTCTGCGGAGATGTAGGTCAAGGCAAGGAAACTGAAGGCTTAGAAGAAAAGGCACTGAAAACCGGTGCATCTAAGCTCTACATAGAAAATTTACAGGAAGAATATGTAACAGATTTTATCTGGCCTACCTTAAAAGCTGGTGCTGTTTATGAAGGAAAATATTTGCTGGGCACTTCCCACGCAAGACCTTGCATTGCCAAAAGATTGGTTGAAATTGCAGAAGCAGAGGGCGCAACAGCCATTTGTCATGGTTGCACTGGTAAGGGTAATGACCAGGTACGATTTGAGCTAACCATTAAAGCATTGGCGCCCCATTTAAAAATTATTGCTCCCTGGCGTATGTGGGATATTAAGTCCCGCGAAGAGGAAATTGAATATGCAGAGGCTCGTGGTATCCCTGTTCCTGTTACCAAGGAGGATAATTACTCCATGGACAGAAACATCTGGCATTTAAGTCACGAGGGTATGGATTTAGAAAATCCGGCTAATGAACCTCAATATGATAAGATTTTAAAATTAATGGTTTCTCCCGAGCAAGCACCTGACACACCGACCTATGTGGAGATTGAGTTTAACAAAGGTGTGCCGGTGGCTATTGATGGTGTTCATTACGATAGTGCAGTTGAACTGTTGAAAAAAGCTAACCAGTTGGCTGGTGCTAATGGTGTTGGTATTGACGATATTGTAGAAAACAGATTGGTTGGCATGAAGAGCCGTGGCGTGTATGAAACACCTGGTGGTACCTTGCTGTATGCAGCCCATAAGGAATTGGAGTATATTTGTTTAGATAAGCAAACACTGCATTATAAATTAAATATGGCAAACCAGTTTGCCGATTTGGTATATGATGGTCTATGGTATACACCTCTGCGCGAAGCTATGAGTGCTTTTGTGGATGCTACCCAGGAAAATGTAACCGGTAAGGTTAGAATGAAATTATACAAGGGTAATTGCATGCCGGCCGGCGTCACTTCGCCATATTCTTTATACGACGAGGATATTGCCACCTTCAGCGAGGATGAGGTTTACGACCAAAAGGATGCCCAGGGCTTTATTAACCTTTTTGGCTTACCCCTGCAGGTACGGGCGATGATGAAGAAAAGAAACGGCGAAAAGCTGATATAACCGGTGTTTTATAATAAGAATAGTAGATATTTGCAGGGCGGACTGTATTCAGTTCGCCCTACAATGGTATAAAGGAGCTTGATTACACGATGAAAAAAAAGCTATGGGGTGGCCGTTTTTCAAAGGCAACCGATGCATTGGTAGACGATTTTAATTCCTCCATTCGCTTTGACAGTCGCATGTACGCACAGGATATTGATGGTTCTGTGGCTCATGCGGGTATGTTGGGTCGACAAGGGATTATTCCCCCAGCTGACGCTGCATTGATTCAGCGAACCCTGCTTGCAATTAAACAGGATATTACCGATGGAAAAATTGAGTTTGCCATTGATGCTGAGGATATTCACATGAATGTGGAAACCTTGCTAATTGAGCGTATAGGTGATGTGGGCAAGCGTTTGCATACGGGGCGGAGCCGTAATGACCAGGTGGCATTGGATTTGCGTTTGTATCTCCGCGGTTGCTGTGATGAAATTGGCGAGCTTGTAAAAAATTTAATGGGTGTGTTGCTTACTTTAGCAGAGGAACATGTAAACACCATTATGCCCGGCTATACCCATATGCAAAAGGCGCAACCGGTTACATTGGCCCACCATCTTTTAGCTTATTTTGAAATGTTAAAGCGGGATTATGCCCGCCTGACAGAGTGTCGCAGTCGTATTAATATCATGCCCCTTGGGTCTGGGGCCCTGGCGGGAACCACCTATCCCTTGGACCGGGAATCTGTGGCAAAGGAGCTAGGCTTTGATGCTGTTACAAGTAATTCGCTGGATGGGGTCAGCGATCGGGATTTTGCTATTGAATTGTGTAGTATTTTATCTCTGTTAATGATGCATCTATCTCGCTTTAGCGAGGAACTGATTTTATGGTCTACTCATGAATTCTCCTTTGTAGAAATGGATGATGCTTATTCCACCGGCTCCAGCATTATGCCTCAAAAGAAAAATCCTGATGTGGCGGAACTGATTAGGGGTAAAACAGGGCGGGTATATGGTAGCTTAACCACTCTGTTAACCATGATGAAGGGTCTGCCTCTTGCCTATAACAAGGATATGCAGGAGGATAAGGAAGCAGTTTTTGATGCTGTGGATACGGTACTTATGTGTTTGCCTGTGTTTACAAACATGATTCAAACTATGAAAGTGCATAAGGATGTGATGCTACAAGGTGCCAAGGGTGGTTTTGCCAATGCAACCGATGTGGCTGATTATTTAGTGAAGAAGGGTGTGCCTTTTCGTGATTCTCACAGCATTGTGGGGCAGATGGTGGCTTATGCCATAGGGCAAAATAAAAATCTTGACGACTTTACTTTAGCGGAATTTAAGGCATGTTCTCCTTTGATTGAAGAAGACATTTACACAGCCATCAGCATGGAAACCTGCGTGGGCGACAGAAAAATTAAAGGTGGACCTGCGCCGGAACGCACAAAGGCAGAAATTGAAGACGGACGGAACTATCTTGCACAATTAGGATAATTTTTGTATAACAAGGCAGATACAAAAAGGAGGGTAACTTTTATGAATGAATTATTAGAACTTGCTCGGCGCATTAGCGGTTTGCGGGAAGATTGCGGCTACACACAAGAGGAAATGGCGGCAGAACTGCAAATAGACCTTGCAGTTTATCAGGATTATGAAGAAACTGGGAAAAATATTCCCATTAGCGTTATTTATGAACTTGCCAATAAATTAGGCGTGGATTTTACTGAGATTATGACGGGAACTCGCGCCAAGCTGGATACCTATCATATCGTACGTAACGGTCAGGGGAAGACGGTAGACCGCTATCCCGGTTACGCTTTTAAAGATTTAGCGTTTCGTTATGTTGGTAAAATGATGCAACCTCTTTTGGTTACCTTGGATCCTACAGATGAGCCGGCGGCTTTGGTTAAGCATAGAGGACAGGAATTTAACTATGTAGTGTCCGGGACTATGGCGCTTACATTTGATGGAAAAGAGCATATTTTAGAGGTTGGTGACTCTATTTATTTTAATCCCAACTATTTACATGGCCAGCGATGTGTGGGCACAGAGCCTGCGGTGTTTTTGACAATGATTTCCGAATAGAAAAAGATGAGCATGTTACTACTAGAAAGCTTTTTACCAAATAGAAAAGGATGAGCGTGTTGCTATTAGATAGGTTTTTACCAAGAGTTGAATTTGATTCTTATGAGGATTTTAAAGAAAATTATCGGGTACAGGTGCCGGAGAATTTTAACTTTGGTTTTGATATTGTAGATGCATGGGCAGAACAAGAGCCGGAGAAAATGGCCCTTGTTTGGTGTGATGACCATGGCCATGAGAAAAAATTGACTTTTTCTGAGGTGAGTAAACTTTCCAACCAAGCGGCCAACTATTTTAAGAGCTTAGGCATTACAAAAGGCTCCGTTGTGCTTCTTATTTTAAGGCGTCGCTGGGAATATTGGATTTGTGCTACAGCACTTCACAAATTGGGTGCTGTGCTCATTCCCGGGTCATTACAGTTGACTAAAAAGGATATTGTTTATCGCGCTAACGCGGCTGAAATTTCAGCAATAGTATGTGTGGATGATCCCTTTGTTATCCAACAAGTGGAGGAGGCAGAGCCGGAGGCTAAAACCTTACGGCACAAAATTTTGGTAGGTGCCCCCAGAAAAGGTTGGCGGGATTTTGCTCATGATATGGAGGGACAAAATGAGCAGTTTGAAAGACCAACAGGTGAGGATGCATCCTGCTCGACAGATACGATGCTGGTTTACTTTACCTCCGGTACAACGGGTATGCCTAAAATGGTTCGCCACAATTTTTCCTATCCTTTGGGCCATATTGTAACAGCCAAGTATTGGCAATGTGTTCAGGAAAACAAATTGCATATGAGTGTATCTGATTCTGGCTGGGCAAAGTTTGGTTGGGGCAAGATATATGGACAGTGGATTTGCGGCGCCGCCATTTTTGCTTATGACATGGACAAGTTCGTACCACTACACTTATTGGAAAAAATAACCCAATATCAAGTAACCACCTTTTGTGCGCCACCTACCATGTTTCGGTTTATGTTGCAAGAGGATGTAACAAAATTTGATTTATCCTGCGTAAAGCATTGTTGCATAGCGGGGGAACCTTTAAATCCGGAGGTCTTTAATAAATGGTATGAACTTACCGGACTTAAACTATATGAAGGTTTTGGTCAAAGCGAAAGCTCGGTTATGCTGGCAAACTTCCCCTGGTTTGACCCCGTTCCCGGTTCAATGGGAAAACCATCCCCTCTTTATAATATTGCATTGCAGGATGCAGAAGGTAATGTGTGTGAGGATGGTGAGGAAGGCAGTATTGTGGTTATGGGTGTGGATAAAAATCCACCGGTAGGTTTGTTTACCGGCTATTACCATGATACAGAATTAACTGAAAAATGTCTTGGTAGCGGCAATTATGATTTAGGCGATATGGCATGGCGGGACTCTAATGGGTACTATTGGTTTGTGGGCCGTAATGATGATGTTATTAAGTGCTCCGGCTATCGTATTGGTCCCTTTGAGGTGGAAAGCGCCCTTTTGACGCACCCTTCAGTGGTAGAGTGCGCTATCACCGCAGCACCTGATCCGGTCCGTGGCCAGGTTGTTAAAGCCACAGTTGTTTTAGCCAAAGGGTACACACCTTCTGACGAGTTAATTCGGGAGTTACAAAACCATGTTAAACATGTAACGGCACCCTATAAATATCCTCGTATTGTAGAATTTGTAGAGGAACTTCCTAAAACTTTGGGCGGCAAGATTAAACGGGCAGAAATCAGAAAGAAAAATCATGAATAAAAGGAATCATGCCATGAGCATTGAATCGGTTTTAACACCCAGATTACGGGCTATAGCAGATTGCATACCATCGGGCGCCGTGGTGGCAGATGTAGGCACGGACCATGGATATATTCCTGTGTATCTGTGCAAAACAGGGCAGATAGAACGGGGTTTAGCCATGGATTTGCGTCCCGGACCATTGAGTCGTGCCCAACATAATATTGAGCGTTATGGGCTGACAGGGCAGATAGAAACACGTTTATCCGACGGACTGGTGGCTCTGCAAATCGGAGAGGCGGATACGGCTGTTATTGCCGGTATGGGTGGTCTTTTAATTGCTCAAATTTTGGAACAGGCCCCCTTTTATTTGGATGCCTATATTCTTCAGCCTATGACGGCTACTGCTGAATTGAGGCAATATTTAGAAAGCCATGGCTACAGGATTACCCATGAGCGGTTAGCCCGGGAGGATGACAAGCTATATACCATTATGACCGTGAAACGTGGCACAATGTATATCCCGGAGCCGGTTTTTTATCAAGTGGGGCAAAGGCTCATGGCAAATCGTGATCCACTAACGCCGATGTTGATTGCCGGCTTGCTCACAAAATATCGGCAAACTCTTTTGGGGTTAGCCCATTCAAATCGTGATACGGTTGAGGAAAAAAAGGAGCATATTTCATATATGATCCAGGCTCTCGAGGCCTTAGAGGAGGTTTGCAAAACATGGTAACCTTGCAAGAAATGATTTCTTTTTTTGAACAAATAGCACCACCCTATTTAGCAGAGGATTACGATAATGTTGGTCTGCTCATTGAAGGAAACAGCCAAGAAATTTACAAAATTGTTTTGGCTTTAGATGTGGATGAACATGTTGTTTTGCAAGCGGAGACTATGGGTGCAGAGTTAATCGTTTGCCATCATCCTTTACTTTTTAAACCCATTCGTAGTCTCACGATGGCAACAGGGCAGGAACGAACGATTAGAAGGCTGATTCAAAAGGGTATCGGGCTTTATGCACTTCACACTAATTTTGATGGAGCAGAAGATGGCTTGTGCGATGTATTTTTGGATTGTTTCGGCAGTTTTGTTCATCGCTGTTCCTTTTCCGGCACACAAGCCGGCATTGGCCGTATTGGTCGTTTGGAGTATCCTTGTACTCTGGAATCCATTTTAAAACAAACTACAGAAACCTTACATATTCCGCATATATCCTATGTAGGTGATGTAAATCAAACGATAGAAACCATAGCGGTGTGTAATGGTGGTGGTGGCGATTTGCTGTATGAGGCATATGGGTTAGGTGCTCAGCTTTATGTTTCCGGTGATTTTAAACATCATCATGCACGATTTGCAAAGGAAAACCAAATGGCTTTAATTAATATTAGTCATTTTGATGCAGAAATTGGTTTTTCTTCTTTAATGCAACAAAAGCTGACAAGTCAATTTGGCCAACGGTTGCAGCTTATGTGCGCCGAAGAACAAAACCCATGGCAACGGTATTGAAAAGGGGAACATATGGAAAAAATTATAACACAGCGATTATTACTCCGCCCGTTTATGAAAACAGATTTAGAGGCTATGCATGCCTATTGCATCAATCCCAATGTGGGCTCTGCTGCTGGCTGGAAACCTCACGAAACTATCGATGACTCCAAACGAGTTTTACAGGCATTTATGGAGGGTGACGAGGTTTGGGCCATTGTGGAGCAGGCAAGTGGTGCTTTGATTGGCTCTTGTGGTTTGCATCACGACCATAAGCGCATGCATGACGGTGTGCGGATGCTTGGCTATGTATTGGACGAAGCCTATTGGGGGAGAGGATATATGACAGAGTGTGCAAAAGCGCTGATATCCTACGGCTTTCTTTCTATGGGCCTCGATCTTATTAGTGTATACCACTTTAGTGTGAACAATCGTTCCCGGCGGGTTATTGAAAAATGCGGTTTTCGTTATGAAGGTACACTTATGCAGGCTCGCAAGCTTTATGATGGCCGCGTAATAGATGATGTATGCTATAGCATAACCCGTGAGGAATTTTTGCGCCGGCAACAAGTCAGTCAATAAAGGAAAGAGTATTTTGTAAGCAGGTTCTTACAAAATACTCTTTAATCTTTTGTTATCAATACATTAGGTGTTGTTATTTAATGCTGTTTTCGTAGGCTTCCACCATTTTCTTGCTAATGTCACCGTAACGGCAAGAATATTGCTTTCCGTTGCGAATATAAGTGATATCACCTCTGCCACCTGACTTCAGTTTTACCTCTAATCGCA
>SVJJ01000016.1 GCA_015069045.1 Oscillospiraceae bacterium
TTTCTCATTCACAACTTACAAATTCCTTTCAATTAAATTTCGGGACAAAAAAAGAACATCCGATAATTTTCGAATGTTCTTTGAAAAATATTAAGTTTTTATATAAATAGAAGTAGTTTGGTTACAGCCCAACAACCATCGTGAAGTTAATATCCATCATATGTCCGTTGACATTTCTGTTGGTTCTTTGGAACTTCCATTGTTGTTGCGGTGTCATCAGATTAACCATCTGGCCACCAATAGAACCGGCTTCTCTAGCGGTAATATCGCCGTTATAGCCATCCTTCAGGTTAACGCCAACTTCGTTTGCAACTTCCATCTTAAACTTGTCCAAAGCGCTCTTTGCTTCAGGTACAACTTTCTTACTACTATTCATAGTTTTTTACACTCCTCAAATTTTTTATAAGGCATATGCCTCGATTCTATTTTGTACGAAATGCATGGGAATATGCACTAATGGGATATTTAAAAATTTACCGTAATTGGATATTTTATGGATTTTAAAAAAAATGAAAATATTTTCTAAATATACTTGCATAATTATGCAAAATGATGTATAATTATAAAGAATGAACAAGGAGAGAGGGTAACAGAATGAATTTACAAGCCATTATGGATTTGGATGAACGATATTACATGAACACCTTTGGCAAACGTACACCCGTTTGCTTTACCAAAGGAAAAGGCATATATGTATATGATACAGAAGGAAAAAAATATGTAGATTTTTTAGCAGGCATAGCTGTCAATGCGTTGGGCCATTCTCATAAAATTCTAAAAAAAGCATTGCATAAACAGGTTAATAAGTTAATTCATACCTCTAGTTTATATTATATTGAAAATCAAGCTAAATTAGCCGAAAAAATCGTGCATAATTCGGCTGCTGATAAAGTTTTTTTTGCCAATTCGGGGGCAGAGGCCAATGAAGGTGCTATTAAACTTGCCAAGATTTATTTTTATAAAAAAAATCAACCGGAGAAGCATGAAATTATTACCTTAGACAATTCCTTCCACGGTCGAACTTTAGCATGTGTTGCTGCAACGGGGCAAGAAAAATATCAAAAGCCTTATAAGCCCCTAACCCCCGGCTTTATCCATGTACCGGCCAACGATTTTGAAGCTCTTTCAGCGGTTGTTACAGAGAATACGGCAGCTATTATGATGGAGTTGATTCAGGGAGAGTCCGGTGTGCGACCGTTAGAACAAGACTATGTAGATAAGGTTGTTACTTTGTGTAAAGAAAAGGATATTTTGCTGATTGTGGATGAAATTCAAACCGGCATGGGTCGTACGGGCGCTTTATTCTGTTATGAAAATTATGGCATTACACCAGATATTTTTACTTTGGCAAAAGCCTTGGGCGGGGGTGTTCCCATTGGTGCTGTTTGCGCTAAAGCAGATATTGCGGCCGGCTTTGAGCCGGGTGACCATGGCACAACCTTTGGTGGTAATCCCTTGGCAACAGCAGCAGGTCTGGCAGTTTTTCAGGCTTTTGAAGAGGAAAAACTGGTAGAAAACAGTCGAGCTATGGGCAAATATTTTAAAGAACAGTTAGTAGCGTTACAGGTAGAATGTAAGGAAATTCAACAAGTGCGTGGTATGGGGCTCATGATAGGAATTGAATGCCGGTCGCCCGTGGCTAAGGTGATTCAATTATCGTTACTGGATAAGGGTTATGTAATCGGCACGGTGGGTGATCGTATTTTGCGTTTAGTACCGCCCCTCATTATTGACAAAAAGATAATCAATCAATTTATCAAAGACATGCAACAGATATTGCAAACACTCTAGTAGTGCAGGATATATATGGTTTGAAAAGGAGAATTGTTATGAAACATTTACTGTCATTGCATGATTGGACACAAGAGGATATACAAGAAGCATTAACCTTAGCTGCCAAATTAAAACAGGAACAAAAGGCGGGCATTCCACATCCGTTATTACAGGGAAAAACCTTAGGAATGATTTTTTCAAAATCTTCTACCAGAACACGTGTATCCTTTGAGGTGGGCATGTATCAGCTGGGTGGTCATGCTTTGTTTTTAAGCTCTAACGATATTCAGTTGGGACGTGGAGAAACTATTCATGATACAGCAAAGGTGCTATCCCGTTACTTAGACGGCATTATGATTCGCACCTTCCGTCAAGAGGATGTGGAGGAGCTGGCTGCCCAGGGAACGATTCCCGTTATTAATGGGTTAACAGACTTGCTGCATCCCTGCCAAGTGCTGGCTGATTTGCTAACGTTGCAGGAACACCTTGGCACCTTGGCCGGCAAGAAACTGGCTTATGTAGGCGATGGCAACAACATGGCACATTCTCTGCTTTTTGGCTGTGTGAAATGCGGCATGGATATTGCAGTGGCAACACCGGCAGCCTATGCATGTGATGCAGACATTGTTAAAAAAGCCATGGAGGATGCTCAAAAAACCGGTGCTACCATTACTATTACAGAGGATCCGGTGGAGGCAGTTCAGGGTGCCCATGCAGTTTATACTGATACATGGGTCAGCATGGGACAGGAGGCAGAAAAGGAAGAGAAAATTAAAGTGTTTTCACCCTATCAGGTAAATGAAGAACTGTTTTCCATGGCAAAACCCGAGGCTGTTTTTCTTCATTGTTTACCGGCCTACCGTGGTCTGGAGGTAACAGAGGCGGTTATTGATGGTCCTCGGTCTGTTATTTTTGATGAGGCAGAAAACAGACTACATGCACAAAAAGCAGTTATGGTCATGACGATGGGTGAGAAATAAAAGGAGGAATTACTATGTTTTCGGTACGGAAAGCGACTTTAGAAGATACAGACAGTATCATTAAAATAACACAACAAGCATTTACTAAATATATTGAAGTGGCGGGTATAGAAGATACGGCTGCCCTTCATGAAACCAGAGAACAGGTCGAAAATGATATTGTGGATAAGCTGGTATATGTGGCATATATTGATGATGTTGTGGTAGGCAGTTTGCGAGTGGAGTGCATTAATGAAGAAACAGCCTATCTATCTCGCTTTGGTGTCAGCCAGGACTATCAGAATTTGGGGATAGGTAAGTCCATGATGGGTGTTTTTGATAGCGAGATGAAGAAACTTGGAATTAAAAAGGTGGTTTTACATACGGCGGCTAAGGCATCTTCATTGGTTCGTTTTTATTATGGCCGTGGCTTTTATGTACATTCCACAACCTTTTGCAAGGGATATATTCGGGCTCTCTTGTGTAAGGAATATAGTTAATATTGCAAGAAACATGGGAATTTTATCATAAAAGGCTTGACTTTTTTGCCAAGGTAGGATATAATAGTATTGTTCTGTTTACGGAGCGATTTATGGGTTGCCGGTGTGATGGAATTGGCAGACGTAGTGGACTCAAAATCCACCGGTGGCGACACCGTGCCGGTTCGAGTCCGGCCACCGGCACCAAAAAGAAACGACAGTTTTTATCAAAAACTGTCGTTTCTTTTTTTTCTTTCTCTTATGCTAAATTTTTTGTTAGAACTTTTGTTTTCGAATAACAAACAAGAGAGCAGAGGAAAGGTTTTTGCTTATAGCTCATTAACCATTTATTAAATAATAGTAAAACCCCCGAGAAATGTGTTTCTCGGGGGTTTTTATGTAAGGTTTTTCTTACAGGGTCAAATTTTTAATGAAATTATAGTTGTTGAACGCGCTTTCCTTATTGGAGCTTGGTGGTGTATCCAACTCGATACAGTGATAACCTTGGTAGCCTGCATCTTCCAGAATTTTGAGAACACTCTTGAAATCAACGCTGCCGCTGCCTAACTCAGCAAAATTTGTGTATACTTCCATGCCGGCGCTTGCCAAGCCAACGGAACCAACATCGGCACCTAAGGTAAAGTCTTTTAAGTGAGTAAAGGCAACACGATCAGCATACTTTTTGATAACGGCCAAAGGATCACATTCACCGGCGATTAAGTGAGCGGTATCCGGTACAAAGGATAACTCTTTAGCAGAGGTGTTCTGCAAGATATAATCAATTTCGTTTTCCAGCATTACATGGGTGTTGTGATGGGGATGAATACAGGTTGTGATGCCAAACTGAGTGGCAACCTTGGCAAAGCGCATTACCTTGTTCAATTCATATTCCATAACAGCGGGGTCAGTAGGATCTGCCGGGCGACTACCGGTTCCTTGCAGACTCAGTACCTTAACATCCAGTTTAGAAACAAAGTCTAACTCATTTTCCAAATTAGAGAAGAAGGCCTCTTCATCAGCCTTTTGGGGCAGATGAAAATAGAAACTGACGGGTTTTAGGTTATTTCGCTTTAACACTTCGCTGTAAGCATTTAAATCCATGTCATAAGCATAGATGGCAGCTTTAACACTTTCGAAGCAAGAAAAACCAACCTCGGTAATGTCTTTCGCAGCCTGCTCCATTTCAGCGCGGCTTTCGGTTCCCCAGGGCCAAATAGCATAAGCAAATTTTTCCATGTTCATTTTGTTCATCCTCTTTCTTTTTTATTTCTTACTTATTCATTGAATAATGTATGCAATAAGTTATTATTTGCCTCTACAATTTGTTTATCGGCACAATTCTCCAGGATAAATAAATTAAAGGCATTAAAACTATCGATCTCGTAACCGCCGTAGGGTATTTGGTCCTCGGTGGGTAAATACCCAATGCTGCCATTTGCATTAGAGAGGGTTAGTGTGTGGGTAAAGGGACTCAATTTTTGCAAATTCATGGAAATTTCACAAAACATCTCCATAGGAAAGGGTACAAATACCACAGAGTCAAGGGCAATATAGGTTTGTTCAAAATTCCAGTGAGTCTCTATAGGTAAATTATTTTCGCGGTGTTCAATAATGCGCTTAAACCTGCTCAGGTGCAAAAGGCCAACCTCAATAATTTCGTCCGGATTCCCCAAAGCTTCAATGCCGGCCTTTGCCTCTTCAATGGTTGGCAGCGACTGATAGGGCAGGGACAACATTCCAACCTTCACAGCAAGCTTGGGTACATGATATTCCTGAATGGTCTTATAAGCGCGAACGGCATCTTCTCCCGCGATGATGCCTACTTCCTTCATGAGTTCCATATCACCGGTAGTTTTACCATTAGATAGGTTCGGACCTGTATCACCTTCGGCGCCGTTAAAAAAGGCAACAGGTGCACCGGATTCTTCAGCCAAACGATCTACCATATAACCGGGCCAGTCACGAGTAATATCCGGCGTGCTCCATGCGGCGGTGGGATGACATCCGTAGTGGACCAAACTAGCAATGGGCTTACCTTCAAGAGTGCGGAAGGCAAGAACACGCATTCTCTCATCAAAGGGACCATCCGGGTTCTGCCCTAAAATAACCTCCCCCTCCGGAGTAAGTTCACGACGGTTAGTGCCGGCATTGCTGGTGGTTTCCCCAATGCCCATTTCGGCGGGCTGCAAGGCCGCAATAGCTTCTTTAGCTGTGGCAATAGTCTCAGGAAATAAGATGTCATTAATATAAGTCATATTCGGGCCACCCCAACCCTTAGAAGAGGAATTGGCGCTACCGGATGTGGAAGGGCCGGAATGTGTATGCATGGTTGCTAAAATCATGTTGTTTGCCGGAATGTTGGTAGCCTTGGCAATGGCTTGACGCAGTTCGGCATTTCTTTCCTGGGGCAGGGTACATAAATCTAAGCTAATTAAAAGACACTTTTCATCATTAGATTGAAATGCAAAAACATTTGCATACAAGTCATCATGTAAAGTTTCGCTCACACGAGCACCAGGATAACCATATAATCTTGTACCTACTTCAGGTGTAATGATACGACGTGCAAAACCTACTTGAAATTGATTCATTATTCTGTTTGTCCTCCTTTTACAATCTCCGCTTTACGGTTGCTTCAATCATATTTGTAAGTAAATGTACACCACTTTCATAATGCCACATTGAGATGCTTTACCATATACGACTATATTTTAGCATTTGCTATCCTTTGTGTCAAGACTATATTTTGACGGAGATTACCCAAAAATTAGCTACAATTTTAAAAAAGAATTTGCAATTTTTAGGTAAATGTGATATACTAAAACAGTCGATATGAAAAATGATGTTATACTGAATCAATACATGGGTGGTTATATGGAATATCAGAAATTATTATTGGGGGACGAACCTTATTGTATTGCCTATGTAAAAGCATCCTATCCGCAACACTGTCATAATGAAATTGAATTAATTTACTGTGTGCGGGGTCACCTTAAGGTAATTGTGGAGGATGCGGAATATTTCGTAGAGGAAGGCAGTGTTCTTTTTGTTGATAGCTTATCTATGCATCAACTGATTTTTGAGGAGGATGCGGCCATTTTAGATATTGAATTTGGTGCCCAGTTTTTAGGCTCTTTTTTTCACGAGTTTTCCAAAAGTATTTTCAGCATGCCCCTTCTTACCCCGCAGGATACGGTAGGCTATGGGCCACTCGTTATGAAATTACTGCAGAAGATTTATCATGAATACATGAATCCGGATCAGGCGTCCGTGTGGGCAATGCGCGGCTATTTAAATGAGTTGTTTGCCCTTATGATACGAGAGATGCCTCGTGCAATTTCCCAAAGTGGATTGCGACAGCACAAATTGGACAAATACCTGAGGATTCAACGGGTTTTTGATTTTGTAAAGAGTCATTACGGTCAGCCAATTTCCTTAAGCATGGCAGCTCAACATGCGGGCTATGACCCTAATGCATTTTGCAGATTGTTTAAGGGCATTACCAATATGTCCTTTCACCAATATCTTAATTTCTATCGCATTAATATTGCCATGCACCTTTTAGAATATAAGGACTATACTATTGGTGAAATTGGGCAGCAGGTAGGTATTCCTGTAGCCAAAACCTTTGGCCGTGTTTTTAAAATGTACACCGGCATGTCTCCCAGGGAGTATAGGCGTCGTATTTACGATGAAATTGGTGCGTGCTAATTTTTGGGTAAAAAATGTTCAATAATAGGGTTGAATCGGCAAAGATTTATATGGTACAATAGTTAAAAGACTTGGACGGGGATAGAGAGGGTTTTTCTCCTACCTACAAGTATAAAAAAATAAGCAAATAAGGAGGCGGTACTATGAAAAAGTGGAATGTCGGTATCATCGGCATGGGCTACATTGGGGAAAGTCATATTGAGGCCGTTCGCAGAATTGGCTTATGTAACTTATATGCAGTTGCAGATGTAAATGCGGAGCTTGCCAAAAAAAAGGCCGAAGAATATGGGATTGAACGATATTATTCAACGGTGGAGGAGCTTTTGGCAGACCCTAACATTGATGTTGTTCACAACTGTACGCCCAACTTTTTACACACAGCTATTAATAAGCAAATTATCAGAAGTGGTAAACACCTACTCAGTGAGAAACCTCTTTCCATCAGTTATGAAGAGGCAGAAGAACTGATTGCTGTTAAAAATGAACACCCTGAGGTGGCTGCTTGCGTTAACTTTAACTACAGAATGAACCCCATGGTTCAAGAAGCAAGAGCTAAAATTGGTCGTGGCGAAATTGGTGATGTGCGTATTATGTCCGGTTGTTACCTGCAGGATTGGCTCTTATATGACACAGACTATTCCTGGCGCTTAGAGCCTGAAATGTCCGGCCCATCTTGCAGTATTGCTGATATTGGCTCTCACTGGATGGATATTGTGCAGCACATGACAGGACATACTATTGTTGAGGTTATGGCAGATTTAAAAACCATGATTCCCATTCGTAAAAAGCCTACCAAGCAAATTGAGACCTTCTCAGAATCAAAGGCGACTGAATACGAGGAAAAAGAGATTAAAAATGAGGATTATGCAGCTGTTATGTTCCGAACCGATAAAGGCGCTTCCGGTGTATTCCATGTTTCAGAGCTTTGCGCCGGTCATGGTTGCTTCTTTAATTTTGAAATTAATGGTTCCAAAGCGTCTATCCGTTGGAATCAAGAGGAGAATGACAAGCTGTGGATGGGCTACCGCGGTGATGAAAACAGAGTTATCATCCGTAACCCTAACACTATTTCACCTGAAGCCAGACCTTACACAGCTCTGGCTATGGGCCATCCTGAAGGATGGAATGATGCGTTTAAGGGCAATATTTATGCATTTTATCGTTACATTGATGGGGGCATGCAGGGTGAAGCACCCTTTGCTTCTCTGGAGCAGGCAGCCTATCTTATTAAATTAACAGAAGCTATTGTAAAAAGTAGTCAAACCCGTCAATGGGTAACAGTATAGGAGGTAAAAAATTATGTTCAGAATGGGACAAGAAGAAGTAGAAGCAGTTCGTCGCGTTGTGGAAAGCGGAGAACTGTTCCGTGTGAACAATGCTCTGCAGGAAGCAGACAAGTTTGAAAAGGAATGGAGAGAAACTATTGGTACGGATTATGCCATTTTGTTATCCTCCGGTACCGGCGCTTTAATTTCTGCTTTAGCCGGTTTAGGGGTGGGCCCAGGTGATGAAGTTATTGTTCCCGGTTATACCTTTATGGCAAGTGCCAGCGCGGTATTAGCTGTAGGCGCAATTCCGGTCCTGGCCGAAATTAACGAAACCATGACCTTAGATCCTGCTGATGTAGAAAAGAAAATTTCTAAGCACACCAAGGGTATTATTCCCGTACATATCTGCGGATATCCTGCTGATTTGGATTCCATTTGTGCTATTGCTAAAAAGCACAATCTCTTTGTTTTAGAGGATGCCTGCCAGGCTGATGGTGGCTCCTACAAGGGTAAGAGATTGGGTAGCATTGGTGATGCCGGTGCATTTAGCTTTAACCATTGGAAATTACTTTCTGCCGGTGAGGGTGGTGCCCTTGTTACCAACAACCGTAAGGTGTATGAGAGAGCTTTAATTTATCATGATGGCGGTGCTGCATTCCGTCCTTACACAGGAGATTTAACAGAGCCTATCTTCATGGGTACCCAGATGCGTTCCAGCGATATTATGGGTGCTATTATGCGTGTGCAGCTTACCCGTATGGATGGTATTATTGACGACCTTCGTCGCGTAAAGGCTGCTATGAAGGAAAGATTGGCTGGTTGTGATTTGTACAAGTTTGCGCCCAGCAATGATGAAGCCGGTGATTTGGGTACAACCTTGCCCCTGCAGTTCCATGATGCTGCTACGGCACGTCGCTTTGCAGATGCTGTTAATGACAGAATTAAAGGTACCTTGGTTGCTGATAGCGGCAAGCACATTTACTATAACTGGACACCGCTTATGGAGCATCGCGGCAGCCATTGTGATGCAACTAACCCCTATATGCTGCCTCAGAACCAGGGCTTGAACATGGAATATAGCGACGATATGCTGCCTGTTACCGTTGATTTGGTTAACAGAACCTACCATGTATTATTGCATTGCGACTGGACAGAGCAGGATATTGAAAACAATGCAAAGATGGTTTTAACCATTTGTGATGAAATCAGATAATAAACATTATATTATATTACAAAGGGAGGATGAAGAATATGTCAAGATTTAAGTATTCTGTAGGTCCGTGGAACGTACATGAAGGTGCTGACGCTTATGGTCCGGCTACCAGAGAAACCATTCCTTTTGAGGAGAAGATTAAAAAGTTTAAAGAAATTGGTTTTGATGCTATTCAGTTCCACGATGATGATGCTGTGCCCAACATCAACAACTACACAGAAGAGGAAATTAAGGTTGAGGCTAAAAAGGTTAAGGATCTTTTAGACAAATATGATTTAAAAGCAGAGTTTGTTGCTCCTCGTTTGTGGTTTGATCCCCACACAACGGATGGCGGTTTTTGCTCCAATAGTGCTGAGGATAGAGAATATGCTATGTGGAGAGCATATCGCTCCATTGATATTGCTAATGTTTTAGGCTGTGATAAAATCGTTTTATGGTTGGCTCGCGAAGGGACTCTGTGCTATGAAAGCAAGAGCCCTGTTGAAGCAACGAATCGTTTGATTGATGCCATCAACAAAATGTTGGATTACGATAAGAACGTTAAAATATTAATCGAAACCAAGCCAAATGAGCCTATTGACAGAAGCGTTTGCCCCACAATGGGTCACTGTATGGCCATTTCTGCGGCTACAAAAGATCCTTCTCGTGTTGGTGGTCTTTTAGAGTCTGCTCATGCTATGTTGGCTGGTCTTGACCCTGCAAGCGAAATTGGTTTTGCGTCTGCTATGGGCAAGCTGTGGGGTGTTCACTTAAACGACCAAAATGGTATTAAATATGACCAGGATAAGAGCTTTGGTGTTGAAAACCTGCGTGCAGCCTTTAACCAAATCAAGGTTTTGATGGAAACCGGTTTTGGTAAAAACGGCGAGTACATCGGTCTGGATGTTAAGGTTATGAGAACCCAAAAGCAGGAAGGAAGCTATCAGCATTTGGAAAACAGCTTGAAAATTGCAAAGGCGTTAGAAGCAAAAGCTGAGAAGTTCGACTATGACTTTCAGGCTAAGTGCGTAGCTGAGCGCGACTATGAAAAACTGGAAATGTATGTTATGGAACTGTTGATGGGCTTAAAGTAAGGTTTGGCTTACCATCACAACTAAAAAACAAAATGCAGAACGAAATTAAATTTCGTTCTGCATTTTTTATGTAATGAATGTAAGCTCCTGTGAGCAGAAGAGTTGTCATATAACTGCCAAGCCACCCAAATGGGAGATAATGTTCCGCAAGTTAAAGGGGGTCAGGCTATGGAGCAAACTTTTGCCACTATCAATGATAATGATGGAGTATTTAATTTTGGTTCATCCAATCTATTAAGGAAGGTAATAACTCAGTAGCCGTTTGTCGACCAATTTGATAGGCAGCCTCTAATTTATTCGGATTTTTTTCAGCAGCACCCAATCCCAATGGCTCGGGCGGACGGATGACAAATACGGCATTCTTTTTTTCCTGCTCTTTAATATAGGCAATGGTTTTATTGTAGTGGATATGCCTTGTTTGTAAAGCGCGAACAAAAAGGGGGTAGTCCTTATAGACTCGTTTCATAAGCGGCAGTAGACGATTGGGACGTTTTATATATCCCTCGGGCTGGGTCAGTATAACCAGGTTGCGGTCATATCCCGCCTGCTCCATAAAAGCAAGTGGAATAGAATCGGCAGTGCCGCCATCTGACAACTTTTGTCCATTAATTTCTACAATGCGTGCAGCCAGGGGCATGGAGGCTGAGGCGCGCATCCATTCAATGTCCTCCTTGCCTCCGTCACTGCAAAGATGGTAAACAGCCTCTCCCGTTTCCATATCGGTAGCCACAACATAAAATTCCATAGGCGAGGTGGAAAAGGTTCGGACATCAAAGGGATCTAAAGAATCCGGAATTTCCCTATAACTAAAATCTACACCATATAAATCTCCTGTTTTTATCAGATTGGAAAGGCTGACAAATCGTTTATCTCTGCAAAATCTTTTATTATAGCGAATTACACGGCCAATTTGATGAGATTTATAGTTGCAGCCAAAGGCGGCACCAGCTGATGTGCCTGCGCCGCCATCAAACTCTATATTATGTTCCATTAAAACATCAATAACACCGGCGGTAAACATGCCACGCATGGCGCCACCTTCCATTACCAAGCCTTTTTTCATTTTTGCTCACCTTTCTTTATCTTCCTCTATTAATTGTATCATAAGTTGCTTTGTAATGCAAGAATAAATCCGCTGTAACAATGATACAGCTTTTTGACATTTCCTCTTTTTTTGCTCATATACTTGTACAGAGGTGGTATGGGTGGAACGGACAAAACGGTTTTTTTTAAACGGTCTTATTCTGGCGAGTACAACTGTGTTTTTGCGTGGTGCTGGTGTTGCTTTTAATGTGTATATTACCAACAAAATTGGGGCAGAGGGCATAGGACTTTTTGGGTTAATTATGTCTGTTTATATGCTGGCAACAACAATTGCATCCTCCGGTGCGGGTTTGGCGGCTACAAGGCTGGTGGCGGAGGAAATGACAAAAAACTGCGGTGGTGGCATTAAGAAATCTATGACGGCCTGCATGGCCTACACTGCTGCTTTTGGGCTGTTGGCTGCAGTTCTTTTATTTACCTTTGCACCTTACATTGGTACGCGGTGGCTTTGTGATGAGAGAACGGTTATACCGTTATATCTTTTATCTGTCAGTTTGCCTTTTATTGCTATGTCCTCAGCAATGAGTGGATATTTTGTGGCTGTTCGCCGTATTGCTAAAAGTGCATCAGCTCAAATTTTTGAACTGCTTGTTAAAGTAGTTGTCACAGTTTTGGCCTTAAATGTTTACGGTAATCAAGGGATTGAATATGCATGTATTGCTGTGGTGGGGGGTGGCAGCGTGGCGGAGATATGCTCCTTTGTGTATTTGTTTGTTTTGTATAAATTGGAGAACAAACAAGTGCAAAACCGGTTGGAGCACGAGCAACACTATACGAAACGGTTACTGAAAATTGCCTTGCCGGTGGCAATTAGTTCCTATCTTCGGTCAGGTCTTGTTACTTTAGAACATTTGTTGGTGCCTCGTGGTCTGAAAAAATATGGTGCCTCATCCTCAGCCTCCTTGGCACAATACGGCGTTGTGCATGGCATGGTTATGCCGGTGATCCTTTTTCCGGCGGCGATGTTGGGTGCTTTTTCCGGCTTGCTGGTGCCGGAATTTGCAGAATTTCAACAACGAAAACACAACCAAACGATTCGTCGAGTTACAACTCGTGCCTTGCACACAACACTTTTATTTTCAGTGGGCATGGCAGGGATTTTCTTTGTTTTTGCAAAGGAACTGGGCATGGCCATTTATCATAGCGGCGATGCCGGATTATTCATGAGCTTTTTGGCGCCTCTCATTCCGGTTATGTATGCAGATGGTGTTGTTGATTCCATTTTAAAGGGATTAAATCAACAGGTGTATTCCATGGGTTATAATATTATTGATTCCGCCGTGAGTGTTGTTCTTATCTATGTATTGTTACCGAAATTTGGTGTACATGGCTATGTGGCCGTTATTTTTATAACAGAGATACTAAACGGATTGTTAAGTCTGAATCGCTTAATTAAAATAACAGATTTTACAGTTTCTCTTCGACATGATATTTTACTGCCTGTAGTGTCTATTACGAGTGCCGCTTGGGGTGTCCGATTTTTAATGATGTTTAATGGCTATCATACCGATAGCATGATTTACGCCTATATTTTCTGTACCGCAGGTATCTATATAGTGTTTCTTAAGCTTTGCGGGTGCTTTAAAAGGGAACGGTTGTAAATGCGTTACACATCTGACAAAAGAATGTGCCATCCTTTTTGAAGAATGGCATCTACAATTTGCGCCTCTGTTACAAAGCGTAAAGGCTTTTGTGTATTGCTGACAATGGCGACAATGTAATAACTGTTATAATCTAACATTTTAAAAACACTGCGTGCGCATGTGTTCTCTGTGGCGCAAATAGTGTGAGAACGCATGGCCCCTCTTTTATAAAGCTTTTTCTTGTTGTATAATAGCTCCTGCATAATGACATATTCGTTTTGCCGTTGTTCCTCTGCCATGTGCAGGGCTAAAAATCCGGCAATTATCAGCAACGAAACATTTAATCTGGTGACAAGGAGCAAAAGGATGCCGCTGACACATAACAAGATGGTGATAAAACGACTAAGACGCCGCATAATAGACATAGCCGCGAGATAACCAACTTTTTTAATACATATGGCCTTTACAATTCGCCCGCCGTCCAAGGGTAGGCAGGGTAATAAATTGATGGTTAAAACCATGATATTTAATATTTGAAACAGCACAAGAGAAGCAGGAGTATTTCCGTAAATTGCTTTTAAAAAAGGGCAAAGCATGAGCATGATAACATTGGCTAAAGGACCGGCTGCGGCAATAGCCATTTCCTTGTCCAAGTGGCAAATAGTGCGGGCAGACAGTCGTACAGTCATTCCAAAGGGCATAATGATTAAAGAACCCACACGCTCTTTTAATATAAGGGCTGCAAACAAATGAAACAGCTCGTGCACCGTTACAACAGCATAGGCTGTAAGCAAGGTAAAAAGTCCATCCGTCAACCATGACAAAAAAATCAGGGGTAACACTAACCAATGCACATATAAAAAACGAGTTATTTTAATCATGGTCGCCTGCCTGATTGAATGTAACAAATTCAGCGGGATCCAGCCAGCTTTCTCCATTACGTATTTCGAAGTGCAAATGTGGGGCGGTAGCGTTGCCGGTGGCGCCAACAGTGGCAACAACTTGTCCTTTCTCTACGGATTGACCTGCAGATGTTAAGAGTTCCTGACAATGGGCATATAGTGTGTATATTTCATTTGCATGTTGCACGAGCAAATAGTAACCATAGTCGTCGCTTTCTCCGGATTCTAACACTGTACCCTCGGCAGCACAAACAATTTTTGTGCCTGGCTCGGCACCTATATCTATACCATAGTGAAAGGCCTCTTCTCCATTTGTAGGATGCTGACGCTCGCCAAAGGGTGAGGTAACAATGCCATCTATTGGGCAGGCCATCTCGGTCAAAAGAGTCTTTGACTCTAAGGAACGCACAGCGTCTCGACGCAAGATATATGTATTAACCAGATTACGCATATCTTTAGGAATGGAAGAAAAATTGGTTTGTGTATTTAATATGAGTTCAATGGCATTACGAAGGGATTTGACGCCGGGATTTTGTGTAACTTTAGCAAACAGGAGTGTAATAAAAAGTAATGTGCAAATAGCAACTTGCTTGATGAGTGTGTGTTTATAGCCGGAGGAATGGCGTGGAACCCGTCGTGTAGCGGTTGGCTCGTGTTCTGTACGTCTTCTATATCTCTGTTCCATATTCTTGTCCCCTTTCAATGGTACAGTATATGGAGCAATTTACAAAATTATACCATGTAAGAGGCTTATTTCTTCGTGGAATATGTACGACCATCCCGGGGATGAAGCTGGGTGTTTAAAACATAATTATAAAATTCAATTAGGCTGATTTGGTGCTCTGTAGCTAAATGAGAAATATCTAATGTATTTCCATGGTTTTGAATGGCAGATTTATATTTTTTAATCATATCCGGATCCTTTTCGTAGAGAGGAACTTGGCGATAAAAAGGGCGATCCATTAAAAAGTCCGTCATAACGTGACACAGGTCAGCAATTTTCTTAATCATTTCATGGTCAGGTTGTCGCTTACCGGTTTCGTAATTGGCTAAACAGCTTCTGGAAATGCCTAATTCTGAGGAAAATTCCTCCTGAGATTTTCCTAATTCTAAACGAAGCATTTTTAGTTTAATGGGAAGAGAGCAGTTTTGGAATTTATGCATAATAAACCTCCAAAAAATAAAAAATAATTGGATTATATTTTAAATATACAATAAAAATACAAGAAAGTCAAGAAAAATTTATAAGAAAATACAAATAAATTGTATTGATATATAAAAGGCTGGTACTCCGTAATTTTTGAGAATACCAACCTTTTGATTTAATAATTTTTTGAGTGAATTTCAAAAAAAGCTTGGGGGTGATTGCAAACGGGACAAACACCCGGTGCGGTTGTTCCGCTGTGAATATGACCGCAGTTACGGCACATCCACATTTGTTCCTCCGGTCGTTTAAATACTTGTTGCTTTGTCATGTTGTCAATTAAGGCGCGAAAACGTTCCTCGTGTTCTTTTTCTATGGCTCCTACCATGGAAAAAAGTCGAGCAATGGAATCAAACCCTTCTTCCTTTGCGGTTTTGGCAAACTCGGCATACATTTCGGTCCATTCGCTGTTTTCTGCTGCTGCACTTTCCTTTAAATTGTGCTTGGTTTCGCCAATACCGCCTAGCAATTTGTACCAAATTTTAGCATGCGCCATTTCATTATAGGCCGTTTTTTCGAAAATGTCTGCAATTTGTTCATATCCCTCTTTAGCCGCTACAGAAGCATAATAAGTATATTTATTCCTGGCTTGCGACTCGCCCGCAAAAGCGGTTCGAAGGTTTTGCTCTGTTTTGGTGCCCGATAACTGCATACAAATCTTCCCCTCCATATCATGTTGTATTTAACATATCCAAAAATAGTGAAAGTATGCAAAAAACTTATCAGTAAACAATATTGAAAAAATTCGACAGGAAAGGGGTAAAATCATGTTTTACTATTGACTTTTTTAGTAAAAAAATATACAATTAACATGTATATCTATTTATAGCGGCATAGACAAAAAAGCAGGTCCTATCAGGAGGAGCTTACAGCACGGAGCTTCACATGACGTATATTGTAGCGGGTATATTTGTTTTGGTGACCTATTGAGCAATTGTATATAAGGTTTTAGGATATTTGTTTGTTCCATGGGAAATGGCTGTTGATGGTATATAATGAATTTACTTATAGATGAGGTGCAGTATGCAGTACTTTCAAAAGGACATGGAATGCATGTCAAGACAAAAAATGAATGCGTTGCAGTTGGAACGATTAAAGGAAACGGTAGCCTATACATACGAAAATGTTCCAATGTATCGAAAAAGGTTTGACGAGATTGGTCTTAAGCCTTCTCACATTCAGACCCTTTCCGATTTGCAAAAAATTCCTTTTACTGTAAAGAATGACCTGCGGGATCATTATCCCTTTGGCCTTTTTGCAGTTCCCATGAAAAAAATTGTTCGGGTGCATGCCTCCAGTGGCACAACAGGAAAGCCTACCGTTGTGGGCTATACAAAAAAGGATTTGGATGTGTGGTCCGACTTGATTGCACGTCAGGTTGTGCAAGCAGGCGGTAGTGATGAGGATGTAGCCCAGATTGCTTTTGGTTACGGACTGTTCACGGGTGCTTTTGGCTTACACTATGGCTTAGAAAAGTTAGGTGCTACCATTATACCTACCTCTAGTGGCAATTCTGAAAAGCAGGTTATGCTCATGAAGGATTTTGGCACCACGTTATTGGTTGCTACCCCCTCTTATGCGCTCCACTTGTCTGAGGTCATCGAGGAAATGGGTTATAAAAAAGAGGATTTAAAACTACGCCTAGCCATGCTTGGCTCCGAGGGACATACGGAGGAAATGCGTGCCGTTCTTGAGGAGAAACTGGGTGTTTTAGCTACGGAAAATTATGGTCTATCTGAGGTTATGGGTCCCGGTGTGGCCGGAGAATGTATTTACAAGCAAGGGCAGCACATTGCAGAGGATTGTTTTATTTATGAAATTATTGATCCTGAAACTGGAGAGGTTTTGCCCGATGGCGAAACCGGAGAGGTGGTTATTACCACCATCAATAAAGAGGGAATTCCGGTTCTCCGTTATCGAACTAAGGATATCTCCTATTTAATAGATGAACCATGTCGGTGTGGACGCACCAATCGTCGTATGGCTAAAATTCAAGGCCGTACAGATGACATGCTGATTATCCGTGGTGTTAATGTGTTTCCTTCTCAAATAGAGAGTGTTTTAGTGGGTATGGATCATATTGCTCCCTACTATCAGCTTATTGTCACTAAAAAAGGCTATACCGACCAGTTAGAGGTCCAGGTTGAGCTTGCAAATGCAGGTTTGCTGGAAAGCTTTTCTCAGCTTGAGGCTGTGGAAAAGACGATTAGACATAAACTGCAGGTTGTGCTGGGGTTAGCTGCCAAAGTTAAGCTGATGGCACCTAAAAGCATTCCTCGTACAGCCGGCAAGGCTAAACGCGTCATTGACTTGAGGTAAAAGCTGTTGGCTCACGACAAACAGATTTACTATACTTTTGTGGGCAGAAAGGTTATGAAATGATGAAAAAATTAATGTTGGGCAATGAAGCCATTGCGCGGGGTGCTTATGAGGCAGGCGTACATGTGGTCTCCTCCTATCCTGGCACACCCAGCACAGAAATAACGGAGTTTATTGCTAAGTATGATGAAATATATGCAGAATGGGCTCCCAATGAAAAGGTAGCGGTTGAGGTTGCTTCCGGCGCAGCAATAGCCGGAGGCAGAGCACTTTCTGCCATGAAACATGTAGGGGTGAATGTGGCAGCTGACCCTTTATTTACAATGAGCTACATAGGTGTGAATGGCGGACTTGTTCTTTGCGTAGCAGATGACCCCGGTATGCACAGCTCCCAAAACGAACAGGATAGCCGCAATTATGCTGTGGCGGCTAAGGTACCGATGCTGGAGCCTGCAGACAGTCAGGAATGTTGTGATTTTGTGAAACAAGCATTTGAAATCAGCGAGGCATATGACACACCGGTCATGGTACGCTTAACGACTCGTGTGGCCCATTCTCAGAGTGAGGTGATACTTTCACCGCGAGCAGAAATTCCGGTGAAGGCCTACGAAAAGAATGCGGCAAAAAATGTGATGGTTCCCGCAAATGCGCGTCCCAAGCATGTAGTGGTGGAGGAACGCATGAATGCTCTTAGCGAGGCAGGGAATACCTCTTCATTAAATCGGGTTGAGTTACAGGATACAAAAATTGGTATCATTACGGCGGGCATTGCCTATCAATATGCCCGGGAGGCCTTTCCTGATGCATCTTTTTTAAAATTGGGTATGATTCATCCTTTACCCAAGAAACTAATTGCCGATTTTGTGAGCAAGGTTGATGTTTGTTATGTTATTGAGGAATTAGATCCTGTATTAGAGCGGCAGATTAAAGCTATGAGCCTTTCTGTTCGGGGCAAGGAGCTTTTAACAGAGATTGGTGAATACTCCGCGTCCTTACTCCGAGAAAAATTAGCCGACATGCAAAGCAAACCCGTTTACGAAGTAGAGGAAACGATTCCTGTTCGTCCACCGGTTATGTGCCCCGGTTGTTCCCATCGTGGTGTCTTTTATGTATTAAACAAATTAAAGCTTGCTGTCAGTGGTGATATTGGGTGCTATTCTTTAGGCTATGCCAAACCTTTAGACAGTATGGACAGTATTATTTGTATGGGTGCCAGCATCTCCGGTCTGCATGGCATGGAAAAAGCGCAGGGTCGCAAGTTTGCTGAAAAATCTGTGGCAGTTCTGGGCGATTCTACTTTCCTTCATTCCGGTGTTACCGGGCTTATGAATATGGTTTATAACAAAAGCACTTCAACAGTCATTATTCTGGATAATTCTATTACCGGCATGACTGGCCATCAGGACAACCCGGCGACTGGCTTTACCGTTAAAGGTGAGACGACTCGGCAGGTAGATTTAAAACAGCTTTGTCATGGGGTAGGCGTTGATTTAGTTACGGTTGCTGACCCCTTTGACATTGACAATTTTGAAAAGGTAGTCAAAATGCATTTGGCGGCGGAAGAACCTTCTGTCATTATTGCTCAACGGCCTTGTGCTTTGCTGAAGAAGGCCGGTTACACAGGCTGTTGCACTATTACAGATGCCTGCAAAAACTGTAAAATGTGTATGAAATTGGGCTGTCCCGCCATTTCTATGACGGATCAGGGACCGGTGATTGATGAAACACTATGCAATGGCTGTGGTCTGTGTGAACATGTTTGTAAATTTGGTGCCATTGTACAAAAGAAATCCTGATTGTATTTTGGTGGTGTGAGAGCTTTGAATAAATGACGCTCCAAAAGGGGCGGATGGAGGTTAACATGAATATTATGATTGTAGGTGTCGGCGGACAAGGGACATTGCTTGCTAGCCGCATTGTTGGGGCGGCAGCTTTGCGTGCCGGCCAACAAGTTAAGCTTTCAGAGGTACATGGCATGAGTCAGCGTGGTGGTAGTGTTGTGACTTATGTAAAATATGGGGAACGAGTGGATTCGCCGGTTATTGAAAAAGGTGAAGCTGATATTATTATAGCTTTTGAAGAATTAGAGGCTTATCGGAACCTGCCCTATTTAAAAAAGGACGGCGTATTAATTATTAATACCCAAAAAACCAATCCTATGCCTGTCATAACAGGGGCTATGACATACCCGGTACATATTCCGGAAACCATACAGGAAAAGGGCATAAAAGTTATTCTGTGTGATGCTTTAGAACTTGCTAAAAAGGCCGGTAGCATCAAAACGGTTAATGTGGCATTAATTGGTGTTATGGCTAAAAATTCTTCTTTATCGAAGGATATTTGGGAAGGGGCATTGACTGATGCGGTACCTCCCAAGTTTTTGGCAATGAATCAACAAGCCTTTACATTAGGGTATCAGTCTTAAATGTGTTGATATCAAATCAGAAAGGATGGAATGTAATGGAACGAGTTAAACAAATTTCTGTTTTTGTGGAAAATGCCGCTGGTAAGCTATCAAAAATTACATCTGTTTTAGCTGCAGGCGGTATTAACATTCGAGCGCTTTCTATTTCGGACACTACAGATTTTGGCATTTTACGGCTCATTGTTCAGGAGCCGGATAAGGCGGTTGCTATTCTATCTGAAAATGAGATCATGGTGAAATCTACGGAGGTCATTGTTGTGGAAATTGATGATGAACCCTCGGGACTCAATAAAGCTTTGTGCCTTTTGCATGACAATCATGTGGCATTGGAATATCTGTATGCCTTTGTGACTAAAAAGGAAAGCGAAGCTTATGTTATTATGAAACCAGACAACATAGATGCGGCAGAACAAGCTTTAACTTGTGGCGGCATACGAGTTTTGTCAGCAAAGGAAGTATATGCGATTTGATGGAAGAAATATTAAAAGAAACTTACGGAATTAGGGCAGAGGCTATAGCTTTAATGAAACGTGCAGAACAGGATTTAGCGGAGCCGTTTCGCATCTTTGAGGAACGGGCTATGGTGTGCCAGGCTAAAGTGCTTGCGGCCTTTCACAAAGAAGGGATTAGCGAGCGACATCTTGTTGGTACAACGGGTTATGGTTATGATGATGCCGGTCGGGAAGGGTTAGATCGTATCTATGCGTCTGTATTTGGTGCCGAATCAGCTTTGGTTAGGCAACAAATTGTATCCGGCACTCATGCCCTGGCAGCTTGTTTTTTTGGTGTATTACGGCCCGGGGATACCTTGTTGTTTGCTACGGATACACCCTATGACACGCTAGAGGAGGCCGTGGGCCTTCGCGGTACGCCGGGATTCGGCTCCTTGGCGGAGTGGGGGGTTACAAGTCGTGTGGTTCCCTTGCTTTCCGATGGTTCTCCTGATTATGATGCCATTCAAAAATCCTTAGATGATTCAGTTAAAATGGTGGCGATTCAGCGGTCCAAGGGATATGCGTGGAGAAAATCCCTTTCTGTTGCTGAGATTGGCAGGCTCATTCAATTCATTAAGCAGTTGCAACCTAATGTGGTTTGCATGGTGGATAATTGTTATGGTGAATTTGTAGAAGAACAGGAACCAACTGCTGTTGGAGCAGACTTAATGGCCGGTTCCCTTATTAAAAATCCCGGCGGCGGTTTAGCACCCACCGGTGGATATGTTGCAGGACGTGCCGATTTGGTGGAAAAGGTTGCGGCTCGCTTGACAGCTCCGGGCATTGGCGGCGAGGTGGGCGCTACACTTAATGTGAATAGATTGTTTTATCAAGGTCTGTTTATGGCGCCTCATATTGTCATGCAAAGCCTGAAGACAGCTGCTCTGGCGGCGCGTATGTTAGAACTTGCCGGCTATGAAGTTTGTCCTGCTTCACAGGAGATGCGCTCTGATATTATTCAGGCGGCAAAGCTGGGCAGTGGGGAAAAAGTGTGCGCTTTTTGCCAGGGTATTCAGCAGGGTTCTCCCGTGGATAGCCAGGTAACCCCCATGCCATGGGATATGCCCGGCTATGAAAGTCCGGTCATTATGGCGGCAGGGACATTTGTGTCCGGCGCCAGCATTGAAATTTCGGCTGATGCACCTATTCGTGAACCCTATGCAGTTTACCTGCAGGGCGGTTTAACCTATGAAAGTGCTAAGGTGGCACTCCTGTGTGCCATACATAAACTGCTGTAAGTGAAATAAATGGCTAACGTAATTTTGAAATATCGGGCATATATAATAAAGGGCTGTAGCATTTGCTACAGCCCTTTAATCTGTTATTCCTGTTTATTATTTTTGCAATAACTCAATACCTTTCTTTACCCGGACAATGGTTTCTTCCTTGCCCAGTATGTCGGCCAGCTCCAGACCACCGCCAGGGGTAAAGGCTTTGCCGGACACCGCTACACGCAATGGCCAGAGAATTAACCCATTTTTTACCTCAAGCTTATTAATAAGGGCAAAAAGTGCATCATGCAGTGTACTGAATTGCCAATCATTAATTTCCTCTAAAACGGGTAAAATAGCCTGTAGAGATGTGAGTGAATTTTCCTCGTTGGTTTTCATTTTTTTATGACAGTATAGCGATGGGTCATAATCAGGCAGACTGTCAATAAAATCAATCTGCTCTGGAATATCGATCAGCTTTTCACAACGGTCATGGAGCAGTGCTGCGATTTTGGTAGGATCGGCATTTCCTTTAACAGCTTGGCGAATATAGGGTAAAGCTTTTTCGTAAAATTCTTCCGAAGATAGCTTGCGGATATATTCCCCGTTAAGCCAATCCAGTTTTTTTGGATCAAAGATAGCGGGAGATTTGCTGATTCCTTTAATATCAAAGGCTTTGGTCATTTCCTCTAACGTAAAAATTTCCTGCTCGCCTCCGGGACTCCAGCCTAAAAGGGCAATGTAATTTAAAACGGCTTCTTTTAGGTAGCCTTTGTTTATAAAATCCTCATAAGAGGCATCCCCTTCCCGCTTGCTCAGTTTTTTGTGGGCATCGCGCATAACCGGAGAAACATGAATGTAGGTGGGAATTTCCCATCCAAAAGCCTCATAAAGCAAATTATATTTAGGGGTAGAAGAGAGATATTCACTACCACGAATGATGTGCGTAATGTTCATTAAATGGTCATCAATTACATTGGCAAAATTGTAGGTAGGATACCCGTCAGACTTCAGCAAAACATTATCGTCCAAAGAGGCGTTATCTACCGTAATTTTTCCATAAATTTCATCATAAAAGCTGGTGTTGCCATGACGAGGGATTTTCTGGCGAATGACGTAGGGGACGCCACTATTAATTTTCTCTTCAATTTCTTCTTTGGAAAGATGAGCACAGTGCCCATCATATTTAGGCATAAGTTTGGCGGCTTCTTGTTGGGCACGCAAGGAATCTAGCCGCTCCTTGTCACAAAAACAATAGTAGGCACCGCCTAATTCCACTAACTTTTTGGCATATTCCTGATAAAGCCCTAAACGTTCGCTTTGGATATAAGGCCCATAAGCACCGCCGATATCAGGCCCTTCATCATGAATAAGACCGGTTTCGGCCATGGTTCTGTATATTAAATCTACAGCGCCATCCACGTAGCGCTCTTGGTCGGTATCCTCAATTCTCAGTATAAAATCGCCGCCGTCTTTTTTGGCAATTAAGTAGGCATAAAGAGCTGTTCTCAAGTTGCCGATATGCATATAGCCGGTAGGGCTTGGGGCAAATCGTGTTCTCACCTTACTCATGTTTGTTGTGTCCTCCTTTGTGCATGATACTACGTGCTGCCATGTGGCGGAATTTATCCTTTGACAGTCTACCATTAAGTATATCGCATTTTTTATGGAAAATCAAGGATTTTATTGCAAAATAGCTTTACCTGCAGAGAATTTTGTGGTATACTATAACATAGATTATTATAGTCTGATGCAGAAGAATCGCAAGTGGGGGCACAGCGGGAAGTTTTCTTGGTATGTCAGGCTTTAACGGAAAGGAAAGAAAATAAATGAAAAAGCTTTTAGAAAAATTTCTGGGTAATTACAGTGACCGTGAGTTAAAGCGCATTCGCCCCATCGCTGACCGTGTTATGGCCCTTGAGGCAGAGTATGCAGCATTGACAGATGCAGAGTTAAAAGGGAAAACCCCTCTTTTTAAAAGCCGATTAGCAGAGGGAGAAACCCTGGATGAGCTACTGCCGGAAGCCTTTGCTACCGTGCGGGAGGCTGCTTGGCGTGTACTTGGCATGAAACATTTTTATGTTCAGGTGTTGGGCGGTATTGTCCTGCATCAGGGTCGCATTTCCGAAATGAAAACTGGTGAGGGTAAAACCTTGGTATCCACCCTGCCTGCCTATTTAAATGCTTTGGAGGGAAAAGGTGTTCACATTGTAACCGTTAATGATTATTTAGCCAAGCGTGACAGTGAGTGGATGGGTAAGGTTTTTAAATTTTTGGGACTCACAGTGGGCCTGATTATTCATGATATTCCTCAGGAAGCCAGACGTGCCAGCTATAATGCAGATATTACCTATGGTACTAATAATGAGTTTGGTTTTGACTACCTACGGGATAATATGGTTATTTACAAGAACCAAATGGTACAGCGAGGCCAACATTACGCTATTGTGGATGAGGTGGACTCCATTTTAATTGATGAAGCCAGAACGCCACTGATTATTTCCGGTATTGGGGATAAATCCACAGAGTTGTACCATATTGCAGACCGTTTTGCCCGTAGTTTGACCTGCCATCGGGTAGCAGAAAGTGATGATAAGGCTTTAGATGATGATATTTCAGCAGACTATATTGTAGATGAAAAGGCTCACACAGCTACCCTGACCAAGCAGGGTATTCAAAAGGCGGAGCAGGCGTTTAATCTGGAAAATTTTTCTGACCCGGAGAACATGACCTTACAGCATCATATTAATCAGGCCATTCGCGCCCATGGTATTATGCAACTGGATAAGGATTATGTTAATAAAGATGGCGAGATTATTATTGTAGATGAGTTTACGGGCCGCCTTATGTTAGGTCGCCGTTATTCCGATGGACTCCATCAAGCCATTGAGGCCAAGGAAGGGGTTACGGTAGAGCGGGAAAGCAAGACCTTAGCTACCATTACCTTTCAAAACTATTTCCGTTTGTATACCAAGCTATCCGGCATGACGGGTACAGCTCAAACCGAGGAAGTGGAGTTTCAGGATATTTATAAGTTGGATGTTATTGTTATTCCAACCAATCGGGATATGATTCGTTATGATATGCCTGATTCTGTGTATAAAACAGAACGAGGTAAGTTGAATGCGGTTGTAGAACAGGTGGTAGCCTGCCACGAAAAGGGACAACCGGTACTGGTTGGTACCGTAACAATTGAGAAATCGGAACTGATTTCCGGCATGTTAAAACGGCGGGGTATTAAGCACGAGGTATTAAACGCCAAATATCATGAAAAAGAAGCCGAAATTATTGCCCAAGCCGGTAAACTTGGTGCTGTGACCATTGCGACTAATATGGCCGGTCGAGGAACGGATATTATGCTGGGCGGTAATGCTGAATTTATGGCAAAGCATGAAATGAAACGTCGTGGTTTTTCTGAAGAACTTATACATGAGGCCACCGGTTTTTCTGATACGGATAATGAGGAAATTAAAGGGGCGAGAGCCCTGTTTTCAGAGCTTTTGGCAAAATATAAAGAAGAAATTGCTCCCGAGGCAGAAAAAGTGCGAGAGGTCGGCGGTTTGTTTATTATCGGTACGGAACGTCATGAATCTCGACGGATTGACAATCAGCTTCGTGGTCGTGCAGGTCGTCAGGGAGATCCGGGTACTTCCCGATTTTTCATTTCTTTGGAAGATGATTTAATGCGGCTTTTCGGTTCAGGACGCATGAGTGGCATTGTTTCGGCCTTGGGCTTAGAGGAGGATCAACCCATTGAGCATAAAATGCTCTCCAATGCTATTGAAAACGCCCAAAAACGTGTAGAAGGTCGCAACTTTCAAATTAGAAAGCACGTTCTGCAGTATGACGATGTTATGAATCAGCAACGTGAAATTATGTATGGTCAACGGCAACAGGTATTAAACGGTGAAAGCATGAAGGACAGCATTTTAAAAATGCTGCAGGATTTCATTAGCGAGACGGTGGATCGCTACACCGGTACAGATGAAAACCCAGAGGAATGGAATCTAACAGGACTTATGGACTACCTGGCAACAATCTATCTGCCTCAGGGCATGGTTACCATTAGCCGTGAAGATTTAGAAACCATCACAAAAGTAGAACTGCAAGAAAGATTATATGAGGCCGGCCTTAGCCTTTATGAGGCAAAGGAGGCAGAATTTACGCCGGAGAATATGCGTGAATTAGAAAGAGTTGTTCTTTTAAAAGCAGTGGATAGTAAGTGGATGGATCATATTGATGATATGGACCAGTTGCGTAACGGAATTAATCTGCGGGCTTATGCCCAGCGTGACCCTGTTGTGGAATATAAATTTGAAGGTTATAACATGTTTGAGGAAATGATTGCCGCCATTCGGGAAGATACGGTTAAGTACATTTTCCATGCCCGGCTGGAAGCGCCGCCGGAACGCAGGATGGCAGCGGAACCCATTCGTGCCGGATTGGCTGGTGCAGAAACAGAAAGAAAACCTGCCCAAAAGGCAGAAAAAGTAGGCCGAAATGATTTATGCCCCTGTGGTTCAGGAAAAAAATATAAAAAATGTTGTGGGGCAGAAGAGTAAGCAAGTAAAAATTCTTTTGAGAGAGGACTGAAAATATGATAGAGTACGATCAATATCGTCTTGACCTTCATGCCATGAAGGACGTAATTTTAGAATTGAGGGATTCACTTTGACGTGGCTAATCATGAAGCCGAAATCAAAGAGTTAGAGGCTCAATCTGCAGAGGCAGGCTTTTGGGACAACATGGAAAATTCGCAAAAGGTTTTACAAAGGCTCAAACAATTAAAGGCTAAGGTAGATCGCTATCATAATTTGTATCGTGATTGGGAGGATGCTCTCACTCTTTGTGAACTGGCTATAGAGGCGGAGGACGAAGAGTTGTTGCCGGAAATGGAGGAGGCCTACAAGGGTTTAACAGAGGAAGCAGAAACACTGCGACTTGAAACCCTTCTTTCTGGTAAGTATGATGCCCATAATGCTATTTTATCTCTTCATCCCGGCGCGGGGGGTACAGAAGCCCAGGACTGGGCAGAGATGCTCCTTCGTATGTATCAACATTGGGCAGAACGCCGAGGCTTTTCTGTTGAAACCTTGGATTATTTAGCAGGCGATGAAGCAGGTGTTAAGAGTGTAACCATTCAAATTTCCGGCGACAACGCCTATGGTTATGCCAAATGTGAAAAGGGTGTTCATCGTCTGGTGCGATGTTCTCCTTTTGACGCATCGGGACGTCGACATACTTCTTTTGCGTCTGTGGATGTTATGCCGGAAATCAGCGATGATATTGATGTGCAGATTAACCCGGACGATTTGAAAATTGACACCTTTCGTTCCGGCGGTGCCGGAGGTCAGCATGTCAACAAGACAGACTCGGCTATTCGTATTACCCATATTCCCACCGGTGTGGTTGTTGCTTGCCAAAATGAACGTTCTCAGCACCAGAACAAGGACACAGCAATGAAAATGCTAAAAGCAAAACTGGTGGAAATGGCTGAACGAGCTCACAAGGAAAAAATTGATGATTTAAAGGGCGATATGAAGGATATTGCATGGGGCAGTCAAATTCGCTCCTATGTTTTTCATCCCTACAGTATGGTAAAAGACCATAGGACGAATTGGGAAACCGGCAACATTGGTGCCGTAATGGATGGGGATTTAGACCCTTTTATCAATGCCTATCTAAAAGGTGCCAGCTTAGGTACATTACAACTGAAGTAAAATGTGACAAATTTGACTTTTCTACGGCATAATGTGGTACAAGTTCTCATAGAATAATACAACTGTATCATGGTTGAGGAGGCTTGTTATGTTTAAAAAAATTATTTTTTTAGTGGCTGTAACTACCTTGTTTTTGCTGACAAACACAGCAGGGGTACTATCAAAAACCATTGTAGAGTTCAGCGATGTCACGGAGGAACACGCCTGGGCCAAGGAGGCTATTGATACTTTGGTGGCAGAAGAAATTATTGAAGGCGTAGGCAATGATTTATTTGCCCCTGATGAGGCGGTCAGCAAAGAACAGTTTGCTAAAATGCTTTCGTTAGCCCTATCTGTGGAAATTGATTTTGACGCGGCTCAGACCTATGTAGATGTGCCCAGAGATCGTTGGCCTTTTGTTTATATTGAGGCGGTTAAATCCTATTTTCCTTTAGAGGAAGACAGACCTATTAATGAATTTGCACCACAGCGTCCCTTCCGGCGTCAAGAGGTTGCGGCTACCGTTGTGAATGGCCTGGGACTTTCTGCGAATTCAAATCTGTTTAATAAAACGGTTTTAGAGAGTCAATTTACGGACCACAATGAGGTTCGTGCTGCTCTTTGGGATTCAGTGGCAATTGCTGTGGAACGGGGTATTTTACGTGGAGCTGATGGAATGCTTCGCCCTAACGCACCGGTTACTCGTGCGGAAGCGGCTGTGTTTATACACAGAATGCTTTTAATTCGTGAGGGCAAGGGGGAGATATCCTTTGTAACCAACACCCCCATTGTTGGTGCTAGTCAGGTTACATTGGAACGAGCGAAGGCGTGGGCAACCCAGCAGGGTGCGCATCAACGATTTATTGATATTGCCGATATCTATTGGAAATATGGCGAAATAACAGGCATTCGTCCTGAAGTTTTATATGCTCAGGCAGCTAAAGAAACCGGCTATGGAAAATATACAGGTCGTGTGGTGCCGGAGCAAAATAATTGGGCAGGTATTAAGACTGCCACCGCTAATGGGGATGAGACCTATGACCATGAAACCTTTGCAACACCGGATGATGGCGTGCGTGCTCATTTTAATCACATGTCAGCCTATCTGGGTCTTGACCCTGTGGGCGAACCACATGGTCGCTATTTTACCGCATGCCGAACAGCCTGGGCAGGCACGGTAAAAACAGTTGAGGAGTTGGGGAACAAATGGGCACCGGAGCATACCTATGGTTATAGTCTTGTTACTAAGTTTTTAAATCCAATGATGGGTCAATAAACGGCTTAGTTCTTACAAACGAGGCTGCAGCAAAAAACTCATGTTTTGCTGCAGCCTCGTTGTGCCCGTGTGACAATTTATGTAAGATAACTAAAATAGTCGCTTGCTCTCTGTAATGTGGCCAATAATCTGTACCCGTTTTTCCTCGGCATTTGAAAAATGCAGTGCAGGGTAATAAGGATTAAAGGCCCGAAGCTCAACCCCCTTATTTCGGTAATATTCTCGAATCATATAATTTTGTCCATCAATAATAAAAACGCCTATCTGACCATTTTTTAAATAATCCTGTTGTTTTACAAGAACACGGTCTTGCTCAACCAGGTAGGGAGCCATAGAATCTCCCGCAACAGAGAGGTAAAAATAATGTGCATATCGGTAGCGACCGTCTGCCAACTCATAGTCAATAATATTTTGTTTTTCAAACAGATTTTCTGCTCCCACAATGCGACGAAGCACTGGCAAAAAGCATGCGTTATCAGCCGGGCAGGCATAACCGGGAAGAAAACTATCATCAGTATTTTTATATCCCATTAAATAGTCCGGCGAAGTTTGCAGAATCTGAGCAAGCTTTTCTACGATAGGTAATTTAATTTTAAGAGTTTCGCCGTTTTCCCAACGCATAACGCTGGAACGGTTCACATCAAGTTTATCGGCAACGTCTTGCAGGGAGAGACCGATTTGTTCTCTCCTTTTTTTTATCCTTTGTCCAATGTGCATTTGATTCATTATTGGCCTCCTTGTTATATATATCGTTTAAGCTTGTTTTATTGTCAAAGATTATTTTCAGTTGCCCTCTTTTGAACATATTTTATCACAAATTCTTGCGAAATGCAACACTTTTAGGTATAAAGTTTAAAAAATGTTGCAAAAAGTGTCATTGAAACTATTGACAAAATATGTGGAATATGGTAATATTTTTGTAGTTGCAAAATGCAACGATAAGAATAGGAGGGTGCGTAATGGTCAACACAAACAAATTGAGAGGAAAAATTGTAGAACAGGGACTAACTTTTGCAAAGTTAGCACAAATGCTTGGCGTTTCTCCCAGTACATTAGGTCGTAAAATCAAGAATCTGTCTGCCATGACTTTAGAGGAGGTTGAACAAATTCGGGATTTTTTGGGAATCCCCCCCAGCCAAATAATGGAGTATTTCTTTTCGGAGCATATTCGTTGAGAGATTGTTTCACATTGTTGACTTTTTGTGTCAATTATGTTGCGATATGCAACTTTTTGTCGAATGGAGGTCGACATGAATAGACTAGATGATAGGAATATTGACAAATTTTTCGGAACCTATGAAAGAGTTATCAGGTGGAAAAAAGGTCAAGTATATTTTATAACTAGGAGAGAGCATAGTATGGGAGTAAAAAAGGATTGTTTTGCTTATCGCATCGGGCGGTGCAATATTATGACAGAAATTATTTGCAAGCGGGATACCTGTTCATTTTATAAAACAAAGGAAGAGATGGAACGGGATAGAGAACGATATGGATTTGTAAAGAATTATCGGCCGAGGGGGCAAAAAGAGTGAGGCATTATATACCAAAAACAAAGAATGCAGACTATATACCACATAATTTGTATATGCAGATGTTGTATGTAATTAGAGATTTTTGTGATAAAAAAACAAAGGTCACATGCCAAAGGGAGAGGCAGTTTAAAGCAGTTTCTCAAGTAATAGGGCAGCTTAAAATGGAATACGATAGGGGTTCTTGTGCCTATGGTCCATTAAATCCCTTGCAAGCATTTTTTGAATACCCATATTATTCCATGATGTTTGCACAAAGAACAAAGGAAACAGGGGCATCTAAGCGGAGCTGGGGGATGTATCGCTGTCGCTTTGCACGACTGACGGCTCATGAGCTGGGACTTTTATAATTTGCGAAGAATACAGGCCTGCTCAAAGGCAGACATTTATAAAAATTAATAAAAAGGCAAGGTGAATCTTTACCTTGCCTTTTTGTATACCGAAAACCACGGAAAAGTCGCGTGGCTTGAAAAAAGGTTAACCGATGAACAATTAGCAGCTTATTATGTATAACAAATTGAATTGTTTAGGTGACGTTTTGAAATAGTATAAAGCATTT
>SVJJ01000004.1 GCA_015069045.1 Oscillospiraceae bacterium
AAAAAATGTATTGCCATGTTACTTGCAGGCGGTCAGGGAAGCCGGCTGGGAGCTCTGACACGGCATGTGGCCAAGCCTGCGGTACATTTTGGAGGTAAATACAGAATTATTGATTTTACCTTATCAAATTGTGTTAATTCTGGTATTGATACAGTGGGCGTGTTAACCCAATATAAGCCCCTGGAGTTAAACGATTATATCGGTAACGGCCAACCATGGGGGCTGGATCGAAACCGAGGTGGCGTTCATATTTTACAGCCCTATACTAAAATTAATTCCAAGTCATGGTATGAGGGGACAGCCAATGCTATTTTTCAAAACTTAGCCTTTATTGAACGATATAGACCGGATTATGTTCTTATTTTGTCCGGAGACCATATTTATCGTATGGATTACAGTGTCTTGGTGGCCTATCATGAGGAGCAGGATGCAGACTGCACCATTGCGGTTATTGATGTACCTCCCTCCGAGGCCAGCCGGTTTGGCATTATGAACACAGACGAACATGGTCAAATTGTAGAATTTGAAGAAAAACCCAAAAAGCCAAAGAGCACAAAGGCATCCATGGGTGTGTATGTTTTTAGTCGGGACATGTTGAAAAAATACTTAACAAAGGATAACGAACTTGAAAAATCGGCTCATGATTTTGGAAAAAATATTATTCCGGCTATGCTTCAGGATAAAAAACGACTTTTTGCTTGGGAATTTCATGGATATTGGAAGGATGTAGGTACCACAGACAGCTTATGGGAAGCCAATATGGATTTGCTGAATCCGGACTGTGACTTATATGTAGGTGGAGATGATTTGCGTATTTATGCAAGAAATGAGAATAATCCGCCCACTTTTGTTGCTGAGGATGCTGTTTTAAAGGACTCGATTATAACCAAGGGGTGTTGCATCAGTGGTGATATTACCTCATCCGTCATATCCGGCGGTTGTGTGGTAGAGTCGGGGGCACAGGTTACACACGCCGTTCTTTTACCGGGTGTTCGGGTGGCATCAGGTGCTCTGGTGCAATATGCCATTGTAGGACAAAATACTCATATTGAAGCAGGTGCTTCGGTAGGAGAGGTACCCAATAATTTAGAACACCCACACATTACTGTTATAGGGGAAAGAAAGAAAATAGCGGGAAAAACCGCATCATAGGGAGGCGAAGTACATGAATATGATGGGCATTGTTTTCTCGAATATATACGATGAACAGCTGGGGGAAATCACCAGCCGTCGTACATTGGCCTCCTTACCCTTTGGTGGTCGCTATCGGTTGGTAGATTTTGTTTTGTCCAATATGGTTAACGCAAACATTACCAATGTAGGTGTTATTACCAAACAAAATTATCAATCTCTCATGGATCATTTGGGGAGCGGAAAGGAATGGGATTTAGACAGAAAAGTAGACGGACTGTTTATTTTACCGCCCTTTGGCTCAGGACAAAAAAGCATATATCGGGGTAGACTTGAAGCGCTGTGGGGCACCAGACGGTTTCTGGAGAGGTCTAATGAGGAATATGTCCTATTGGCAGATACACATATTATTTGCAACATGGATTACCAAGATATGTTAAAAGAACATGTGCAATCTGGTGCGGATATTAGTATTATTACCAAGCGGGAAAACATAACTGGCCGTGATGATGCCCGTGATTTAATAGTACGCTCCGGTTTGGATGGCAGGGTTAAGGAAGTGTTGATGCATTACGGCGTGCCCGGAGTGGAAGACTGTGGCATTGGCATGTATATTCTGAAACGAACTTTCCTGCTGACACTCCTGCAGGAAGCACATTCTTATCATTTAGTGGATTTTGAACGGGAAATTTTGCAGGCAAAATGTAATCTTATTAACATTCACTCCATTCACTTTCATGGCCAAACCCTGTGCGTTGATAGTATAGGACGCTATTTTAATGCCAATATGGCCTTGCTTAATGCGCAAGTTCGTGAGGAAATCTTTTTTTCTCATGGTCCTATCTATACCAAAATTTTAGACGAAGTGCCTACTCGATATGCAACCGGTTGCAAGGTCACAAACAGTTTACTTGCCGATGGGTGTACCATTAGAGGATGTGTGGAGAATTCTATTTTGTTTCGTGGCGTGAAGGTGGGCTCCGGTGCTAAGATTAAAAATTGTATTTTAATGCAGGATACAAAGATTGAGGATAATGTAGAATTACATTATACGATTTGTGATAAGGATGTAACGATTACAAAAGGTCGATTGTTAGTTGGTGCTCCTGGCCATCAAATTGTAATTGCTAAAAATAAAGTTGTGTAACAACAAAAGGAGGAAATAGTCATTGAAAATTTTACTTGCGGCGGCTGAGGGCGCACCCTATGTTAAAATAGGCGGCTTAGGAGATGTGCTGTATGGATTGCCGAAAGAACTGGCATCCCGAGATGTAGAGGTGGCTGTTGTGCTCCCCCTTTACAAGAGGGTACAAGAACAGTGGGGCGATGCCCTTACCTATGTATGTCATTTTAATGTGCCCCTGGCATGGCGGCGAGTTTACTGCGGTGTTTTTCAGCACGCCCAAGGCAATGTGACCTATTATTTTATCGACAATGAATATTATTTTGCTCGGGACCATGTTTACGGCAATTATGATGATGGTGAAAGATTTAGTTTTTTTAGTAAAGCCGTTTTGGAAATGTTATCCTATATTGATTATATGCCGGACATCATTCATGCTCATGATTGGCAGTGTGCCTTAATCCCCTTGTTTTTTAAAGCATTTTATCAGCAAATTTCCGCTTACGCCAACCTGAAAACTATGTTTACCATACATAACATAGAATATCAGGGCAAGGCACCCCACTCTTTTTTGGAGGAAGTGTTAGGCATTAGTCAAAACTATCTGTCGGATATTTCCTTTGGCGGAGAGCTGAATTTTATGTTTTCGGCCATTTGTTTGGCTGACAAGGTAACAACTGTTTCTGAAACCTATGCCCAGGAACTGAAAACAGCCTATTATGGTGGTGCTCTCAGTTCTGTTTTAGAGGGCATTTCCTACAAATTTTGCGGTATCACCAACGGCATTGATACACAACTCTTTAATCCCCATACGGATTCCAACTTATTTCACCGTTATGATGTAAAAATAATGGCGGGCAAAAAAATTGGCAAGCGTAGGCTGCGGGACCAATTAGGTCTAATTCAGGATGAGGAGGTTCCTGTTGTGGCAATGATTAGTCGACTGGTACCTCACAAGGGGCTGGATTTAGTGGCTCATGTGCGTCATGAACTCATGGAGCGGCGTATTCAACTGGTTGTGCTGGGTACAGGGGATAGTGTTTATGAAGATATGTTTTCAGAACTAGCCTACCAATATCCCGGCCGAGTTAGCGCCAATATTCGGTATGATAATGAGTTGGCATCCAAGATTTACGCTGCTGCCGACCTATTTTTAATGCCCTCTAAAAGCGAACCCTGTGGTTTGAGTCAAATGATTGCCATGGCCTATGGTGCTTTGCCTATTGTGCGGGAAACCGGTGGTTTAAAGGATACAGTATGGCCCATTGACCCTAACACGGGAACAGGTCGTGGTTTTACCTTTAAAAGCTATAATGCCCATGACATGTTAGATGCCGTAGATAGAGCTTTGTATTTCTTTTATGAGAAAAAGCCTGCATACAAGAAGGTGGTTCGACTTAACATGGAAACGGATTTCAGTTGGAAACAGTCAGCAGGTCAATATTTGGCCATTTATCATTCTATGTAGCATAGTTGTTTTGTGAGTGTCAACTGCGTTTGTTTACCCGTGGATTAACGCGGCAATATAATTTTTGCGGGTAGAAAGGTCATGGAGACAATATGACAGAATGGGATACAAATCTATTAAAAACAAATATTTCAAAATGTATTTTGCGGCGGTTTGGTTGTGAACCATCGGGTGCTACACAAATTCAATTTTATAGGGCGGTTTGCGAGGTCATAGGCGATATACTTTCAGAAAAACGAAGTTCCTTTGCATCGGCATGTAAACAACAGGATGCCAAACAGGTATACTATATGTCCATGGAATTTTTAACTGGCCCTTCCTTGCAGAATCATGCCTACCATTTGGGCATTATAGAGTCACTTAAAACAGTTTTGTCTGAATTTAATATTTCCTTTGAAGCCCTTTGTGCCATGGAGCCGGATGCAGGCTTGGGGAATGGGGGATTAGGCAGGTTAGCTTCTTGTTATTTAGATGCCCTAACAACGGGCAATTATCCTTGCACCGGCTTTTCTATTCGATATGAGTTTGGTATTTTCAAACAGAAAATTGTGGATGGATGGCAAATGGAATTTCCGGATAACTGGCTGGAACGGGGGGGTGTGTGGTTGATTCCCCGACATGAGGACGAGGTTCATGTCCATTTTGGTGGTCATGTTGCAGAGCATTGGGAAGAAGGCAGAATTAAAATTTCTTATCATGATGCAACTACGGTGGTAGCCGTACCCTATGATATGTTTATTTCCGGCTATCGTAGTGAGGCGGTTAATCGTTTGGTGCTGTGGAGTGCCAAGTCAGAGGATAGCCTGGATATGGAATTGTTTTCTCGGGGGGAATATGTCAAGGCGATGGAGGCAAATTCTATGGCTGAGGCCATTTCTAAAGTGTTGTATCCGGCTGATGACCATTATCGGGGGAAGGAGTTGCGATTAAAGCAACAGTATTTATTGGTAAGCGCTTCCGTTCAAAGCATTTTAAAGGATTTTTTAAAGGAACACCGTGACATTCATCAGTTGCCGGAGAAGGTGGCAATTCATATTAATGACACGCATCCTTCCTTATGTGTGCCGGAACTTATGCGGATTTTGCTTGACGAGATGGGGCTTGCTTGGGAGGAGGCCTGGGACCTGACGAGCCGTACCCTAAGCTATACCAATCATACCATCATGAGTGAGGCGTTAGAGGTTTGGCCAATCTCCCTGTTTTCCGCTTTATTACCCAGAATATACCAAATTGTTTGCGAAATTGACCGTCGCTTTCTTTTAATTCTGCATGAAAAATATGGAGGCGACACGGGTAAAATTAACTATATGAAAATTATAGAGCAAGACAGAGTGAAAATGGCAAATCTCTGTTTGGCTTGTTGTCATAAGGTAAATGGTGTTTCGGCTTTGCATACAAAAATTTTAAAAGAAGATGTATTTCGGGACTTTCACAATATTATGCCAAACAAGTTCCTTAATGTGACCAATGGAATTGCTTACAGACGATGGTTATGCCAGGCAAACCCGGAGTTAACCGCCTTCTTGCGGGAATTAATCGGGGATGATTTTTTACGAGATGCACAGGCTTTATCTCAGTTAAAAGCCTTCGAGCAGGATGACCAGGTTCTTTCTGCCTTGGAAAAGATTAAGCTTAAAAATAAACTGCGGCTTGTTTCTTATATAGAGGAGCACAACGGCATTCATGTGGACCCGGCCTCTTTGTTTGATGTGCAGATTAAGAGATTGCATGAATATAAAAGACAGCTTTTAAATGCATTGCACGTTTTATCCTTATATCATAGTTTGTTGGAACATCCGGAACAAACTTTTCAGCCACGCACTTTTATTTTTGGGGCAAAGGCTTCCCCCGGGTATGTCATGGCTAAGGAAATTATCCGGTTTATTAACTGTCTTGCGAAAGAGGTGAACACAAATCCCCTTACTCGCGACAGGTTAAAGGTTATTTTTCTTGAGGACTATCGAGTTTCCTTAGCAGAGCTTATTATCCCGGCGACTGAAATATCGGAGCAGATATCTGTGGCGGGGAAGGAAGCTTCCGGAACAGGAAACATGAAACTGATGATTAATGGTGCTGTTACCTTGGGAACTTTAGATGGGGCCAATGTGGAAATAAAAGAAGCAGTAGGGCCAGATAATATGTTTCTTTTTGGTATGACGGTGGAACAGGCCCGGGAGAGACAAAGACTTGGGTACAGTCCACGAAAGATTTTAGAGCAAGACCCTTTAGTCCGGCAGGCTATTCAATATATGCAACAGGGTGTAGGGGGCATAGATTTTTCTAATTTGGTTCATGCTCTAACCGATGAAGGACGGGATACCTTTATGACCCTGGCAGACTTTTCTGATTACTGCCGTGCTCAAAGTATGGTGCAGGCGGTGTATGGTGACCGACGTCGATTTAACCGCATGTCACTGTATAATATTGCAGGTGCAGGTATTTTTTCAGCTGACCGCAGTGTTGCGGAATATAGTGAAAATATTTGGCATATTCATCCGGTTATGAAGGGCAGGGAGCAAGGATGAGCATTATATTTGATAGTCGAAGCAGGCAGTGCAAGGAACCCTTTGGGTGCGTGCGAGCAGGGGAATGGATGTCAATATCTATCTATATAAAGGACGTGGCAGAAAGTCACGTCCTTTTCCTGCTTGCAAAGGATGGGCAGGCCTATGAAACCTATAGCATGACAAAAGGGGAAAGGGTTGAGGAATATCAGGTTTACCATGTAGCCGTTCAAATGAAAGAGGCCGGGCTGTATTTTTATAGTTTTTGTATCGGATTTCCTGATGGTGAATGGCATATTTTGCGGGATGCCTGGAACCGTCCCTGTTATACCGGGGGACAGCCATGGCAGGTGACCTGTTACCATACCGAATGGGAAGCGCCTACCGCCTTTTATGGCAAGACTATGTATCAAATTTTGCCTGACCGTTTTTATGGATTGGGTCAATGCGATGTAAAAAATAAGCTTACACCTTTCTATGTTCATCAAGATCTAACAGAGTTACCCGTTTACCAACCTAATCAGGAGGGAAAAATTTTAAACAATGACTTTTATGGCGGAAATTTAGCTGGCATTAAGGCAAAATTATCGTATTTACACAATTTAGGTGTAAGAATTTTATATCTTAATCCTATTTTTTTGGCCTATTCCAATCATCGATATGATACGGCGGATTATATGGAAATAGACCCCATGCTGGGTACACAGGAGGACTTCATTAGTCTCTGCGAGGAGGCTCATAGTTTAGGCATTAAGATTATATTAGATGGTGTATTTTCTCATACCGGTAGCGACAGCCGATACTTTGATAAAAAAAATCGATTTGGGGGCGGTGCCTACCATGACCCTCAATCTGTTTACAGGAGTTGGTATGAGTTTCAATCCTATCCTCATGCATATACCGCTTGGTGGGGCATAGATACTCTTCCTTGTGTTTGTGAAGAAAATCCGGACTTTATGAAATATATTTTATATGATGAAAACAGTGTGGTCAGGCATTGGCTTAACCTTGGTGCTGATGGTTGGCGGTTAGATGTGGCCGATGAATTGCCGGACGGATTTTTACAAGCCCTATATACCGTCGTTAAGGAAACGAAAAAAGAAAGCTTAGTTATTGGAGAGGTGTGGGAGGATGCTTCCAATAAAATCAGCTATGGTAAGCGCCGTCCTTATTTACAAGGCGCATGTTTAGACAGTGTGATGAACTATGTGTGGCGGGAGGCAATTATCGGATTTGTCCGGGGCGATATAAAAGGATGCGATTTTCACGAAAGAATCATGACCCTATGGGAGCATTATCCCTCATGGTCAATTCATTCTATGATGAACATACTTTCTACCCACGACACACCCCGCATTTTAACCGCCCTATCTCCTAAAGATTTACCGGCAACAAAAGAGGAAAGATCGATATGCAGGTTGTGGGGTGATGAACGCATGGTTGCCAAAAACAGATTGTCAGCGGCGGTTTTTCTCCAATTTACATTGCCGGGCTGCCCTACCATTTATTATGGTGACGAAATTGGCATGGAAGGTTATGAAGACCCTTTTAATCGATGTTATATGGGCGATATGGAAGGGGATAAGGATATTCGGGAATTATATGTAAGCTTGGCTCGTTTAAGAAACGAAAGTCGGACGCTTCAGCAAGGACAGCTATGCCATGGTTTTTTTGAGGAGAGTGTTTATGGTTTTTATCGCGTGGGTGAGGATGAAACTATTTTGTGCCTTGTGAATGTGGGAGCAACTGCCGCCACCTATTATAGACAGGGCAAAGTGCTATATACCCACAATGCCCGGTACAACCAAGGAGAATTGTTTTTGCTACCTTATGGTTCCGCTGTTGTGAGAATATTTTAAAGAAAAATGGGTGTCACAAATCAGCATGATTTTGCATACAATAGGGTATAAGGCCAAGGGGAGGAATGGATTATGCGTTTGGGCTCAAAGAGACGGATATACATCCGCAGTAATTGGGTAAATCAAAAGAGAATATCCATTTTTTTGTTTTTGAGCCTAATTGTTGCTATTGGTATAGCCGGATTGTTATATTTTTTGCGTATTGTTCATCCTCTTTTATTTGCACAAGCAGAAAATAAGACAAAAATACTGGCAGAACAAGCCGTTCATCAATCCATACGGAGCATTTTTCAAAATAAGGATTATACGAATTTTATGACCCTATCTACATTGGAGGACGGAACGATTAGTGCAGCAACTGCTGACATGGCTGAGGTCAACCGCCTAAAGGCTGAGGTGGCGTTGGAAATTCAACAACAAATTGATGCTCTTGACGGTACGGTTATTTCGATTCCCTTAGGCAGTGTCATCGGGTTACCTTTTTTGTCTGGTTTAGGGCCAGAGCTTCCTGTTGCGTTAAAGCCCTATGGTCATGTTTTGGTGGATTTCTCCAGCAAGTTTACCGAGGCCGGCATTAATCAAACCCATTTAGAAATTAGCCTTATGGCCACTTGTTATATGGATTTTGTATTGCCGGGCAGACGTGTTGCAGCGGAGATTAAAACCGAAATGCCTGTGGTACAGACCATTATTGTTGGGGAAATACCAGATAATTATGTTAATATAGATCGTATGGGAGAGGACTACGAGGATGATGTTTTAGATATTATTGGTTGACATTGTAGCAGACTATATTAAAAGATAAAAAGGAGCTGTGTACAACAGCTCCTTTTTGCTTTTACGAGGTATAAGCTTCAATATCCTGAAAGGTAATATCCTTGTGTAATGAAAAATTAATGCCGTTTGCTACCACTTTGGCTACACGATCTATGAGAATATCAACCTCCTTGGGGGTAACAATAAATCCGTTTAAGGTTTCCGGCAGAGCCTCCTTTAGTAGCCGATATTGCTCGTCGCGGTCTAATTGGGTTAATGCTTCATATAGTTTACTGTCTTTCTTAATTTTCTCCGTATCTGTTGCCATTTGTAAAGTGTCCGTTGTAATGGTTGCAGCATCAATAACGGTGGGAACACCTATGGCAATAACAGGTACACCTAAACTGCTTTTGTCTAAAGCCTTACGATTATTTCCTACCCCAGCACCCGGACTAATACCGGTATCGCATAACTGAATGGTGGTGCTGATTCTATCCATGCTGCGAGCCGCCAAGGCATCCACCACCACAACGGCATCCGGTTTAATGGTATTTGTAACACCACGTATCACCTCTCCGGTTTCCATACCGGTAATACCCAGTACCCCCGGTGAGATAGCACAAACAGAACGAATGCCCTCATCAATTTCTTCTGGAATATATTGGAGTAAGTGGCGCGTGACCATTAAGCGGGATACAACCTTAGGTCCTAAGGAATCAGGTGTGATGTTCCAATTTCCTAAGCCAACGACTAATATGTTACTTTTTTTATTTAAGGAAAGAAGGGCAGAAAGTTCTTGGGCAACGGTGTAACACAGGGCCTCGTAATCTTTCCCTTCGGCAATATTAATGTTGGGAAATTCAATGGTGATATAGTTGCCGATGGGTTTTCCCATTTGTGTCTGTGCACGTAGGCTTTCTATTTTGACACGTGAAATATGTGCCCCGCCTTTTTCCTCCTGCTTTACAGTAACACCGGAAAGTTCTGTGGCAGCTTCCATTAACATTTCGTGTCTTTCAAGGGCTAAATCGGTTCGTATTTGCATAGGGATAACGCTCCTGTTAATTTTTTCTATTAGTATGAGAAAAAAATTTTAAATTATGTGGAACTTTATTAAAAAGATGGCGTCTACATAGTATAACAATAAACAATACATATAGCGGAGGAAATGATTATGAAACAAAGAAAAGGAACAAAAATTCTGGCAACCCTGCTTGCTGTATCCCTTTTAGCATGTTGCAGCGTATGGGCAGACAATGCACCCATGCTCATTGCAACGATGGACACAGCAACAACTGAACCCTTGCCTATGCCATCTTACACTGCATCGGCGGGCATAATTTCTGAGAAAACAGATGAGTACATTGTTCTTGGTGAAACCATGGAAGAGCAAAAGCAATTTAACCTGAGTGCAAACACGGTTATTATTAAGGCAGATGGTACACCTGCTTCCCTGGAGGATTGTCAGGAGAATGTACAGGTAACTGTATATCATGCTATGGCAACCACCATGAGCATTCCGCCTCAAAGTGCAGCTAAGGTTGTTGTGCTGATGGATGAGGAAACCACCATGCTTCCTCTTTATGGCGAAGTGGCTTCTGTAACAGAGGGGGAAAAGGCTCTTGAAATTTTAACAGCTGATGGTTCCTACATGTTCTATGGCACAGAGGAAACAGAGGTTGTTCCCTATAAAACAAGAAACATTGTTACACTGGCAGACATTCAGGAAGGTAGTCGCATTTTAGCTTGGGCAGAGGTTATGACTATGAGCTTGCCCGCCCAGGTAGCACCTGTAAAAATCATGCTGTTGCCGGATGCTGAAGAAGCGTCTACACCTGTTGCCGGCATTACCATCGATGGAGAAATTTTAGAAAATGCTGTTATTGAATCAGTTGGGGAAATCGTTATGTTGCCGCTTCGTGCAGTGAGCGAAAAGCTAGGTTATATCGTTACCTGGAATGGTGAAACAAGAAGCATTGACCTCTCTAAGGAAGGCGAAAGCACAGTGATTACCTTAGGTGACAATAAGGTGGGTATGGCCAGAGCCAATATTTTAGAGCAACCACCGGTTTTAATTGGTGACCTAACCTATGTTCCGGCAACCTTCTTTAACACCTTGTTGGATGCAGACAACGCTGTTTCTGTGATAGGTACCGCAAGCGTTGTTATTACCCGCTAATATTATAACGCCACATGGAAAGAGGCCGTAGAAAAACAATTTGTTTTTCTACGGCCTCTTTATGCCATAATTTCTGTTTTTTGTTAATTTGCTTTCGCAACCAATGGCCGGTATTCGTTACCAAGAATTTGACATTGACCACGACCACCGGTGGTTTCGATGATTTTTTTCTGCAAGGCATCTACTTGCGTAGTCCGCACGTAGAGCATGACAGAAACGGCCTGACCAAAATTTGATTTTTCTATGGTTAACCCCTCTTGTTCCAATAAATATTGCAAACGGCCATATAGTTCATAGGTCACGTCAATTTGTAACAATGTACAATCGGTCATAAGGGCAATAGTGCCGGCATCAATACCTAATTTGGCACTTTTGGAGTAAGCACGAACGAGGCCTCCTGTCCCTAATAAAATACCGCCAAAATAGCGGGTTACGACCAGGACTATGTTGGTTAATTCCTCTTGCTTTATAACCTCCATCATAGGCATACCGGCGGTACCGCCAGGCTCGCCATCATCGGAAAAACGGGCGATATTATTATCCCGAATCATGTAGGCATAAACATGGTGTTTGGCATCGGGGTACATTTTGCGTATTTCTTGAATAAACGCCAGGGCTTCCTCTTCCGTTTCCACAGGACGAACAGATGCGATAAAGCGGGATTTTTTTTCTACGTATTCTGCCCGACCGGCCTGCTTAATGGTTCTATAATCGTTTTTCATGGGGTATCACCCTCTATCAGGTAGGACTTAAATTGGTTATAGGCCTTGGCATCTAACAAAACCTTTACCAATGTACCATCGGATTCATAATTTTCCTGGACAATTGCGTGTTTTTCATGTAGCTCAGAGAGAATGGAGCCCTGCGCATAGGGAATTTTTAAGGTCACTACTTTCTTTTTTCCGGGGGCTACATCACCAATAGCGGCAAGTAACTCATCAAACCCCATACCTGTTTTAGCGCTAATGGCAACAATATGATTAACATCGGGCAATGATGCGGGCAAATCATTTTCGGAGGGTGTTTGGTCTGCCTTGTTAAAGGCTAACACCACAGGTTTATCTCCGGCTCCCAGTTCGTTTACAATACGACTGACAACCTGAATATGTTGCGCGAATTCAGGGTTGGAGCCATCAGCCACATGGAGAATAACATCGGCCAAGGTTATTTCTTCTAAGGTGGATTTAAAGGCCTCAATTAAATGGTGAGGAAGCTTACGAATAAAACCAACGGTGTCAATTAACAAAATATTGCGCCCATCCTCTAATGTAAAACCACGGACAGTCGGGTCTAAAGTGGCAAACAACTTATCTTCGGCATATACGTCGGCGCCGGTTAGCGCATTTAATAAGGTAGATTTTCCTGCGTTTGTATAGCCTGCCAAGGCCACAGTAACAGCTCCTTCATTTTTTCTGCCGGCGCGAAGCAGTTCTCTGTGTTTTCTAACCTCGCTTAGCTCCTCCTGGAGATGGTGAATCCGCCTTCTGATATGTCGTCTGTCTGTTTCCAAACGGGTTTCACCGGGACCACGGGTGCCAATTCCGGCGCCCAAACGGGAAAGCTGTGAGCCAATGCCCATAAGGCGTGGCAACATATAACGCAATTGTGCCAGCTCGACCTGAATTTTACCTTCACGACTTAAGGCATGGCGGGCAAAAATATCCAAAATCAGCATGCTGCGGTCAATAACCCGCAATCCTAAAATTTTTTCTAAATTTTTCAGCTGAATAGGGGAAAGCTCGCTATCAAAGATAACCATATCTGCTTGCAAACTTTCACAGGCAAGGCGCAGCTCTTCTACCTTTCCTTCTCCTAAGAATGTAGCATTTTCAGGGGAGGGACGGTTTTGTATTAAGGTACCCACCACAACGGCGCCGGCCGTATCGGCTAAGCGTTCCAGTTCGTTAATGGACTCTTCCGTAGTGTCTTGCAGCGGATCACCGCTACCTGTATGCACACCGGCCAAAATAGCCTGTTGTTGTTTTTCCTTCAATTCTGTTAAAGACATAGCATACTCCTTTTGCGGACAATGTGGATATGATAACGTTTCAATTCCTGTTCCCATAGGTGGCTTGGGCAGCGCTTTGGCCAGCTAAATAGCCGGTAGAGAAGGCAATTTGTAGATTATAACCACCTGTATAGGCATCTACATCAATCACCTCGCCGGCAAAATATAACCCCTGCACCAGGCGAGATTCCATAGTTTTGGGATAAATCTCCTTTGTAACAACGCCTCCTGCGGTGATAATGGCTTCGGCAATGGGGCGGGGCTTATCTGCGGTCAGGGGTAGACATTTTAATAGTTGTACCAATCGCTGCCGCTCCGACCGTGTAATTTCGTTTACCTTTTTTCGTGGGTCTATTCCGGAGAGTCGTACAACGACAGGAATTAATTTTTTTGGTAATAAATTATTCAAACTATTAATGAAATCCTTATTAATTTCGGCAGAAAAATCCCGCAAAATACGACTATCTAATTGACTTTCGGATAGAGCAGGTTTCAGGTCAATGTGAATTCGATATTGGTTGTGAGCGAAATCACGCATGTGTGCGCTGGCCGAAAGAACCAATGGGCCGGATAAACCAAAATGGGTAAACATAAGTTCACCGGTTTCTTCATATAGTATGGTATTGTTTTGATCAAGAGCTTTTAAGTTTACATTTTTCAGGGAGAGTCCCATGGAATCCTGTGGCCAACGTTCCTTTGTTTCTATAGGTACCAAGGAGGGTTTTGGAGGTGTTATGGTATGTCCGGCTTGTTGCGCAAAAATATATCCATCCCCATCAGAGCCCGTTTGCGGATAGCTTTTGCCACCGGTAGCCACAACGACACAAGGAGCTTCTACCACTTTTCCGTTTGCAAGTGTAACACCATGAATCCTATTATCTTTGAGCAAAAGCCCTTTTACGCGGCTTTGTAAACAGATGGCATTACCTGCATAGGTGCCCAAGACCCGAACCACATCGGCCGATTTATCACTAACAGGAAAAACACGACCGCCTCGTTCGACCTTTGTTTCTACACCACTTTTACGCAAAAAATCTCGCAAATCTTCATTATTAAAAGCGGAAAAAGCACTGTATAAAAAGCGACCATCTGTAGGCAGCTGTTTCATAAACTCTGCCATATCTACGCCGTTGGTTACATTACAACGGCCTTTTCCGGTAATAAGTAGCTTTTTGCCAATCTTATCATTTTTTTCAAGTAGCATTGTTTTTGCACCTAAGGCAGAGGCTGTCCCGGCAGCCATGAGCCCAGCAGGACCGCCGCCGATTACAATTACATCTGTGTACATATCATCACTCATTTTGCTAAAATTTCTCTATATATGTAGTATAGCAGACTCCTCGTATTTTATCAATATTAAGGAATTTAAAGAAAACAAGAGATAAGTAAAGAAAAATATAGATAACAAGCTATAATTTCAAAATTTGACATCACATAATATTTGCCAAAAAGGGAAATATTGAGTAATATATACAATAGATTAGCACTCAACAAAAGAGAGTGCTAACAAAATGAAAATATTATATGTAACATAACAAGGAGGACTCATCATGAACATTAAACCTTTAGGCGACAGAGTGGTTATTAAAATGGTTGAAGCTGAGGAAACAACCAAAAGCGGTATCATTTTAACAGCCGGTGCAAAAGAAAAGCCACAAATGGCTGAAATTGTAGCTGTTGGCCCTGGTGGCATGGTTGACGGCAAGGAAGTTAAAATGGAGCTAAAGGTTGGGGATAAGGTTATCACCAGCAAATATGCAGGCACAGAAATTAAATTTGACGATGTGGAGTACACCATTTTAAAGCAGAGTGATGTACTGGCTATTGTGGACTAATTAAAGGAGGCAAATAAAAATGGCAAAGGATATTAAATTCGGCGAAGAAGCAAGAAAAGCTATGGAGGCCGGCGTAAATAAGCTGGCAGATACAGTTAAGGTTACATTGGGTCCTAAAGGTAGAAATGTTGTTTTGGATAAAAAATTCGGGGCACCTCTCATTACGAATGATGGTGTAACAATTGCAAAGGAAATCGAATTAGAGGATCCTTTTGAAAACATGGGCGCACAGCTTGTTAAAGAGGTTGCAACAAAAACAAATGATGTGGCCGGCGATGGTACCACAACAGCAACGCTTTTGGCTCAGGCACTCATTCGTGAAGGTCTTAAGAATCTGGCTGCCGGTGCAAATCCCATGATTTTAAGAAAAGGTATTGCCAGCGCTGTTGATACAGCAGTGAACTACATTGTTAAATCCAGTGCTAAGGTAAACGGCAAAGAAGATATTGCTCGTGTAGCTGCTATTTCCGCAGCCGATGATAAGGTTGGGGAGTTAATTGCCGAGGCAATGGAAAAAGTTTCTAATGACGGTGTTATTACCGTTGAAGAATCTAAAACTGCTGAAACCTATTCTGAGGTAGTGGAAGGTATGCAGTTTGACAGGGGTTACATTTCACCTTACATGGTAACCGATACAGAGAAAATGGAAGCCGTTTTAGACGATGCTTATGTTTTGATTACCGATAAAAAGATTTCCAACATTCAGGAAATTCTCCCTTGCCTCGAGCAGATTGTACAACAGGGCAAAAAGCTTGTGATTATTGCTGAGGATGTTGAAGGCGAAGCATTGGCAACCCTTCTTGTTAATAAATTGCGTGGTACCTTTACATGTATTGCGGTTAAAGCACCCGGCTTTGGTGACAGACGCAAGGAAATGCTGAAAGATATTGCTATTTTAACTGGTGGCGAAGTTATTTCTGAAGAATTAGGCTTTGAACTGAAGGAAACAACCATTGACCAGTTAGGTAAGGCTCGCCAAATTAAAATTCAAAAGGAAAACACCATCATTGTAGATGGCGCCGGCAATGCTGATGATATTAAGGCTCGCGTAAATCAGATTAAAGCACAGATTGAGGAAACCAACTCTGACTTTGACAGAGAAAAACTGCAGGAAAGATTAGCAAAACTATCCGGTGGTGTGGCTGTTATTAAGGTTGGTGCTGCAACAGAAACCGAAATGAAAGAAAAGAAATTGCGCATTGAGGATGCCTTGGCAGCAACTCGCGCTGCTGTTGAAGAGGGTATTGTAGCCGGCGGTGGTACAGCATATATCAATGCAATTAAGGCTGTTGCTGAGTTAACAAAAACTCTCAGTGGTGATGAAAAGACAGGTGCATCTATTGTTTTGAAGGCATTAGAAGAGCCTGTTCGTCAAATCGCCTTTAATGCGGGTTTAGAAGGTTCTGTTATTGTTGAGAAACTGAAGGATAGTGCGGATAAGATTGGCTTTAACGCATTAACAGAAGAGTATGTGGACATGATGAAGGCCGGTATTGTTGATCCCACAAAGGTTACTCGTTCCGCTTTGCAGAATGCATCCAGTATTGCTTCTATGGTGCTGACAACGGAAAGTGTTGTAGCCAGCAAGCCTGAGCCGGAAGCAGCAATGCCTGCTGGCGGTATGCCCGGTGGCGGTATGGGTTTCTAAACAATGCAATAATATTAAGAAAAGGCTTCTGTGCGCCATCGCATAGAAGCCTTTTTTGACACAATTATTAATAATTCATAAAATTTTATCAGTTTTGTTGATTTCTTGGTATTTATCCTATATAATTAATCATGTATTCTTGTACTAAGGGTACAGCTGTTTGCATATATTTAGGCATCGACTACTGGGATTTTAATTAAGAAGGAGAGTTCCGGTCGTGAATTTTATAAGATGTTTATTAGTGTTAGGGATTCTGAGTTTTTTATTTTTTGTTTTGGGAAGAGTTTTGCCCAAAACATGGTTTCGTTACGATAGCTTTCTCTTTAAAGAATATGCCTTTGAGCAGAATGGACGGATATATGATTGTTTGACCATACGCCGCTGGAAAAATAAATTGCCGGACATGAGTCGCATATTTCCCCGACATATGCCGGCTAAACGGTTACAGCCCTGTATGGGGCAGGAGCAAGTGGAGCGGTTCATTCAAGAAACCTGTGTGGCAGAGTGGATTCATTGGTTGTTAGCTCTTTGTGGATTTATCTGTCTATATGTGTGGAATGGCATAGGAGGGGTGGTTGTATCTCTACTATATGCGCTGGGAAATATTCCTTTTATTTTAGTGCAGCGATATAATCGACCGAAACTCCTTCGCCTGTATCAACGTATAAAAAGTAAAAAAGATCATGTACAAACACCGATTGCGGAGCTTGAACTGCAATATGAAGCAAAAATATGAGGGTATGTAATTCTATGGTAAACTACAAGGATTTTCGGTTACAAAAATTAAATACAGATGAATTTAATCATTTAAAGTATCTATTTTATTGGCCTTTGTATGGTTTATTTTTTATAGGACTTGAACGGCTGTGGTTGCGTGAGAGTTATTTCCCCATACATTGTTTTTTAGATGATTATATTCCCTTTTGTGAATATTTTTTATTTCCTTATTTATTTTGGTTTGTTTTTTTAATTGGGTTCATGATATATGGATTATTGTGGGATGTTAAGGCCTATACTTGCATGATGAAGTTCATTATGTTGACCTACACGGCCACGATTATCATATATATACTGTTTCCCAATTGTCAGGAATTACGACCGCAGGTTTTTCCGCGGGAGAATAGTTTAACGGACTTTATGAGGCATTACTATGTTTTTGATACCAATACTAATGTATGCCCCTCCATTCATGTCATTGGGTCTGTGGCGGTCTTGCTTTCTGCATGGCACAGTCAGCATTTCAGAACACCATTTTGGCGCGTGATATTTACTGTGGCAGCAATTTTAATTTCCCTCTCCACAGTTTTTTTAAAGCAACACTCTGTGTTGGATATTTTGGCAGCTGTTCCTGTTTGCGTAGTTGGGTATCTCTTTTCCTTTCGGGAGGCATCTCGCAGCATTTTGCATACTAGGAGCAAGGTTTGCCATTCACAAGATTTAACGGAAGAAACAAAGATTGGTTTTTAAAAGGAGTCAGATTATGCAGTTATGGTTGGAACGTATCAAGTGGCGGTTGACAACAATGATGCAAGGACGATACGGCAACGATGTACTTTCTATAGACCTTTGGAAAATGGCATTATTTTTTTGGATTATATCACTTTTTGTGTTCAGGAAAATTTTTTCTGTCTTATATCTAATATGTATGGCCATCGTTTTGTATCGCATGTATTCACGAAATATAGTTAAACGACGGAAGGAATTGGAGTTTTATCTGGGTTTTAGAAAAAAGCCTCTTGCCTATATTAATTTAAAAAAACGAATATGGCGGGACAGAAAAACCCATCGGTATTTTCGTTGTGCCTGTGGCACCATGTTGCGTGTGCCTAAGGGGAAGGGAAAAATAAATATTCACTGTCAAAACTGTGACAGACATATGATTAAGAGAACATAAAAAATGGTTGCACATATTACATGTGCAACCATTTTTTATTGTGAATAGAATTGTATTTGGAGTTTATATAGGATGTGTCATTTCTTCCATATTCATCAAGTCTTTATCCAACTTATATTTTTCAGCTTGCCGTTGCTGAAAGAACTTCACAGCTACCTGGTCAAAGAGGGCATAGGATAAAACATCTTCATCCTGCTCAATATACTCTTTAATATTTTCCCGCAGGGCGGTAAGCTCCGGTTTAATTTGGTCAGCAGGACGGCAGGTAATTCGAGGCTCGTCACCGATGATTTTTTTAGCAAAAACTTCGTCAATGGGAACAGGGGTTTTACCATATTCGCCCTTGACAATACCCTTGGTTTCCTTGGTGACCATTTTATAACGCTCACCCATAATGACATTTAGTACAGCTTGTGTACCAACAATTTGGCTGGTGGGCGTTACCAACGGCACATAACCTAAGTCTGCGCGAACACGGGGCACTTCTTTGAGTACTTCCTCTAACTTATCTTCCTTGCCCTGCTGCTTGAGTTGAGATACGAGGTTAGACAACATGCCACCGGGAACTTGATAAAGCAGGGTGTTAATATCAACGCCCAGCATCTTGGGATTTAGCAAGCCACTGGATAAATATTCCTCCCGCAGAGGACGGAAATAATCGGCAATTTCAGAGAGTTTGGAAAGGTTTAAGCCTGTATCATAAGGTGTACCCTGCAGTGTGGCAACAAGGGGCTCTGTAGCAGGCTGAGAAGTACCTAAAGCCATAGGGGAAATAGCACAGTCTACCACATCTACACCTGCTTCAATTGCCTTTAAATAAGTCATAGAGGCAACGCCACTTGTGTAATGCGTGTGGAGTTGAATGGGTATTTTTACTGTTTCCTTCATGGCTTTAACTAAATCATAGGCTACATATGGTAAGAGTAGACCTGCCATATCCTTAATGCAGATAGAGTCAGCACCACGCTCTTCCAACTCCTTAGCCAATTTTACAAAGGAATCGATGGTGTGCACATCGCTAATGGTGTAGCAAACAACGGCTTGCACATGCCCTTTTTCCTTTTGACAAGCCTTAATAGCACATTCCAGATTACGTACATCGTTTAATGCGTCAAAGATACGGATAATATCAATACCATTGGCTAATGACTTTTGTACAAAATATTCCACCACATCATCGGCATAATTTTTGTAACCCAAAATATTTTGACCGCGAAACAGCATCTGCAGTTTTGTGTTTTTAGCACGGTCGCGGATTTGACGTAACCGTTCCCATGGATCCTCGTTCAAAAACCGAAGGCAAGCATCAAAGGTAGCGCCTCCCCATGCCTCTAAAGAGTGGTAGCCAATTTGATCCATTTTTTCAACAATAGGTAAAATATCTGCCGTTGTCATGCGGGTGGCAATCAGAGATTGGTGTGCATCACGGAGAACCGTTTCCGTTATTTTAACCGGTTTTGTATTCGTAGACATATTTATTTCCTTTCTGCGGCACTCTGTTTGATGGTCCGCTTGTTTATTCATTTTTACAATACTTTGGCCATTGCCAGGAATACGCCGGCTGCCACGGCAGAACCAATAACACCGGCTACATTAGGACCCATGGCATGCATTAAGAGAAAATTGGTAGGGTCTGCCTCCCGCCCAACGGTTTGGGAAACGCGAGCAGCCATTGGGACGGCGGAAACACCCGCAGAACCAATCAGGGGATTTACTTTGCCGCCGGTTACAAGATACATCAGCTTTCCTAACAGAAGGCCACCAACGGTACTTAAACAGAATGCGATTAACCCTAGTAGAATAATAAATAAGGTTTCCGGTTGCAGGAATGTGTCAGCTGATGCAGTTGCACCAACGGTTATACCCAAAAAGATGGTTACAATGTTCATTAACTCATTTTGAATAGTCTTGGATAACCGATCAGCCACGCCGCTTTCCTTAATTAGGTTACCTAACATGAGGCAGCCTACTAAAGGAACAGCATCAGGTACAATTAAAGCGACAACAATGGTTACGATAATGGGAAATATCAAACGTTCTAATTTGCTGACGGGGCGGAGTTGCTCCATTTTAACACTGCGTTCCTTTTTAGTTGTCAGTGCTCTCATAATAGGTGGCTGAATAATGGGAATTAATGCCATGTATGAATAGGCTGCAATGGCGATGGCAGGTAACAGCCTGGGTGCCAACGTTTTGGTCACTAAAATAGCTGTGGGACCGTCAGCACCGCCAATAATACCGATGCTCATAGCTTCGTAAATGTTAAAGCCTAATAGCAAGGCACCGAAGAAGGCTATGAAGACACCTAACTGAGCAGCGGCACCTAAAAGCAAGCTTTTTGGATTTGCAATAAGGGGAGAAAAGTCGGTCATGGCACCAATGCCCAAGAAAATCAAAGAGGGATAAATGCCCAACTTAACACCCAAGTATAACAGGTCAAGCAGACCGCCTTCGTGAAGAATTTTTCCAAAATCCATTACAAAATGCTCTTCGCCATGCCCTACAAATAATGCATTATGCATAATATTTGCCATGGGCAGGTTCGAAAGTAGCATACCAAAGGCAATGGGTAAAAGCAGTAAAGGTTCAAATTCTTTTCCGATTGCCAAATAAATTAACACACAGGAGATAGCCAGCATAATAATAGTTCCAAAATCCACACCTGCAAAAGCTAATGGCGTTTCTGCCGTTGCTGCAAAAATTTTTGCCAAACCGGTGCTTTGGATAAAGCTGGTAATTCCTTCAATTAAAAAATCCAATAAAATCACCCTTTCCGGCAGAGCCCTAGTTCATGGTTACCAGTACATCTCCGTTGTTAACAGCAGCGCCCTGGGAAACATTTACAGAGGCAATGGTGCCGTCTTGCGGTGCGACAATTTCATTTTCCATTTTCATTGCTTCTAAAACAACAACTGCATCTCCGGCCTTTACATTATCTCCGGCTTTCGTGTTAATGCGTAAGATAGTACCGGGCATAGGTGCTGTAATGGTAATGGAGCCTTGCGCACCGGCGGGAGCAGTGGGTGTAGCGGGAGCGGGTGTAGCGGGAGCAGGAGCAGCGGGAGCAGGAGCAGCGGGAGCAGGAGCCGCTGGAGCCGCCGAAGCCGCTGGAGCCGCCGGTGCTGTATATGTTACAGGCGCCTGAGCACCACCGATTTCCTCAACATCTACTTCGTAAGATTTACCATTGACATTTATCATAAATTTTCTCATGGATATATCCTCCTTTTATTTTTGTTCTTGTTTATACAATTAGATTATCCCGACGAGCAGTGCGATTCCAAATAGGTGTAGCAGCATCTACTCTGCGGTAAGACCTAATTCGTAAGCTGCTTGCCGGTTGATTAAGGCTGGCTGCTATGGCCGCGGTTAAAACGGCAATGATCTCACTATCCTCTGTTGTAACAGACGGAGCAGGCGTTGTTACAGGACTTGCAACAGTGGGTGTTGCCATGACAGGTTCTTTTTTTGCGGTAAAAAATATTCGTAGCAGTTCAAGTATGCCCCATACAATGGCCAGCACAAGAAATACAATACAAATTCCAATCACGGCGATAACCGTGCCTTGCATCAATACATGATTCATTCCACTTCATCCTTTCCTTACAGTGGCATGGTGCCGTGTTTTTTAGCAGGTAACACTTCACGTTTTCCTGCCAACATTAACAAAGCGGCAATCACGCGAGGTCTGGTAGAATCTGGCTCAATAACATCGTCTACATAGCCATGCTTGGCGGCCTCAAAGGGATTAGCAAAGGTTTTCTTAAAATTCTCTATGAATTCGCCACGTGCACGAATCGGGTCCTCGGCAGTTTGCATTTCTTTTCTGTAAATAATATTTGCGGCGCCATCAGCATGCATAACACCAATTTGTGCGGTAGGCCATGCGTAGGTCATATCAGCACCAATATGCTTACTACCCATGGCAATATAAGCACTACCATAGGCTTTTCGCAAAATCACATTAATTTTTGGAACAGTTGCTTCTGCAAAGGCATAGGCCATGGCTGCAGTTTTTCGCGCTAGTCCTTGACGTTCCTGGGCCACGCTGGCTACATAACCATCCGTGTCGGTCAAGGAAAGTAAGGGAATGTTAAAACTATCACAAAAACGAATAAAACGAGTTGCTTTTTCAGCTGCAGCGCAGTCAACCAGACCGCCTTCTGCCGCCTGGTTGGCAACAAAGCCAACAGTTGTTCCATTCATTCGTGCCAACACAGTTACCATATTTTTTGCATAAAAAGGCATAATTTCAAACATAGAACCTAAGTCTGCAATTTCACTTATAACGGTCTTTACATCATAGCTTGTATCGTCATTATCGAGCATGATAGTAGAAAGGACGGGGGAAATTCTATTAATATCATCTGTTTCCAGAATCGGTGCATCCTCTAAATTGTTAGCGGGGAGATAAGAGAGTAAGGTTTTCACAGCCGCAAGTAAACTTTCGTCGTTCTCACAAACAATATGGCAGTTACCGTTTTCCTCAGCATTAGCCATAGCGCCGCCTAAAGTTTTTGCATCCATATCTTCACCGGTTGTACCCTTAATAGCAGACGGAGAAGAAAGATACAAGCTGGAGGCTTCCTTTGTCATTAAAATAAAATCAGCTAAACCGGCTGCCGCTGCAGCACCCCCTGCACATGGTCCCATGATCGCGGCAAGCTGAGGAACAACACCGGAGGCTGAAACAGTTTTCTGCATAATTAAACCCATAGCAGCTAATGCGTCGCTTCCTTCTTGTATTCTGGCACCGCCGGAATCTAACATTGAAACAATCGGTGCACCTGTTTTAACTGCAAGGTCAATCACTTTAGCAATTTTGTTTCCGTGAATTTGGCCAACAGAACCCCCCATTACTGTAAAATCCTGAGCATAGGCAAACACAGGACGCATATCCACTGTACCATAACCACAAATCACACCGTCGCAGGGTGCCGTGGTGCCAGCAAAGGCATCCAGTTCTATAAAACTACCTTCATCGAAAAGCAAGTTTATTCTTTCGCGTGCCGTCAATTTGCCGGCATCGTGTTGTTTGGCTATTTTTTCGGTACCGCCGCCTTGGGCAATTTCATTGCGGCGAACCTGCAAGTCAGCCAATTTGTTGTTTGTATTGGTACTCATCTAAAACCTCCTAAGAAAATACTATACAACTATGAGAACAAAAGTAGAGCAAAGGACATGGGCATCCTTTGCAAAACAATCGAATTTTCTCCATTTATCATTATATCAAAAACTTAACTAAGAAACAAGCATTATTTGGAAATTATTTAAGATTTTTTAGAAAAAAATCTTGTAATTCGCAGTGAATTTGTTACAACACACAAAGAGGATAATGCCATCATTATACCGGCTAATGCAGGCGATAGGAGAATGCCTACAGGGGAAAGAACGCCGGCAGCCAGGGGAATGCCGATGGTATTATAGAAAAAGGCCCAAAACAGATTTTCACGAATGATCTTCATGGTAAAACGTGAGAGTGCCACAGCATCGGTAAAGGCCAATAAGTCATTACGCATTAATAAAACACCTGCTACCTCAGCCGCGACATCAGTGCCACCGTACACGCAGACGCCAACACGGGCAGCAGCTAAAGCCGGTGCATCGTTAATGCCGTCCCCAACCATTGCCACCACACATCCCTTTTCCTTTAACCGCTCCACCTCAGCCGCTTTGCCTTCCGGCAAAATCTCGGCAAGCACATGGTGAATACCTGATTCTTTTGCAATTTGCTTGGCAGCGGTTTTGTTATCACCTGTTATCATAACAGATTCAATTTGCATGGAGGACAGTTGAGCCACTGCTTGTGTGGATGTGGCTTTCATGGTATCGGAAAAACCAATCAAACCGGCAGCTTGGTCATTAACAGCGATATAGATTACAGCCATGCCTTCTGGTTTTTCGGGGAATGTTTGGCAATTAATGCCGTTTTCTACCATAAAACGATGGGTACCCACTACAACACGATGTTGATTGACTGTGGCTGCTACACCCCTGCCGGCTTGCGTTGTCACAGAGTCGGGGAGGGGTACAGGTATGTTTTTTTCTGTTGTATACTGTAACAATGCCTTGGCAATTGGGTGCACACTACCATGCTCTGCTGATGCGCAAAGGGGTAGCCAATCAGCCCTGTTGTGTCCCTCAACATCCAAAATGGTGGCGATGCGTAGTTTCCCCTCCGTAATAGTACCGGTTTTATCAAAAACGGCGGTGTCTACATGAGCCAGTTCTTCTATAACGTGACCCCCGCGAAATAAAATGCCTAATTTAGCACCACGACCGGATGCAACCATAACAGCAATGGGTGTAGCAAGTCCCAATGAGCAGGGGCATGCCACCACTAAAACCGATACAAATATTTGCAACACAAATCCTGCTTCTTTTCCTAGTATAGCCCAAACAATGGCGGATATTACGGCAATAGCCAAAACAGCAGGCACAAAATAAGCAGAAATTTTGTCAGCCAGTCGGGCAATGGGTGCTTTTTTTTGCTGCGCATCTGCTACAAGGCGCATAATTTGTGCCGCTGTTGTGGCGCCACCAGCCCCGGTAGTGCGAATTTTCAGGAAACCATCTTGTAAAATGGTACCCCCGGAAACAATACTATTTTTACCTTTATATACAGGTAAACTCTCTCCGGTGAGCATGGACTCATCCACATCACCTTCTCCTTCTTCTACAATGCCGTCCACTGCAATTTTTTCACCGGCAGCACATAGAACAAGCTCATCCATTAATACCTGTGCGCTGTCAACAGTTGTAGGTTCACCATCGCGGAGCACAGTACATGTACGGGGAATCAGTCTTGCCAGGGAGGCAATAGCATCCTTGGCACGGTTTTTACTTTTTTCCTCTAAATATTTACCTAATAAAATTAAAGCTAAAACGACCGCTGCTGATTCAAAATATAGGGAATGGGCCATTTTTGGTTGACCTATAAGGACCAAAATGGTGTTATATAAACTATATATAAAGGCAGAACCAGTTCCTAATGCAACTAAAGAATCCATGTTTGGATGCATAGAAAATAAACGTTTTACACCGCTGATCAAAAATCGTCTTCCTACCCATAAAACGGGTAAGGTCAGTATAAGCTGAGACAAGCAAAATCCCATTGGGCTATGGTGTATATCGATGAAAGAGGGTAGAGGTAAAGGGAATAGTAACATATGGGACATGCCGATGTACATAACAAGAGCACCAAAGATTAACCCGATTACAACATCAATAGGACGGTAATCCAAAGTTGTTTGAACAGTTGTTTCATCATTTTTTATTAAAGTGGCGGTAAAACCAAGTTTTTTTAACTGGGAAATTACGTGCTGGGGTTTTAGGTTCGCATCACCGACAACCTCGCTGGAGCCGAGAGCCAAGTTAATAGAAACCGATGTAACATTCGGCAGGGCACGCAAAGTTTTTTCAGCAGAGGCTGCGCATGCAGCACAACGCATACCGTCGATTTTAAATTGATAGGAAATCTCCTTTGTATTCATTGTAATACTTCCTTTTCTTCTATTCCAGTATATGTTTTTTTTTTGATAATTTTCTGCCTCATTATATTATCCAATGTTAGTCTAGGCTAACATTGGATAAACAAAAAGCGATGAGCATCATTCCCATCGCTTTTTGTTCTTATTCGTTTTCAGCCAAAAACGCATTAATGCGTTCTACCAATGCATCAGGGTCTTCGCCATGTACAGCGCAGGCCTCAGCAATAGATTCTCCGCTGGCTGAGGGACAACCTAAACAATGCATGCCAATTTCAAAAAAGAACTGTGCTGTTCCGTCATGCATTTTTAAAACATCCATAATGATAGTGTCCTTTGTTACTTGTTTTGCCATTATATTGCCTCCTTAAGATTAAATAAAATAACCATTTGCCTATCAGGATATCCACACAGGCGAAGGGTATTATTAACAGAGTTTATGATTTATTAAGATTCCAAAAGATCTAATATACTATGCAAAATGTAATCTGCTTTTTCGGTTTCAAACACCTTGCGTGACTTATCCCCACCAGCACCGGTTAAAACAGCTAAAAAATCACAGCCGGCTCGTTTGGCGGCATACAAATCACAAAGAGCATCCCCAATGACCAAAGTTTTGCTACAAGGAGTAGCTTGATAATGGCCGTATACCAGTTCGTCATCAGTATAGCGGTTGCCAAAAACACCTTTTAAAAAAGTGTAAGGGTGTGGCTTGTTTAGAGGCTCATCATACCCCTCTTTTTTCATGTTTTTCTGAGCAACCGTAACCTCTTGATACGTTATGATAGCATCAGGTGCAAAAGCATCTAAAACGCCCCAGCGTTTTAGGGGTGTTGTGGCTTCGTTCCAGGGCCGACCGGAACCGATACCAAGCCGTTTTGATTGCCCCAAGTTGCGGAGCAGGGATAACAATGGCTCTTTCTCCACCAAAGGCTCTTCACGGAAACTTAGACCTTCTTTGCCCAATTGCATATTGGGATGATTCCAATAGTGAGGGAATTGGTCGTTCCCTACAAACCATTCTTGAAAACATAGCTGCACCTTTTTCCACAAACCGCCTAAATGAGCGCTTTCGGTCTCTGACAGGTGGGCTTTGTGGGTCAGGTCGGCAGATAGTGTCTGAAACGTGTTTGCGGCAGTATTAGGGAGTTCATACAATTTTGCAGCAATTTCGTTAAAATTTGTTGTTTTGTGTATAAGAGATGTACTCACAACAATCCAAGCCAAATCCCAATTGTTGTTTAAACCCCGATTTTTCATAGCCTGAATGAGTGTATCCTTGGCAAAAATCAAAGAACGAATTGCCTTGACCTTCTTGGTTAAACAAACAGGGTCAATATCCTCTGTGCCAAAATACAACCGACTATGCAACATTTCCCAAACAGTCAGCGCAGCTGTATCCCAATAAATTTCCTCACTTGTAATAACACCATCCATGTCCAACAAAATGGTGTCATATTGATTTAAGAACTCTTTCATTCCATACACTCACTATTCAATGGTAAAAGTAACGGCCCCTGCCACACCGGCAGAGAGATTTTTGCGTGATGGGTCTAAATAAAAGGCACGACCTAGGGCTATGCCAAAAGAACGGAACACAGCCTCCCATATATGGTGGCCATTTACACCTTTTTCAATATCAATATGTAAGGTGCAAAGAGCGCCCTGACAAAAACCTTCCAAAAAGGTCAATAAATCCTCACTTAACACATTTTCAGTTTCAGCGGGTAATTGGATTTTATCGTAGGTGATATCGCAGTAAGCTCTTTCTTCAAAGCTTACCGCACAAAGAGCCTTGGCCTCATCAATAATACCAATGCCATCACCATAACCGGTGGCACCGTCTGCCTTATTGTCCCAAATATAGGTGCGGCAAGCTTTGCCGAAGGTAATGCCCAAATCCTCATATATAACATGCTGTAGTGTAAAATCTGCCAGATTCATTTCAATTTCAATGGTTATTCCGCTACGCCAGGCAATATGCTCTAACATGTGGGAGAAAAAAGGCGCATGAGTTTTTAACTTAGTGCGGTAATCGGTGGCAAGACCGGAAGCATCTAAACGAACGGTCATAGCAGATTCTGAGGTTTTTCTTGTAACAGAAACATTGTTTTTCATTTTTCAGTGCTCCTTTCCTCAACAGCTAACGCGTGGGCATCAAAGCCCTCTACACGGGCAATTTTCGAGGCATATTTGCGAACATTTACAAATCCTTCCCGACTGGCATAGCCAACGGACGAACGCTTTAAAAAGTCCATAACAGATACAGAGGAATAAGTTTTGGCAAAACCGCCTGTAGGTAAGATGGCATTGGGTCCCAATACAAAATTGCATAAGGTGACCGGTGTGTAGTCCCCCAACAGAATTTCTCCTGCATTTTTAATTTTTTCCAAAACAGCAAAGGGGTCTTTGGTCATAACCTCCATATGCTCCGGAGCATATTCGTTAACAAAATCAATGGATTCCTCTAAACTTTCAGTTAAAATCACACCGCCATAGGTTTCAAAATTTGTGCGAATAAAGTCCTGACGTTTTTCGGAGAGTTTTGGCAACTGCTTTTCGATAATAGGCAAAACCTTATCTACAAGCTGGCGGGAATGGGTAACTAAAAGAGCAGCAGAATCGGGACCATGCTCAGCTTCAATCATTACATCCAGCGCCACTTTCTCAGGGTCGGCATGCTCATCGGCCAAAATAATAACCTCGCTAGGTCCTGCTGGCAGTCCACTGTCAATTTGACCTGCCAGCACGCGCTTGGCAGCCGTGGCATAGGAATTACCCGGGCCAATAATTTTATGGCATTTAGGAATGGTATCAGTGCCGTAGGCTACAGCAGCCACGGCTTGAATGCCACCAACCTTGTAAATCTCTGTAATACCAATAATTTTAGCTGTAGCTAAAATAGCATCATCACATCCACCTTCTTCATTTGGTGGGGTCACAACACAAATTTTAGGTACACCAGCAACTAGAGCCGGGATTCCCAACATCAGCAAAACAGAAGGAAAACTTCCTTTGCCGCGAGGAACATATAAGCAAACATCAGTAATGGGTGTTGTTTTTTCGCCTACCATCAATCCGGCATCTACATTAGTAAACCAAAGTTCTTCAGGCATTTGTTTTTCATGAAAATTGCGAATGTTTTTAGCGGCATAGGCGATAGCATCCCGGGTTTCGGCATCTAAACGGTTATATCCTGCTTCGATTTCTTCAGCCGTTACACGCAAGGTCTCTTTTTTAAGGGTGACACCATCAAACTTAGCGGTGTATTGTAAAACAGCCTCGTCGCCATGGGCTTTAATATCAGCAGCTATTTCACGGGCTAATTCCATCTGACGGCTAATATCTTGTTCGGCACGCTTTATAACAAACTCCTTTTCCTCTTGTGTCATATCCTTAAGAACTCGAATTTTCATATGGCTAAATCCTTTCCCAGTGTGGTTTTATTTACATTAATTATTGTGATTTGCATAATATGTTTTATTCTATCATACCCAGAGAATAATTGCAAGACATCTAACATAAATTTAATTGAAAACCTTTTAAATTTCCTTCTACATTCAAAAAATGTGTGAAATCTGTCAATTTTGTTAAGATATTATGTAAACTTATATTTTTTTTAAAAAAATAGTTATTCACATAATCAACAGGGTTATTCACAAGTTTTTTTGTTGTAAAACAGTTTTTTTCGTTAGTTATCAACATTATCAACAGGTTATTAACAGTTTTTATTAACAAAACATTTGTTTGATATGGTTTTATAAAAGCCCTTTAATACTGTATTCGTATTAAGTTTACATAAAAAATAATTATAGGAAAGCAGGGTAAAATTTTGGAGAAAAAAGCAAAAAGTTTGTTAAAAATTAGTGCCATATATTTGGGTACGGTCTTAGGGGCGGGTTTTGCTTCCGGTCAAGAGCTTTTGCTGTTTTTTGTACGGTTTTCACGGCGGGGTTTGTTGGGCTGTCTGTTGGCAGGAGTACTCTTTTGTGTTTTAGGTGCATTGATTTTAGGACGTGCCCAGGACCTATCATTAAAAACACCAAGAAAATATTTAGAAACCATATTTTCCAGCCGTTGGGCATGGTTTATTTCAATAACCATGGAACTTTTTTTATGTGTCAGTTTTTGCGTTATGCTATCGGGCACAGGTGCCTTTTTTACAGAAAGATTTTCCTTACCTGCCTATGTAGGCATTCTCATAACAGATTGTTTATGTTTGTTCGTTTTTTTATATGATGTAAAAGGTTTGGCGGCTTTAAATCTGTTATTAACCCCCTTTATGCTTTTGGGCACGCTTTATGTTTGTGTATCTGCCTTTTTGGGAAACGCGACTATGACTTGGCTACCACAACTCAATAGTGGGGGACGATTCTTCCCTTATGCTTTGTTTTATGTAGGGTATAATCTCTTAACAGCAACAGCAGTTTTAGTGCCTGTTGGTGCATTGGCACCCAATAAAAAAACAGCCATGGCCGGCGGCGTTTTAGGTGGTGCAGCACTTACTTTTATGGCGTTTATTTGCTGTTTAGCTATGTTTTATGAAGAGGGTGTTTGGCACAGCCCTATGCCAATGCTTCTTTTGTCTAAACAAGGGGGTGTGTTAGCGTATTATATCTATTCATCGGTCATATACATGGCTATGTTGACTACCGCTGTTTCATCCGGATTTTCTATTTTGCAAAGTCTGCATGAAATTGGACTACCAAGCCGGCTGACGGCAGTTGCAATCTGCCTGGTGGCTTTGCCATTATCCTTTGTAGAATTTTCTGTTTTAATGGCTCATACATATGTGTTTTTTGGCGTTATAGGTGTTTTGCTGATGGGCGGTATTTTATGGGATTGGTATCGTTCTTATTAATACATACTTAAAAAACAAAGGAAAAAAGAGAAAAATGGTGATAAATTAAAAAAATAAAGGAAAATGGCAAAATATTAACTTGAAAAAAAATCGGGAAAGAGGTAATATATTGTATGTGTCTTTCGGGGTGTAGCGCAGTTGGTAGCGCGCCTGCTTTGGGAGCAGGATGCCGCAGGTTCAAGTCCTGTCACTCCGACCACGTCGCGGCGAGCCTTTTGGTTCGCCGTTTTTCATTGAAAACGGCTTTACATTGCCGGCTGCCGCTCCTTTTTCCAAAAAAGCGTTTGGCTTTTGGGGAGCCCTGCACCTTTGGTGCTTTTTGTGCAAAACTAGGTAACGACCACATGTATTCCACAGTTAGAAAAATTTATGAGAAAGGCTACGATATGGATTTGTGCCATATTGTAGCTTTTTTGTATGTTTCCTTAACAAAAATTTAGTATGACTATTTAATTTTGAAAATTGCACTTTGGGAAAATTTTTTGTGATACAATACAGCCGCTGAAGAGAGGAGGATATTTTTAATTAAAAAGAAAGGAGAAAACATGAACAAAATTTTACTTGAGAACAAAATGAAAACTCTTGAGCGGCTGGTGTTGCAGGATATTGTTGAAAGCTATGGCATGCAAAGGGCTTCTGAAAAGAACTACGATGTACTGATGACAAAACTGATCGATAGGGTGACTCAGTTTTATGAAGATCTGGGGCATGGAGAGACCTCTGCAGAGAGATTGAGTCGATACGGAGAGCGGGCAGGGATTTATGAAAAACAGTGGCAGTTACAGCTTGATGAGGCTGCAAAGGTAAGTGTGCGCCAAATCATTCAAAAGCTGCCGAAAGAAAAGCTTTCAAAAAGCACACAGTGGGAGGTGATTCAGGCGGTGCGCCCGGTGCTGAAACAGAGAATGGAAGTGCTTTCTAACCTGCATTCAGCATTAGCTTTACAAAAGCAGAACTATATGCTATTATGGGATTATGAGGATGCAGGGTTTTCCCACTATTGTATTTTAACAGAGGGCGAAAATTGTGATGACTGCAACAGTTTAGAGGGTCAGGTTTTTCCCATTAGTGAAGCGCGGGTAGGAGAAAATTTTGCACCGATGCATCCTAACTGCAACTGTCGAGTTGGCGTTTTAGATGATGCAGGGCAAGTGGCTTACGTCATCTGTGAGGGCAAGGCAGAAAAGAAGGAAGAAGAAACAAACTGGTACGATGCCTTTTTGCGAATGCCAAAGGATGCTAGGGGACTGTTTTTAGCTTTTGCCCGTGCGCAGAGTGAACGATTGGGTCGGAATGACATTGCCGGCTTTTTGGATTGGCTGACTATGGGGATAGTCAGCGGCACTTGGCAGGGTTATCAGGATAGGTATCAGGAACTGCTCAACGATCCAACACTCTATAATGCTGTAAACTACTTAACAAGCGGTTTTGCAGATACTGTTAAAGGCGCCATAACCCCTGAAGAACCTCTTTCTCTTCAGCACTGGCTGGATTCTTTAGGAGTTATTTCGACTGTTTTTGGGGCATATCAGATGGGGAAACGTAGTGGTAGCTCATATAAAACAGGGGCAAAAGTTACTCGATTTAGAGATAATATTGAAGAAGGTCTGGAGCAAACGCAAAAAATTAATTATTCCGGCATAACTCAAAAAGGAACATCCAAAATCCCATGGGATAGTTGGCGAAATTATGAGAAAGTGACGAAAAATGGCCAGGTATACGCTAAGGTCGGAAATAGGCTATATTCGGAACATGCTGTTAATCGAATGCAACCTAGCGGAAATCGCTTTGGACCGAATATTACTCAAGGTTATGGAATAGATTATGGCAGAAGCATCGCTCCGCGGTATGTGGAAGATATTATTAACAGTACAAAGGGTATTTTCCAGCCTGAAACAGGAAACTATGTTCACCATTTTGGAACGGTTAAAGTAATTGTTAATCAACAAGGTGCTGTCGTTACAATTATGACTTATCAATAACTATTTAGGTAATTAAGGAGAAGGATATGAATTCTATAAACGAATTAATAGTTTTATGCGAAAAATTTAAGGAAAATGCTTTTGAGATTGAAGAATTTCAAAGCAAACTAGGAGAGATTCTTCTGCCGGATATGTGCAAATATACATTGGAAAAAGCACAACATAATGGACACAATGATTTAGAAGAAATAATTTATTGCTATAGTAAGGAAACCGGAAAAATATATGCTGATAAAGTGGCAGAAGAGTTGATTCAAGCGGCGAAAGCAGAACAGAAACGGTTGGAAAATTATAAACCATATCAAGAATAAAATGCATTCACGTCAAGGTCACTCAAAAGATAGCGCACAGGATGATTCTTTATGGCTATGTCAAGCAACATGTCTATTTCATCTTCTTTCCAATGTTCAACATCAAGCAACTGGCGAATGAGATTATATGCGTGGTTTCAAAACTTTTGCTTGCGTCAAGAGAAATGATTAAATCAAGTCGCTTTCCCCTGTTTTCATCATAATTTTTTTGCGCATCTTCTTGTACTTGTTCTTTTTTACACTCATAATGAATGTTTTCAAGAGCTTCGTTTGAAGCGGTTCTTATGATAATAGCTTTTACTAAATTATCAAGCGTGGAGCCTTCTGTATAATCAGCTGGAGCGAAGTACTTTATTCGATTTTTAGTAATCAAAAACGACAAATTCTTTTAAAACTCTTGACAATTAAAACAATAAATGTAATAATATAATTAATTTAATATTTGTTCGTAAACTATGGAATTATAATAGGTAGAGGTGCGGGCTTTAAGAGTAGCAAAACTTAATGATGGGCATCAGAGTTTTGTAAAAGGAAAGGTCGCCGAAATGTGTGTGCTGTCCGGGCACCCATGTTGGGATGCAGTAGAATATGTTGCATACTGTCACTTTTGTGGAGCGCTATCGTGATTAGTTTTTGACTAAACATTATTTCGTGATACAATGACCGCAAACGTTCTATGGTACGTTTGTGGTTTTCTTTTATTCTTTATGCCATACAAATTTTTCCGAGGTTTGCGTAACAAGTAATACGAAAGGAAGAGACAAATGAAAAAAATAATTTCACTCATTCTTGTTACCATGATGGCTCTTGGTTTGGTTGCCTGCGGCGGTGCCAATACAGGGAGCGAAGGTACGGAGAACAATGTTTTAAAGGTTGGTATGGAATGTAACTATGCACCTTATAACTGGTCACAGACAGATGATGCCAATGGTGCCGTTCCCATTCAAAATGTGGACAATATGTATACCAACGGCTACGATGTACAGGTTGCAAAGAGTATTGCAGAATCTATGGGCAAGGAACTTCAAATTTATTCTTACGAATGGGATAGTTTAATTCCGGCTGTTCAATCCGGTAATTTGGATATGATTATTGCCGGTATGAGCCCCACAGATGAGAGAAAGGAAAAAATTGATTTTTCCAATTTATATTATGTATCTAACTTGGTTGCCATTACCAAGGAGGATGCTTTAGCAGATGTTACCACCATTGCAGACCTTGATGGTAAGAAAATTGCCGCACAGTCCGGCACCTCTCATTTAGAGGCTTTAGCGGGTCAAACAACGGCAGAGGTTAGTGAATTAGCTGATTTTTCTACTATGTTGATCGCATTAAGTGCCGGTACTATTGATGGCTATATTTCTGAAGAGCCTACTGCTATGGCTATTTGCACAGAGGATTCCGGTTATTCTTATATCCCCTTTGTTAACAATGAAACAGGCTTTAATATTCCTGTAGAAGATTCCAGTATTGCAGTTGGCGTAAAAAAGGGTTCTGAGCTTTTAGCCGATATCAATAGCTATTTAGATACTTTTGGCGAAGATGCTCAAAAGGCACTCATGGCCGACATGGTAAAAATTGCGCCGGTAGACTGATAGATTATCATATGTTGGAATTGCGATGTTTCCCTCCCATCATCCCGGGAGGGAAACCTCTTCTATTTTGACTATGATAATACAGCGAATCTGCTGTATTATCAGAAAGGATCAACATGATTAATTTTCTTAAGGATGTAGTCAATATATTGATTGAATATAAAGGATATTTCCTTCAAGGTATCGGCTACACAATGCTTATTGCCTTAACAGGTACTATAATCGGTCTTCTAATTGGTCTGATAACCGGTGTTATCAGAACAATACCAAAGTCAAAAAATTCGTTATTAAATGGGATTTTAAAAGTTGTAAATGCCATTATCGGCATTTATGTAGAGGTGTTTCGCGGAACACCTATGATGGTACAGTCCATGGTTATTTTCTGGGGTTATGCCTTTATGAATGATGGACAAACCCTACCTCTTATTCCGGCCGGTATTTTCATTGTTTCTATCAATACTGGTGCTTATATGGCAGAAATTGTTCGTGGAGGTATTATCTCCATTGATAAGGGACAGTTTGAAGGTTCTTATTCCATTGGTATGAACCATTTTCAAACCATGCTTTATGTGGTTATTCCGCAGGCCATTCGCAATATTTTACCTGCCATCAGCAACGAATTTGTTATTAACATTAAAGACACATCTGTCCTAAATGTAATTGGTGTTACAGAACTGTTTTTCTTTACGGCTAAAATATCTAAAATGAATTGGGCTATTTTTGAAACCTATGTGGTTGCTTGTGTAATTTATTTCATTCTCACTTTTACAATCACAAGGATTCTCCGTTATATCGAACAATGTCTTGACGGTCCTTCTGCCTATTTACTTCACCACTCATCTACATTGCCGGATGAGAGCTTTGTAGTTAATAAGGAGGAACGGCCATGAGTAAAATTATCTCTATTCAGGGATTAAAAAAATCCTTTGGAGAAAATGAAGTGTTAAAGGATATTAATTTTTCTGTTAATACAGGTGATGTAACATGTATTATTGGTGCCTCCGGTTCCGGTAAGTCGACCATGCTTCGTTGTATTAACCTTTTAGAGGAGCCAACAGACGGAGAAATTATTTACAATGACCAAAACATTTTAAAAACCAAAGATATTCCCGCCTATCGTGCTAAGGTCAGCATGGTTTTTCAAAATTTTAATCTTTTTGATAATATGACCGTTTTAAAAAACTGTACAATTGGCTTAAGACGGGTTTTAAAGATTGATAAGGAAACGGCTAAAAAGGAAGCGATGATGTACCTCGAAAAGGTTGGTATGCTTCCCTATATCAACGCAAAGCCGAGGCAACTTTCCGGCGGACAAAAACAGCGGGTTGCTATTGCGAGAGCTCTGGCCATGAAACCGGATGTCATTTTGTTTGACGAACCAACCTCAGCACTGGATCCACAGATGGTGGGGGAGGTTTTAGAGGTTATTCGGCGATTGGCGAAGGAAGGTCTTACCATGCTGGTTGTTACCCATGAAATGGCCTTTGCCAGAGATGTTTCCAATCATGTTGTGTTTATGCATAATGGTGTTATTTGTGAAGAGGGGTCTCCCGAGGAAATTTTCGGAAATCCTCAAAAAGAGGAAACGAGAGAATTCTTATCCCGCTTCTTAAGAGAATAAAATTACTTTTTAAAACCCTTGAAATTAAACAGAAAAGATAAACAATATAATGAAAAACACCCTCCTATGGCAGAAGAAAGAAAAAGCCACAGGAGGGTGTTTTTATGTCCGAAAAATCCGGATACATCAAACCCTTGAGAGGGCAATTGTTCGCCCTAAAGGCTATGCATAGGACAAAGGGAAAGCAAAGAAGTGGGTGGATGACTTTTTTGCATAAAAAAGTCGAAGCAAAGTTTTCCTTTGCTTCGACGTGGTGCGGGTGTTCTTATAGGATTTATTTACAAATGCCGTAAAATCAAGGGTTTTAGACAGTCATAATAAGCACTTATCCTCTAAAAACAAAATATTTTCAGAGTTTTTTCTTTAAAAGTGATTTTAAATAATTTTTATTAAAAGCTCTCGGAGAACCAAAAAACTCGGTTTCTGATTTGGAAAACGTGTTTGTTTTTGCTTTTAGAGAGAGTAATTCCAATGAACACAACAAATCTGCAACTTGGAATAACTTGTAGTCAGCGGGGCGTACTTTTCTGAATTCAACATTTGAATAAAACACATTGAAAACTGTTGTAATTATTTTTGTGAGTTCAACTTGCCCGTTATCGTAATAAATTATGATTTCATCAAATGAATGGAAAAAGTCTGAATTACTGTTTATTGTGTTCGCGAGATTTCTTGACAGTTTTGATGTCATTGCAATAATATCATCACAATCGTTTTTGTCAACATAGGTACAAATATAGTTGAAATCCAATTTTCTTGCAAAGTTAAATAATGCGTGGAAAATGCGTTTTCTTTCTTCCATAAGCATTGTTTTATAGATTTCTTCACGGCGAATAATTGGTCCTGTATGTACTGCACTATAATCAAAATTTAAATTGTGTAAATGAAAATCCAATGATTTGATATTTTCGGTTATATCGACATCCTGATTGTGCAAAATCATTGTAATCAAATAATAGGGGGCGTGAGGTTTTAATGGACCGAAATCGCCTGATTCGTCAATGAATATACTTAATTTTTTGTTCATAAGCACACCTTTTTTCGCTTGTATAAAAAGTGGCGGGGAAATTCCCCGCCGTTCGGTGGACCAAGACTTTTCAGCCAGCCCAAAGAGCAATATTAACATTGCTCTTATATTCTATGGTTATTATAACATATTTATTCTCAAAAGTCAATCCTAAACACTTAAAGAACTTCAAAATATGGTAAAATATTCTCATAAAAGTAAGGAGGATGTTTTACTATGCCGAAAAAATACTCTGATGAATTCAAGAAACAGGTTATAGCGTATTATGATAAACAACATTCAATTATACAAACAGCAGAAAAGTATAATGTTGCAATATCATCTGTAGCCCGTTGGATAAACGATTATACCATACGAGGTTCTTTGGAAGAATCGTTTACTTTGTCTGAATTTAAAACATTGCAGCGGAAATATGAAAGAACCCAACATTTGTTAGAGATTATTAAACTCACAAAACTGTTGGATGAGGTGGAACTGCAAAGAAGGTTGCGAATACTTGCAAACTTATATGAAAAGACCGAACTATACAGTGTTCGCGAATTATGTGAAGCTCTTAATGTTGATAGAGGTACATTCTACAATCATATTTTCAGAGAGGTAGACAGGAGTAAATATTTAGAAGAACAATCGCAATTGATGCTTAAAGTTCAGCAAATATTTGAGGATGCACAACAACGATATGGAGCAGCTAAAATTTGTGCAGTATTGGCTCAAAATGGCATAAATGTCGGAAAACGCCGGGTTAAAAGTATTATGGACGAGCTTGGTCTTGAAAGTGTTCAACGGGGAGCAAAAAACAGCTACAAAAAGGAACAGGAAAGATTGAAAAGAAATATATTAAACAGAGAATTCAAAGCAGAACGAATGAATGAAAAATGGGTTAGTGATATTACATATTTCAAACTTAAAAACTATCCGGTTTATCTTTGTATAATATTAGACTTGTTTTCAAGAAAAGTGGTAGGATATAAAGTTTCGAAAAAGTGTAGCACCAATTTGGTTACTGCAACATTTAAGCAAGCATTTGAAAATCGGGGACAACCTCAAGGGTTAATGTTTCATAGTGATAGAGGTGCTCAATATATATCAGATACATTTAGATTATTGCTACGGGATTGCGGAGTTACGCAATCTTTTTCGAATTCAGGAAAGCCTTATGACAACGCAGTAATAGAATCGTTCTTTTCTACTTTCAAAAAAGAAGAGGCATATAGAAGAAATTATCGTTCGGAAAATGAATTTAAAAAATTAGTTGATGAGTACATAATGTTCTACAACGAAAAGCGTCCGCATAGTACACTGGCTTTCAAATCTCCAAACAGATTTGAAGAGGTTTATGGCAAGGTTTAATGAGAATACGTTGTTGATATTTGACCTCTCGCTAAATTTTTTAATTTCGTTTTTTTGTTTTTTCAGAAATTTAAATTTTGATCTCAAAAACAGCAAAGCCTGTAATAATGCGGTTTAAAGGATAATAAAAAGTGCTGGTTTTCGAAAAAAAGTTCGAAAACCAGCACCTAATCAAATGGTCGGGGTGACAGGATTTGAACCTGCGACCTCTTGACCCCCAGTCAAGCGCGCTACCAAGCTGCGCCACACTCCGACTTCTTATGACTTACTTATTATACAACAAAAAAAACCATTTGTCAAACAAAATTTTTATTTTCTTTACTTTTTTTATTCTTTACAGTTCATTCATAAATTTGTCATATCTACATGTTACAATATTATCTAGCATAAACATGATGGATAGTGTGATGTACCACGGCAGAAATCTAATGCGTGTTCAATATTTTTATACTAATAAAAGATATCAGCACGGTGGTTTACAGTGAGCATATTAATTTAACTGGAGGGAATAGGATGAACATACAACTTGCAACAATTAAAGAAAAGGCACAAATGGGGGCTCAACGTTTTAAAGACCTACCAAAGAAGAAAAAAATTATTATTTCCGCAATTGCAGGTGTTTTAGTCATAGTTCTTGTTTTACAAGTGGCGCTATCCGGCAGAGAGGTGGCCCAAACCATTAATACTGCCACAGTGGACAGGGGGAATATTTCTGTTGTTATTAGCGGAACAGGAACCATTGCACCTATTGATGAGTATGAGGTTACCTCTTTGGTGAAAGGTGAAATTTTGCGTGATACCTTTCAAGAGGGTGACTTAGTGGAGAAGGGCGATTTGCTATATCAAATTGATTCCAGTGATTTGGAAACTAATTTGGAGAAAGCGCAATTAAATTTGGAAAAAAGTCAACTCTCCTATCAAGATACTATGAATGAATTATCTAAACTGAATGTGGCCAGTACATATAGCGGCACCATTACAGAAACCTACGTTAAGGTAGGTGACTCGGTGGGCAAGGGAACCAAAATTGCGGATATTATTAATATGGATATTATGGTGTTATCCATTCCTTTCAATGCTACTGAGGCGGAGACGATTCAAATAGGTGATTATGCAGATGTGAATCTGGTTAATTCCTTTTATACGCTAGCCGGTACGGTCCGTCGTGTATCAAGTGGTAGCTTAATTTCCTCAGAGGGCATAGCTGTGAGAACTGTGGAAATTGAGGTACAAAACCCGGGAGCTATTACCAAAGGTGATATGGCAACAGCAACGGTAGGAAATATTGCGTGCAATAGTCCCGGCACTTTTGATTATCAATTAGACACCACCATTACAGCAGAAACAAGTGGCGAAGTTAAACAGTTGATTTGTGGAAAAGGGGATAAGGTTTCGGCAGGCCAAGTGGTGGCGGTTTTAACCTCCTCCAGTAGCGCATCTACTCGCATGAATAGCCAAATTTCTCTTCGTGATTCTCAGCTTTCCATTGAAAACTATAACAAACAATTAGAGGATTATCAAATTACCTCACCTATCTCTGGCACAGTATTAAAAAAGACATCTAAAGCCGGGGATACCTTGGATAACAGCAATTCACAGGTGGTTATGGCTGTGATTGCAGACATGTCCACCATTACCTTTGAAATGAGTGTAGATGAGTTAGATATAAGCAAGATTGAGGTTGGCCAGTCCGTTAGCATTACGGCAGATGCCATTGAAGGCAGGGTATACACCGGGTATGTGGACTATGTGAGCGTGGTGGGTACAACCCAAAATGGCGTTACCACTTATCCTATCACCATAGTGGTAGATAACCCGGAGGATTTAATTCCCGGCATGAATGTGAGTGCGGAAATTATGGTTGAATCACGGGAAAATGTACTTCGTGTGCCCATAACAGCCGTTAATAGAGGCAACATTGTATATGTTAAGGATAATGGAAAAACCGTAGAAAAAAAGGACGAAACCATGCAACCAGGGCCTGAAGAAAACATGCCTGATGAAAGACCCCAAAGGGGCGATATGCCTAGAGCAAACAATGTCCCTGAAGGTTTTCGGGCTGTACATGTCGAAACAGGATTAAACGATTCAAATTATATTGAGATTGTATCCGGACTGTCTGAGGGAGATGAGGTATATGTGCCTGTGAATATCTCTACATCAGATGATACCATGGCTGCTATGATGGGTGGTATGCCGGGTGGCGGTATGATGGGCGGCGGCATGCCGGGTGGCGGTATGATGGGCGGCGGTATGCCCGGAGGTAGGTAGGTATGATTGAGCTTTGCGATGTTTATAAAATATATTCCGATGGCGATAGTGAAATCAGAGCCTTAGATGGCGTGAATCTTTTTATTGGTGAAGGAGAATTTGTGGCTATTGTGGGGCAATCCGGTTCCGGCAAGTCCACCTGTATGAATATTATTGGCTGTTTAGATGTTCCCACCAGCGGAAAATATTATATCAACGGTGCAGATGTGAGCACCATGAATGAAATCGAGCTATCTCACCTTCGCAATGTTACCTTGGGGTTCATCTTTCAGCAGTATAATCTCCTGCCTAAACTGAATTTGCTGGAAAATGTAGAGTTACCTCTCATATATCGAGGTATGCCTCAAAAAATGAGGGAGGAAAAGGCCTCTCTTGCGTTAGAACGGGTTGGGCTTTTAGACAGAGCTAAAAAAATGCCCTCCCAACTATCCGGAGGTCAGCAACAGCGTGTGTCCATTGCGCGGGCATTGGCGGGAGACCCGAAAGTAATTTTGGCGGATGAACCTACCGGTGCTTTAGATAGCAAAACCGGTCGTGATGTTTTGAATTTTATTAAAAAGCTAAATAATGAAGGTACTACCATTGTTCTGATTACCCACGATATGTCCATTGCCCAGGAGGCAAAGCGCATTGTACGAATTCAGGACGGAAAAATCATATCGGATGAGTTAAACGGGAGGGAAAATGCATGAATATTAAACAATCCTTCTCTTTGGCTTTAAAGAGCTTGAAAACCAGTAAAATGAGATCGTTTTTAACGATGCTTGGTATTATCATCGGTGTGGCAGCGGTGATTATTCTCACCAGTATGGTGGACAGCATGAAACAAATGATGGTTGATGAGTTTGAAAGCATGGGAACAAACCTTATAACGGTCAACATTATCGGTCGTGGCGGTAATCGTGTGGTCGAGCCGGAGGATATGCTGGCATTGGTCGAGGAAAAGGAAAGCCTGGCGGCTGTTTCCCCCAACATTACCATTCCGGCCTATATAAAAAATGGTAATGAAAATCAATCTACCACCTGCATTGGTACCAGTGAGGCCTATCTTGAGGTGAACAATTTGGAGATAGAAGAGGGACGGTATCTTTCCTACATAGATGTGGAAAAGCGGCAGAAGACTTGTGTTATTGGTACCTATGTGGCAAACAGTGTCTTTCAAAACGAGAACCCTGTTGGACAAATTCTAAAGATTAATGGCTACAGCTATACGGTTGTGGGCGTTGCGGCAGAACAGGCCGACAGTTCGGAAGGCGGACAGGATGACCGGGTCTATTTACCCTACACAGTAGCCCGTACCTTAACCTTTATGTCACGCATTTCCAATTATAGCTTCAGTGCGTCTGATAAAAGCATGGTAGACCAAGGGGTGTCGGACATTAAGGCTGCACTTTATAAGGTATATTCAGATGAAGATTATTATAGTGTTACCACCGTGTCTGCTGTTATGGATGTTTTAGATGAACTAACCGGCACATTGACATTAATCTTGGTGGGAATCGCAGGGATTTCTCTCCTTGTAGGCGGTATTGGCATTATGAACATTATGCTTGTTTCCGTTACGGAACGAACCCGGGAAATTGGTGTGCGAAAATCCTTGGGCGCCACGCCATGGAACATTCTCAGTCAGTTTGTGGTTGAGGCGGCCACTACCAGTTGCTGCGGGGGCGTTTTGGGAATTGTTTTGGGTATTGCTGGGGCCTACATCTTATGTTCTATGATGAATTTACCTACGGTTATTACTCTTGGTTCTGTTTTAATTGCTTTTTCTGTTTCAGCGGCCATAGGTATGACGTTTGGATATTTTCCTGCCAAAAAGGCGGCTAAGTTGAACCCAATTGAAGCCCTGCGACATGACTGATAAAAAATGGAAAGGAACGAAACAAAACATGAAACGAAACGGATTTAAATTTTTAGCATTAACTCTGTGCTTGCTCATGGTGCCCATAGGCAATGTATCCGCAGTCAGCAATGCAGATATTGCCGGTCTTTTGGAAGATTTATCCATTATAAATGGTTATCCCGATGGAGAACTGCGATTGGAACAGGCGGTTACCCGAGCAGAGTTTTCAAAGATTGTTGTTGCAGCTTCACCCTATCGCAATCAGGTAGCTTCCGGCATGGCAATTTCGCCCTTTAGTGATGTAAGCTATAACCATTGGGCAGCTCCCTATGTGAAATTAGCAGTTTCTAATGGTTTGGTGACAGGGTATCCGGATGCGTCCTTTCGACCTGAACAAACCGTATTGTTAGAGGAAGCCGTTACGGTTATGTTACGGCTTTTGGGCTATACAAATGATGATTTTGGGTACTCCTGGCCCTATGGTCAAATAGGCTTGGCACAAAATATTGGCTTGATGGATAATGTGACAGCCAAAGTGGGAACACCCCTTGTTCGAGGCGATGTTATGCTCCTTGCTTATAACTTGTTAACCTGTTCTCCAAAAGGCAGCAACATAGATTATTTAGAGGGCATTCAGTATAAGTTGGTGGAGGATATTATTCTTATTGCCACCAATCAGGAGGATAGCTCTGTGCAACCGGGGCGGATTGCTACCTCCGGTGGCAGCTTTAAAATTGAAGATGATTTCAACAGTTCCTATTTAGGCCAGCGCGGTAATGGTGTTTTAAAAAATGGTGATACTTTAACCGCATTTATTCCCTATGCGCAATCAGCTGAAGAACATGTGGTATATTCAAAATTAGGCACCACTCTTGTTACCTACCGAAATGGAGACACTACACAGCTAGTTTTAGATGCAAACACCATTGTATACCGGGGTACCCAGCAAATGACCTACAGCACGGCACAGCAAAATATTGAAATGGGTGACTTGGTTACAGTTCAAAGGGATAGTCGTAATCATATAGAATATATTACACTCCGTGATGGACAAATGGAAGGTCCTATAACCGTACGGGATAGCAGTTGGCTTCAGATGCTATCTGTAGATGACAATGCAACGGTTATGCGTAATGGTGAAAAAGTGTCCTTTTCGGACATTAAGACCTATGACGTTGTGTACTATTCAGCAGATTTAAATATGGTGTTGGAATATAGTAAGAAAGTAACAGGTATTTACGAATCAGCATCACCCAACAAGGATCAGCTGACAGCGGTGACGATTTCTGGTGTTAGCTATGAGGTTGATTCTGCTGAAGCCTTTAACGCTTTAGCTTCAGGCGGACGATACAGTTTTGGTGATACCGTTACAGTTCTTTTAGGTAAAGATGACACCATTGTGGGAATAGCATCCTCAGTTGAAGAAGCTTCTATTGTAGGTTACTTTTATGAGGCTGGTGTTAAAGAATACGAAAATCAAGCAGGAGACTCTTATTCTAACTACTATGTAACGGTTATTGGTACAGATGGTCAGGCCTTTACCTATGCGGCAAAACGGGATTATAGCGGCAGCAATGCATTAAACAGCGTGGTCCGTGTGAGTTTTACCGACGGGCTTGCCTCGGTGGCCAGTTACAAACGCCAAGGTATTTCGGGGGATGTGGATGCAGAAGCACGATATATTGGCAATACTCCAGTAGCCGATTCGGCAACCATTTTAGATGTTGTGCTATGTGGCATTAATGAAAAGGGAAGCTATGCTACGGTGTTCCTGCAACAGATGGATGATATGGATATAGCCAATAATCAAGTTTTATATTATGAGGTTAATGGGGCAGGCCAAATTACAAAGATGATTTTAAATGATGTCACCGGGGAATGCTATGAATATGGTATTATAACCGAGGCAACGAGTCAAAGTGCCGGCATGAGCTCCAAAGGTAGCTATACTTACGATGCGGGAGGCAAAACCGGCACTGTATCCGGCTCTACGGTTTATCAAGTAGAGAAGGGACAACCGGTTATGTTACGAATAGCGGGCGGTCGCGTTGAAACCATAAAGGCTCTTTCTAAACTGGGGGCTAAAATCACAGATATATCAAGCCGCAGTTTAACGGTTGCCGGCGGCAAGGAATATCGACTGTCAGATAGCCTGGTTATTTATAAAAAGATTAATTATGACTACATTGTCATGCCTTTATCTGAACTTTCAACTGACACCTACAGCATGACGGCATATTACGACAAGGCGGCAGACAGAGGCGGACGGATTCGGGTCATTGTGGCTGAGGAAAAAAATAAATAAAAATCTTTAGTAGGAAGGATAGGACATATACATGCCTTATCCTTCCTTTTTAACTGACTTTGTAAAAAAAGTAAAAATATTTTTTATATTTCTATACATTTAGTGAATTTTGTGGTAAAATAATAAAGACAGATATTGCAGTTTGACAAAAACGAGGAGGATAAGCCTTGTTTGGGTATATAAATATTGATAAGGAAGAATTGAAAGTTCGGGAGTATAACCTGTTTAAGGCACATTATTGCGGGCTATGTCAAACCATTAAAGAAGAATATGGGTTCCCTGCACGGTATTTTTTGAGCTATGACGCTGTTTTTTTAGCCCTCATGCTGCTATCTGTTTCTGCAGAGGAGCCAACCTTCGTACCTATACGATGTATGGCTAACCCAATGGTTAAACGCCCCTCGGCACAAAAAAATTCATGCCTTTCCTATGGGGCAGCAGTCAATGTGCTATTGGTTTGGTTTAAATTAAAGGATGATTGGCAGGATTATCATTCCATTAAAGCCGGTTTGTTGATGCCTTTTATGATAGGCAAAAAAAGAAAGGCACAAAAGAAATACCCTGGGTTATATCATAGCATTAACATACAACTGCAGGCTTTACAGGCTTTAGAAAAGGCAAGATGCGCCAATCCCGATGAAGTAGCTGATGTTTTTGGGTCTCTGATAGCCAAGGTTATGGAGGTAGATTTCATTGAAAATACAGAAACACGGCGAATACTTTCTCACATTGGGTATTTAGTAGGCCGATTCATATATCTGCTGGATGCTTGGGAGGATCGGGCATCTGATGAAAAGAAAAAAGCCTACAATCCTTATCTTTTAGCTCATGAATACAACGAAGAAGACAGCAAGCTTTCTTTGGAATATACCCTTAGTCAGCTTGGAAACAGTTTGCAGCTTCTTGGGCAGGTGCGTAACAGTTCCATCCTTGAAAATATTATTTATTTAGGCCTTAAAAATGCATTGGACCGTGTATTTAGTGGTCGAGAAACCGCAGCGTGCGGTATAAAGGAGAAGAGACATGAAAGACCCTTATGAAGTACTGGGCGTACCCAAAACGGCCACCCAGGAGGAAATAAAAAAAGCATATAGAAAGCTGGCTAAGCAATACCATCCGGATAATTATGCAAACAATCCTTTGGCAGACTTGGCGGCAGAAAAATTTAAAGAAATTAATGAAGCCTACGAGTGCCTTTCCGGCAGTTCCCATTCTGGCTATCATCATACCGGCAGTCAGGGAAGTTCAGCAGGTGGTGCCGGTAATTTTGCTCAAATTCGAAATCTAATTCAAATGAATCGTATTGATGAGGCAGAGCGCTTATTAGACGCACTTCCTAATCACGGCGGAGAGTGGTTTTTCTTAAAAGGAACCATTTTTATTCGTCGAGGATGGCATGCACAGGGCCTGAATTTTATTCGCCAGGCGGTTAATTTAGAACCAAATAATATGGAATATCGATCGGTCCTCAATCAATACATGAACCAAACCCGCCAATATCGTGATATAGGTAATGGCATGGCTGGTGGCAGTGTGAGCCCTTGTGATTGTTGTCAGGGATTGATTTGCGCCGATTGTTGTTGTGAGTGCATGGGCGGTGACCTGATCAATTGTTGTTAATAAAGGAGGATACCTCATGGCAAAACGAATAACCTTCTCGGCGGTTTCCTTGGCACTAACGGTCATTTGTCTTTATGGTGCTTCGTCTCTGCCTACTGGTCGTATTGTTTCTCTTGCATTATCCTCTTTGTTTTGTGGTGCCTGTGTGAGTCAGTATGGGGTGCGCTATGGGGTTGTATTGTATATAGGTGCCTCGTTGTTATCCCTGTTGTTAATTCCAAAACGGTTGTTTGTTATGCTGTATATTTTATTTGCAGGGTACTATCCTATTGTTAAGCTGTATATTGAAAGATTGGATAAACTGTGGGCTGAATGGATTATTAAGATTTTGTTTTTTAATGTGGTGTTAGTGGGATTTTATGCATTATGCAGGAGCTTTTTTCTTCCCAATCTCAATCCCTCGCTGTTGGCCCTTGTTATGCAGTATATGGGTTTGATTGTTTTAGGTTTAGAGCTTATCTTTGTGTTATTTGACTGGTCGCTTAGCTATATGATCGGTTACTATAATCAATTTATAAGGAGAGTTTTATCATGAGTAAAAAAATTTGTTCTGCACTAATATCTTTGATGTGTGTAATATTGCTCACAGCCTGCAGTTCCGGAATTCCGAAAGGGATTTCCAACCCGGATGGTGGTATTATGTCCACCGACCCACCGGCTGTTGCAGGTCGTGTGGTTTCTATTTCTGATGACGAAATTGTGCTAATGGTAGAAAAAGTTAAATGGGAGATGGAATTAAGTGATGCAGCCCAGAAGGAAGTGGCTCGATACAAGGAATTGAAAATGCCCATTAAAAAGGGTGGATTTGTTATTGCATATTACGAGAATGAAAGCGATGGCGAACGAGAGGTTACTCGCTTGGAGCATTTAAAAGTAAATTAAAGAGAAGTGAGTGCATCATGGTTATCGGGAATGGTATCGATATTATTGAAATTAATAGAATTGCTACGGCTATGAAACGTGAGCGTTTTTTAACCAAAAATTTTTCGGTGGCAGAAAATGCTTATTTTGCCAAAAAACAATATACACCCTCAGTTGTTGCGGTCAATTTTGCTGCTAAGGAAGCCTTTAGTAAGGCTTTAGGGACCGGCATTTGCGGATTTTCCCTTTGGGAGGTGGAAGTTCTGCGAGATGAACGGGGCAAGCCTTATTTGCGGCTAAATGGGCATGCAAAAAAAGCTGCAGAAAATGCAAAGGTAACACACTGGCACGTTTCTTTAAGCCATTCTAGGGATTATGCCATTGCCAATGTAATTGCAGAGCAGGCAGAATGTCCAAAGGGGTGTGAGGAAGCTTGAAATTGGTTACAGCCATGCAAATGAAGGCTCTGGAACAAAAGGCCATTGAGGAATATGGTATTGACAGTATGTTACTCATGGAAAATGCTGCTCGCAGCTTTTGTGATATTTTAGAGAGAGAAACAGGATCCGTGAAACAGCGAAAGATTTTGGTGTGCTGCGGTCCCGGCAATAATGGGGGCGATGGGTTTGCCATTGGCCGCCATCTTCATAATCGTGGTGCCCTGGTTACGATCGGTATGGGGTGCGAGGCCTCGCAGTTAAAGGGCGATGCAAGGAAAAACTATGATATTGTGACTCACATGGGTCTTGCGGTTGCAATCCCTCAAGCCATTGCGGGACAAGAGTTTGATATTGGGATAGATGCCATTTTTGGTACCGGATTTCATGGTGAGCCTCAAGGTGTTTATGCTGAGCTCATTTCCTGTTTGCAGCGACAGGCTGACTATATTGCTGCGGTGGATATGCCAAGCGGCACATCAGCAGATAGCGGACAGGTTGCCATGTGTTCCGTGGAGGCGCAGCTTACGGTTACCTTTGGGCTGGCTAAGGTGGGTCAGTTTCTATATCCCGCTAAAGAACAGGTCGGTAAGCTTTATGTAACAGATATTTCCCTTCCTGCCGAATTAATAAACTCTTATCCTGCTAAGTTCCATACCATGGATCAGGAACTTGCTTCTTTTCTCCCCGAACGAGAAGAAAATACACACAAGGGCAGTTTTGGTAAAGTGCTTATTTTAGGAGGCAGCTTGGGCATGAGCGGCGCTTGCGCCATGGCGGCCGAGGCAGTTTTACGCTGTGGGGCCGGTATGGTGACGGCAGCTGTGCCGTCTGCAATTCAAAATGTAATGGCCACTATGCTACGGGAAATGATGACGTTACCCCTGCCAATGGGTGATGAGGGCCTTTCAAAACAGGCTACGGCCATGGTTACTGATAAGTTGCAAAAACAGGATGTTTTGTTAGCCGGATGCGGCTTGGGAAGAGAGATGGGAACAAGGGATGTTTTTTTATCTGTGGTAGAGGCCTGCAGTAAACCTATGGTGATAGATGCGGATGGTATAAATTATCTGCAAGGGCATATACATATAATACAAAACAAGGCCCAAACACCGATTTTAACACCCCATCTTATGGAGTTTTCCGGTCTTAGCGGATATAGTTTGTCTGAGGTTTTAGCAAATCGGCTGTCTATAGCGGTGAATTTTGCCACAAAGCATCAAATTATTTTAGTTTTAAAAAGTGCGGATACAATTGTGGCTCATCCTAATGGTCATGCTTATGTATGTTCGCGCAGCAATTCCGGAATGGCTACAGCCGGCAGTGGAGATGTGTTGTCCGGCATTATTGCTTCATTATTAGCCCAAGGGATGACCCCTGGCCATGCAGCAAACCTGGGTGTTTACATTCACAGTCAGGCTGGATGGTTGGCAAGGGAAAACTTAGGTGCCCATGGAATGTTGGCAAGCGATATGATCGCACAGCTGTCGGCGACCATGATGTGGTTGACAGAGAGTAAGGGCCAATAGGGAAAGGATGAATTGATTGCGGAGCCTATCATCAAGGAAGTTTTACGTCTTAAGCGCAATTATATTCATGCTGATGATAAGTACAGGTTGTGTTCCTCACCAAATTATGGGGGATGCAGATGTGGATGTATACCAAAAGCTACATAAAAAATATAGCAACATGGCCAGTTACACAGCAACAGTTCAATTTACAGTTAAGAGTAATAAAACAGATAATACCTATTTGGTTCACCAAAAGGTAAAAAAACCGGACTTAGCTCTTTTTTCTATTGCAGAGCCTGAGGAACTTGCCGGATTGGTTACCGTGTATAATGGTCATCAGGTTATTTTACATAGCGGTGATGAGGAGCCATTATCCCTGACAGCAAGTCATGTTATGGATGACACCTTTTTACATAACTTTTTTTCTCTTTATTATCAATCGGAGGAGACAGTTGTTAGTACCCAAGGTGGTGAGCGTGATGGCAGCGCAATATTGCTTAAAACCATGGCGGTGCCTACAGATGCAGAGCGCCATGCCATTAGCTTATTGTTAGATGCAAAAACGTTAGAACCGAAGATGTTGACTGTTTATGATGTGGGTGGAAACATACGGATGATAGCAGAATTTTTGGAGTTTTGTTATAATCCGCCTATAGAGGATGAAGTTTTTACAAGGGAAATACAAATTGAAACACGGAAGGGATAAACAAATGAATGTAGAAAAATATCAGGAACGGCTTTGGGCAGAGATTGATTTAGATGCCCTGGTTCACAACTATAAGCAAATCCAAAAGCTAGTGAATCCGCAGACCAAGATGCTCAGTGTAGTAAAGGCCAATGCCTATGGTCACGGTGCTGTGCAATGTGCAAGGGCATTATGCACAGCAGGAGCGGAAAACCTGGCTGTGGCTTCCTTAGAGGAGGCATTAGAACTTCGACGGGCTGATATTAATATTTCTATTTTAATTTTAGGTTATGTGCCTTCTTGTGAGGCCGATACGCTGATTCATTATAATCTTACAGCTACTGTATATACCACAGAATTTGCTCGTGCCTTGTCTGTAGCTGCCGTGCGGCAAAACAAACAGGCAAGGATTCATATAAAGGTTAATACAGGCATGGAGCGCATTGGCTTTGAATGTGAAGAAGTGGAACAAATGCTGGAGGTTTATCACTTGCCCGGTCTTTATACAGAGGGGATTTTTTCTCATTTGGCATGTGCTGATTGTCCTGATTCTTCTGCCGTGCATACACAGTATCAGCGTTTTATGACGGCGGCGGACAAGTTGAAGGCAGCCGGCGCTCACATTCCTTTTCGTCATTTGCTAAACAGTGCTGGCATCTTTGATTTTCCTGAATATCAACTTGATATGGTGCGTCCCGGCATCATTTTATATGGCTACTATCCATCTGCGGCTGTTCGGGAGCGAGGGATAACCTTGCGACCGGTTATGTCTTTAAAAACTCGTGTCATTCACCTGCACCAAATTGCACCGGGTACAGGCGTAAGCTATGGTTGGACCTTTACGGCTAAAACACCTATGTTGGTTGCAACAATCCCGGTGGGATATGCCGATGGATATTGTCGTCTTTTGTCAAATCGTGCCCATATGTTGTCCTGCGGTCAACGGGTACCCGTAATCGGTAAAATTTGTATGGATCAATGTATGATTGATGTTACTTCTGTTCATACTATACATGTGGGCAGTGAAATTACCATTATGGGTAAAGGAGGCGAGGCGGCCGTTACAGCAGAGGAACTGGCGCAATTGTCAGAAACTATATCCTATGAAATACTGTGTGCTATCGGAAAACGAGTGCCGCGATTGTATTATGAGAACGGCGAGGCCGTTGGTGTACTTAATGGGTTTTCCTGAAACCAATTGGAAAATATTGATGCTTGACTCAGGATATAAAAATCTATATAATTAAAAGTGTAATACAAAATAGGCTATTGCACAGTATTTTATGACGAATGGGGGCAATAATTTTGTCGCAGCTGAAAAAAGTGCTGATAACCGTCCCTGAATTGCTTTTGGAGGAGGTCGACCAGGTTTGCAGCGATGAGAGGTCAAACCGAAGCGAGTTTGTTCGCGAGGCTATGCGCTGTTATCTGCAAGAAAAAAGGAAATTGGCACTCAAGGAGCAGCTAAAGCGAGGGTATCAGGAAATGGCGGGCATTAATGTAGACATCGCTGACATGTATTTTGAGTTGGAAAATGAAGCATTTTCCAAGCATGAGGAAAAATTGGCGGAGTGTGAATCGTGTGGTAGTTAAACGAGGAGATATATTTTATGCGGACTTAAGTCCTGTGGTTGGTTCGGAGCAGGGTGGGGTACGTCCTATTTTGGTGGTGCAGAACGATATTGGAAACAAGTTCAGCCCCACGGTTATTATTGCAGCGATTACCTCACAAATCAATAAGGCAAAGCTTCCGACGCATATAGAAATTGTAGCAGATGATTATGGCCTTTCTAAGGATTCGGTCATTCTACTGGAACAAATCCGTACCATCGATAAAAAGAGATTGCGGGAACGGTTGGGTAGATTGGATGAAGAATTGATGGCAAAAGTGAATGAGGCGCTTGTAGTAAGCCTTGGCTTAATTGAACTGTAAAGGGTGAGTGAAAATTAGCTGGCCGGAACTGTCTATGTGGATACATAGGCAACAGAAAATAATTGTTTTCATGTAAAAAACGCCTGTCGATTATCTCGACAGGCGTTTTTTGTATACCGAAAACCACGGAAAAGTCGCGTGGCTTGAAAAAAAGATTAACCGATGAACAATTAGCAGCTTATTATGTATAACAAAGTGAATTGTTTAGGTGACGTTTTGAAATAGTATAAAGTATTTTCTGAAAAGCCTTCCCCTTGAGGGGAAGGTGGGCTTTGCAAAGCAAAGCTCGGATGAGGTGTAGAAAATGCACTGTATTTTCGTATTTTATGCCCTGCCGGGCTGGCCTACTTTTGTGCGACAAAAGTAGCAAAAACATGGGGGAGTTTCGATTCTCCCCCATGCCCCTTAAAACGACACAGGGGTGTTGCCCCTGGACGCCCTTTACATAGAAGAACGATTTGCATAACCCATTTATGGGTAGCAAGTGGCGGCTCTATGGCTGGCAGGCCAATAAAAAAGCGCGCTTGAACGCAGCCAGTAGCATTAGGGCTATGCCCGAAAATGAAAAACCACCCGCTATGCGGGTGGATATTTATTTTTTTGACAGTTTTAGAATTTTTCCTTCATCCAGGTGGGAATGTCAATACCTGCTTTATCAGGAGAAATAGGATCATCCGTTTTTGGGTACGTCTTTGCAGCAGCTCCGGCTACCGAACCACCGGAAAAGACAGGAGCTGTGAAAAAACCAGCACTTCTGGCGTCGCGGCTTGTGAGCCCTTCAAAACCGGTAGCGATAACTGTAATAACAATTTCATCCTGCAAGGATTCATCTAAAGCAGCACCAAAGATAATGTTAGCATTAGGATCAGCCGCCTCAGTTACTAATTCGGCTGCACTATTGATCTCGAACAGACCTAAGTCGCTACCACCGGTAATGTTAATCAAGATACCCCTTGCACCATCGATGGAGGTTTCAAGAAGCGGACTTTGAATGGCTGCCTTAACAGCCTCCTCTGCACGTTTTTCGCCGGAACCACGACCCACACCCATGTGAGCCACGCCGGTGTTCTTCATAATTTTAACTACATCAGCAAAATCCAGGTTAATATATCCGGGGCCGGAAATCAAGTCGGAAATACCTTGAACGCCCTGACGCAATACATCATCTGCCATTTTAAAGGCATCCACCAATGTAGTATGTTGGTTAGAAATTTGCAACAGTCTGTCATTGGGAATGGTAACCAATGCATCAACAGCATTTTTTAATTCCAAAATACCTTCCTCAGCACGAGCCATTCTCTGGCGACCTTCAAAGGCGAAGGGCTTTGTTACAATACCAACGGTTAAAATACCCATTTCCTTTGCAATAGATGCAACCATGGGTGCAGCACCTGTACCGGTACCACCGCCCATGCCGGCGGTTACGAATACCATGTCGCTGCCAGCAATGGCTTGTGCCACTTCCTCACGACTTTCCTCAGCTGCTTTTTGGCCGACCTCAGGATCGGCACCAGCACCTAAACCCTTAGTTAGTTTTTCGCCAATTTGAATTTTAAGGGGTGCCTGGGACATCATCAGTGCGCGTTTATCTGTGTTGACAGCTATAAAGTCTACATTTTTTAGACCATAATCAATCATTCTGTTTACTGCGTTGTTGCCGCCTCCGCCTACGCCGATGACCTTAATTTGTTCTACTCGGTTGTTGTTTAACGCCTCGTTATCAAATTCAATCACCTTATGGTTCCTCCTCTTTTGTACGAAATGAGTGCATTTCGATTGTTTACATAATATGATAAATCGGGATGCTTACAAACATGCCCGCAGGGTACAAAAGAAAGCATATAGAACTTTTTATGTACACCTAATATTATACTACAATTACTATTATAACATATTACAGTATGATTACACAAGTATAAATTTTCAATTACAAAACTTTTTTTTAAATTTTGTGCTAAATTCTGCTATATAATGGCGTCGCATGGTAGATAAATTCGAAAAAAGTCGACTACCCAGAACAATGAGAGCCACTAAATACAAATCTACGTCCAATTTTTTACCCATATAGGTTAAGAGGGCAGCTAAAAGCCCATTGCAGATAAAACTGGTAATAAAAGTATTAAGGTCAAAGTTTTTGCGAATAGATGCGGAGATGGCACCAAAGACTGAATCAAGAAGTGCTAAAATGACAATGGCTACATAAGGGGAATAAGCTGTGGGAATGTGATAAGGGAAAACAATTCCCATTAAAATTCCAACAATGGCGCAAGTCCATATAATCATTCCTTTTCCTCCTTTGCGTTATTTACAGCCACAGCACTGGAAAAGTTAACCATTCCGCTGTATTTAGGAATAATAATCTCTTCATGCTTGGAAATAGAAATAGAAAATCCCCAAACCTTCAGATTATCTATAACGCCACCATTTAGGTTCATGGCAGCTTCTAACTGGTCGGCTTTTCCAATTGCGCGAATCACATAAGGGGGAGACATTTTTGTGTCGTTGACTAAAATAGTCGGCCCAACGCACCGCACCGCGCTTGTACTGATAATTCGACTGTCGTTTACAGAAATAGCTTCGGCACCCGCCGCACAAAGTTCATTAATAACACGGCGTATATCTTCGTCATGTATCAAGGTTTCATTAGAGGATAAAATAGCTTGTGTCGATTTGCGATTATCAATATCGCTCAAGGTAATGGAGATACCCGGTCCCTTAACATCTACGAACCCTGCCATTATTTCGGCACGCTTTAGTTGTTCAGATAAAAACTTTGAATAGTCACTGTTTTGTTCGGTATCCTCCCGATATTGAGCAATATCGTTTTGATAAGCCTCTAACTGTTTTTTTAAGTCTTCATTTTGTTCCCGTTCTTTTTTTAAATCTGCCAACAACTCATCAACACGCAGGCTCTGTTGTTGCGATTGCGCGTTGTTTACAGTTACACTCTTAAATTGGAGAGAAATTAAAAAGGTTAAAACCAGGACAACAAGCCCCATAACCAATTGTACTTTATTTTTCTTAATCACAAACGATTATCCCTTCTATATGATATGGCTACCGTAGCGATATTTTATATGTTACTGTGTGTCATCTGCTGTTTTGGCAGGTGTTTCCGTTACTTCTGATGTGTCTGTAGCCGATGGAGCATCATCAGGGACAGATTTTTTAGCGGCATCCGATGCGTTATTTTCCCCGTCTTCCATTTTAACCTCATCAGCAGGTTCCTCCTCAACAGGCGGTTCTGCAGGCAAAGTGCCATAAACGGCACGAGAAGGAGTCGTCAGGTCAATGTAGCTGCCATCTATGCGGTTGACCTTAGGTAAAATAGCAGAAAGGACAGAAATTTTATAATCTAGATCTGTTGTTTTTCCAAAAATAATTTTTGTACCATCAACTAGGTAGGCATAAAAATCTGACAAGTTATCAAAATGACAAGAACGAAACTCCGATAATATACCTTTATCTATAAAAACTTGCACCATTTCTTCTATTATATCAAACTTAACCATGTCTTGTACAGATATTTTTTTGCATATTTCAGCGTTTTTTATTTCCAAACCTGTAATATATAGTAAATTATCCTGGGGAGGGTTGTCAGAAAGTGTTAAAACACGACCTTTTTTGTTGGTTATGGCAAAACCGGTAAGATAAGGCATATACATAACAGGAGAGGTTTCAACGACCTCCAAACAAATTTTTGACGGTAACTGCCGATGGAGATCAATGGATTCAATTTCGGGTATTTGTAATACGGATTTCTTAATGGCTCTTTTGTTCACCTTAAAAATATTAACATCCTGAGGAATGGCGGCCATTTGTATAATCCGTTCTGAAGGAATTAAGTTATTACCAACTACCTCCACGGTTTTAACATGAAACCAAGGCGTGAACAAACAAATGCTGATTATGGCAATAGCCAGAAGCAACAAAAGGAGTACACGCCTGCGAAAAAGGGCTTGCTTGTGTTTTTTTTGTTTAGCGGTCAGTGTTTTTCTCATTGGTAATAGACCTTTCTATATTCGATGTATGTCAGCACCCAAACGGGTTAAATTAGTTGTTAAATTATCATATCCTCTATCTATGTAATGTAGATTTTCAATTTCTGTGGTTCCCTGTGCACCCAAAGCTGCAATAACCAATGCGGCTCCACCACGCAAATCTGTAGCTTTTACAGTAGCACCATGCAAACCGGGGACACCGGTGATAGTAGCCTCGTTATTATTAAGTGCAATTGCTGCCCCCATTTTACGAAGTTCCGTTGCCACTTTAAAACGACCGCTAAAGATATTTTCTCGAATATGGCCAATGCCGTTGGCAGTTGTCAGCAAAGCTAAAAATAAGGACTGTGCATCAGTAGGAAATCCCGGATATGGCTCTGTAACTATAGCCGGTGGCATGGTTAAACATGAGGGGGCGGCTATATGAATGGTGTGTTCTTTTGCCTCGACTAAACAACCGCATTGAGCAAGGAGAGATAATGCGGGTTCCATATGTTCGGATATGACGTTATGTAGTGTAATGTCGCCGCCGGTTGTTGCGGCACAGCACAGATAGGTTATGGCGGCAATGCGATCAGGCATAATAGTGTAATCTGCTGCATGTAAATGGCTCACACCATGAATTTCAATTCGATTGGTTCCGGCCCCGCAAATGCACGCGCCCATTGCATTTAGAAAACAAGCTAAATCGATAATCTCAGGTTCCTTGGCAGCGTTTTCCACAATGGTTATACCTGGAGATAAACAAGAGGTTAGCATGGCATTTTCTGTTGCGCCCACACTGGGAAATGCAAGATGTATGGTGCCACATTTCATTTTTTTAGAACGTATTAAAATACAATTTTTTTTCTCCTTGATTTTACAGCCTAAATCCTGCAATGCCTTTATATGTAAGTCAATAGGACGAGGCCCTAGTTCACATCCTCCAGGTAAGGATATTTTAGCTTTGTGTTTACGTGCCACAATAGCACCCATAAAAATGATAGAGGACCGTAATTGTTGCATTAAATGCTTTGGAATATGGTTTCCTAATCGACTACGAGCATCAACGGTTAAGGTATGACCGGTCCGAGTTACGGAAACACCCAAATATTTTAGAATTTCAATAGTTGTTGCTACATCCCTAAGGTCAGGGCAGTTATGAATAACACTGACACCATCATCACATAAAATTGATGCGGCAAGTATCGGCAAAACGGCATTTTTAGCGCCGTGAACGGATAGGTCACCTTTTAAGGGTTTTCCGCCGTTAATCATTAGCCTGCTCATGTCCTTACACCTCCCGATATTGTGCGGAACTTGGTTGCTGCGAGTAAGTTCCTTTGATTACAATATCATAGTATGCATGAGAGGATGAATTGCTACAAATTTAGAAAGAGAGTTTTACTTTTGAGAGAGTAGGTTGCGAGCAGCTGCACAAATGCGTTCTGCGCCGTCCACAATGCCAATGGCTTTTGCTTTTTCGCTCATGATGGCAATTTGCGCGGGATTTTGAATTAATTTATTAATTGTATGATACAAATGGGTGAATGTCAGTTCGCTGTCCTTAATAACAACAGCGGAACCGGCCTGTTCCATACTTTTTGCATTGTGGGTTTGGTGGTCGTGGGCTACATTAGGGGAGGGAATTAAAATAGCAGGTTTTCCCAGAGCACAAAGCTCGCTAATAGTTAAGGCTCCGGCACGACCAATCACAATATCGGCAGCGGCCATGACTAAATCCATATGTTCAATGTAGGGGAGAATATAAAGGTTATCGCCCTTTTTTTTAATTTCCTTACAAACATTTTCGTAAAATCGTTGGCCGGTTCCCAACATAAGCTGAAATTGATTTATATCAGCGTGATTTAACATGTCAACTATTGCAGTATTGAGAGAAGCTGCACCTAAGCTACCTCCAAAAGCAGCTACAAAGGGGCGCTGGTCCAATCCAAGCTGTTTGCGCGCTAAGGCACGGTCGACCGTAAACAGCTGACTGCGAATGGGATTGCCCGTTAGTACACATTTTTTTGCGTAAGCCGGTTTCAGATAGTTGGTCGTTTCGGGAAAACTAATGCAAATGCGATCGCAAAAGCCGGCTGCCATTTTTACAGTAACACCGGGAATCACATTTTGTTCGTGAATTACTGTTGGAATTTTTAGTGCATGAGCAGCGTATAAAACAGGTGCGCATACATATCCACCCGTACCAATAACAACATCCGGTTCGAATTCTCGTAAAATAGTTTTCGCATGATGAATGGCAACGAGAAATTGCTTTATAACTAAAAAGTTTTTAAATGTCAGTTTTCGAATGAGACCGGAGACTTCAATATATTGAATGGGCCAGCCGGCATTGGGAACAAGCCTGCTTTCCAGCCCCTTTTTAGTACCTATGAACATAATTTCAGCTCCGTCAGCTTGGGCAAAATGACTGGCTACTGCCAGAGCAGGATTAATATGGCCGGCTGTACCGCCGCCGGATAATAAAATTTTCATAATATCAAATCCTTTACGCACTAAATGGATTTCTTTTCGTATTTGGAGACATTTAAAATGATACCCATAGCCGCCATTAAAAATAACAAAGAGGAACCTCCGGCGGAAAAGAAGGGTAAGGGAATACCGGTGGTGGGGATGGAAGAGGTAACAACAGCAATGTTCAATACAACCTGCACGCCCACTAACGCAATAATACCGGTGACAAGCAGACTGCCAAAGGTATCAGGCGCATGAACAGCAATTTTCATGCCCCGCCACAGTAATATTGCAAAAATAACTAATATGGCAATAGCTCCAATTAATCCTAATTCTTCGCATATAATTGAAAAAATGAAGTCATTTTGCGGCTCAGAAACATAGAGAAATTTTTGTCTGGAATTGCCAAATCCAAGGCCAAACAAGCCTCCGGAACCGATGGCATATAGAGACTGGATAATCTGCCATCCCGCACCTAAGGCATCGGAAAATGGGTCTGTAAATGTTATCAATCGCTTTAAACGGTAGGGTTCAAGGACAACAACCATAATACCGGCGAAGATAGCCGGGATGGAAAGCAAAGCAAAATAGCGGATGCGTGCACCGGCTACAAGTAGCATAATTACCAGGGTCATACCAATAATAATACAAATGGAAAAATGCGGCTCTAACAATAAAAGCCCCATAAAAATAAGCATAATTAATAAATAGCGACACAGATATTTAAATTCCTTAATTCGCTCCTTTGCTTGGGCTAAACTGGCAGCAAAATAGATGATTAATCCTATTTTTGCTATTTCCGATGGTTGAAAACTTAGACCGCCAAAACCAATCCAACGTTTAGCACCTTTAATATCTGTACCAATCAGTAAAACGGCTATTAAAAGAAAAAAACTGACTGCCAAAATAGGAAAGGCGTATTTTTTATATTTCCGATAGTCAAAATTAGCCGTAAAGGCCATAGCCACAGCACCTAAGGCGGCCCAGATTAATTGCCTCTTAATAAAGTACAAACCATCATTAAAATAATAGTAGGCATAGGGATAACTGGAGGAAAAAACCATTAACAGCCCTAATGCCAGTAAAACAATGACAGTCAACAAAAATCCATAGTCAAAGCCGGTTTTCGCCAGTCTGCTTTTATTTAGTTGTTTGGTTGCCCCAGGAGTAGGGATAGGCTGCCTAGTCACCGACGGTCACCATCCTTTATTAAAACAAATTTATAACACAAAGATAACCTACTATGCATAAAATCAATGTTGCTGCGCAAAACAGCAGTACAATTTTTGTTTCGTTTAAACCACACATTTCGAAATGATGGTGCAGGGGACTCATTTTGAAAATCCGTTTGCCGGTTAATTTGAAAGAAGTCACCTGCATAATAACAGAAAGGGTTTCTGCCAGATAAACACCGCCTACAATCACTAACACTAGCGGCATCTTTAGCATGGAAGCTGTTACAGCAATAGCACCACCTAAAAATAACGAACCGGTATCACCCATGAACACCTTGGCAGGGTGCGCATTAAATAAAAGAAAAGCCAAGCATCCACCAACAACGGCTCCAATAAAAATGCCAATAGGTTCGTTACATATAATAGACATAATGGCAAAGAACAGTCCAACCAAAAGGGTTATACCAGCAGCCAAACCATCTAAGCCATCAGTTAAATTTACGCTGTTAACCACGGAAAGTTGCACCAAAATGGTTAAGGGTATAATCCATAACCCAATATCTACTGTGACAGATATAAAAGGAATGATCAGTTCGCCACTAATGTATCCCATATAATTCATAGATATGGTACTGAGAATGGCGACAAATAGTTGGGCAATAAACTTTGCTTTGGCAGAAAGACCTAAGTTTCTTTTTTTAACCACCTTAATAAAATCATCGGCGAAACCAACAACACCATAGGCAAAGGCAGTGAGCAGGGGAATCAGCAGGTCATATCGAAAGCCATAGCGGGTTATCATTACTACAAGGCTTGAACCCAGTGATGCGACGATAAAACCAATTCCGCCCATGGTAGGCGTGCCGCTTTTTATGCGATGCCAACTGGGTCCTTCTTCCCGAATGCTTTGCCCGAATTTAAGCCGTCGCAAAAAGGGAATTAACAGCGGTGTCATCAACAGACATATTATTGTAGATATAGCAAAAGAAATCAAAATTTCGTTCACAAGCTCAACTCCTTGGTAAAATCACAATTCTATTTTGCCCATGTTTTAATTAAATGTTCGGTTACACGCTCTAATTGCATGGAACGGGAGGCTTTAATTAAAATTGTATCATTAGGCTGAACGAAAACATCTAAAGCTTCTGTTAAAGCGGTTATATCTGTAAAGTGGAATGTTGGTATTGCAGTTTGAGCAACTTGGGCGATCCATTTTGCATTTTCTCCAAAGGCAAACAATGCATCCACACCAATGGTAGCCACCTGGTTGCCGATCGTGCGATGAGCCTCTTCGGCAAAGACACCTAGCTCCTTCATGTCGCCTAAAACAGCAATTTTACGACCCCTGCGCCCGCAGAGTACTTTCAAGGCAGCTTCAACCGAAGCGGGAGCGGCATTGTAGCAATCATTTATAAGGGTCATATCGCCACAACTAATTAGCTGCATCCGTTTATCATTGGGTACATAATTACCAAGACCATAGGCAGCTTCCTCCAGGGAAAGACCAAGGCAAAGGGCTGCGGCGCAAGCCAACATGGCATTCGTAACATTATGCTCGCCTTGTGTCTGTAAACTGACGGATGCTTTTTCCTTGCCCCAGAGAATGGTAAAGGTGACGCCGCTTTCCGAAGATATAATATCAGTTGCCTGCATATCATTTTCCGGTGTAAGCCCAACGGTTATGACCTTGCCCGGCATTTCATCCTTGTGTGCCTTTAAAATAGGGTCGTCACCATTAATAATCAGGATGCCGCCGGGTTCTATATGAGGAAACAGCTCCGCTTTTGCGCGATAAATATTTTCTTGGGAGCCTAACATTTCTATGTGAGATAGTCCAATATTAGTCACAATGCCAATTGTAGGCGCAGCCATGCGTGCTAAAGTATCAATTTCGTTAAAACCGCTCATGCCCATTTCTGTAATGGCGGCCTGGTGACTATCCTCTAAGCGAAAGAGAGTCAGCGGCAAACCAATTTCATTATTTAGGTTACCTGCGGTTTTTAAAACGCATAAACGAGTTGAAAGTGCTGCCGCTGTTAATTCTTTTACGGTGGTTTTTCCAACACTACCCGTTACGGCAATAAGGGGTATGGAAAATTGCTTGCGATAAAATGCGGCTAAGGCGCCCAATGCATGTCGGGTATCATCAACCATAATAATTGGCCTATCACCAGGAGTTATTTTTTGCGCAGATAATGAGGCAATACATCCTTTAGCTAAGGCTTGCGGAATAAATGTATGTGCATCGAAATGCTCGCCAACTAAAGGGATAAACAAGGCACCGGTCATTATATTTCGAGTATCAGTGCAGATAGATTCAACATATGTGTCCGGATTGCCACACAGCAAGGTACCGTTGGTGGCTACTACAATGTCCTTAATTTTTAGGGGCTTCATAGTTTTTCAAGTCCTTCCTGCATGTTCAGTTTTTGCAGTTTTCGGGTTCAGCCATAGACGACATAATGTCATAAATAATTTCCCGTTCGTCAAAATGTCTCTTTTCCGTACCAATAATTTGATAGGTTTCGTGGCCCTTACCTGCTAAAATAATACTATCACCCGGTTCTGCCGTTTCAATGGCATAGCGGATGGCGTCGCGTCTGTTTTCTATGACAGTATATGCACAATGGGTTTCCTTCATACCTGACTCAATTTGGCGAATAATCGCCATAGGTTCCTCTGTGCGTGGATTATCGGAGGTAATAATACAAAAATCGGAAAGGGTCCCCGCAATTTTACCCATAGTTGGTCGTTTTACCGGATCACGGTCGCCACCGCAACCAAAGAGTGTCACAACCCGTCCCTGGGTAAAATCTTTGACTGTTTTAATAATATTATCTAAACCATCAGGCGTATGAGCGTAATCAATAATGATGGTATAATTCGTGCGTGTGTATACAGTTTCAGCTCGCCCTTTAACACCCTTTGCCACTAAAAGGGCCTCGGTAATTTTGCTGGATGCAATGCCTAAGGTAATACAGGCCGCCATGGCAGCTAAACCGTTATATATAGAAAATTTCCCCGGGATTCCTAAACGAACGGAGATGTTTTCATTTTCTACAAGCAGGTCAAATATAACACCCCGGGAGGAAATGCGTGGATTTTTAGCCTGTAAGTCGGAGTTTTCATTAATAGAGTATGATAAAACAGGGCAGACGCAATAAGCTGCAATATCTTTGCCGGCCGGGTCATCTGTATTAATGACTGCTTGGTCGCAAACATCAAAAAGCATTTTTTTTGCCATATAATAGTTTTCCATGGTTTTATGAAAATCCAAATGGTCTTGGGTTAAATTGGTAAAAACAGCAGTAGTAAACTGTATGCCGAAAACACGGCTTAAATACAGGGAGTGGGAGGAGACCTCCATAATCACATACTCCACACCGGCGTTTACCATATCGTGTAATAACGCATACAACTCCAGGGATTCAGGGGTGGTTCGTTCCGCAGGCAAAACAGCATCACCAATCATGTTTGCGTTGGTGCCAATGAGTCCTACAGTTTTGCCGGCAAACTCCAGGATGCTTTTAATCAGGGTCGTTACAGTTGTTTTGCCATTGGTACCGGTTACAGCAACGATTTTCAGCTTTTTTTCCGGATGTTCATAAAAATTCGCTGCAATTTGTGCCAAAGCCTTTCGGGTATCTTCTACTGTGAGGCAGGGCACGGAAAAGGAACCGGAAGGCTCTTGGATTAAAATCGCTGCAGCACCATTTTTTATGGCGCTTTCAATATATAAATGGCCATCGGTTTGATAGCCTTTAATACAAACAAACAAACTGCCGGGTGTTACACGCCTGGAATCGTAGGCGATGCTTGTTATGTCAATATCTTGTGTAATAGGGCTGAGCAATGCAACACCCTGTAACAAGCGGCTTAATTTCATTATTTTAACTCCTTTCAGGATTTAATCCACATCTAAATATTTAAATGTAACCTCAATAACGGTGCCTTCCTGAACCTGTGTTCCGGCGGGAGGCGATTGACCATCAGCAACGATTAAGTTTGAGGAATTTCCCGTAGCACCTGCGCCAGTTACGTTCATGTTGAGCCGTGCCTGAGAAAGTCGTGCCTGGGCTTCGGACAGGGATAGGTTGGTCACGTCGGGAACGGTTACCATTTGAAATGCATCATCCTCTGTATATAGAATGACAACAGAACCGGCAGATAGCATAGATCCGGCAACGGGTGTTTGGGTTTTAATAGTTTCACCATTGCCCACAATTTTGTAATTTAAATCTTCGTTTGTTAAATTTTTTGCTGCGTTGTTTCGGGACAACCCTTTAACATTAGGCACCAATACGTCCAGGTTTTCCTTCTCTTCTTCCGTATATTGGGGTTCGATGCCCATATAGCGCAGGGTGTCCTCCAAAATTTTTGCCACAACGGGAGCAGCAATGGCACCACCATAATATTGACCGTTCGATGGCTCATCTAAGACAACCAAACAAGCCACTTTAGGGTCATTTGCCGGTGCAAAAGCAATAAAAGAGGAAATATATTTTCCGTTACCACGGGGCAACTTTTCCGATGTGCCGGTTTTACCAGCTACACGATATCCCTTAATATAGGCATTTTGCCCTGTTCCGTTGGCAACTGTGTTTTCCAACATAGCACACATTTGTTCAGAGGTTCTTTGAGAAATGACCTGGCGCACTACAGTTGGTTCTGTTTTTTGCACAACATTGCCTTCGTCATCTAACAGTTCTTTTACTAGGTAGGGCTGCATTAATTTACCGCCGTTGGCTATAGCCCCTACGGCTGAAACCAACTGCAGAGGTGTCACAACAGGGCCCTGCCCAAAGGAGGCGGTGGCTAATTCCACAATATTATAATTTTGGTCGGCATAAAAGATACCCTTTGCTTCGCCGGGCAGGTCAAAGTTGGTGATATCCATAAAACCAAATGCTTTATGATATTCCTTAAATTTATCTTTTCCCACCAACAACCCTACCTCAATAAAGGCGGGGTTACATGAATTTTTTACCGCATCGGCAAAGGTTTGTGCACCATGACCTTCGTGGTGCGAGCAACTGATGCTGCGGTTTTCTACGGTTTTTGAACCAGAGCAGAAGAAAGGGGTTTCCGGCGTAATCAGGCCCTCTTCTAAGGCCATGCATCCTGTGATAATCTTATAGCAGGAGCCCGGTTCGTAAGAATCTGTAACGGCTTTATTTCTCCACATTTTTTCCAGAGCGGCAGAACGCGCCTGTAGCCGTTCATCCTCATTGCTAATGGCACTAAGCTCCGCCTCAGTTTCCACCGGTAGTGTAAAGGGGTCGTTTAAATCAAAATCCGGTTTTGTGACCATAGCCAGGACTTCACCGGTTTGCACGTCTGTTACAATAGCGGAGGCGCCGGCCTGTACTTTTTCCTCATGATAGGCAGTTTCTAAGTGTTTTTCAGCAAAATGCTGAATCACTTCATCAATTGTTAAAACTACATTAGTCCCATCCTCCGGGTCAATGTGCTGTTCCTGTTTAAAGGGCATATCAGTGTCTAATGCGTTTTTCAATGCGATAACACGGCCCGGAACGCCCTTGAGCTGGTCATCATAAACCTTTTCGATGCCACCAAGGCCTTGGTTGTCAACGCCAACAAAGCCCAGAATATGAGAGGCGAAATTTCCATAGGGATAGTACCGCTTTGCGTCCTCCTGCAGGTATACACCGGTGAGTTCAAGTTCGCGAACAGCAGTTGCCATATCATCCTCAATTCTGCGCTTAATGGTCACATGGTTGGTTTCTTTTTTCAAAAGCTCTGTAATATCTGTTGCGTCCATTTCCAGCACGGCGGCCAGCTTGGTGGCAGTTACATCAATATCCTTTTTTGCTTTGTGAATTTCATTGGGATTGGCTGTTATGGTATATGCAGTTGAACTCTGCGCCAATTTTTTATGGTTTCTATCATAAATAGCACCCCTGTGAGAGGCTACTAAACTATCTCTTGTTTGTTGCTCCAAAGCTCTTTTTTGCAAGTCTTCACCCTGAAATATTTGTAAAAAAACAAGCCTTACGCCGAGTAAACACAACAGAGAGGCAAAGGCTATAAAGGCAAATAAAATTCGAATGCGGAGTTTTCGTTTAGGGACATTTTTATTCATACTCATTACATGGCGGTTTGTCCGCAGCTCCTTCTTAAACTATATTATATATATATAGTGAGTAACTGGTCTGAATATGCGCTGAAATTAATCCAAATACGCCATCAGACCGGAAAAAAATTCAGATACATGACTGGTAGGGGAAAATTCACTTTTTGCGGTTTTTTCCACATAATCCACCTGTTCCAAATCAATATAAATGGTTTGATATTTTTCAGCGCGGCGCATACCCAACTGGTCGCGCGCGATGGTTTCGATATTATCTAAGTCTAAGGAACGGTCGATTTCTACCTGTAATTTTTCATTGGAAGTAATTAGCGCATTTAAAGTATTTTGTTTTTGTTCTACGGCATTACAGGTGTCTGTGATGATCACACCACGATATAAAACTAAAAAAGCAAGGCTGGCGACAAGCAAAATTTTTGCCATACTCAGCAGTTTAGCTTGCCTTTGGGCTACCTGTTGCTTAGTTTTGGAAACACGAATTCTAACGTTGGATTGAGTTTGGGGGTGTTGTACAGGATACGGATTGGCAACGTAATGGTCATAAGCTAAATTGCTTCTGCTGTTCACTTGCCGGTCACTCCTTTTATATAATATCAAGTTTATTTTTTTCAAAGACTCGCAGCTTTGCACTTCGTGCTCTTGGATTCTCTTGAATTTCAGTTTCCAAAGGTAAAACAGGTTTGCGTGTTATGACGCGCCCTGCAGATTTCTTACCGCATATACAGGCGGGATACGTCGGTGGGCAGGTACAGCCCTTTTCCCGCTCTTTAAAAATGTTTTTAACAATCCTGTCCTCTAAGGAATGAAATGTAATAATAGCTAAACGTCCACCTGGTGCTAAAACATCAATAAAATCGTGAACTGCACCGGGTAACCCGCCTAACTCGTTGTTAACCTCAATGCGAATGGCTTGAAAAGTGCGTTTGGCCGGGTGGGGTCCATCCCGTCGTGCATCCTTTGGAACGGCCTTTTTAATAATATTCACCAACTGACCAGTCGTTTGAATTGGCGTAGTAGCGCGGGCATCCACGATAAATTCTGCAATGCGCCGGGCCCAACGTTCTTCGCCATAGGTTAAAAGAATGGTTTCTAATTCATCTTTTGTGTAGGAATTGACAACGTGAGCAGCGCTTATAGAATCTTGTTGATTCATGCGCATATCTAAGGGCGCATCTTGCATGTAGGAAAAACCGCGTTGTGCTTCGTCTAACTGGTGAGAAGAAACACCCAAATCCATTAAAGCGCCGTGTATTTGTTCTATTTTTAATTCGGCCAAGGCGGCTTTAACATCTGCATAGTTACAATTGACAAAAGTAACTTTGTCCCTATAAGCAGATAAACGTTTTCGTGAAGCTGCAATGGCTTCGGGATCGCGATCGAACCCAATTAATTGACCTGTAGAAAGGGTTTGCACAATTTGACTGCTATGTCCGGCGCCGCCCATGGTAGCATCTACATATATCCCGTCAGGCTGTAGTGCTAAGGCCTCCATACAAGGCATGAGCATAATGGGAACGTGGTGAAATTCAGTTGCTTGACTCATCATAGACCCAACAACTCCATTTTTTCAGAAAGCTCGTCCGGGCTAAAATTATCAAAGCTGTGTTCGGCTTCCCAATCAGCCGTATTCCAAAGTTCAACACGGTTGGAAACACCAACAACGGTTACATCCTTAGTCAAGCCGGCATAATCACGCAAAATCGAGGGCAACATTATGCGACCTTGTTTATCCATTTCGCATTCACATGCCCGGGCAAAGAAAAAACGTGCAAAACGACGTGCATCCTTATTTGTAATAGAAACAGCGTCCAATTTAGCCTTTAATCGGTCGAATTCCTCTTGAGGAAAAACAAAAAGACAGTTATCGAGTCCTAATGTAGCAATAAAAACGTCACCTAAATCATCACGAAATTTGGCAGGCACAAACATTCTGCCTTTTGCATCCAATGTGTGCTGATATTCGCCGATAAACATGCCTTTTCACCACCTTTTCCTCTTAAAAAGTTATTCTTCATGTAAAATAAGAAATGGTTTCTTCTTATATAATGAAAGGAATTCTATCTTTAGGGACGGCAAATTTAAAATAATTGCAATAAATTTGCTCCATTTTGCTCCACTTTCCACCCTTTCTATTTAATTTTACTCTATTTTTATTAATATTGCAAGTGTTTTTGCAAAAAAAATTTAATTTTTTTGCAATCCTGCTGTAACATACAAGATATTGTGTATATATAATTTATAGTACAATATTTTCTACTATCCCGTAGGCCATGGAACAATTATGATGGTGTTTTATCTGTCGTTTAGGTATGTTTTATAGCGAAAAATATGATAAACGGCTGTTTTTAAAAATAGTTGACAATGGGGTGAAACTATGATAATATAAAACTGTTCTAATACACATAATACACTTAAGGTGGTGATGGCGTGATTCAAATTGATTACCGTAGTCAAAAGGCCCTTTATGAGCAGGTGCGGGATGAACTAAAGAAGCTTATTATGAAGGGCGTTTTAAAAGTGGACGAAAAAATTCCGTCTGTGCGCGAAATTGCAGGATCTTTGGCAATTAATCCTAATACCATCCAGCGGGCCTATCGGGAGCTGGAAAGTGAAGGCTTTATTTACTCAGTAAAGGGGCGGGGAAATTTTGTTTCACCCCGCAAAAATGCAGAACATACAGAACGTATTCAGGAACTTATAAAAGTATTTTCGACTTGTAGTGCAGAACTTCTATACTTAGGTGTTTCGCAGGAAACTTTGATAGAAAAAATTTATGAGGGAGGAAAAAGCCATGATACAAATTGAAAATTTAACCAAGCGGTTTGATGACCACACAGCCTTAAGTCATGTGGACTTACAGGTGGAGTCAGGAAGTGTTTATGGGTTGGTGGGGCCAAACGGCTCCGGCAAAACGACTTTAATTAAGTGTCTGTGTGGGGTATACTGTCCCGATGGTGGTACAATTACTGTGGGCGAAGAGATGGTCTATGACAACCCTGCTTTAAAAGGGCGGATTGCCTACATACCGGATGATTTGTACTTTCCAACCACATTTACGCCACGTGATATGGCTGTGCTATATAGTAGTCTATATCCTAATTTTTCATGGGAACGCTACAAGGAGTTGGGCAGTCTGTTCCAGCTGGACGAAAAGAAACGAATTGCTCGTTTTTCCAAAGGTATGCAAAAGCAGGTGGCCTTTTGGGTATCTATGAGCTGTCAGCCTGAAGTGATTATTTTAGACGAACCGGTAGATGGTTTAGACCCTGTTATGCGAAAAAAAGTATGGGGCGTTATTTTGCAGGAGGTGGAAGAACGGCAGGTTACGGTGCTTGTTTCCAGTCATAATTTACGGGAATTGGAGGACGTTTGTGATCATGTAGGCATTCTTCATTTGGGAGAAATGTTGCTTTCAAAAGCTTTGTCTGATATGAAGTCGGATACCCATAAACTTCAGGTGGCCTTTCCAGAGGGTTTTCCCGAAGTCCTTACAAATGAACTGGAAATTTTAAACCATACAGAAAGTGGACGGGTTCATATGCTGATTCTTCGTGGCAGGGAGGAGGAGATTCTGCATAAGGTGGCAGCATATCAGCCAATTTTATCAGAATTAATTCCTCTTACCTTAGAGGAGGTATTTATCTATGAATTGGGAGGTAAAGGCTATGACTTTAAAAACATTCTTGCCTAAGGCTGGTATAGTTCGCTATCAACTAAAACGCTTTTGGTGGGTATCGGCTCTTTATACATTACTTCTATTTTTAGTAGGTCCTTTTATTATAATGAGTCGTGATAAAACTCAGATGATAGAGAAAATAACTCGTTTCCCTCATTTGGCAGGGGCAGAGCTTCACAATAATGGAGGTGCCTTCATATTTTTGATTGGCGCTGCCGTGATTTTGGGTGTTTGTATGTTTCGTTATATGCAAGAGGTGCGGAGTGCTACTTTATTTCACGCATTGCCTGTAACCCGCAATCAACTCTACATAAGTGCTCTTTTTTCCGGATTCATTTTACTTGCCTTGCCCATAATAGTAAACGGATGTATTTATCTATGTATGAGTTTAGGTGGCGGCTATTTTCAAATTTTACCACCCCATATGGTTGCCGATTGGGTTGGAAGCCAGCTTCTTACAGGCATAGCTACTCTGTTCTTTTGTATGCTGGTAGGTGTTCTCACAGGCAGCAGTGTTGGCCAGTTTATTTTTACTTTTGCCCTATGTGGCCTTCCTGTAGGGATTGTGGCGTTGGGTTCTTACCTTTTAGATGGCTGGCTTTTTGGATTTACATCTTCCGGTATTGATGCCACCCTTGAATTCTTGATACAAATTACACCGATCTTCTTCCCGCAATTTTTGACAAACGCAAACTCGATTTTATGGATTCCCGTTTTAGAAGGCATTTATATTTTACTTTTTGCCGGGCTGGGATTGTGGCTTTATGGCCGACGAGATGTAGAACGGGCAGGGGATGTGGCGGCTTTTCCCTTTATTCGTCCTCTGTTTTTATATGGTGTTACCCTGTGCGGAATGTTGGCAGGTACCGCCTTTATATCTGAGGTGATTGGTATAGGCAGGCATGCTGACCCAAATTTATTTGTTCTGCTTTTCTTTGCCCTTTTGAGTTATGTGATTGCTAAAATTCTATTAGCAAAATCGTTTCGTATTTTGCCTTATTATAAAGGGTATGTAGTGTTCGGTATTTTAGTTTTGATAGCCTTTTTTGCCATAAACGGCAATTGGATGGGATACGGCACAACCGTTCCCTCTGGAGATATAGTAGAAAAAGCCTATATAGGCGATTATTATATAAATAACTGGGCAGAGCAGAGGACCTATGGTTACGAAGGTGTTGGAATATTCAGTGATACAACAGGTGTTGACAGTGTGCGTGCCTTACAGCAAAACGCCGTCCATGAAGGAAAAATGCCCCGTCTTAATGGGGACAGCAAAAGAACGGTCTATTTTTCCTACAAGCTTACTTCCGGCGCCTGTATGACTCGTGCTTACGAGATAGAGGAAACAGAGTTATTTACACTCTTTAGCACTGATGCGGCAAAGGACAGCATGTATCCGAATTTCCGTTTGTATCCGGAACAGATTCGCTACATTACGCTGCCGGATGTAGGTGCAGATATTTATGGTGAAGAAAAAGAGGAACTGATTGCCTGTGTGCGTGCAGATTTAGAACGGCTTACCTATCAGGAAATCATTGGCCGTACCCTTATTGACGATGAACCGAAGGCTACGGATGCTAAGGAAGAGTTGGCAATACCGGTAGACGCCAAGGCAGAACAAATGAGGATTCGTAGTCTGGAAGTCGCCATTGAACCATGGGAGGAACCCATTACGAGTGGACCGGGGGTATTTATGCAAAATAATGGAAAATTATGGTTTACCATAAATTTAAATTTCACAGAAACTATAGGGTGGTTGGAAAATAACGGCTACGGAGTAATGGAATAGGGAGAAGGGGTGGGCATATTTGTGCCTGCCTCTTACATTTATTTTATATGTGTATGTTGAATTTTAAAAGAATTTATGATACAATATATAAAAAGATTTTATGCGTGAGAGGTTACTAATGCAGTCACCCAGAGAAGTTGCTTTACAAATTTTATATGATATAGAAAAAAACGGAGCATATTTAAATATTAGCTTTCAAAGCCGCGGAGAAAAAAGTGGCCTTTCCGGACGTGATGCTGCCTTTGTAAAGGAGCTTACCTACGGTGTTATGCAGAGAAAACTAACCTTGGATAAGGTCATCGCTCAATTTTCCTCTGTTAAGCTCCGCAAACTGGCACCCTATGTTTTGTGTATTTTACGAATGGGGCTCTATCAGTTATTTTACATGGATAAAATTCCCCAAAGTGCTGCTGTTAATGAATCGGTACATCTGGCGGGAAAATATGCAGGACGCTCCCAGGGTTTTATTAATGCGATTTTAAGGCGGGCAACCCAGGAAGGTATTCAGCTGCCTGAGGGTCATGATAGCGAGGCCTTATCGGTCCGCTATTCTCATCCTCTCCCTTTGGTTTGTTGGCTGCAAGACCAGTTTGGCTATGAAAAGGCGTTGCAGATTCTAAAAGAAAATAATGAGGCGCCGCCCCTTTGCTTGCGTACCAATGTACTTAAAACCACAAGAGAAGCCTTGATTGTACGGCTTGGTGAAGAAGGTATATTGGCGCAAAACGGGGCTATGTCAAATGTGGCTGTTGTTGCAGAAGGGGGTGGCATCAGACAGACAGAGGCTTACGCAGAAGGGTTATTTACTATTCAAGACCAAAGCGCCCAGCTGGTTGCCCTTGCATTGCGGCCTTTGCCCGGACAACGGGTGTATGATGTTTGTGCTGCACCGGGAGGAAAAACAACTCATCTGGCTGAATTAATGGAAGATAAAGGTCAAATTATGGCTTTAGATATTTATGAAAAAAGGTTGCAATCGGTGGAGCAGGCTGCCCGACGATTGGGACTATCCATTATCACCACTTATTCAGATGATGCACGCACTTTTACGGCAAATGAAAAGGCGGATAAAATTTTAGTTGATGCGCCTTGTTCCGGTCTTGGCGTTGTACGGCGGCGGCCGGATATTAAGTATAAGGAAGGGTTATTGGATTTTTCTGAACTGGTGGACACACAACTTGCTATTCTGCGTCGTTGCGGGACAATGTTAAAATCAGGTGGCGAGTTAGTGTACAGCACCTGCACCATTAATCCAAGTGAAAACGAAGGGGTTATTCAGGCCTTTTTAAGTGAAAATCCGGCTTTTTCATTGATGCCCATTTCCGGCGAGGGCATGGGAGAACAGGCGAAGGCTATCTTAAAAAAGGGCATGGGCACTTTTTACCCTGACAAGCACGAAGGCGACGGATTTTTTATTGCTAAATTAAAGAAGGAGTAGCCATGGCTGAGGTTGTTGATTTATATTCCATGACAAAACAAGAACTACGTGATTTATGTTGCTCTTTAGGTGAAAAACCCTATCGGGGTAAACAAATATTTGCGTGGCTTTATGGTGGCGCATGCTCCGCCCGCGATATGACTACCTTATCTAAAAGTTTTCGGGAGACTTTGGCCGCCTGCACCACGATGACCTTACCTACAATTGCTAAAAAACAGGTAGCACGGGATGGCACAGTAAAGTATGCTTTTCGGCTGGTGGATGGGCACGTGATTGAAAGCGTGGTCATGTCTTACCATCATGGCTACACAATTTGTGTGTCTACGCAAGTGGGTTGTAATATGGGCTGTGGCTTTTGTGCTTCTACCGTAGGCGGTAAAGCTCGAGATTTATCAGCAGGAGAAATGATTGGACAAATCATGGTTGCGCAACGAGATTTGTCCTGTCGTATTGGTAACGTAGTTCTTATGGGTATGGGCGAGCCTTTAGATAATTTAGAACAAGTGTTGAAGTTTATGGCCTTGGCCAATGATCCAGAGGGTTTTTCTATTGGATATCGACATTTTACCTTGTCAACCTGTGGATTATGTGATAAAATTACTATATTGGCAAAACATAATTTGCCTATTACCCTTTCGGTATCCGTTCATTCTCCCTTTGATGAAGAGCGGAGCGCCATGATGCCAGTAAATAAAAAGTTTCCTTTAGCAGAGTTGGCTAAAACTTTGCTGTATTATCAGGGGGTAACAGGTCGTCGCGTTAGCTTGGAATATGCACTTATTCAGAATAAAAATGATAGCCCTGCTCATGCCAAGGCATTAATGGAATTGTTTTCGGGGCTTTCTTATCATGTGAATGTTATCCCCGTGAACGAGGCAAGGGCCGGTTTTTCCAAAAGCAGTCGGGAGCAAGTTCAACAATTTGTAGAATGTTTTTTGTCTCAGGGCATTCCGGCAACTACAAGGCGGGAACTGGGGGCTGACATTAGTGCAGCCTGCGGGCAATTACGTCGTCAGGTTCAAAATGAGTTGTAGTCAGTATATTAACATATTGTTCTAGGGAAGAGAGAATTGAGGTGATACTATGTTACAATGGGAAGGCTGTACGGATTTAGGTAAAACCCGTCCCATTAATGAGGATGGTTATTACATATCTGCTTACAGTCATGAAATGGATGCAGCCTATGCTATGGTGGCAGATGGTATGGGCGGTCATCAAGCCGGAGAAGTGGCCAGCACCATGGCTGTTCGGCAAATTAGTGACATAATTAATGAAAGTGTTTCTGGCGGCATGGACGCTACTGCCATTAAGGAGCTGTTGGGTGCCGCGGTGAAAAAAGCCAATAGCACAATTTACGAAAAAAGTCGTGGCGATATTTCCTATCAGGGCATGGGGACCACATTAACTTTATGCTTTTGTACAGGAGAAAAGGCAATGGTAGTTCATGTGGGGGACTCGCGTGCGTACTTGTTTCGAGATGGAGTTTTGCACCAAATTACAACAGACCATTCCTTGGTGCAGGCGCTTTTACAAAGTGGACAAATTACGGAGGTAGAGGCAGCGCACCATCCGCAAAAAAATGTGATTACCCGCGCGTTGGGAACAGATTTTGATGTGGAGATTGATATTTATGAATTTTCGGTTTTCCCCGGGGATGTGCTTTTACTTAGTACAGATGGTTTAACCAACTTATTATCTGATGAGGAGTTAACAACAAATTTAGCAAACTGCTCGGAAATGAATTTGGAAAAGAAAGCACAAGAACTGGTGGCGGCAGCAAATGAGCGAGGTGGCTATGACAATATTACAGCCGTACTCGGTTTCAAAAAGTGAAACGGTGTCGCAGTTGATCAATGATATAAATACCAAACCAAAGAATCAGGAATGAGCTGAAAGGATTGATATACATGATGAACGGGAGAATAATCGGCAATCGCTATGAGATTGTTGAAACCGTGGGCAAGGGTGGCATGGCCATTGTTTATAAAGCAAAGTGTATGATGCTGAATCGCTATGTGGCGCTGAAGGTTTTACGTCCGGAATTTCGGGAGGATAAGGACTTTATCAGTCGTTTCCAGGCAGAAGCGCAATCGGCGGCCAGCCTTTCGCATCCCAATATTGTTTCCATTTACGATGTAGGTCAAAGCGGGGATTTAGATTACATTGTTATGGAGTATGTTGAGGGTGTTACATTAAAGCAATATATAGAGGCACAAGGGGTTATTCCATGGCGAGAAGCGGTGGATTATACTGCACAAATATGTGCAGGCCTTGAGCATGCGCACAAAAAAGGTATTATCCATAAGGACATTAAACCTCATAATATTATGATTACCCGGGAGGGAACGCTAAAAATTACGGACTTTGGAATAGCTAAGGTCATGAGCTCCAGTACCATAGCCACAGGCAGTACTACCATGGGAAGTGTTCATTATTTTTCTCCGGAACAAGCACGGGGAGGCTATACAGACTATAAAACCGACATATATTCCCTAGGTGTTGTTCTCTATGAAATGCTGACAGGTCGATTACCTTTTCAAGGTGATACAGCCATTGCCATAGCAATGCAGCATATCGAAAAAGAGCCTACGTCACCGGGGGAGATTAATCCTGATATTCCAAAGTCGTTGGAAAATGTTGTTGCCCGGGCAATGTGTAAGGAACAAGACATGCGGTACGATTCTGTTACACAAATGATGGTAGATTTGAAAAAAGTTTATATTGGTGGTTCGGTTCCATATCCTACCCGCTTGACAGAAGATACCGTTATTACACCACGGGTAGGTGGTGCTCGCTCCGAACGGATACAAGATGACCTTTTTGGACTCAATGGCAAAAAAGCAAATTCCAAAAAGAAGGATGTTCTTGGTGTGATAGCCGGTACACTAACAGGATTGGCATTGGTGGTTATTTTATTCCTGATAGGGTATCATTTTGTTGGTAATGCCGGTGTGGAAGAGATTGAACTGCCTGATTTTAAAAATTTGACTTTAGAGCAAGCAGAAGATATGGTAGTTAACAGTCAGCTGGAGATTGTGGTGGAAAAAGAGGAAAAAAGTGAAATGATTTCATCCGGAAAGATTATTTCTCAGAGTCCTGCTGCCGGAGAAAAAGTTAAGGAAAATGCAAAGGTTAAGGTGGTTATTAGTGCCGGTCAGGGTGAATTTCCCATGCCGGACCTTGTGAACCGTCAGGACATTAAGGCGCAAAAGATTCTTAATGAGAAAAACCTGCAATATACCATGGTGGGCGAGCCAAGTGATACAATTCCCGAGAATTATGTGGTACGGCAAACACCTGTGGCAGGCACTTACATTGATAGTGCTACTTCTGTAACGGTTTATATCAGTACAGGTAAGGAGCAGGTAACTGTTGAGGTGCCAAACATGCTGGGCATGAGTGAAAACGAAGCCAAGGCAGCTCTATTAGATAAAGAATTAACTTGGGGTCAAATTATAGAAGCAGAAAGTAGTAAGCCCAAGGGGACGGTTATCTCTCAATCCATTCGTGCCGGCATTGAGGTTAAAGAAAAAACCAGTATTGATCTTAAGGTCTCTGCAGGCAAGGGAGGCAGCGATGCGCCAACAGCGCAGCCTACACAAGCACCTACAGATCCACCGAAGGAAACTAAAACACCCATTGTCATTGGACCGCCTAATGCGGGTTCGGCAGAATAGGTGACCTATGCTAACAGGAACAATCATTAAGGGTATAGGTGGATTTTACTATGTCAAAACGCCGGAAGGTTGTATAGAGTGTCGGGCACGAGGCCGATTTCGAATGAAAGATGAAACACCCCTTGTAGGGGATGTGGTATCCATAAAACGGACGGCGGAGGACGAAACAAAGGGAAGTATTGAGGAAATTTTACCTCGTAAAAATGTGTTTATCAGACCGCCCGTGGCCAATATTGACCAATTGGTGATTACTGTTGCTGCCACAAAACCGGACCCCAATCTGTTATTGGTTGATCAACTGTGTGTTACAGCTGAGGCTGCCGGTGTTGTGCCGATTATTTGCATTAATAAACTGGATTTGGACGAACAACGCGCCGAAGAAATTAAGGCTATCTATGAAAAGGCAGGCTATTTAGTGTTGCTTGTTAGCGCACGAGAGGATTGGGGCACAGAGTCTCTTAAGTCGGTTTTACAAAATAAAATAACAGCTTTTGCCGGTAATTCCGGCGTGGGTAAATCCAGTCTTTTAAATAGGCTGTCCGGTTATTTTGCATTGCAAACCGGTGACGTGAGTGAAAAAACGAAACGAGGTCGTCACACAACTAGACATACGGAGCTCTTTGAATTGCCCTTTGGCGGGTATGTGTTTGATACGCCGGGTTTTTCTTCTTACGAAGCGGAGGGCATTGGCGCAGAAAGACTGGCAGAACTGTTTCCGGAGATTGCATGTCATGTGGGTGGCTGTCGGTTTGCAGGATGCGCCCATATTGCAGAACCGGGCTGCTCGGTTAAAGAGGCCTTGCAGCAGGGTAAAATTGCAGCAGAACGATATGAAAGCTACTGCAGCTTATATATAGCAGAAAAAAAACATAAAAATTGGGAGAAATGAGGGTTTACATTTATGGCAATTACGTTGGCACCGTCACTTTTGGCGGCGGATTTTACAAAACTGGCAGAAGAGGTTAGTGCAGTTGAAAAGGCTGGGGCAGAATATCTCCATTTAGATGTAATGGATGGCCATCTGGTGCCAAACATTTCTTTTGGCGTTCCGGTTATTCAGTCTTTGCGTTCAGCCAGTAACATGGTTTTTGATGCCCACTTAATGATTAGTGAGCCACATAAGTATGTAGAGGCTTTTGCTAAGGCAGGGTCTGATATTATTACAATTCACGTAGAAAGCGACAGTAACATTGGGGAAACGCTAGGTCATATTAAGTCCTTAGGTAAAAAGGCAGGCTTAGCTTTAAATCCTGATGCTGCCTTAGAACGTGCGATTCCCTATTTTAATCAGATTGATATGCTGCTTATTATGAGCGTGTATGCAGGCTTTGGCGGACAAAAATATATCATGGATGTTAATGAGAAAATTAGTGAGGCAAGACGTCTCTTAGGTCCGGAGTTTGATATTCAGGTGGATGGTGGCGTGTATCTTCACAACTTGTCTGTTCCTGTATCGGCCGGGGCCAATGTCATTGTGGCCGGTAGCGCAATTTTTGGCAGTGATAATCCGGCACAGGCTGTTTTAGATTTTAAGGCGGCTACCCTATGAGAGGCGTTATTATAGCAGGTGGCTCTTTTGAGCAACCTGCTTTTTATAAATCTTTAATAAGAGAAACAGATTTAATTGTGTGTGCAGATAGTGGGTATAGGCATGCCTGTGCCATGGGGATTATGCCCCATTGTGTGATTGGAGATTTTGATTCCTACGATTTGTCTGCGGTAGTAGAGGGAATAAAAGTGCGTGTTTTACCCGTGGAGAAGGATAAAACTGACCTTCATGAATGCATTTTATATGTCATAGAGCAAGGCGTATCTGAAATTTTGTTGTTTGGTGCTCGGGGCACAAGATTGGATCATAGTTTGGCCGCAATATCTTTGCTTTATATGGGTTTGACCCGTGGGGTAACGATTAAAATGATTGATGAGAGAAACGAACTGTTTATGTTCAAAGACCGGGTGGAAATTCCTCGTCGTGAGGGGTACAGATTGTCCCTACTGCCTGTTACAAGGGTAACCGACATTCACACAGAGGGGCTATATTATCCCTTATGTGGGCAAGGTATGGATTGGGGAGACCCCTATGGGGTTAGTAACGAGTTTATTGAGGATATAGCCCGCGTAACCATAGGGTCGGGTACAATGATGGTTATGCTCAGCAAAGATTAATAATGAGGAGTTATTTATGCTTAAACTAATTGCCTATGATATGGATTACACAATGCTTCAAACTGGTGGAACCTTATCAACTGCATCAGAAGAGGCCTTGTTAGCAGCCGTAAATCAAGGGATTGCTGTTGTGCCGGTTACGGGTCGGGGCTTGCGTGAGTTGGAGGGACTTTTGCCCAGTTTACATGCCCAATATGCTGTACTTGTCAATGGTGCTGTGGTATATGACCTTGCCAGGCGGGAGGTTATTTATAGAGAAACGGCAGACCAAACCATCATGCTGGATATGTTAAAAAAAGCCATTGATATGGGTTTATACACAGAGGTATATAGTGGTGAAGTATATACCAATCCTTTCAGCTATGATAATATGGAAAAATTGGGTATGTTACCTGATCAAGCGCCAATGTTTAAGGCAACTCGTACAGTTGTACCGGATTTATATCAGGCTATGGAACAGGTTGGTTCCATGGAAAAAATCCATTTAATATTTCGAAATGTTGCAGATAAGAAAAGGAGACAGAGTATATTTTTAGGTCATCCTGATTTATCTTACACGGCGGCATATACGCATAATTTAGAGCTTTGCTCTAAAAAAGTGGATAAAGCATCGGGCCTTGCAGCATTGACGAAACATTTGGGCATAAAGTCCCATGAGGTTATGGCTCTGGGTGACGGCGCTAATGACGCGTCTATGTTGCGGTGGGCAGGTTTGGGTGTTGCTATGTCAAATGCCGTTCCTGAGGCCAAGGAAGCTGCCGACGAATTGACCCTGTCTAATGATGAAGATGGTGCAGCCTTGGCGATTTGGAAATGGGCATTAAAGCAAAAGTAAAAAACGGACAATATTAAAAGCATCGGCTTGTGTTATCTTTAGCCGATGCTTTTAATATTTTACTATAAATTTGTGCCTTATTTGCTATTAATTAAATTTGTCATGTCATAAAAGCCTGCTGGCTGTTTGGCCATGAATATGGCGGCCTTCACGGCGCCGTTTGCAAAAATTTCACGAGAAGCAGCACTATGACGCAATTCAATGACTTCGTTTTCGCCGGCAAAAATAACGGTATGGTCGCCAACAATGGTGCCGCCGCGGATGGCATGGATGCCAATTTCATTCTGCTCTCTTTTTTTGCGTACACTATGGCGATCATATACATAGTTTGCTCCGCCGTCAAGCTCTTCGTTAATAGCATCTGCAATGGCCAGGGCCGTGCCGCTTGGAGCATCTAATTTTTGATTGTGATGGCGTTCTACAATTTCGATATCATAGCCCTCGCCTAAAAAAGCTGTGGCTTTTTGGGCCAATGCACAAATCAAATTGACACCTAAGGACATATTAGCAGAGAAGAATACAGGAATAGAATGGGCGGCTTGCATAAGTCGCTCTTTTTGTTCCTTATTTAAGCCGGTTGTTGCCATGACGACAGGCAAACCGGCCGTTTCGGCGTAATTCATTAAATTGTCAAAATTGGCAGGATTAGAGAAGTCAATAATGACATCGGGATGTTCCTGTACAGAATTGAAATCAGCATAGACTGGAAACTCACTACATTCTGTGTTCAAGTCTACACCGCAAAGGATTTCTGCTTTATCTGATTGAGCCACCAAATGCCTAATGGCTTTTCCCATGCGGCCGTTTGCACCGCTGAGCAGAATTTTTATCATTTGTATCGTCCTTTCTTATATGGACTACAGCAAGCCGTGTTTTACCATAGCTTGTTTTAATGTGGACAAGTTATCCTCGGCCATTTCACACAAAGGTAAACGCAACGAACCGGCGTTGTAGCCCATTAAATTTAAGGCTGTTTTAGCGGGGATGGGGTTCACCTCGCAGAATAGGGCCTTTACCAGATCCAAAAGTTCCAGCTGCAATTTGCAGGCCCCTTCTGTATCGCCAGTCATGAATTTTTCGCACATGTCATGGGTTTCTGCAGGCATAACATTGGCCAAAACAGAAATAACACCTTTACCGCCTAAACTCAGTACGGGGACAATCATGTCATCATTACCGGAATAAATATCTATATCCGGACAAGCAGCGGCAAGTTGTGCGGTATAGCTAATGTTGCCGGTGGCATCCTTCATACCTACGAATTGTTCGTTTTTGGAAAGCTCCTTCATGGTGTTGACTTCAATCGTCATGCCGGTACGACTGGGCACATTATACAAAATAATGGGGACATCTGCAGCAGCAGCAAATGCGTTATAGTGAGTAATTAATCCCCGTTGTGTGGCTTTGTTATAATAAGGTGTTACCAACAACAGGCCATCTACACCGGTTTTGGCTATTTTACCCGCCAATTTTGCACCGTGGGCTGTATCGTTACTGCCTGCGCCGGCAATAACCGGAACACGACCGGCTACACGGTCTACAGCGTACTGAATTGCCGCAATATGCTCCTCATCCGGCATAGTGGAGGCCTCGCCGGTGGTACCACATATAATTAAAGCATCTGTTCTATTCGCAATCTGAAAGTCAATCAGGCTCCCTAAAGCATCAAAGTTCACGCCGTTTTCGCAAAAGGGTGTAACCAGCGCAACACCGGAGCCGATAAAAATGGTATGTTTGCTCATGGCTTTCATTCCTTTCTATATACACTTACGGAATGGGAAAAAACTACCGTTTTATTGTACCGTTTTCCCACATTTCAATTAGTTTGCTGGCAATTTGTACAGCGTTGGTTGCAGCACCTTTTCGAATGTTATCGGCAACAACCCACAAATTTACACCGTTTTCAATACTTTCATCACGACGAATACGACCCACAAAAGTTTCATTTTTGCCCTTAGCCGTTACAGCCATGGGGTAAAAGGCGTTGGCGGGGTCATCCTGCACAACAAGGCCGGGTGCTGCGGCTAAAATAGCCTTAAGTTCAGCCAAATCAAATGGTTTTTTAAGTTCTACATTAATGGACTCACTGTGACAGTCAAAGACAGGCACACGGACAGTTGTTGCAGTGATACACATAGAATCGTCACCCAAAATTTTTCGGGTTTCATTTACCATTTTCATCTCTTCCTTGGTGTATCCGTTATCTAGGAAAACATCAATTTGCGGTAAGCAGTTATTAAAAATAGGATGGTTAAATTTCTTTGGTGCCTCGCCTTTAATACCGTTTTCTAAATCGGCATAGCCACCCATGCCGGCACCGGATACGGCCTGGTATGTTGAATAAATAACACGACGAATGCCATATGCTAATTGTAAGGGACGCAAAGCCACCATAGCTTGAATAGTGGAACAGTTGGGGTTAGCAATAATACCTTTGTGCCACTTAATGTCATCGGGATTTACCTCGGGGACAACCAGGGGCACTTCCGGGTCCATGCGCCATGCGCTGGAGTTATCAATAACAACGCAACCCTTTGCTGCTGCGATGGGGGCATATTTTTCACTCGTGGATCCACCGGCAGAGAATAAAGCAATATCAATATCTCTATCAAAGGCGTGCTCATCTAATTCTAAAATAGTATATTCTTTGCCCAAAAACTGTAAGGTTTTTCCGGCAGAGCGTGCAGAGGCAAAAAGATAATAATTTTCAACGGGCAGATTCATTTCTTCTAAAACTTTTAAGAAGGTTCTACCTACCATGCCGGTAGCACCGACAACTGCAATGTTATACTTTTTCATGTTAACTCCATTCTTGCCAACAGATACCCTGTGGCACATTTTATAGTTTGTATATTTTCTGCAACAAATTAAAAAAACCAAACCTCCGGTTTGGGGAGAGTTTGGCTTTTGCACATTTTTTTGCTGCAAAGCTGTGATAGCTCCCCATCCGTCATTGCCGGATGACAGTGACACGGCTTTTTGCCGCGCCCCCAGGCATATGCCAGCGGAACAGCATTGCCTTCGGCGCTTTTTCCTTTTGTGACAAATTCAACGAATCTCCGCATTCTCTTTTGCCCTACTAATAAAAAACGCACCTCTATCTACAATATTATATTACCATGCTATGTATGTGTTGTCAATATTTTTTACAAAATAATTTATAAATCTTGCATTCTGATGATGAAAGGTACCTATAACTCGATTTTCTGTGGAACGGACTTTTCGTTGAAATCTCAAAGAAAAATTGAATTGTAAAGGCATTTTTATATGCATAATTGGTGGTGTAGCAAAGTTCCGCACATTATAAACAATATTAGGGATTTTATAAAAACTGTCAAAAGTCTTATAAAATCTCTTTTGTTTTTTATAAAACACATCGGAGTTTTTATAAAAAGATGTTGAAAAAATATAAAATATGTCGTATAATATTTTTGTCGGAAAATCCGACAAAAGGTAAGACTGAAAACAGTGTCAAAGCTGGGCGGTTATGCCACCTTATTCCTGCACTTATAGTCGGGAGGGGAGGTGGTTGTTATGGGAAAATACATATTAAGAATTATATTTTTAATTATTGTGTTTTTGATAGCACTTACAAAAAAAGTAAGATAGCCCCCACCGACCAAGTTAGGGCTATCTTTTAGTTCGTTCTTGGCATAACCGTTTGAGGTCTTGCCTTTTTCTATATTTATTATATATTCAAAATTGCATTTTGTCAACAAGTAATTTTGTAAATATGTTTACATTTATAAAAACATATTTGAAAGTGTTGGTTGAAAAGTGTCGAAAAAATGCCGAAGATTTTCCGATTGCATTTTTTTGTTGTTTTCACCCTTTAAAAAGCATTGTTTTTTTGAAAAATTAATAGGTAAATATACAAAAGTGTTGGTAATGACTATGCTCTAAAGTTATGCCCGCAATCATGGCAGAAGAATATTCTTCTTCTGTTAGAAAACCATCTTTTTGACTGCCAAACATGACCTTTTCCAGATGATTTCTTAATAATTGCCATCCACCAATCATAGCAAATGAAAATCATCATTCCAATACACCATTTCATCATTATCCAAATGAAATAGTATATACCAAACAATACTGTCCAAAGACAACCGTGTTTGCTCATTTCGTTTGATAACTGAACTTTAGTACTACCGCATTTTGGACATTTTACATTAATTCCCATTTTACTCTCCTCCAATTTCTTTCTTTTGACATATTATATCATATTTCAATGTGTTATGTCAATATAAAATAAAGATTTTAGTTAATGTTTTGAGATAATACATTCTGTTAATACTACCTTTAAAATGATAAACTAAAATAAAGGTAGGTGTTAATGTTTTGAACTATGAATTATTAGGGAGACACATAAGGAAACAAAGGAAAGAGAAAAAATACACATTGGAACAATTAGCAGAAAAACTTGATGTTTCAACTACCTTTATAGGACAGATAGAAAGAGCAAAGGGAATACCTTCACTCGAAACATTAGTAAAGATTGCAAATGTTCTTGAAATATCAATAGATAGTTTACTTTTTGGAGATTTGAACAACAAATCTGGAAACAATTATTTTGTAAAAAAAGTTGCAGAACTAACAGAAACTTTTTCGCCTAAAGAAAAGGAACTGTTATTAAAAAATATAGAAATAATTAATGAGTATAGAAACAATGCTGAATAAGGCATTGTTTTTTGCTTTTTAGAACATAAAATCGATTTTTAATTGTAATCTCAACAAAAAAATTATTCCACAGAAAATAAAGTTATAGGGAAAGGTAATTTTATTTGACAAACACGGAAAAATGTGATAAAATAAATTTTGATTTTTTCCTTGTTTGGTTTAATCTTCCAATACCACATAAATTAAAAATTTATTCATGTTATTTTCATATTTATTTTGTAAAATGTAAGTAAATGGTTAGACTTGTACAGAAGCGAAAGGATACTGGATATGAATGCAAAAAAGTTTTTTTTGTCCATGTTGATAACAATTTTAGTAGTTGCTACCATAGGTGGCGGTTTGCTTACAGCAAATTTCTTTTTTGGCAGCAATCTTTCTGAGGAAATTGGTAAATTTTTAGATAAAGTAACTACAGATAAGGTTAATGTGTTAATAATGGGGCTGGATAAAGACAAAATTCGGGCCGATGTTATCATGGTGGTATCCTTAGACCCTCATGAAAACACGATTAATGTTTTGTCAATCCCCAGAGATACACGGGTTAAATACTCCGAAACACGCTATGACAAAATTAACCATGCCATGGGTTACCAAAACGCTGAGGAACGTATCATTTCCTTGGTTAAACAAACGACAGGGATGCCGATTCATTATTACTGTGAAATCAATTTTGAGGGTTTTCGCAATGTAATTGATATTTTGGGCGGTGTAGAATATGATGTTCCCATTAATATGCATTATGAGGATCCGGCTCAGAATTTGTCTATTCATGTCAACAAGGGCTTACAGGTGCTCGATGGCAAAGCTGCAGAAGGTGTTGTGCGTTATCGAGCAACCTATCCTAATGGTGATACAGACCGTATTTCATTACAGCAAGATTTTTTACGGGAGCTTTTTGCCCAAAAGCTCAAACCGGCCTATATTGCCAAGGCACCCTCTATTATTAAAGAAATTTATAAGCATGTGACCACTAATTTCTCTGTTGCAGATGCAACCAAATATGTAAAAATGTTAAAAAAGATGACGCCGGAATCCCTGTCTACCTATATGTTGCCCGGCGGCAGTCAATATATTGGCGGTGTATCCTATTATGTTTGTGACCAACAAGAGACATATCGATTAATCTTAACCGAGTTTGGATATCCTGAGGAGGAAGCGGCAAAATTAAAGGAGAATGCTGCAGAAACATCTCTATCCTCTGGGGTGGTATCATGAGCAGACGGGATTTTTCCAGGCAATCTGTTCGTCGGCAGCTTTCCGGCGAAGGTTTGCGCCCCAAAAAGAGTTTAGGTCAAAATTTTTTAACGGACGATGGGGTGCTTTTGGATATTGTTAATTCCGCCTGTCTTAAGGAAGATAGTTGCGTTTTAGAGATTGGTCCCGGCATGGGCGTCTTAACACGGGAATTGGCGGAACGTGCTGGCTGTGTTACAGCCGTTGAGATTGACAGAACAATTTTACCTGTTTTGGAAAAAAATTTACAGGAATATTCCCATGTAAACATTGTTAATGGGGACATACTAAAGGTAAATCTCCTGGAGCTGTTCAAGACATATTTTGGTGCAAAACCGGTTCAGGTGGTTGCAAACCTTCCTTATTATATTACTACACCTATTATTATGAAGTTGTTAGAAACTGATATCGCTATTTCATCTGTAGTGCTGATGATTCAGCGAGAAGTAGCCCGACGCTTGGCGGCTGAGTCCGGCAGTCGGGATTTTGGTGCCATTTCCCTGGCTGTACAATATCGTGCAGAAGTGCAGCATGTTCGGGATGTATCGCCTGAGGCCTTTGAACCCATGCCTAAGGTTTGGTCTTCAGTTGTTCGTTTGGTGCCGCGAGAAAAACCGCCGGTATCAGTTTTAGATGAAACACATTTTTTTCATTTAATTAAAAGTGCCTTTTCTCAGAGAAGAAAGACCTTTATAAATGCCGTGAGTAGTGATGGGTCTATTGGTATTGATAAAGAAGGACTCAAAGCAGTGCTTACATCCTTGGGCCTTGATGCAAATCTTCGAGGAGAAACTTTAGGGCTTAATGAATTTGCACAAATTTCGAATGCAATTGTCAGAAAAAAATGTTAAAACAGACGGATTAATTTTGTTGTAAAATACTTTGTTTTTTCATAATTATGGAGTATAATGAATAAAGTTAGATTAATTATATTCTTGTTTTATTTTATTGTATCAGGATGGTTCGTTGTAAAAGTGATAAATCTAATAGAGCTGACATATACTATCTACGAGTATGGAAAATGCAATTTTGTTATCAATATGAACTAAAGATAAATGACCTAATGAAAGGAGAATGAGAAATGACTAAAAATCAAGCCGTACTATCCTGGCTGGAGGAAATGATCCAGCTGACTACACCTGACGAGGTGATTTGGATTGATGGCAGCGAAGAACAAAAACAAAAATTATATGATGAGGCTTGTGAAGCCGGCGAACTGATTAAATTAAATCAGGAAAAACTGCCCGGTTGTTATTTGCACAGAACAGCAGAAAATGATGTAGCTCGTGTGGAGGATAGAACCTTTATTTGTACCAGAAAGCAAGAGGATGCTGGTCCTACAAATAACTGGGAGGAACCCCAGGCTATGTATAAAAAACTGTCTGATTTATTTCGTGGTAGCATGAAGGGTAGAACCATGTATGTTATTCCTTACATGATGGGCCCTTATGGTTCACCTTTCTCTAAGATTGGTATTGAACTTACTGACTCTCGTTATGTTGTTTTAAACATGATGATTATGACTCGTACAGGTGCACGTGTTATGGAAGAATTAGGTGACAGTGCTGATTTTGTACGTTGTTTACATGCTAAAAAGGACATTGATCCTGAAAACAGATACATCGTTCATTTTCCTGAGGACAACACCATTTGGACCATCAACTCCGGTTATGGCGGAAACGTGCTGTTGGGTAAAAAATGCTTTGCATTGAGAATTGCCAGCAACATGGGTCACCAGGAGGGTTGGATGGCTGAGCATATGCTGATTTTAGGTCTGGAAAATCCCCAGGGTGAAGTGAAGTATATCTCGGCTGCATTCCCCAGCGCTTGCGGCAAAACCAATCTGGCTATGCTGATTCCGCCGGAAGCATTAAAGGGCTATAAGGTGTGGACTGTAGGTGATGATATTGCCTGGTTGCGTATTGGTAAGGATGGTAGATTGTGGGCAGTTAATCCTGAAGCAGGCTTCTTTGGTGTTGCTCCCGGAACTTCCACCAAAACCAACCCCAATGCTTTGGCTACAACCATGAGAAATACAATTTTCACAAATGTATTGTTAAATACAGAGGATAACACCGTTTGGTGGGAAGGTTTGGATGGCGAGCCTCCCAAGGAAGGTATTGACTGGAAGGGTAATCCCTGGACACCTGATAGTGGCGTTAAGGGCGCACATCCCAACTCTCGTTTTACTGCTCCTGCTGATCAGTGTCCATGTATTTCCAGCGAGTTTGAAGCTGCTGGCGGTGTGCCTATTTCTGCTATCGTATTTGGTGGCCGTCGTGCTAAAACTGCTCCTTTGGTATATGAAGCATTTGATTGGCAACATGGCGTGTTTGTAGGTGCTACCATGGCATCTGAAACCACGGCTGCTGCCGCTGGTGCCGTTGGTGTTGTTCGTCGTGATCCCATGGCAATGATTCCCTTCTGTGGCTACAACATGGCCGATTATTTTGCACATTGGTTGGAAATGGGTAAGAAAATTCCCAACCCGCCAAAAATTTTCCATGTTAACTGGTTCCGCCTAGATGAAAACGGTAAGTTTATGTGGCCCGGTTTTGGTGATAATCTACGGGTTTTGAACTGGATTTTAGATCGTTGCGAAGGAAAGGCTAATGCTAAGGAAACTGCCATTGGTTATCTGCCCAATGCAAGTGACATTAACATTGAAGGCCTGAACATGGATAAGGAAAGTTTAGAAAAGCTTTTAAGTGTTGACAAGGATGTTTGGAAGGAAGAAGTTGCCGGACAAAAAGAATTCTTTAAAAAGTTTGGCGACAGATTACCCGCTGGCATTCAGGAAGAACTTGATAAGTTAGAAGCTAGATTAGGCTAAGTATATTTAGCTTTCAAGATCGTTAAATAGACGAATATCGTCTGTTAAATAATAATTGACTATATTAAAATGAGGAGGAAATTTATAATGAAAAGCAAACTGTTGTTAGGTGCTATCTCTTTGATGGTAGTTGCCGGTGCATTAGTTGGTTGTGCTGGTTCCGAGGAAATTGCACCTTCTGCTACTGCAGAAACTACTGTTGAAGCTACTGCTGAGGCTACTGCTGAGGCTACTGCTGAAGTTACCGCTGAAGCTACTGCTGAAGTTACCGCTGAAGCTACTGCTGATGCTGAGTAAGTATGATTTTAAAATAGGCAAAGCCGTTGGCTTTGCCTATTTTTTTGCCTGTTCGTTGACATGCTATTGTGATGTTCTGTGATCTTGACTTTTTTATATGTTGTATGTATAATAGCCTTAGGTTGTAGATAACTTACAAAGAAGTTTATTAAAAGGAAAAGGGGTTTTGCGACCCCACTATAAAGCATGGAGGAACAAGAACATGAATCCAAAGGTTATTACGGTTACTCTGAATCCGTGTATTGATAAAACCCTGGAGTTGGCAGCCTTTAGCGAGGGTGGATTAAATCGGGTTTTATCTGTGCGTACGGATGCCGGCGGCAAGGGCATTAATGTTGCCAAAGCACTACGTAATTTTGGCGTATCTGTTTTAGCAACGGGCATTATGGGTAGCCGAGGTAATGATGCATTTGTTCGTGAATTAGATTGGCGTGCCATTCCTCATGATTTTACGCAAGTAGAAGGGGACATGCGTACCAATTATAAGCTGTTTAACCAAGCTAAAAGCGAAATTACTGAGGTTAATGAACCCGGACTTTTCTTGGGAGAAGATGACTATGCTCTATGGAAAGAAAAGCTGCATACATTATTGCCCGGTGCACAAGTGCTGGTGCTATCAGGGAGTATACCCCAAGGGAGTTCATCGGATATGTATCAGGAGCTAACACACATAGCACACGCATATGGGGTTAAGACTATTTTGGATGCAGATGGTCCACGGCTTAAAGCTGGTATTGAGGCAGTACCCTATGCCATTAAACCTAATTTGTTTGAGTTAGAGCAGCTTTGTGGATATTCTCTTAAAAACGAAGAAGATATGATTGCATATTGCCGCATGCTCATCTCTAAGGGAATAGAGCTGATTATCCTTTCCATGGGCGAAAAGGGCGCACTCTATATAACAGCCGATACAGTTCTTCGCACGCCGGCTCCGCAAATCATATGTAAGGGTACAGTTGGCGCAGGTGATTCTATGGTTGCCGCAACGGCATATGGTCTTGTTACAAATATGCCTATAGAACAATTGACTCGGTTTGCCACAGCCGCCGGCTCAGCAACCGCTGCATGTCCGGGAACAGAAATATGCAGTATAGAGCAGGTTCGAACATTAATGGAAGAGGTTGATCTTGTGCCACTATATATGGCGAAATAATAGAAAATTGCACTAAAAAAATTTTTATTTTTATACAAAATGACGAAAAATAATTTTGAAAGAAAAAATTAATATTTTGACTTGACAATGCATTTTTTTTAAGATATAATGATCGTAGGATTTTAAAAAAAAGAAATAATATTATGAAAAGTGGGTGTGATCATGAGAAAAAGTTTTCTAAAAGTGTTGACAGTGGTGTTGACGTTTTCTGTTTTGTTAACAATGAGCATTTCAACATTTGCAACATCATTCTCAACTGAAACAGTGTATAATGTGGATGGATCCGCGACAGTAAAAGTAAGCAACATAACCGCTAATGCAAACAATGAAGTTGTTTTTATGGCTGAAAAAGGTGGTAACGTAGTATTTATTGACCAGAAAACAGCTAGTGCAACTGGCGCAGTTGAAGATTTTACGTTTACTATGACGGCTGCTCAGGCATCCGGTGCTATCGCAACTTTGCGTGCTGGTTCTACACAGGTTGCGGCTGCGGCTGCAGTAAGTGGTGTAACCTTAACATATGGTGCTAATGGTTATGCTGTTCCTGCCAGCTTAGTTGATGGCAATTTAACTTTCTATGCTATTCCTGAGACCGGCTACGAAATAGACGCAGTTAATGGAACCCCAATGGTTAGCAGTGAAACGGATATTTATACTGTTGCTGTAGCAGCAGATGATGTGGTTAATGTAACATTTAAGGAAAAAGTTGAAGCTGATACAACTCCAAATGTTGTAGATGCAACTGATGACGGAACAACATTAACTGAAGTTGATGAACGTGCAGAGTTTACTCATATGAGTAAGGCTGATGGTGTTGAGTTCGGTATCCTTATTAGTACAGAGGAAGCCAATTTGGCTCAAAGTAACTATTCAGTAGAGAATGGTGTATTGAAGTTCAATGCTGAAGTGGTTACTTCCGATAGCAGTAGTGCCGTTCAGAAGTTTGCTGCTATGATGAATAACAACGAGAATGTTTTTGGTGTAACAATTGTTGATACCGGTGATTATTATTTTACTGATGGTCAAACGTATTATGTTGCTACTTATGCAGTATCAAATGATGCAGTTACTATTGGCACCGTTTCAAGTGTTACCAATAATTAATATAGCCTAGTTATTAGTAATTAATTATGAATTGATTAAGGAGGAGATCACTGTGAAAGAGTATGTTACACCTGCACTACAGGTTCGCGAAATTAGAGTGATGGAAAATGTTGCTAATACACCGGCCGGCAGAGCATTGGCATGGGTTGAGAGCATTCCTACCACTGTTTTTACATTCAATTCAGGTAGTGCAAATACGTGATTACACAATAAATAGAAAAGATATTAAAGGGTATTCGAGAGAATACCCTTTTTTATGTTATGAGATGCAAGATTTCTTTATATGAATATTGGATTACACGGCATGCTAATAATAACTCAGGGATATACTATATTTGCCTGTAATTGATATGCGTTGAAAGAGGATACTTAACAATATATACTTGACCTCTTGCTTCCTAAAAAATGATTGCATATCTTAAGGGAGAGGAGTGGCAGCCGGTAAGGTGATGGTGTATAATAAAATACGGCGAGCTTTTCAGCTCGCCGCAACGTGGTGGAGATAAGGGGAGTCGAACCCCTGACCTTTTGACTGCCAGTCAAACGCGCTCCCAACTGCGCTATACCCCCATACCAAACCATCTATATTGTATCATAGTCTATTGTTTTTGTCAAGATTTTTTTAAATTTATACTAAAACATATTGGTCAATAACGTTAAAAAGAGGTGTTTACCTTGACAAGAAGAATGGTGTATGCTATACTAAAAACAAGTAGTCCAGATGGTCGCGGGGGCATTTTACGCTCATGAGGAAAGTCCGAGCTTCATAGGGCAGGGTGCCGGGTAACTCCCGGTGGAGGCGACTCTAAGGAAAGTGCAACAGAAATAGACTGCCGGTTTTTCCGGCGATGGTGGAAAGGTGAGGTAAGAGCTCACCAGCGCAACGGAGACGTTGTGGCTCTGTAAACCCCATCCGAAGCAACACCGTATGGCTTGTATAAGCTAAGTCGGCCCGGCGTGCTTATACTTGGCGGTGGCTTGAACCGTATAGTAATATACGGTCTAGATAAATGATCATCAAATACAAAACTCGGCTTATAGGATTACTTATTAAATACATCGCTGGTTATTTGCCAGCGATGCGTTTTTTATATGCAGCAAAATCCCTGGCTATAAAATTTTGTAGATTACAAGAAACAATGCAATCATCTTTTTATGATCCTATTATATGTGGCAAAAGGAATTATTTAAAAACCGAGGATACCTTACTACAAACACTATAAAAGGGGCATAGAATTGTTTTTATAAAGATAAAACGCCGATGTAAAATTAACATCGGCGTTTACTATTTTTAATAATGTTACCTATTTTTTTCAGGATTTTTATCAATCACCAGGGCTTACAGTTTAACGGTATAGTTAAAGGTATCCTCTAATTTTCCGCTTTGTAAACCTGTAATGGTATCATATAGCTTTTGAGAAATAGGACCAATTTCTCCATTATTAATAGTGATTTTCTTACCATTCCAGCAAAGTTCGCCAACAGGGGAGATAACAGCTGCTGTACCAGTGCCAAACACTTCCTCAAGCTTACCGTTTTCATACGCTTCGTAAACTTCCTGGATGGATATTTTGGCTTCCTTAGCATCAATGCCCCAGGAATTTAAAATTTCCAGGCAGGAATTACGGGTAATACCGGCTAAGATGCTACCATTTAAGGCCGGTGTTACAACTTTTCCGTCAATTTTAAAGAAGATGTTCATAGCGCCCACTTCTTCAATATATTTTCTTTCCACACCATCCAGCCACAGAACCTGTGTGTAGCCCTTCTTCTCAGCTTCTTCCTGTGCTTTTAAGCTAGCCGCATAGTTACCTGCTGTTTTGGAGAAACCCATACCGCCGCGAACGGCACGCACATAGGAGTCCTCTACATAGATTTTAACCGGGTTAAGACCTTCTTTGTAATAAGCTCCAACGGGAGATAAAATTACGATAAACTTATATGTAGACGCAGGATGCACACCCAAAAACGGATCAGCGGCAAAGATGAAGGGACGAATGTAAAGTGCCGTGCCCGGAGCGTCAGGAATCCAGTCCTGGTCAATTTTTACCAGCTTCTTAATTGCCTCTACAGCAAAATCAACATCAATCTGCGGAATACAAAGACGCTCGTTGGATTCGTTGATACGATTCATATTGTTATAAGGACGGAATAATAGAACCTGATTGTCTGCAGTACGATATGCCTTAAGGCCTTCGAAAACAGCTTGACCATAGTGCAAAACAGCACAGGAAGGATCCATGGGGATAGGGCCATAGGGGAGAATTTGCGGGTCATGCCAGCCATTTCCTTTGGTATAGTCCATCACAAACATGTGATCGGTGAAATATACGCCAAATCCAAGGGAGTCTACAGGCGGTTTAGCCTTTGGCGCAGTTGTTTTAGTAATTTTAATATCCATAAGATATCCTCCTAGTTGTATATAAATAATTCATACATTTAATTATAACTCTATCCTTATCTTTTTGTCAATCTTTAGTTTTATTGAACAAATGTAACTGATAGAATAAGCAATGGGGCGGTGTTGCTGAAACAGCCCGCTGCTTAGAACAGCCCGCTGATAGTACCGTTTTGGTCCACATCAATATCCATGGCTGCAGGATGGATTGGTAAGCCGGGCATGGTCATAATGTTACCGCAATATACGGCTACAAAGCCGGCTCCTGCGAAGAGACGAAGAGCACGAACATGCACAGTAAATCCTTCCGGTCTGCCCAAGAGGGCCGGATTGTCAGATAAAGAATATTGGGTTTTAGCCATGCAAACGGGTAAGTAATTATATCCACGCTCTTCTAAGCGTTTCAGTTCCTTTTCTGCCTCCGGCGAATAGCTAACATCCGCACCACCATAAATTCGGGTAACTATGGTACGAATTTTGTCGGCTAAGGGGAGAGAGTTCTCATATAAGGGTTTAAAATCAGCGGGCGTATTTTCTATTAAATCCACTAATTTTTGTGCTAATTGCACACCGCCTTCGCCGCCTTTTTCAAATACTTCGGAAAGGGCAAACTCTGCTCCTGCGTTATGACAGCATGCTTCTACCATGGCCAGTTCCTTGTCTGTATCTGTGCCAAAGCGATTAATGGCAACAATAACGCCCACGCCAAACCGCCTTAAATTTTCCATATGCTTTTCTAAATTACATAAACCATGCTGAAGTGCCTCTGTATTTTTGACTGATAGTTCCGCCTTTTTAACGCCACCGTTATATTTTAACGCTCGCACCGTGGCCACTAACACAACAGCATGAGGGGTCAAGCCGGCAGTGCGGCATTTGATATTAAAAAACTTTTCAGCACCTAAATCAGCACCAAAGCCAGCCTCGGTAATTACATAATCTGCAAGGTGTAAGGCGGCTTTAGTTGCCCGAACGCTGTTGCAACCATGGGCAATATTAGCAAAGGGTCCACCATGCATCAGGCAAGGCGTTTCCTCTAAAGTTTGCACTAAATTAGGTTGTAGAGCGTCTTTCAACAGAGCAGTCATGGCACCGGCTGCTCCTAAGTCTCTGGCTGTTACGGGCTCGCCGTTATAGGTGTAGCCAATTACAATTCGGGACAACCTTGCTTTTAAATCACATATGTCATTGGCTAAACATAAAATAGCCATTACCTCCGAGGCGACTGTTATGGTAAAGCTATCTTCACGGGGCATGCCGTTTACTTTACCGCCCAACCCAACAACAACCTGACGCAGAGCACGGTCATTCATATCTAATACACGGCTAAATACAATGCGGGTAGGGTCAATGCCTAATGCATTTCCGCGAGTGACGTGGTTATCAATCATGGCGCATAGCAGATTGTTGGCGGCTGTAATGGCATGCATATCTCCGGTAAAATGGAGATTAATATCCTCCATGGGAATAACCTGTGCATATCCACCACCGGCGGCACCGCCTTTTACACCCATAACCGGGCCTAAAGACGGTTCTCGCAGGGTAATAACAGCTTTTTTGCCGATTTTAGCCATAGCCTGTCCCAGGCCTACCGTGGTTGTGGTTTTTCCTTCTCCTGCAGGAGTAGGATTAATAGCGGTAACCAACACTAATTTACCGACAGGTCTGTTTTCTAGGCTCTTTAAAAAGGATTCTGATAACTTGGCTTTATCGCGACCATAATACAGCAATGCCTCTTCGGGAATATCCAGCTTTTCAGCAATTTTTTTAATATGTATAGGGTGTTTGGATTGTGCTATTTCAATATCACTTTTCATAACCTTTTATTCCTTTCCCCTATTATTTGTTTTTTTCATGAACTTTTCTTTAAAAATAATAAATCGTTCGTGGGTGCCCTCTGCCACTAAGCCAACGGCATCATACACAGCCACATGAAATACCAAACGGCGTCCATCAACCTCTGTGAGTTCAGATTCGGCATAGGCAGCCATTCCCATGGGTGTTGCAGCGATATGGCGAATATTCACTAAGGTTCCCACTGTGGCACAACCCTCTTCCAAATAAGGGCGCACACTTTTATCGGCGGTTTGCTCCATTAAGGCAATCACATAGGGGGTTCCAAATACATCCATTTCACCACTAGCTGCCTTCATGGCACTAACGGAATCATCCACCGTGATGTCTATCCGTCCTTTAATGCCAGTTGTCAGTTCCTGACTCATATGTATCACTCTTTCATTCAAAATTTTTATTAGATGGGAGAGAGGGCTGCACTATTTACAGCCCTTTTCTGCCTCGATCATCGTATATAAAGCCTCAAGGGCTTGTGAAAGCCCACCAACCTCATCAATTAGTCCTAATTGAACAGCTTCATCGCCTAAAATAATACAACCCACATCATTGGCAATTTCGCCTGTTTTCATCATCATATTGGTAAAAACATCTTTTTTAATATGGGAGTTTTTGACCACGAAATTCACGACACGGTCTTGCATTTTATCAAAATATTCGTAGGTTTGAGGCACACCAATAATGGTGCCACTCATACGAATGGGATGAATTGTCATGGCAGCAGAGGGAACAATAAAGGATCGTTTTGGCGAAACTGCCAATGGTACACCAATACTATGTCCGCCGCCTAATACCAACGAAACAGCAGGCTTCTTCATGCTGGCAATCATTTCAGAGATAGCAAGGCCGGCTTCCACATCGCCCCCTACTGTGTTGAGTACAACCAGTAAGCCATTAACCTGCTCATCCTGTTCAATGGAAACAAGCAGGGGAATGACGTGTTCATATTTAGTAGATTTATTTTGTGAGGGCAATAACATGTGCCCCTCAACCTGCCCCACAATGGTTAGACAATATATGTTACCACGTGGATTTTGAATACTGCTCATCCCAAAGTCCTTAATGTTTTGAGCATTACCCTCAGCGGTGCCTTGTTCCTTGTTTTCATTTTTTTCTGCGGAATCTTTGCTGTTTTCCTTCTCCATACTGCACATCCTTTTCCTTTTTTAACAGTATGGGAGAAACAAAGGAGAATTATACAAAAAAACACCATTTTTATTATACCTTGTTTCAGGTTGAAGTGCAATATTTTTTTGAAATATGTATGATATTATATTTAATTTGGCATGATAAACATAGCAAAACGAATTGATGTAAGGAAAAAAGAGGTGAAGTGATGGGGGAAACAATTTTAACCATGGAAGGGATTCACAAACGTTTTCCCGGCGTTCATGCCTTAAATAACTGTCGCTTTGACCTGCGAAGTGGAGAGGTTCATGCTCTTGTTGGAGAAAACGGAGCAGGAAAGTCAACCCTCATGAAAGTTTTAACCGGTATTCATAAAAAAGATGAGGGAAAGATTGTGTTTATGGGAGAGGAGTTGAATCCATCTTCACCAAGGGAAACGCAGGATAAGGGAATATCTATTATTCATCAGGAACTCAATCTCATGCCTCACTTAACGGCGGCTCAAAACATTTTTATAGGAAGAGAACCTAAAAAGGCAGGATTTTTTACAGATGATGATAAGTTGAATCGGGCAGCTAATGGGTTGTTTCATTTGCTAGGATTAAACCTAAATCCCCGAACACCGGTTGCAAATATTACAGTTGCTATGCAACAAATGGTAGAAATTGCCAAGGCACTTTCCTTTGATTCCAAGGTTTTAATTATGGATGAGCCAACAGCAGCTTTAACAGATCGGGAAATTGAGGAGCTTTTTTCCATTATACGTTCCCTTAAAACCCAGGGGGTGGGGATTGTGTATATTTCTCATCGCATGGAGGAACTCATGCAGATAACGGACCGGATTTCTGTTATGCGGGATGGACAGTATATTCAAACCGTTAATACAGCTGATACGGATACGGAGCAAATTATCAATATGATGGTAGGACGAACTCTTTTTGAAACGACAAAGACAGAGAAAAGGGTTACTGGTGATGAGAAGGTACTGGAGGTTCGTGGTCTTGCTACGCATACACTGCATGATGTGAGTTTTACTTTACATCGGGGTGAAATTTTAGGCTTTGCCGGGCTCATGGGCGCCGGCAGAACAGAAGTTGCCCGAGCTGTGTTTGGAGCCGACCTCATGGAAAGGGGGAGCATTTTAGTGAACGGGCGTGCCGTTACAATTCGATCGCCTCAAGATGCTGTGCGCTGTGGTATAGGATATTTATCGGAAGATCGCAAACAGTTTGGATTGGCCTTGGGCATGTCCGTGGAGGAAAATACGGTGCTTGCCTCCCTAGATAAATTTAATCAATGGGGTTTTATTAATTTTAAAAAAACGGCCAAGGAAGCGGAACGATATGTGGCCATGCTGAAAACAAAAACACCAAGTATTGCTCAAAATGTAAAAAATTTATCGGGCGGCAATCAACAAAAGGTGATTATTGCCAAATGGCTTTTGCGAGATTGCGATGTTTTAATTTTTGATGAACCAACACGAGGCATTGATGTTGGTGCAAAAAGCGAAATTTACAAGTTGCTTTTCGACTTGGCCAAAGAGGGTAAATCAATTATTATGATTAGTTCTGAATTACCGGAGATCCTGCGGATGAGCGACAGAGTTGCAGTTATGTGTGAAGGACGTATAACAAGAATATTGGATATTAGCGAAGCAGATCAGGAAACCATTATGAAATACGCTACAATGAGAGAAGAAATAAAAGGAACGGGAGTGGAACATATTGAGTGAAAATCACATAGTAAGCCATCATAACAAACCGGGACTGCGAGGCATATCAGGGCAGGCTATTCAAAAGCTGTTAGCTTTTGCCACCCTCATTATTTTAATTATTTTTTTCTCCCTTATGTCGCCTAATTTTTTAATTGCAGATAATATTGGTTCCATTTTGCTGGCAACCTGCGTTAATGGTTTGCTTGCTTTAGGTGTTACTTTTGTTATTATGACCGGTGGAATTGACTTGTCCATAGGCACAGTTATGACTTTTTCTGCTGTTGTAGCCGGTGTTTGTGTTACCAACCTATCGGCACCCTTGTGGTTAGGGGTTATTATTGCCCTGATGACGGGAACAATTATTGGCATTCTGACCGGACTGATGGTTGCTAAATTACGCATTCCGGCTTTTATTGCTACTTTAGGCATTATGATGATGACCAAGGGGTTATCCTTAGTTATTTCGGGCGCATCGCCGGTGTATTTTCCCAATGGGTACAAGGAAATTGCTGTTGGTTCCTTAACGCAGAAACTTATTCCCGGATTTACTTTGCAAAATGGTGTTATTATATTCTTTATTATGGCCATTATAGCTGCGGTCATTTTAAATCGAACGGTGTTGGGACGGTATACGGTGGCGATAGGCTCCAATACAGAAGCCACAAGACTCTCTGGCGTGAATGTTGTTGGTTGGCTCACCGCGATTCATGCCCTCTGCGGGTTGTTTTGCGGCATTGCAGGGGTAGTGATTTCCTCGCGGTTAGGGTCAGCTCAACCTGCTTTAGGACAGGGTTATGAGCTGGAAGCTATTGCGGCAGTGGTCATTGGCGGCACCTCTTTATCAGGGGGTCAAGGGACCATTTCCGGTACGGTTATAGGCGCCTTTATTATGAGCATTCTTACCAATGGTTTGCGTATACTGGGCGTAAAACAGGAATGGCAAACGGTGGTAGTAGGTGCAGTTGTTATTCTGGCAGTTTTTATTGATATTGCACGGCGTAACAATAAAGGAACAAGATAAAATTAGGGACAAGAAAAGCTGCATAATGATTCTTTATTTAATCGAAAGGAAAATAATATGAAAACAAAAAAGAAAATTGTCATGGCAATTCTTTTAATTACAGCTTTATTCATGATTAATGGTTGCGGAGGACAGCCAAACAATCAATTAGAGATGGATAGTGCTAAGCCCTATATTGCCGTTATTGCAAAAGGTTTTCAGCATAAATTTTGGCAAACAGTCAAAAAAGGTGCAGAGCAGGCTGCAGAGGATTTAGGGGTGACCATAACCTTCGAGGGACCTGATACAGAGGCACAAATTGATAAACAGGTGGAAATGTTAGACGCCGCTATGTCTAAAAATCCCGTGGCAATTTGTTTGGCTGCTTTAGATTCAAGGGCCGTTTTAAGCGCTTTAGAAAAGGCGCAAAGCCGGGGAATTCCCGTGGTAGGTTTTGACTCCGGTGTTGATAGCGATATTGTGGTTGCCACAGCTGCTACCGATAACGAAGCAGCAGCGGCTCTGGCAGCGGATAAATTGGCTGAGGCTATTGGTAAAAAAGGGGAAATAGGCATGGTCGTCCACGATCAAGTGAGTACAACTGGACGGGCACGGCGGGATGGATTTATTAATCGAATCGAGTCAACATATCCTGATATAGATATTGTAGAAGTTTTATATGGTGAAGGTGACCACACAAAATCGGCCGATGCTGCCAAGGCTATTATGACGGCACATCCTTCTCTTAAGGCTATTTATGGCAGTAATGAAGGTTCTGCCATTGGTGTAATGTTGGCGGTTGAAGAAATGAATAAAGTTGGCAAAGTGCAGGTTGTGGGATTTGATTCCGGTAAAAAGCAGGTAGATTCCATTCGCTCCGGTGATATGTTAGGTGCCGTGACCCAAAATCCAATTCAAATTGGCTACAAAGCCGTAGAAGCCGCCTATCGAGCCTATCAGGGAGAAACAGTGCAAAAAACCATTGATACCGGATTTGAATGGTATGATAAGAATAATGTGGATTCTGATATAATTAAAGATTTATTATATGACTAAAAAAGGCTATACACCATGGTACAGCCCGTTAGCAGTTTGGATTAATTGTTCCTTTTTTTGTTTTGTTAGTTTTTTGATGGCTTTTTCTCGTTTTAATGCGGTAGATTTATCAGCACAAACCTCCGTATAAACCAGGGTTACCGGTAGCCGTGAACGAGTATATTTAGCGCCATGTCCGCTGTTGTGGGCATACACACGGTGGAGTACATTTGTTGTCCAACCGGTATATAGTGTATTGTCGCAACAACGAAGGATATAGACAAAATGTATAGTAACCTCCTCCTTTTTTTATACCGATTCTCTAATATAAGAGAGTCGGTATACTTTCTTTTTAAAAGAATAAATGTTCAATTAAAATTTTAAACCCCATGGCTACCAATAGGATGCCGCCACCAACTTGTGCGTGGTGGCCCAAGGCAGCACCGGCTTTTTTGCCTAAAAGAGCACCTACAGTAGAAAGAAAAAAGGTTATGGCACCAATGGCAAATATGCTGACCCAAATATTGATTGGCATAAAGGCAAAGGTAATACCGGCGGCCAGCGCATCAATGCTGGTGGCAATTGCCAGAACCAGCATAATACGAAAGTGAGTGTTGCCCTGTGCTTCCTCCTTGTTTTTGGCCTCTATAATCATTTTAATACCAATATATCCTAAAAGAATAAAGGCAACCCAATGATCAAATGTGGCGATGTAGGTACTGAACATGCGCCCGGCCAACCAACCAATCAGGGGCATCAGCATTTGAAAAAACCCAAAGAAAAGACCAAACTTTAAAGCATCGCGCAAACGTAAATCAGGGATAACCATGCCATTTGAAAGGGAAACGGCAAAGGCATCCATAGATAGTCCAAGTGCAATTAAAATCAGCTCCGATATATGCATATATACCTCCGTTACATACCTGTGTCAGGTGTTTCTGCGACGATATTTTCTTCAGAAGAGGGTTCTTTCTTTACAGAGTGATTTGAACCAATGAATATACCGCCTTCTTCAATCACCAAGGCACCAGTTTTGATATCGCCTTCCAGCACCCCGTTTTCTTTAATGACAAGCTGGTTCGTGACAGTAACATTTCCTTTTAGTTTACCGGATACAATCAAGGCAGAGCCTATTACATCTCCTTCCACAGAGGCAGTTTCAGAGATGATGACCTCTGAGGTGGTGGTAATATTTCCTTGCATAATACCATCAATTTTAATAGCACTTTCTGTGGTTATGTTGCCTGTTAGGGTAGTTTTTTCTCCGATGAGAACATCCACATTGACAAATTTAAATTTTTTTAAATTCATCTTTTAAACTCCTTCCGTATAAAAAAGCAGCGTAATGACTTGTATTACGCTGCATTTTAATATCATTGGCCAATTAAGCTAATTCAAATTTATCGTGAATAGCACGGACAGCCTTATCTTCATACCCTGCGTCAATCAACACAGATACCTTAATTTCCGATGTGGCAATCATATGTATATTAATATGTGCCTCGTAGAGCGCCTCAAACATTTTGGCAGCGACACCAGGATTAGAAACCATACCGGCACCTACAATGGATACCTTTGAAACATCCTTCGTCCAGTTTAAAGATTGGTAAGCAATAGCGCCTTTATTTTCTTCCAGGATAGCAATGGCTTCTTCCAAACGGACTTCCGGTGTGGTGAAACTGATATCCTTCAGACCATCATGGCCAATGGATTGGATAATAATATCCACGTTAATATTTTTCTTGGAAAGCAGAGAAAATATCATAAACGCCTTACCAGGTGTATCAGCAATACCGCAAATAGAAATTCGAGCTACGTCCGCATCCTTTGCTACGCCTCTAACCAACATTTTTTCCATGTTTACAACCTCCTTCACAATAGTGCCCGGAGCCTTTGTCAGACTGGAACGAACACATATGTTAACATTATATTTTTTACCCATTTCTACAGAACGATTATGAAGTACGTTAGCACCTAAACTTGCTAGTTCTAACATTTCATCAAAGGTGACTTCCTCAAGTTTAGCCGCATTTTTTACAATCCGTGGATCTGTGGTGTAAACCCCATCCACATCTGTGTATATTTCACATAAATCAGCATGTAGTGCTGCAGCTAATGCAACGGCGGAGGTATCAGAGCCACCGCGACCTAAGGTGGTGATATCATCGTAGCGATTAATACCCTGAAAACCAGCTACAATGACAATGTTTTTCTTATCCAGTTCCTTTTGCACGCGCTCTTGTTCAATTTTGCGAATGCGTGCACTGGAATAGTTGGAATCGGTATGGACGCCTACTTGCCAACCGGTTAGAGAAATAACCGGAAATCCAAGTTTTTCAATGGCCATTGCCAAGAGGGAGATGGAAATTTGTTCTCCTGTGGCTAATAACATATCCATTTCTCGTTTAGATGGATTTGGGTTAATTTCTTTTGCTTTTTCAATCAAGTCATCAGTTGTGTCACCTTGTGCAGAAACAACCACCACTACTTGATTGCCAGCTTTATAGGTATCCGTTATAATGTTTGCAACATTAAAAACACGCTCAGCATTAGCAACGGAGGAACCGCCAAACTTTTGAACAATTAAACTCATAGAATCAATCCTTTCCAATTCTGCCACTATAATAAACGCTTTACATCTGATTGCTAACTATACACGCAAGAGGCTATGATAAATCTTGTTTGCGGGCAACAATGAGACCCAAGGTATTAGGACCGCAATGAGAGGAAATGGTGCAACCGGCCCGTGTGAGAAAAACTTCTTGAAACAAGCCGGATTCTAAAACAAGCTGATGGGTAAAATCCACAATTTCTGCACTGCAGCCGGCATAGGTTAAAAAGGCTCGCTGGCCGTCAAGATCATCTGTCGACAACCGCTCTTCTAAATATTTTTGCAACGCAATTTTAAACTTGCCTCTGTATTTTTTGCCTACATCCATTTTGCCATTAAATACCTGAATACAAGGTTTAATGCTTAGAAGATTGGCGCCTAAGGCGGTCAGAGCACTACAACGACCGCCTTTGTGTAAAAATTCTAAGGATTCGATTACAAAGTTTGCATCTACACGTTTGCGGTAAGCTATAGCATCCTCCACGATTGACTCAGCGGAAACACCTTCTGCTGCAAGTTCTGTGGCGCGAATAATCATCATGGCTTGGCCGGTGGATAGGTTTAATGTATCCACAGGGAAAACACGACCGGGGAATTCCTTGGCAGCAATTAAAGCGTTTTGGTAGGTACATGAGAGCCCGGAGCTAATGGAAAAATGAACGACCTGCTGGGCATCTTCTAAAAGACGACCAAAGTATTCAGTGAAATCACCTATGGAAATAGCAGAGGTTTTAGGTAAAACACCCTCGGCCTCAAATTTTTGATAAATCTCGTCTGGGGTGATTTCTACGCCATCACGATAGCTTGTATCACCAAAAGAAATATATAACGGAATTTGGGAAATACCATATTTATCTAATATTTCCGGGGGTAAATCGCAAGTGGTATCAGCCGATATTACAATTTTCTTCCCCAATATAATCCTCTCCTTTTGTATGCAATACGCAACAAATCTTTTATTCCTATATGATTCATACATTATTATAATATACGGATGGAAAAATGTCAATATGACGATTAAGGAATTGTTTCGTATTGTTCATTTGGCCTTGCTTTCTTTACGGTTTAAAAGAGGTTGCAGCAGGATGCTGCAACCTCTTAGAATGTTACCACAATCAGGTTAAGATAATGTATTGATATTCTATACGCGTGGTTTAGACACATCAATCCAGCCTAGGGAATGGGAGCATTCTTCTAATTGGTGTAATGGGAGCCGAATGGCGCTGTTGGCGCTACCGCAAGCAGGATACACCACATCAAATCGGCGCAAGGATTCGTCCAAATAAATTCGCACACCATCTTTAACGGCAAAGGGACAAACGCCCCCTACCGGATGACCAACATATTGCAACACCTCTTCCGGTGACAACATTTTGGCTTTGACCCCAAATTGTTCCTTATATTTTTTGTTGTCAATTTTAACATCGCCGGCAGTCACAATTAATACAGGCACGTTCGCAACCATAAAGGACAGAGTTTTTGCAATGCGATTCTCCTCGCACCCTAAAGCTTCGGCAGCTAATGCTACAGTAGCACTGGAGGTAGAAAATTCTTGTATATCTTTATCCAATCCATATTGCTTAAGGTAAGCTCTTACTGTATCAATTGACATGTTTTTCTCCTTTGTTGTACTTTATTTTCTTTATTATATCGTAAAATTGTATATATGACAAGTTTTTTATGCCATTATGCCTGAACAAGATATAAAAGCATATTAAGATTATCCCGATATATTTTATCAAATTGAGAAAGAGGTAATGGATTTTTTCCCAGTCCGGCTTCGATAGTAAAGGCGGGAAGGTATAAGGCATTAATAACCCAATCCTTATAACCGGAATAGGCAGCTATGCCTTCGCTTTGATCTAATTCATAGCCGCTGATTTCTGCCATGGCAGCAGCCATTTCTTTGCCACGAGCTGTGGCTTTGGAGTCAAAATCGTAATAAATAATTTCTCCTTGGGTGTGATACGCTACAACGATATCCGGCACGTTAGTGCGGGTATATTCTGCCATAGCATAGCTTTCCGGCTCGCTTTCCGGGGCAGGACCGCTAAATCGGGTGGGACCGGGACCATAAATGCCAAGTTTGTGCTGATAAAAAACACCTTTTTCAAAGGCGGCATTGTAATTATGATTTAAATCTACACCATTAAGATTTGCCTGCCATGCAGAAAAATCATTGCTACCGCCGTTGTAAGCCTTTAATCTGGTTTTGGTAATGGTTGGGAGATCTTCTGTCAATCCGCAAAGGGCCAGTTGGACACCATCGGGATTTACCATGGGGCAAAAGACAATGGTTATGTTCGAAAACAGGGAGGGAAAGTGAACATTGCCAATGCTGGTGCCGTTTTGATAGTGATGGCAAAATTCCTCTAGCAGTTTCATTAACAAAAGAGAGGTAATCCACTCCATACCATGGTGAGCACCGTTTAAAAACAATCGTTTCTGTCCTTCTCCCCAGCTGAGGGCAATTAATTCCCGTCCGTGGACAGATTGTCCCAATGAAAAAGTCTTTAGAAAAGGATATTCTCGGCAGAGTGTAGCGGTATCTTGTTGCAAAATGTCATATGTATATGGCCTTTCTGTGTTGATAATGTTCAAAAAAACACCACCCTATATACTTGATAGTAATAGTATATAGAGTGGAAGCTTTTTTTAGAATGGTTATTCAGCGACTTCAAAAACATCCTTACCCAAACCGCACAAAGGACAAACCCAATCCTCCGGTAAATCTTGAAATGCTGTTCCGGGTTCAATGCCGTATTCAGGATCACCTTCTGCCGGGTCGTATACATAACCGCAAGCTGTGCATTCGTACTTTTCCACTTGTAACAACCTCCTTATATTCTTATGCGTTTTCATTATAACAACTTTTTGGGAAAAATGCAATCTTATTCTATATTTTCCAAAAAAATTATTCTATATACTAACTATGTGTATATTTTGCCATATAGATGGAAAAATAAGAATATTCCCTGCAGAGTTTTACAGTATCGGAGGTATTTATGAAAACAGATAAGAAAAAAAACACAGGTCGTTCTAAACACAAAACCAAAAACAGAGCACCTTACATAGGTATGGCGGTGGCTGCCTTTGTGGGGTGTGTTGGTTTTGTTACCATTACACGAATGGCAGATTTATCACTACGCATGAAAAATAGTACTCCCTATGTATTGCCCACACCCGGATCCCTGACAGAACCTGGGGAGGAATTGGCAACGGCAGCACCTGTTATGGCATCAATTGCAGAGAAAAATAGTTTTTTGCTAACCCCAACTCCTTCTGTAGAGCCGGTGGTGTCGGTGGCGGCCAAGCAGAAACCACCATCTTTGATTATGCCAAGCGCAGGCAGTATCATGACTGCTTTTTCTGGCGATTCGCTAGTTCATTCCAAAACCATGGGAGATTGGCGGGTGCATAACGGTATTGATATTCAATCAGATTCGGGAGCAGAGGTAACGGCGGCAGCAGCAGGTATAATTGAACGGGCTTATAAGGATCTGCAAATGGGATATACCATTGTTGTGAGCCACGAGGGCAATTGCAAAACCATCTATCAAAATTTAGCTTCTGTTGAAATGGTTAAGGTAGGTGATTCGGTTGTTCAGGGTCAGGGTATCGGCGCAGTTGGCAACAGTGCCTCTGCTGAAATGTTAGAGGACTCTCATTTACATTTTGCGGTGCAGATAGATGATGTATATCAAAATCCTATGGACTATATGCAATCACAGTAAAAATAGGCTCACAATGAAAGGTGATGATTTTGGCAAAGGTGTGCGAAAATCGTCACTTTTCTATTTTATTTTGTATATTTTTTGCTTTTTTGGCGTCCGTGTTGACATCGTTGTAAAAGTAATGTACAATATAGTTAATTATGTAACATCAGGAGGCAAAGCATGGCGTACACATTAGCACAAAAAATCATTAGAGATCATTTGGTCAGCGGTAAAATGATTGCCGGTGAAGAGATATCGATTAGGATTGATCAAACTTTAACTCAGGATTCCACGGGAACCATGGCTTACCTGCAGTTTGAGGCGATGGGCATTGACCGGGTTAAAACAAAAAAATCGGTGGCTTATATTGACCACAACACCATTCAATCCGGTTTTGAAAATGCGGATGACCATAAATATATTCAAACCGTAACAAGTAAGCATGGTATTTATTTTTCACGGCCCGGTAACGGCATTTGTCATCAAGTGCAGCTAGAGCGATTTGGGGTGCCCGGCATGACCTTGCTTGGTTCTGACAGTCACACGCCAACAGGCGGTGGTTTAGGCATGCTGGCTATTGGTGCCGGCGGTTTGGATGTGGCTGTGGCTATGGGTGGTGGTGCTTATTATATTACCATGCCTAAAATTTTAAATGTGAAGCTTACCGGCCAACTGCATCCTTGGGTTACTGCAAAAGATGTGATTTTAACTGTGTTGCGTATGCTCTCTGTTAAGGGTGGTGTAGGCAAAATTTTGGAATATACCGGCGAGGGTGTGGCAACGTTATCTGTTCCGGAACGTGCCACAATCACCAATATGGGTGCAGAGTTGGGCGCTACTACATCAATTTTTCCCAGTGATGAAGCTACTTTGGCCTTTTTGAAAGCCCAAGGCAGAGAAAGGGATTTTATACCCCTTACGCCTGATGAAGGTTGTGTATATGATGAAGAAATTACGATAGATTTATCGGCGATTGAGCCTTTAGCAGCGCAACCCCACAGTCCGGATAACGTGCTTGAGGTGGATAAAATCGGTAAAATTAAGGTGGACCAGGTTGCCATTGGCAGTTGCACCAATTCCTCCTATGCGGATATGATGAAGGTAGCAGCGGTGCTAAAAGGAAAAACCGTTCATCCTGATGTGAGCTTGGTTATTGCCCCGGGTTCTAAGCAGGTGTTAACCATGCTTGCACAAAATGGGGCCTTGGCTGATATGGTTGCGGCAGGTGCTCGAATCCTGGAGTCGGCGTGCGGTCCTTGTATTGGTATGGGGCAGTCACCTAAAACAAACGCTGTATCTCTTCGTACCTTCAACCGTAACTTTGAAGGCCGCAGTGGTACTGTATCGGCTCAGGTTTATTTGGTTAGTCCTGAAACAGCAGCAGTTAGCGCTATTACAGGTGTTTTAACTGACCCAAGGGAATGGGGTGAGGCCCCTGTTGTTTCGATGCCTGCAGAGTTTTTGGCGCGTGATAACATGGTGATTGCACCGGCGGAAAATGCCGCCGATGTGGAGGTTGTTCGTGGCCCAAACATTAAGCCATTCCCCTTAAATCAAGCTATGCCCGAAACGATTACGGGGAAAAGCTTGATTAAGGTTGAGGATAATATTACAACCGATCATATTATGCCATCTAATGCCAAGTTACTTCCCTTCCGTTCTAATATTCCCTATTTGTCGGAGTTTTGTTTAACACCTTGTGACCCTGATTTTCCAAAACGCGCTAAGGAAAACGGAGGCGGTTTTATTATTGGTGGTATCAATTATGGTCAGGGGTCTAGTCGTGAGCATGCAGCCTTGGCACCATTATATTTGGGGATTAAAGGTGTTTTAGCTAAGTCCTTTGCTCGTATTCACATGGCGAATTTGATTAATTCTGGCATTTTGCCGCTGGTGTTTAAACACGAAGAGGATTATGATGCTATTGCACCGGGTGATGAACTCGCTATTGAAAACGCACAGAAACAGGTTGCTGCCGGCGAAGAAATTGTTGTGAAAAACTTGACAAAGGGAACGGAATATGTTACAATTTTAACTGCGTCTGACCGTCAAAAAGAAATGCTTTATGCTGGTGGTTTGATTAATTTTATTAAAATGCAAAATCAATAGACGCTAAGGAGAGAAAAATATGCAAGAGGCAATTCATGAGGCGTCTTTACGCTTTGCAAAGATTATTGAAAAACAGCTCGCCCGCATTGAAACCATGAAGGCGCAAAAGGATTTTATTGATTATAGCAGTTTGGATACCATTATCATCGGTGTATGTGGTGGCGATGGTATTGGTCCTGCTATTACAAAAGCATCCAGACAAATTTTGGAATATCTTTTGCAGGATGAAATAAAAAAAGGTCGTGTGGAATTTCGTCAAATTGATGGTCTTACCATTGAAAATCGCGTGAAGGCCGGCAAGGCAATTCCTGACGATGTATTGGCAGAATTAAAAGCTTGTCATGTTATTTTGAAGGGTCCTACAACAACACCGCGAGCCGGCGACCCTTGGCCTAATATTGAAAGTGCGAATGTAGCCATGCGCAAGGAATTGGATTTGTTTGCGAATGTGCGTCCGGTTAAGGTACCGGAGCAGGGCATTGATTGGACCTTTTTCCGTGAAAATACGGAGGGTGGTTATGCTTTAGGCAGTGAAGGAATTCACTTTAACGAAGATTTGGCGATTGACTTTACTGTTACCACCCAAGAGGGTAGTGAGCGTATTGCTCGGGCTGCTTTTGATTATGCCAAGAAAAATGGAAAAACGAAGGTAACCGCCGTTACAAAAGCCAATGTTATTAAAACAACAGATGGCAAGTTCTTAGGTATTTGCAAAAAGGTTGCAGAAGAATATCCCGATATTGAATTGGATGACTGGTATATTGATATTATGACGGCAAAACTGGTAGACGAAAAGAGAAGAACCCAGTTCCAAGTTTTGGTTTTGCCTAACTTATATGGCGATATCCTAACCGATGAAGCTGCCGAGTTTCAGGGTGGTGTGGGTACAGCCGGTAGTGCTAATTTAGGCAAGCGGTATGCTATGTTTGAGGCCATCCATGGATCTGCTCCTCGTATGGTTGCAGAAGGTCGTGATCAGTATGCTGACCCTTGCAGTATGATTCGTGCTGCAGTTATGTTGCTTTCTCACATTGGATATAGTGATTTGTCCGAAAAGCTTGAAAAGGCGTTAGATATTTGCATGTATCAGGAAAAGAAATTGGTCATTACCGGTCGTGATACAGGAGCTACCGGTGAGCAATTTGCCGAATATGTAATGGAGACTATTGCGGCTCTATAAAAGGAAGAACGCATATGAAACAAGACAAGAGAGAAGTCCCCATTGTTGTGGTGAAAAGATTGCCTCGATATTATCGATATTTGGGTGAATTACTCAGGCAGGGAATCACAAGAATTTCCTCTGGAGAACTCAGCGCAAAAATGGGGGTAACGGCATCCCAAATCCGTCAGGATTTTAACTGTTTTGGTGGATTTGGCCAACAAGGGTATGGGTATAATATTGAAAAACTGTATAATGAGATTGCTGGTATTTTAGGGCTTTCTCATGGATACAAAACCATTATTATTGGTGCTGGTCATTTGGGTCATGCTTTAGCCAATCACTCTAACTTCGCCAAGCGTGGTTTTGAATTGGTTGGTATTTTTGATAAAAATCCGGAACTCATTGGTACCATTATTCATGACCTGCCTGTTCGTTCAGTTGATGAATTAGAGTCGTTTTGTGCGGCGCAATCTGTGGATATTGCTATTTTAGCCTTGCCTAAGTCTGCTATTGAAATGGTTGTGCCTCGGTTAGTTCAACTGAAAATCAAGGGCTTATGGAACTTTTCCTATACCGATATTGCCGTGCCGGATTCGGTGGCGGTGGAAAATGTTCACCTTAGTGATGGTTTAATGACACTTTCTTATAAAATTACACAAGCCAATCCAAAAGGGGAGTAATTCTCCCCCCCCATATATGCGCCTGTAGCTCAGTGGATAGAGCACCGCCCTCCGGAGGCGGGAGCGTAGGTTCGACTCCTATCAGGCGTACCATAGTAGCGTGATGATATTACTGTCAGTAGTGTCATCACGCTTTTTCATGCGGTTTTTCAGGTTCCAAGGGGTGTTCCTCTAAAACGATATTTTCGTTACTGTCGAAGATTTTTCGTAAGGAGTTGAACCCCAGCCCTTAATTCAAAATCAGTTCCAAAGCACAGAGTTAAAAATGCTCTGTGCTTTTTGTTTTGGAATTAAGGAGGACCAATATGAAAAAACTAAAAGTTAGCTTCACCACAATACCTAATGATGCAATCCTGGACAAAAGACTCGATACATACGAGTTCAGAGTGCTGTGCTATTTATGCAAATTATCAAACGAGGAAAATATCTGTTTTCCTTCCTACTCCACCATCGCTGCCAACATGAACATAAGTCGTTCCAAAACAGCAAATATAATCAATCGCCTTATCGATTTGGGCTATATAGAAAAAGAAAATCGCACAAGAGGTCGTGGCGGAAAAGGTTCTAATCTCTACACAGTATGCACGGAATACTATGAAGATAAGAAACAGTATGCAGAAAAGACTATGGACGGTATGCCGGAAGAACTTCGGGATAGTCTTTTGGAAGAACCGGATAGTATGCAGGACGGACTATATAAATATTCAAATAAAAATATTAAAGATTTTATAAATAATCAATCCTCATCAATAGAGAGGCTGATGGATCAGGCAGAAACATATAATCTTGAAGGTCAATTAAAAATTGATTTTGAAGATGCGTTAGAAAGAATGTATCGCCAAAAATATATAAAAGTTTACGGAGAAAAAATTCCGCAGAAATTGGTTCGTGAGCGATTGAAAAATATCAGTTACGAGCATATAGCCTGTGCAGATAACAGACTGCCGAGAGAAAAAGTTACTGGTATTTGGCAGAAGAAAAATATAGATACTGTACCATATCTCATCTCGGTTTTGTATGACCTTTTGAAACATAATGAGGAAGAACTTATAAAAATCGAATACGGAGACATTGTATCGGAGTCCTCTTCCGAAAAGGAGGATTCAGATGAATTATCTATATAACAAGCAAAATAAATTGAGTAATTGTTTTATACTCTCAAATTATGTTATGAATTTAGATTTGAGTGCAACCGCATTAGCTATCTATTGTTATCTCATGTACATAGAAGACCGAGAGACATATGAGTGCTACCCAAGCTACAAAACTATAGGCAAAGCTCTAAAAATAAAAAGTCAGACTACCGTAGGAAAATATGTAAAAGAGCTTGAAGATAATTGCTTAATCTATACCGAGCAAACTCATGTAGTTCTCAAAAATGGCAAAAAGCAATATGGAAATTTGAAATACAAAATCAGACCTATAAGAGATGCACTGGAATATAATTTTCAAAAGCAGTTGAAAGAAAATGCAGACAGGGCTGCCCGTGAAAAAGCTCAAAAAAAGCTTGAAGAATATGATAGAAAACATCCCAAAAGTTCTTCATAATCTATCTGCTCAGTTATTAAAATCTGATGAACATTAATCAAAGAAAAGCAGTTTGCGGAAAATCATAAAATTTAAGGAATTTTAAGACAAAAAGTTTCGAGGTAAGGTCTTAACACTACCGAAAGATTTCAGGTCGAAAATACTCTAAGAATTTAAGGAGAATTGACACCTTAAAATCGATTTTAAGCAAGGCTATAGAATTGATATATCTGCATTAAAATAATATGCGCATTTTTCAGGGGGTTAAGGCGGGGTTTTGAGACAAAACTATTCAGGGTAAGGTGTTTACCCTACCTCGAACAGTTTACCCTCTGATATAGAGGGTATAAGCCCTATGATAAGACCTTAAAATCGATTTTGTGAGACAGTCGCAACAGAAGTGCCGTGGATATTGGAAAAGAAAAAATAAACAAGGAAAATATCCACCTCAAAAGAAACATCCGCTACTCCCGACAGAAGTACCGTAAGAAACAAAAAATAATAAAAATAGCACTATGAAAATGATATAGCCACCAAACTGAAATGACACCGACTTGAACGAAAAGTAGAAAAATAAAATGAAGCAGGAAAAAGCACTGGTGCATTTTCGATGCCCCAGTGCGGTCAACACCGCACGGCAGTGCCGTTCGGGGTGGTGCTTTGAAAAGCAATTTGGTGATACTTCGGGTGCTATATACCAATAACCGCAATGTTTAAGCAATAATTTCAGGTGAACGATAGTGTGCACCACCAAAAAGGAGGATTTTTTAATGAATAAACAAAAAGACAGCAAACACATAAGCTTATGGATTCCAAACAGCCTGTACAAAGAATGCAATATCTATCAAATAAGGCATGGAATTAAAACTCGCAGCGAATATGTTAAAAATGCGCTGGAATTCTATAACGTATATCTTTCCCGAGAAGAATCAACAGACTATATTAACAAACAAATTCTTAATCGGATGGAAGAAATGCTGGATAGTCTTGAAAACAGAATCGGCAGGCAGATGTTCAAATTAATAGTCGAATCCGCAAAGATATGCAGAATATTATTTGACGGACTTGAACTCGATATGGATGACTTTGATGCGCTCCATGAGCAGTGCATTAAAGAGGCAAAACATCTCAACGGAGCGATTACATTTCCGTCATCAATGAGAGGTAAAAAGCTTGCAGAACTTTATGAGGAGGAATAAAATTATGGCAAAAAAACATATAAGCTTTTGGATTGAGGAAAAAGATTTAAAAGAGTGTGATGCGAACATAATTATATCAGATTATGAAACACGCAGCGAATATATTGCAGAAGCCGTTCGCTTCTATAACGGATACATACATAACAAAAATAACGAAGAATATGTCAACAATATGATACGAGATAACCTGACAGGTATGATGAAAAAATTTGAGAGACGAACTTCAAAATTAATGTTCAAAATATCAGTTGAGGTTGCAAAAATATTTTGGTTATTGGTAAAAGAACTTGAAATAGATTTGCGTGATGCAGATACACTCCATCGAAGTTGTGTTGATGAAGTAAAAAGGATCAACGGAGCAATCGAATATCCATTCATAAAAAATGATAAAAATGACGATGATGAATGGTTCTTTGACTAAGCTTTTATTCTCTAAATTATTGTAATTTGTAAAAATTTGTGTTAAAATATATTCAAGAAGTTATCGGAGGTTTTACTATGGATAATAACGATAAGATACAAATCTTTGAAGATAAAAAAATCAGAACCGCTTGGAATGAAGAGACTGAAGAATGGTACTTCTCTGTGGTCGATGTGGTTGGCGTGCTGACTGATAGTCCTAATCCTGCTACATATTGGAGAGTGCTGAAAAAGCGTTTAAAAGATGAGGGAAATGAAACCGTTACAAATTGTAACGGTTTGAAAATGACAGCTGCAGATGGCAAAAAAAGAATGACAGATGTGGCTGACACAGAACAACTTCTTCGCATCATCCAATCCATTCCCTCTCCGAAGGCAGAACCATTTAAGATGTGGCTTGCACAAGTTGGTCGAGAAAGAATTGAGGAAACTATTGATCCTGAACTGACAATCAACAGAGCGTTGGAAACATACCTTAAAAAGGGATATACAAGAGAATGGATAAATCAAAGACTGCAGGCAATACAAGTCCGCAAAGAACTTACTGATGAATGGGATGCTCATGGTGTACAAAAAGGCATTGAATATGCTATCCTTACCGATGAAATTACAAAAGCCTGGTCAGGAATGAAAACCAGAGAATATAAAAATCTCAAAGGACTTACAAAAGAAAACTTGCGTGACAATATGAGCACACTTGAGCTTGTGTTGAATATGCTTGCAGAAGCAACCGCTACAGAATTATCAAAAACAACAAATCCGAAAAGCTTTCAAGAAAATGTTGAGGTTGCTAAAAAAGGTGGCAGTATTGCCGGAGATACAAGGAAAGCCATAGAAAAGTCTTCCGGCAGACCTGTTATAACCTCTCAAAATGCAACAGAACTCAATAAGGTCGTAACTGATTTAATTGAAGGAATCGCAGAAGATACTGATGAGGATAAATAAAATTTAATGCATAGAAACTGAGCCTTCGCAAAAAATGCGAGGGCTTTTTCTGTATACAAAATTTATTGGACATTAACCAAAGAATAGACCTTGAAAAAACTTCGTAGACTTTCCTCCTCTTCTGTGGTAGTGTTTGTGTTTGAAATGGAGGTGCAATTCTTAAAAATTCAAAATCATTGGCAGCGAAATCGCTATACCGCCGAAGTATTGAAATAAGGTTCGGTGGTATAATATCAGGCGGAAGGAGATGTCAATATGAAGATATTATTTGACCAGATTAAAGAATACAAAACCCACTTAATTAACGAGGAAAAATGCAGAGCAACCATTGAAAAATATGTCCGTGATATTGAGGCATTTTATGAATGGTTATCAGGCAGAGAGCTTACAAAGGAATTGGCTCTTGAATACAAGGCGGAGTTGGTTGAGAATTATGCTCCGGCATCGGTGAATTCAATTCTGGCATCGCTCAACGGATTCTTTGCCTATAATGAATGGCACGAAATCAAACTGAAGAATTTGAAAATACAGCGAAGAATATTCTGCCAGAAGGAAAAGGAACTCACCAAGGCCGAATACGAAAGACTCTTAAAAGCAGCAAAGGATAAAAAGAATGAGAGAATTTATCTTGTAATGCAAACTATTTGTGCCACCGGAATCCGTGTAAGCGAATTATCCTACATCACAGCCGAAGCCGTAAGATGCGGTCAGGCACAAGTGAAATTAAAGGGTAAAATCAGAATGATTATATTAAACAAAGATCTCTGCCGAGTGCTTAAAAGGTATATGCAGGAGCAGGGAATAACCACAGGCTGTGTGTTCGTAACAAGAAATGGCAAACCACTCGACCGACACGGAATTTGGAAAAGCATGAAAGACTTATGCGAGAGTGCCGGTGTATCAAGAGAAAAAGTATTTCCTCACAATTTGCGGCATTTATTCGCAAAAACATATTACTCACTGCAAAAAGATATTGTCCGCCTTGCAGATATCCTCGGACATTCAAGCATAAACACTACGAGGCTTTACACCATAGAAGCAGTATAATGTAAAGGGAGTTGAACAGATGATGTGTTCACTACCAAATACATTATATATGGCTGCGGCTCATTTGCGATAATTTGAAAAGTGGTTATATATAAACAAGGCGGTGATAATCCAAAACTTGAAACCATAACCACAAACTAATTTTATCACGAATGGAGGTCGAAAACAAGATGAAAGAGAAATTTGTTAAAAACGGCATTGAGTATGTGAGAAACGGAGATTACTACATACCAAATTTAACCGTACCGGATGAAAAAACATATAACATCGGCAAGTACGGAAACCTACGCAAAAGATTTTTGAAAGAACATCACAAGTCTTATTACACCATTTTATTTATGGAAGGCAAGTTGTTTGAACACCTTGCGGAGATAGACGAAACCTGTCATAGCACCTTAAAAGATATGATGTCAAAAATGGCAAAGCAAGAAGGTGTTACGGAGCAGTTAAAGGCAACCGACCAAATGGCTTGGGTACAGAAAATGAACTCAATCAAGCACCGAGCTGAAGAATTTATACTCTCGGAATATGTGTATGCGGTGGAGGGTGCGGAATGAATTTTATCGAAGAATTATATTATGGGAACATAAACCCAAATGAAAAACGCCGCAAAAATGCTACACCCTATGACAAGGCATTAAGTATATTTACCGCTAACGAGGACAAGCTGAAAGAAACATTATCAGGCGAACACTTGAAACTATTTAATGAGCTTGTAAATGCAAGTGATGAAATAAGTGCTACAAGCGGAGTGGAAAATTTCAAAATCGGCTTTAGGCTTGGTGTCAAAATGATGTGCGACAGTTTGTTATTTGAGGAAAGCAAAGTATTCAAAGATGTTATAAAAAACGGAGGTTTTAACTTATGAAAAAGATGTTTTTATGCTTAATAACAATATCAATATTGACAAGTGCGGTTACAGTAAATGCTGCTCCCATTCCGAGAGAATCAGCACCCTGTAATGCAACGGAACACCAAATCATAGTTGCGGAAAGCTTTATCAGCGGAATTTTGGACGAGGTTAAAAATGGTATGGGATATGCTGATGCAATAGCTAAATCAAACCGAATTTTCTTTAATGCTTGGTTAAACGGACAGACAAGCGGTTATAGCTACGGAGAATTAACAACTATTGCAAATAACGCAATATTCCAATACAGAGATATGTATTTAAGACCGAATTTCTACATAGAGAATGAAGAAAAGGTCAGAGTCATAATTGCAGATGTTATCACGCAATACGCAAACGGCGAAATTGACTATGCAAAGGCTGAATTTAATGCAAGAGTGAAAATCTATCAATCTGTCAATCCTGCATTTAACCCCGATGAAGAATTTGCAAAAGATACTTGCTACCGAGATATACCGTCAGTTGACAATAGCTTGTTTACCATAGCAAGGAAGCTGATATTAGAAGCTAAATAATTTCTTATCCTATCCCATCGTATAAAAATACCCCTTGCAGACAAATCAAAGTCTGCAAGGGGTATTAAGCATTATAAACAAAATTTCACATATCAGCTGCAAATGTTGGAAAATATCTTGAAAATTATCGAATTATGGTGTATAATGTACCTTGTCGGAGCAATCCGATAAGGCAAGATTTCTTCACGGTGTTTACACCGGCGGTTATGCCCAACCTTTACATACACAGGCAGCAATGCCGAGTCTGTGAAAGGAGGGGGATGCTTATGAAAAGTAAGCATTGTACTGATGGCAAAAAAGCTACTTGTAGCAATTTTTGTAGTTATCATCTTAATGATACTATTTCCCATAAAAGTACGATAGCCGCCTCTGACACAGGCAGCTATCGTTAATATAGTTCGCTTTGTGGCATAACCGTTTGAGGTCTTGCCTTTTTCTATAATTATTATATACTCAATTTCTTATTTTGTCAACAGGAATAGAGAAAGTTTTACGATTTGCACAAAACTATGAGATTTTCAATAGCTTTGTGCTTTTTTTATTTCTGTTCTTCTTTTGCCCTGCTTTTATAAACATTATACTGATTTTTGCACTTTGAACTGCAAAACAGGGCATTGGGACGAGTCGGGATAAATGCCTTTGTGCAATGCTTACACAGACGGACAGGTGTTTTCTCGTCAGTAATAGACAGACTTAATAACATCTGTGTTGCTATTGCAAGTGAGCCAAAATTCCATACAAGAGTTGGTTTATCTAGCAGCCTTATGTGGTATGTTGGGGAATTGGTGCTGAAAGCCATCATCATTTGTTGGTATAAATCTCTGTCCTCTGCATTAAAATCTTTGTCATAATAAAAGGTTGCCGTAGTAAATAATAATGCCAAATCTACAAACTGCAATTTCACCCACTCATAAGGTTCTGCATAATTACGCTGAAAACTCATATTAACCGCTGTTTCTCTGTCAGTAAAGGTCATAGCAAGTGCCATCATTGTGTTATCGCCGGAAACATCCCAACGCATAGCAAGACCGTTTTTAATAACTTCGGGCATTTCAAAGGGATAAAAATGCTTGATATATTCAAGTGCATCCATAGTTTCATCATTTATATACCTGTTCTTTACAAAATGCACTATTTCATAATCCATAAATGACGGAGTTGTTGTAATTGTAGTCATCAGACCGAGCAGACCATAACGGGAGATAAATCCCATTATGGCATTTTTCTGCTCGGCTTCTTTTTCTTTGTCCTTGCTCATACAGAGAAGCCCTATGTTTAATGCTTCTACTACAATATCATCTTTGAATTTGAGTATGTTGTAAATATCGGGCATAGCATCATCTGTCGGCTTGATGTATAAAACGCCGTCTTTTTCTTTTAATTCATATTCGCTGTATCTAACCCAATTTGATTTAGCGTGTTCAAATATATCATTCATATTGTTTACCTCAACATTCTATATAAAATAACCTATATTAGCTTTTATCTAAAAATGAGCATACCAAATAGACATCCTATTTTCGCTCATATTATTTTCAAAATCATTTTTAGTCTTTTTTCAAAATTATTCATTCTTTTTATAGTTTTCTACAAATTTCTTTTCAAGAAGTGTCATATTGTGCTTCTTGCCTTGTTCTGATGTAAGATAGTCATACGCTTTCTTGCGTATCTTGTTAAATACCGTATCTCTCATATACCGCACAGCTCGGTCTGATTTTCCTTGCAGCTTTGCAATTTCTGTTGTGCTTAATTCTTTAATTGCTATCAGATACAACAGCTCTTTGTGTTCGTCTTTTAATTCTCTTAATATCCTGCAAAGATATTCTTCTGTTACAAGCTCGTGTATCTCATAGGGACTATCGAAAATCGCATCTATAAAATTGCCTTTGCGTATTTGCTTTGCAACAATGGTATTAAGATTTTTCGGAAATACAGTTCCCCAAGATGCTTCGCACCATTCAAGAGGAAAATCCTCATTGTTACGGCTTATCTCCCAATATCGTTCTTTTCGTTCTCTGTTTTCGTCAAGGCTGTCCCACCGCTTAATAACTTCTTTGAACTGTTCGGGAGTTTTGGCAGCTTGTTCAAGTCTTTCTAAAGCTGCGGCTTTGATATCCCGTTTTAACTGTTTCTTTTGCGGCGAGTCAACCTCCGGCACAATATCGGTGTCGATATTCGGTGGAGCATTGGCATCTTCACGGGTGAGTGCTTCCTGCATCAGTTCAGCCTCTTGCTGCTCAATCATATCATAATCAAATTTATTATACACCGTAGTATCACCACCTGTCTGTATTAAATTTTCAAGGTGCAAATAAATTTTTTCAAAAAACCTTCCGTTTTACCAACGGAATTTCTCCTACTAATAGAGGGAGAGTAATCTGATGTATCGTAAACAGATTACAAATACATTATACACAAACCCTCTAATATTGTCAATAGTTTAGGAGGAATAAATTTTATGTGTAATATGAATTTAACAAAAAAGATTGGTAGAACAACATTTATAGTAAATGTGCATTTTAACCAAAATGCAACGGAAACAATGGAGGAAAAATTTATACGGGTAATTTCACAATACCCATTGGCAAACGGTGAAAAGTGTGGTATAATAGATGTATCGCAAATGAGCCGTTCAGCCTGAAAGGAGCTTTTTTAATGAAAATCAGGCAGACGGAAGAAAACAAAATAACAGCTTTGTACGAGAGATTGTCAAATGATGACAGGCTCTTGGGCGAAAGCAACAGTATTGTAAACCAAAAGGCAATGCTTGAAAATTATGCAAATCAAAACGGTTTCAAAAATATTCGCCATTATACCGATGACGGATATAGCGGTGGTAACTTTGAACGCCCCGATTGGAAACGAATGGTAGCTGATATTCAAGCAGGACTCATAGGGACAGTTATTGTAAAGGATATGAGCCGTGTCGGCAGAGATTATTTGCAGACAGGCTTTTATACCGAAGTGCTGTTTAAGCAACAAGGAGTGCGGTTTATTGCTGTATCTAACGGAGTTGACTCAACAGACGCTTCAAGCAGTGAGTTTGCTCCGTTTCTTAATATTATGAATGAGTGGTATTTAAGAGATTGCAGCCGTAAACTCAAAGCCGCTTTTCGTGCAAAAGGTAATTCGGGAAAGCATACCACTTGCCACCCACCTTATGGCTACAGAAAATCCCCCGATGACAAAAATCAATGGATAGTTGATAAAGAGTCAGCAGAGGTTGTAAAACGCATTTTCAAATTGTGCATAGAAGGATATAGTTGCGGACAAATTGCAAAAATCTTGATGAAAGATAAAATTGAAACACCGTCATATTATTGGGGTAAGCAAGGCATAGGAGCATATCAAAGTCATTATGCTGTTGACCGCCCTTATGATTGGACTGCTGATACGATTGTACGAATACTTGAAAGAATGGACTATTTAGGACACACAGTAAATTTCAAGACTTTTAGACAAGACTATAAAAACAATAAAATGCAACAAAACCCTAAAGAAAATTGGAAAATTTTTGAGAACACTCACGAAGCCATTATTGATAAGGAAACTTGGGAGCTTGTTCAAAAACTCAGAAAGACACCGAGAAGACACGATTTTTCTGATACACCAAATCCATTGACGGGACTACTGTTTTGTGCAGATTGCGGTGCAAAGTTATATAACGACTCTCAAAAGGCTTATGCACTAAAACACGGATATAAACCCGACCCGATGACAGGCTATTACGGGAGCAACCACTATGATTGCAAAAATTACAAGCTGACCTTTTCTCGTGAAACACCAACTTGTTTTTCTCATCGTGTTAATACAAACTCTTTAATAAAGTTGCTTTTGGAAACCATAAGGATTGTGAGCGAGTATGCAATAGCCAATAAAAAAGAGTTTGAGGAAAAAGTCAGAGCAACAGCACTTTCACAGCATAATCAAAATGTTAAGGAACAAAAGAAGCAGCTTGCAAAGAGCGAAAAAAGGCATAGTGAGTTAGACGAGCTTATACGAAAGCTCTATGAATCCTATGCAACGGGTAAATTATCCGAAAAGCGTTTTGAACTTCTTTCAGCCGGATATGAGCAGGAGCAAGAAAGCCTTGCAAACGAAATATATGAGTTAAAGCAAGATATTGACAGCTACAATGCAGAAACCGATAATGTAAATCAGTTTATGGAGCTTGCAAAAAAATACACCGATTTTACAGTATTGACAACACCTATGCTCAATGAATTTATTGATAAAATCGTTGTTCACGCTCCGTATTATGACGAGGTTGACAGATTTCAGCAGATTGATATTTACTTTAACTTTATAGGACAGTTTGAGCTACCAAAGGTAGAGCCTACGCCCGAAGAACTTGCGGAAATTGAAAAACTGCGTCAACGGAGATTGCGTAATAAGCTATATACCCGTAGATACAGAGAAAAGAAAAAAGCTGAAAAACTTGCTGCTCAAAAGGCATTGGAAGAACAACAGGCAAAAGAACAGACAGAACAAAAACAGGCTGATGAAAAATCAGCATAATACTTACAAGATACGGCGGTTTGCTATTATAAGCAGACCGTCTTTTCTTATGCAAAAATTTAATTTTGGAGGTAATATTTTATGATGAACTTATCAAGCAAAAACGAAAACACTATAATCGGTATTGACCACGGCTACGGCAACATCAAGACAGCACATTGTTGCTTCAAAACAGGTGTTACCGCCTATGACAAAGAGCCGACTTTCAAAAGCAATATGCTGATTTACAAGGAGAAGTATTACATCATCGGAGAGGAACACAAGGAATATGTGCAAGAAAAAAACGCAGATGATGACTACTACATTTTAACCCTTGCAGCTATCGCAAAAGAATTGAAGCTCCGTAACAGAGCAACAGCAAAGGTGCTGCTTGCTGTCGGACTCCCTCTATATTGGGTAAGTGAACAAAAGGACAGCTTCAGGCAATACCTTTTGCAAAACGAAAGTGTCAGCTTTACATTCAACGATATAAATTATTATATTGAATTTGCAGACGCATATATTTTTCCGCAAGGCTTTTCAGCAGTTGCAGATAAGCTACAGGATTTCAGCGGTGTGAATATGCTTGCAGATATAGGCAACGGCACAATGAATATAATGTATATCAATGACAAAAGACCTATTTCAAGTAAATGCTTTACGGAGAAATACGGAACTTTTCAATGTATGCTTGAAGTCAGAAACAGGCTTTTACAGCTTGGCGTTTCTGTTAATGATAGTGTCATAGAGCGAGTAATCAGAACAGGCACAGCCGATATTGACGAAAAATATCTAACTGCCATAAAAGAAACTGCAACGGAATATGTAAAAGGCATTTTCCGCAAGCTCCGTGAACACGAGTATGATGACAGACTTATGCGGCTTTATGTTGTCGGCGGTGGCGGTTGTATGATAAAGCACTTCGGAGATTATAACCCCAACAGAGTTATAATAAATACCAATATTTGTGCTACGGCACAAGGCTATGAATTTCTTGCGAAAGCAAAGCTTCAGCAGAACGGCGGTGCAGTATGAGCAAGAATATTATAAATACAAATATCCGCTTTAACCTTGACAACGAAGCAGACCGCAAGGCTTATGAGCATTTACAGAGTATGGATAGAAAGAAATACAAGTCTTATACAAAAGCCGTTGTAATAGCCTTAATTGAGCATTTTGAACGGCAACAAAGGCTTGAATCTGACGCCTACCTTGAAACAAGAGAAAAAGAGGATATGTTTCTGCAAAAGGTACTTGACACCATAGAGCAAGGACTGAAGAATGCCGGAAATATTGGCGGTCTTATACAGCTTTTATCTGCAAGCACAGGACAGCAACCGCAAGTACAGCATAACACCGAAGAAGATACAAATGCTGCCCTGAACTTTGCAGATGGCTTTTAGCAGAAAAATCAAGTATTTTTCTACCACAAAACAAGGTTTTGACAGTAAAACATACGGCAGTAACTACTACTTTTTATTCAAAAGTACGGTTACTGCTATTTTTTATGTTTTTTACTGTTAAATATATAAATTTTAACAGAAAGAGGTATTGATTATGACAGAAAAAGAGAAAAAACTATTACAGGCAAAGCACAGACTTGAAGAAGCACAGGCACGAAACCGAGAAAAAGAGCGAAAAGCACGAACACGAAGGCTTATCCAAGAGGGTGCAATATTAGAGAAAGCATTTCCAACGGCAGTTACTATGGAGCTTGACGATTTGAGCCTATATCTGACGGAGAAGCTAAAGTAAAAAGTAAATGGAGCGTTCCGAGAAATCGGAGCGTTCCTCTTTTTTTATCCCGAAGGGCGCACTTACTCACCACCGATGAAATCGGCGGTGGTACTTCCTTGCGGAAGTCGTGCGCTCCTTTAGCGGAGGGCAAGCAGACAATGCAAAAACCACATTGTCTGCATAGTCGGCACATCTGCATTTTGCAGATAAATTGAAATAATAACCTTATTCCAATTTGGTACAAGGTTGTACCGCCGACCAAAGATAAAACCTATTCCATAGCTTTTATCTAAAATGTGCGTTATCTGCCTTGCATCTTCCGCCCACTTTCTT
>SVJJ01000005.1 GCA_015069045.1 Oscillospiraceae bacterium
TATTCTGTTTGGGTATTCAGCTTTTATTAAAGATTTATCAGAAGAACAAAAGGGCAGAGAGGATGCCGAAGATGAAGAATTAGATTTGTAAATTATGGCGAAAAATTTATCAAATGATTGTGAAATGATGAAATGTTTATAGAATATGGAGATGTTGATTTATCAATAGACTATTTTAATACAAATTGGTGGCATATTTCAACCCTTGATATAGAATTTGATATTGTCAAGGAAAACGGCGAATGGTATGTTCTTTGTGATGCTAAATTAAAAGAGCCAACCGAAGACTTTAAAATAGTGACTTCCAATAAGTCAAGAAAAATAAAGTTAGATGAAATTAAAAATTCAGTGTTGTTTATTGGACCATGATTTTTTACTCCTATATCAATACGAAAAAGTTTTGCATCTAAACCTTATGTGTCGCAATTACGGTGCACAGCACCGCAGCGATATGAATTCTTGCGAATTCTCGATATGTGCTTCGCACTCGATATGCCTGACGGCTCGATATGTTGCTGACGCAACGAGAATTCATATTATATCGAGTTTGACCGAAGGGAAAACATATCGATTTTACGAAGTAAAAATATCGAGCAAACTTTAGTTTGCATATCGACAAAAATTTTGTCCCTAACTTGACAAAATCATAAAAACATGAGTGGCAATTAAAACGCCCTTCCATATCAGGAAGGGCGTTTTAATTATCTTTGAACTGCACACAAAAACCTAATCTCTGTATGCAGCATAATCAGTCGTGAGGTGCTTAAGCATTAAATCTTTTGCAAGGTTTTCGTCCTGTGCTATGATTGCATTTAAAATTTCATGGTGGATGGCAATATCACGTTTATAGACATCAGAGGTCAGAAAATCGCGTTCACGCATTTTTAAAAGCTGCAGAGAAATAGAGTCGTGCAGTTGCGCCATCACACGATTTTTTCCTGCAGAAATCAGTGCCAGATGGAATCGATATCCATAGTGGAGAAGCTGTTCTTTGTTTTCGGAGGACTCCATACTGTGAATTGCTTCCTGCATTTTTTTAATATCTTCATTCGTTCTGCGGCCGGCGGCAAGAGCAGCAGCGGCGGGCTCTAAAATGCAACGGATTTCAATCAGTTCAGAAAGGGCGTTTTCATCTAAAATCAGTTCGCCTAAGCCTGCGTGAGAAATAGCTATCATAGCATTTTCTGATACAAAGGTACCGCGACCGGCAGTTGAAGTTAAAATGCCGGACATTTGCAAGCTTTTAATCGCTTCACGAACAGAACTTCTGCCAACCTGAAACATTGCGGCAAGGTCAGTCTCCGTCGGCAGATGACTCCCTTCGCTAAAGGTGTGATTGCGTATTAAAAGAACAATCTGGTCAGCGACAGATTCATATTTTTGCTTCGTTACAATAGGTGTTACTTCCAAGAATAACACTCCTTTCATATATTACATATTATATCAATTTTTTTTTTGGATTGTAAAGAGATTTTGAGTCAGAGAAAAAGTAAAAAAGAACATTGCAATTTGTCAGACAATATGATAATATGATAATATAAAATATGGAGGTGTTAATTTTGGACAAAAAAACAGTTGTTTTAACAAATGAAATGGTAAAAAAATATGTTTCCATTGATGATGTGATTGAGTGCGTTGAAAATGTGTGGAAGTGGTATGGCGAGAAGCAGGTTATTATGCCGCCGAAAATCACAACCGATATGAGTAGTCTTGGTGTTAAGGGATGGTTTAATTCTATGCCGTCATACATCGGTCCTTTGGATTCTGCCGGTATTAAAGTTGTTGGCGGTTATGATGATAACCCCAAAAAGGGATTGCCCTTTATTCGCTCAAATATTTTGGTGACAGACCCTCATGACGGCTTTTTAAAGGCTTTGGTTTGCGGTGACTGGATTTCTGACGCAAGAACCGGCGCACAGCCTGCAATTGCTATGAAATATCTGGCTGCAAAAAGTGATATTATCACTGTTCTCGGTGCCGGTCGTCAGGCTTTTTATGCAGTGACCTGCATCAGCCGTGTACATAAAATCAAGGAACTGCGTATTTGTGATATTTCCAAAGAAGCGCGTGAAAAGTTTGCTTCTTACTTCCCAGATGCTGATTTTAAAATCACACCTTATGAAAGTAATGAAGAAGCCTGCAGAGAATCTGATGTGATTATTACCTTGACAACAGCCAATGCTGTTTTGGTTGAAGAACCCTGGTGTAAACCGGGATGCCTTGTGCTGACGATGGGCTCATTTCAGGAAGTATCTGATGATATTGCCAGAAAGTTTGACAAGCTCTACCTTGACCATATCGCTCAGGGCTTGCATCGTGGTCAGTTCCTGCCTATGGCACACAGAGGCGAAATTACAGAAGATGATTTTGCAGCGGAGGTTCCTGATATTGTTGCAGGTAAAAAACCGGGTAGAACCGATGACAAAGAGCGCTTAATGTGCGAACTTGTGGGAATGGGAAGCCCTGATTTGTGTGTAGCAACACTGGCTTATAACCGGGCGATGGAATCCGGCGAAGCTATGACCGAAATTGATATGATGGGTTAACGATAAAAGACCTGACAGCTTTAGCTGTCAGGTCTTTTGCTGTCATTGACCAATTTGGAAAAATATATTATAATTGACACATATAGAATTTTATTTCATAAAATTCTTAGAGCTGCCGCTCTTATGTGCTCTTTCGAGCACTGTGCCAATTGACGGCGTCGTAAAAATGCCCTTGCAAGCAAGCATTTTTACTCCTGGTAAAATTGACAATCTAAATTATGTACTGTTTTTAAAGTATGATATACAAGGGATAAAAAGTCTTGTCGCAAGTGAAATTATGTAAATGAGACTGAAAGGAGAGGTTTTATGACTAAAACTAAAAAGATTATAATAGGATTGTTAATTGCAGTTGTTTCTGTTTTAGCAGTTTTTAAAGTATTATCTGTTTTAGAATTGTTTAGTTTGTTTGTAGAACAGAAACCTCCTCAAATTACAGAGGGTGAATTTCCTTTTGTTGTTGAATATGAAATTGCTGGCGAAAGATACATAATTGAAGATACGGTTGTGTGCTCATTTGACGGATATGACCATTCGGCATGGTTTGCTAAGCCAAGAACATGAAATGAGCATTTGAAAAGCGGAGACGAAGACAAACGAATTATTTTACACGAAGAAAATAATTATTCCGTACTAACACCAGGAAGATTAAACGAACAATCAAGAGTTGTTTTGAATTATGGTAGTGGAGCATATTATATGGGTGACAAAACCAACTCAAGAAGTATGATATATGCTAAGCCGTTTTTCTATTATTCTGAAAGATATAAAACTGATGAAAAAACAACATATAATACAGGGGAAAAGCTTTCTGAGAAAGAACTGGAAAAACACTTTGGTATTAGGATAATAAGATTTGAATTTAGTAAACCGATAAAGAATAAATTTAAATAATTTTTTTGTCCCTAACTTGACAAAATCATATAATGAATTAATATTGCAAATTGTTACAAGGAGTTATATCATCATGAATGAAATAGTTAAAGCGATGGAAATAATAGGAACAATTGCCTTCGCGGTATCCGGTTCAATTGTTGCAATTGATGCATGTCTAGATATATTTGGTGTTGTGTTTGTTGGATGTATTACAGCAGTTGGAGGAGGAATTGTAAGAGACCTTTTGCTTGGCATAAACCCACCATCAATTTTTAACAATTTCTCTATTTTTTTAATCGCGATGATTACATGTATTTTGGTTTTTATAATTGCGTACATAAACAGAAAAAGATTTGATCTTTTTAAAGAAAAAATAGAATATATCAATAATTTTTTTGATGCTATTGGATTGGCGGCATTTACTATCATTGGTTCAGAAGTTGGTTTTATACACGGTTTTGCAAATAATTATTTTATAATTATAGTAATTGGTATGATTACAGGCGTAGGTGGCGGTATTTTCCGTGATGTACTGATTGACAGAACGCCATATGTATTTAAAAAATATGTTTATGCAGTGCCTACGATATTAGGAAGTTTGCTGTATTTTATAATGAGAATATATATTGAAAATATCGTATTGACTTCCATGTTACCGATGATTTTAATAATTATTATACGCTTTTTGGCAACTAAATATCGTTGGAGTTTGCCGAAAATACATATTGATAATAATGTAGAGAAATAAACTTGCATTTAAATCACCCATAGATTATAATAATAATATATGGTTATATAATTTTTTGTATGTTGTATTGCGAAAAGGTGTTTCAAATCAATAAAACTGCTTACTGTGAGTATAGTTATGAAGTGGAGTGATTATGTGGTTGACTTACATACACACGCACTACCCCAAATTGACGATGGAGCACAAAGTGTTGAGGAAAGTGTTTGCATGCTTTTAGACAACATAAAACAAGGTGTTACGACGTGCGTTTTAACACCGCATTGTCATGTTATTAATTCACAGCAAATTCATGATTTTATTCAAAAAAGAGAAAAACATTTTGAAATGCTGACGGACCATTTTCGTGATTCTCGTATTAGGCTTTTGTTGGGTGGAGAAGTTTATTTAGATCGTGATATTAGTCAATATGATGGTGTAGAGCAATTATGTATAACCGGTACGAACTATATGTTGGTCGAATTACCCTATCATAATAATCCGGATAGTGTTTCAGAGTGGATATATTCCTTAAATTTACTTAATATAACTGTTATTCTAGCCCACATAGAGCGATATAATAATTGGCGAGAAATTATGAAATCCATATCTGAGTTGGATGTAATTTTCCAACTTAACTCAGCACTATTTTTAAGTTTTATGGGTCGGCGTTTGGCTAAAAAGATTCTATCACAACATACGCGCTTTGTTGTTTCAAGCGATATGCATAATATGGACAAACGAAAATCTACCATGAGTAAAGCTTTTCAAATTATTCAAAAAAAATTTAGTGATAATGAGATGTTTATGTTAACACTTTGAAGAAAATTTTTTAAGAAAGGGAATACAGATGGCTAAACGAGGTAATCGTGAACAAGAAATTCTAGATTTTATCAATGAACAAGTCAGAAAAAAGGGATATCCGCCCTCCATTCGCGAAATTTGTATGGCGGTTGGCTTACAATCTCCCTCGACGGTTCATACATATCTAAAAAAATTAGAGGCTAAAGGTCTTTTGGTTAAAGATGGCTCAAAGACACGTGCCATTCGATTAATTGAAACAGATGCAGAACGGATTGCAGAGCCAATTAGCGAATATTTATCAGTGCCTGTTATTGGCAATGTGGCAGCTGGTGCGCCTATTTTAGCAGAAGAAAATGTAATGGACACATTCCCAATGCCTATGATGTTTGCCCATAACAAGAACGTTTTTATGCTGAAAGTTAAAGGTGACAGCATGATTAATGTCGGCATTTTAAGCGGTGATTATGTGATTGTAGAACAACAAGAAACTGCGCGAAATGGTGATATTGTTGTCGCTTTATTAGACGATTCTGCCACAGTTAAAACTTTTTACCAGGAGAAGGATTATATTCGTCTTCAGCCTGAAAATGATGCATTATCGCCAATTTTAGTCCAAGATGTAAGAATTTTAGGCAAGGTTACTGGTGTATTTAGAATATATTAGGAGACATACAATGGAGATTATTAAACAGATTGCAGAGGAAATTTTTGAAGAAATTAAGGAAGTACGGCGTCATTTACACAGTCAGCCGGAAGTAAGCTTTTGTGAATATAAAACATCGGATTATATTTGCGCATACTTAGATCGTTTAGGCATTCCCTATCAAAGGGATATTGCAAAAACAGGGGTTGTGGGTTTACTTATGACGAATGAAAAGGCGAAAACCCTGTTAATACGTGCTGATATGGATGCGCTTCCTATACAAGAGGTTTCAGAATGCACATTTAAATCTGAAAATGATGGTGTTATGCACGCCTGCGGCCACGATGCTCACATGGCTGTTTTATTGGGAACGGCCACAATTTTAAGTCGATTAAAAGATAAACTTGCTTGTAATGTAAAGTTTGTTTTTCAGCCGGCGGAAGAAACCGAGGGCGGTGCTGAGCCTATGATTGCTGCCGGCATTTTAGAAAACCCTCATGTAGATGGGGCTGTAGGTGGCCATGTAATGAATCATGTGCCTGCAGGGAAGATATTAGTTAAATATGGTGAGATGATGGCCTCACCTGATGATTTTGTAGTGACAATCCATGGAAGAGGTGGCCATGGCGCCTTGCCTCACGAATGTGTTGACCCCATTGCAATTGGCGTTCAAATATTAAATGCTTGGAATGCTTTATCTGCCCGCTACACTAACCCATTAGAAAAGCATTTAATTTCTGTCAACATTTTTCAAGCCGGCACCAGCTACAATGTAATTCCGGATGAGGCGTATATTAGCGGTACCGTTCGTGTTTTTGATGAAAACATCCGTCAAAAACTTGCGATACGCATGGAGGAGATTGCCAATAATTTATCGGAAACCTTTGGTGCAACCTGTGATTTTACATATAATTTTCGGTATCCGCCTCTTGTTAATGATAAGAATATGACAGATGCTGTTAAACAAAGTGCAGAGCATATTTTAGGTGCTGCAAATGTTATAGAGGGCACTACGCCTTCCATGGTTGGAGAAGATTTTTCCTATTTTGGACGTCATGTTCCGGCAACGTTTATAAATTTTGGTTCGGGAAATGAAACCATGGGAATAACGATGCCGCTGCACAGTGCAAATTTTTTGATTGACGAGACCTGTTTAAAGACAGGCATGATGGTTATGAGTCAGTTTGCAATGGATTTTGGCAGATAAGAGAAAGGGAAAAAGGAGAACATGAAAAAAAGAAAAAAAGGTTTGTTGCTTCGGTTTATTCCCTATTTTAAAAAATATAAATGGATTTTGTTTCTTGATTTATTTTTCGCATCCTTAACCACGGTATGTGAATTGGTTTTGCCGTTGCTGGTGCGACTTATTACAGATTGTGCATCGAATTCGCTGGAAAGTTTGACAGTTCAGTTAATTCTATCTGTTGGTTTGTTCTATTTGGTATTACGCGTGATTGATGCATTAGGTAGTTACTATATGGCCGACGTAGGTCATGTTATGGGGGCGCGGATCGAAACCGACATGCGACGGGACCTATTTACACACCTATCCAATTTATCCTTTTCGTATTATGATAATGCCAAAATTGGTTCCCTTATGTCCCGCTTAACCGGCGATTTGTTTGATATTACTGAGTTTGCTCACCATTGTCCGGAAGAATTTTTTATTTCCTTTTTGAAAATTACAGCGGCTTTTTGCATTTTGTGCTCGGTTAACGTGTGGTTAACATTCATTATTTTTTCCTTTTTACCTTTTTTGTTTTTGGTATCGTTACTTCTCAATCGTAAAATGCGAAAGACATTTAAAGAATCTCGTGTGCAGGTTGGGGAATTAAATGCACAGATTGAAGATAGCTTATTGGGGATTCGTGTTGTTAAATCCTTTGCCAATGAGTCGGTGGAAATTGAAAAATTTAAGAAGGGAAATGAAAAATTTCTTAAAATAAAAAGACTTTCTTATCGATACATGGCGCTCTTTCAAAGCAGTACTCGTTCTTTCGATGGTGTCATGTATGTGGCGGTTTTAGTTTCCGGTTCATTATTTATGATGAATGGGCATATAACATCAGCAGATTTAATCGCTTATCTGCTATATGTTAACACTCTGCTGACATCAATTCGACGTATTGTTGAGTTCACAGAACAATTTCAACGGGGTATGACAGGGATAGAACGATTTTGCGAAGTGCTGGATGAACCCATACAGATCCGGGACAAGCAAGGTGCTATACCCCTGCCAAAGGTTCAAGGGTATATAACATTTGACCATGTTTCATTTCGTTATGCCGAAGGGTTGACAAATGTTTTGACGGATATCAATTTATCTATCTTGCCCGGAGAAAGTGTAGCTCTTGTTGGTCCTTCCGGTGGCGGAAAAACAACTTTATGCAGTTTGCTTCCGCGTTTTTATGATGTAACAGAAGGGAAGATAACAATTGATGGTCATAATGTTCAAGATGTTACACTAAAATCTCTTCGCACTCAAATTGGCGTGGTACAGCAGGATATTTATATGTTTTCAGGAACAGTATTTGATAATATTGAATATGGTATGCCCGGGGCAGATATGAATGCTGTTGTTGAGGCAGCAAAATTGGCCGGTGCTCATGAGTTTATTACACAACTACCGGAGGGATACCATACTTACGTTGGTGAACGAGGTGTTAAGCTTTCCGGCGGTCAAAAACAACGCATCGGCATTGCTCGTGTTTTTTTGAAAAATCCACCAATTTTAATTTTAGATGAAGCTACATCTGCTCTGGATAACGAAAGTGAACGACTTGTACAAAAATCATTAGAGAGTTTAGCAAAGGGTCGTACAACGTTTACTATTGCTCACAGATTATCTACCATTCGAAATGCCCGCATCATTTTAGTGTTGACGGAAAAAGGCATTGAAGAGCAGGGAAGTCATGAAGAATTAATGGCTGCCGGTGGGCTATATTATCATTTATATCAAGCAGCAACGGAGCAGGAAGATGCAACCGAACTATCTTGATAATCTCACTCTGCAACGTCATCCTTAGTTTGTGTTACATTTTTTAATAAATCGCGAATTTCTGTCAAAAGCTCTTCTTGCGTGGGTGGTGCGGGTTCTTCTGCTTTTTCCTCTGCTTCTTCAACTGCTTTGGCGGCACTAACGGCCTTTCTGGCTTTTGTAAGCATGCGAATGATGAAGAAAATAGAAAAGGATATAATTAAAAAATCCAAGACATTTTGCAAGAAATTACCGTACATAATTGCCGCCTCAGCTTTTACAATGGTATCGTTTTCTATTACAGCAGGGCTTAGAACAAATTTTAATGCTTTAAAATCCATTCCCGCTGTTAAAAACCCAAAACATGGCATAATTAAATCGTTTACAATAGATGTAACAATTTTTCCAAAAGCACCGCCAACAATGACACCAATTGCCATGTCCATAACGTTACCTTTCATTGCAAAAGCTTTAAAATCTTTTAACATAGTTCTCTCTCCTTTAATCATTTGTTTATGTTTGTGGCCATACGTCACATATAATGGCTTTCATGTCCTCCAAGGTGGTGGCAGTGAAGGCCTTATTTTTATATATAGCAGAATGGGGAATGCCTTTTAAATACCAGGCTATGTGCTTGCGTGCTTCTAAAATACCTAACTTTTCGCCTTTGTGTTTCACTAATAACTCCAAATGGTGCAGAATGGTTTCTTTCTTTTCAATTTCAGTTATAGCACGATATGTACCACTTTTTAAATATTCCTTGCAGCTTCGAAAAATAAATGGATTTCCTAAGGCGCCTCGACCAATCATAATGCTATCGCAGCTTGTTTCTTTTAACATGGCCATTGCTGTTTCGGGGGAAGTAATGTCACCATTACCAATCACCGGAATAGTTACAGCCTTTTTGACCAAACGAATATCTTCCCAGCATGCGGAGCCCGCATAAAACTGTTCTCGTGTCCGTCCATGGAGCGTAACGGCTGATGCCCCTTCTGTTTCTGCAAGCTGTGCCAATTGAACACAGTTTTTAGATTTATCATCCCATCCAGAGCGAAATTTCACACTAAAGGGAACAGAAAGCTCACGATGCATAGCCCTTATAACAAGTTGTGCTTTTTCTAAATTGCGTCCTAATGCAGCGCCATCGCCGTTAGTGACAATTTTAGGTGTAGGACAACCCATATTCAAATCAATGGCCTGCGCTCCTTGCTTTTGCACATAAACTGCGGCACGGGCCACAATGTCCGGTTCGCTACCAAAAATTTGAACGATTAGTGGCGCTTCTTCGGGACACGTCTTTAGCAAACGATTCGTTTTTTTATCTTGGTATTCAATTCCCTTGGCGCTTATCATTTCAGAAACGACCAAGTCGGCATCAAAGCTTTTGCAAATGAGACGAAAGGGTAAATCTGTTACCCCTGCCATAGGAGCTAAAAAAATTTGATTGCAATAGTTTATCATAGTTGTTATACCTCAATATATTTTGAGATGATATACATACTCTTTGTTTTATTACAAAAAATAAAAGTCGAAGTCATATGATATGACTCCGACTTGGAGCTGGTGGTCAGAATCGAACTGACAACCTGCTCATTACGAATGAGCTGCTCTGCCATTGAGCCACACCAGCATATTTCGCTTATCAATCCTATTTATTATACTATGAATCACTTTTTTTGTCAATACTTTAATCGTTATTTTATTCATCCGTATCATGAAAAGAGAGCGAATGTATACCTATTCACCCTCTATATCATATATTTACTTTACAACACTTTACTTAAGAAGGATTTTGTCCGAGAATTTTTTGGATTTTCAAAAATGTCTTGGGGTGTTCCTTCTTCAACAATTTGTCCCGCATCCATAAATAGCACACGGCTGGCAACTTCTCGTGCAAAACCCATTTCGTGGGTTACCACAGCCATAGTCATGCCACTTTCGGCCAAATTTTTCATAACATCTAAAACTTCGCCAACCATTTCTGGATCCAGGGCAGAGGTTGGCTCATCAAAAAGCATTACATCTGGTTCCATACATAAGGAACGGACAATAGCCACACGTTGTTTTTGACCGCCGGAAAGCTGGCTGGGATAAGCATCAGCTCTATCTTCCAGGCCAACTAATTTTAACAGTTCATGAGCTTTTGCTTCGGCTTCAGCCTGGGTTTTCTTTAAGAGCTTTATAGGTGCAATAGTTAAATTGCGCAAAATCGTCATGTGGGGAAAAAGATTAAAATGTTGAAATACCATACCCATTTTTCGACGATAAACATTAACGTCCAGCTTGGGGTTTGTAATATCCACACCTTCAAAGAAAATGGAGCCTTTTGTAGGCGTTTCTAAAAGGTTTAAGGAGCGTAAAAAAGTAGATTTTCCGGAGCCGGAGGGACCAATAACAACAACAACCTCACCTTTTTTAATATCAACCGTAACTCCGTTTAAGGCGCGGATAGTTCCATCCTTGTAATGCTTGCATAGTCCTTCAGTTCTTATAATAACATTATCGTTCACTTTTCCGCAGCCTCCTTTCAAAAATGCTAAGCAGCTTGGTCAGTATCATAACAATAATTAAATAAATAGCGGCTAAACTAATATAAGGTATAATAGCTGTATATGTTTTGCTAACAACAATCTGTGCCGCCTTTGTTACATCGGTTAAAGCAATAACAGTTACCAAAGAAGTATCCTTTAGTAAAGTAATCATCTCATTACCAAGGGCGGGCAAAACATTTTTAAAAGCCTGGGGTATAATAATATAACGCATTGTCTGAACATAGTTAAAGCCAAGGGAACGGCCGGCTTCTGTTTGGCCAATATTAATTGACATAATGCCTGAACGGGCGATTTCGGCTACATAAGCACCGGAATTAATACCTAAGGTGACAATAGCACACAGTACAGTTTCAAATTCACTCTTTGGTATCATCACAACAAACCCCATAATTAAAAGCTGAACCATCATAGGGGTACCGCGAATAACAGTTAGATATATTTTGCAAATGGAGTTTAAAATTCGTAAAAACACAGGAGGTTTTCGCTGAATGCTATCGTGTGATGAGCGGATGATAGCGATTATCATACCAATAATGACGCCTAATAAAAGAGCGCCTAATGTTACAATAAAAGTAATAACAAGGCCATTAGCAAAAAACTTCCAACGATTTTCAAATATAAAAGTTTGATTAAACTGAAAAATTAATCGTTGCAGCCACTCCGGCAACGAAAGAATGAAAGTTGAGGCTGTTCCCAGCCAACTGGAAAAGGTAATTACCTGCATGTAGGCGCTCCTTCCTGTAAGAAAGGAGCGGCTTTAAAGCCGCTCCTTTTTGCATTTAAGTACCATTTAACTTATTCGGCTTTGATGTATTTGCTGATGATTTCATCAATTTTGCCTTCAGCTTTCAGTTCAGCAATAGCGCCGTTTACTTTTTCTAACAACTCGGTATTGCTCTTTGCAATTGCAGCTGCATAATCTTCAACAGCAAATTCTGTTTCTAAAATCTTTAAGCCTTCGTTAGCTTTAACAAATTCTTTAGCAGGCTCATTATCAATAACAACACAGTCAATCTGTTTATTAGAAAGAGCTGTTACAGCTAAAGCACCATTATCATAGCGAGAAACAGCTTCTTCACCGTAACCTCCATCTTCCGGAGCAGAGGAGCAATAAATGTCACCTGTGGTTCCAGATTGAACACCAATTTTTTTGCCGGTTAAATCGTCAATGGTTGCAATGTCGGAATCTACAGGGACAATAACAACCTGAACACCGGTTGCATAGGACTCGGTAAAGTTAACAGATTCTTTTCTTTCTTCTGTAACGGTCATGCCTGCCAAAACAATGTCAACAGCACCTTGGTCAACAGCTGTAATTAAAGAATCGAAAGCCATGTCTTTGATTTCCAAGGTCATGCCCAACTTCTCAGCAACTGCTGCAGCAATTTCAGCATCAATACCAACGATTTCGTTGTTTTCATCAACAAATTCATAAGGCGGGAATGCTGCGTTAGTACCCATTGTTAAGGTTTCACCAGATTTTGTTCCGCCGCAAGCGGTGCAAAGCATAGCACACATTACAACGGCCAAAACAAGAGCTAAAACTTTTGAAACTTTCATTAGAAAATCCTCCCATAAATGTTGTTAAATTATCGTCATATCACGATGATTGTTATTATTATATCGTATAATTATACAATTTTCAAGTATGAATTTTAAAAAAATACATAATTTATACTGAAATTATTTCTGTATTGTTAATTTTTTATTGAAAGTCTTTCTATTTACAAAGGAATATGATATAATATATTCAATCTTTTATAGGAAGAAATAAAATTTTTTTACACCGAAATATTATAATAAAGTGAGATGATGAAAATGCTGTGTGTGAACTGCAAGGAACGAGCAGCGGTTGTTTTTATAAAGAAATTTGACCCGGTTAATAAAACTGAGAGTACAGATGGGTATTGCCTTCAATGTGTTCGTCAATTAGGCTTAGGACCCGTGGATGATGTGCTCAAGGAAATGGGTATAACACCCGAACAGGCTGATGCTTTATCTGAAGGCGTAGAAGAACTTATGAACCAATTGGGTGGGGATGAGTCTATGGAAGGTATGGATGGCGATTCTCCTCTTATGATGATGGGAATGAGTGGCATGTCAGACTTTTTTCAGGCCGGCGGTGAGATGCCGGAGGGAAAGGGCGGTACGCAAACGGCTACCAAACAACGCAAAAAAGAGAAGAAAAGGATTTTAGATACCTATGGTACTAATTTAACAACGAAGGCTAAAAATAATTTAATTGACCGTATTATCGGTCGTGATGGAGAAATTAGTCGCGTTATTCAAATTTTAAATCGTCGTTCAAAAAATAATCCTGTTCTTTTAGGCGAACCCGGTGTAGGTAAAACAGCTATTGCAGAAGGTTTAGCTGTCCGTATTGCAGAAAAACGCGTGCCGGCAAAACTTTTAAATAAAGAAATTTATTTATTAGATTTCACTGCTATTGTTGCCGGTACTCAATTTCGTGGTCAATTTGAAGCTCGTCTGAAAAAGATAATTGAGGAAGCTAAGGAAATGGGCAATGTAGTGTTGGTTATTGACGAGCTTCATAATATTGTGGGCGCCGGAGATGCGGAAGGTGCCATGAGTGCTGCCAATATTTTAAAACCGGCTTTAGCACGTGGTGATGTGCAGGTGTTGGGTGCTACAACTTTGAGTGAATATAGAAAGCATATTGAGAAGGATACAGCTTTGGAGCGTCGTTTTCAGCCGGTGATTGTGGAAGAACCATCCATTGAAGATTCCATTAACATTTTGAAAGGTATTCGTGATTACTATGAACAATTTCATCGCGTCATAATATCTGATGAGGTTATTAAACAAGCCGTGCTCATGTCTGAACGATATATTACAGACAGGTTTTTGCCCGATAAAGCCATTGATGTTATTGATGAGGCTGGTTCTAAGGTCAACTTAGAGAATAAGGCATTGTTAAAATTAACACAACTAAAAGAACAATTACGTCTGATTCAAATGGAAAAGGATTCTGCCATCTCCAGCGATTCCACAGAAAATTACCAAAGAGCTGCTGAGTTAAAAGCCCGGGAGTGTGTACTTGTTGAGCAAATCAATCAAATGGATGCAGCTGGCATTGACAAGGAATTAACAACTCAGGATGTGGCAGCCGTTATTGAGGATTGGACCAAAATTCCGGTAAAGAGCATTACAGAGGCTGAAAGTGCAAAGCTTTTAGACTTAGAAAATCGGCTTCATGAACATGTGGTTGGTCAAAATGAAGCAGTTTCTTTAATTTCTCAGGCAATTCGTCGTAATAGGGCAAGACTTTCCGGAAAACGCCGTCCTGTTTCCTTTATTTTTGTTGGCCCTACCGGTGTTGGAAAAACAGAGCTTGCTAAAACCCTGGCTCGTGTTATGTTTGATAACGAAGAGGCAATGATTCGGGTTGATATGTCAGAATATATGGAAAAGCACACTGTTTCGAAACTCATTGGTGCACCACCGGGATATGTAGGTTATGATGAGGCGGGTCAATTAACAGAAAAAGTTAGACGCAAACCTTATTCCATCATATTGCTGGACGAAATAGAAAAGGCTCATCAAGATGTGTTTAATATTTTACTTCAAATATTAGATGATGGTCGTGTGGCCGACAGTCATGGTCGCATTGTTAATTTTGAAAACACCATTATCATTATGACGTCCAATGCCGGTTCTGATTTTAAAAATGCCAGTTATGGCTTTAATAAAACGGAACATGATTCAATTCAAAATAAAGTACAGTCGGCTTTAAAGGATATTTTCCGTCCAGAGTTTTTAAACAGAGTTGATGAAACAGTTATCTTTAATCAATTAACCGAGGAAGAGCTTTCTGCCATAATTGATATTATGATTCTTGATTTGTCCCAAGAACTGATGAATCGTGAGATTGTGTTTACCATTACACCTGAGGCAAAAGCACTTGTGATGCAACAGGGATATAACCCAAAATTTGGGGCAAGACCCTTGCGTCGGGCAATTGAAAAGCTGATTCAAAATCCTATTGCTGATTTTATGTTAAAAGGAGATGTTTCGCGTCACGCTCAATTACAAGCAAGTGTTTTAGACGGGAAAATCCGCATTGAAATCATTAAATAAACTGATATTCGAAAGCTTTCCGCTATGCGGAAGGCTTTCCTCTATATCATAGGGGGCAAAAATGAATTTTCAATCTTTAACCGATTTTTTGAATACTTTACCGTCACTTGGTGTACCGGGGACAGATTGTGTTATATATCACAAACGGAAAGAAGTATATAGACATCAATCAGGCTTTATGGATATCGAACAGCAGATTCCTATGGCTTTAAACGCAATTTACAATATGTATTCAGCCACAAAGCCGGTTACCTGTACAGCGGCATTGCAACTTTATGAACGAGGGCTTTTTACATTATCTGATCCGCTTTATGCCTATATTCCTGCATATAAGACAATGTACATTAAGGAAAATGGCAGTATAAGAAAAGCGGAAAAACCAATTTTAATTCGTGATTTATTTACAATGACAGCCGGATTTGATTATAACATACGTTCGGATGCCATTACTTCTGTTAAACGAAATACAAACGGTGCGGCGCCGACTCTTGCCGTTGTTAGAGCCTTGGCCACAGAACCCCTATCTTTTGAGCCGGGGACTCGTTTTCAATATAGCTTGTGTCACGATGTGTTAGGTGGTTTAGTTGAAGTACTCAGCGGGAAAACATTGGGGCAGTACTGCCGTGAACATATTTTTGAACCTCTTGGCATGCAGGATACCACCTTTTTACCTACAGAAGAAACAGAGGAGAGATTAGCACCTTTATATATGCATTATCCTGACAAAAAACGGACTGTTAAAATTTCCTCTCAAAATGTTTTTAGGTTTGGAACGGCTTATGAAAGTGGTGGTGGCGGGCTGCTATCTACCACAGAGGATAGTATTCGCTTTGTTGATATGTTAGCATCCGGCGGGCGTACTCAGCAGGGTGAACTTGTTCTCAGTCGCGGAACAATATCACTCATGCGTACAAATCAAGTCAGTCCCACAGCACTATATGATTTTGGTTGGACTCATATGGCAGGTTACGGATATGGTTTAGGTGTACGTACCATGATTGATAAAGAAAAAAGCGGTTCTTTAGGTTCTCTTTACGAATTTGGTTGGGGAGGTGCAGCGGGTGCCTATATGTTAGCCGATACGGAACGGGAGCTTGCTGTTTTTTATACCCAGCACATGTTAGAGAGCATGGAAGCCTATATTCACCCGCGATTGAGAAATTATGTTTATGAAGGTATTGATGCATAAAGCCTATTATTTTAAAATATTTTTCTTGTAATTTTAATTTTATTATTGTACAATGAAATATATAGATAACTTTTGTATGGAGGCTTGTAGTTTATGAAAATAAAAGATGGTTTTGTTGTGAAGAAAATTGCAGATAGTACAGTGGTGGTTCCTGTTGGTGATAATTTGGTGAATCTACAATTGATGATAACATTAAATGAGAGTGGTGCATTTTTGTGGAATTGTCTCCAATCAGAAACAACAGAAGAAGAACTTGTTGCGGCTATGACTGCAGAGTATGCTGTGGATGCTGAAACAGCTCGACAAGATGTTAATGCCTTTATTATGCAGTTAAAGGAGCACAAGATTTTACATGAAGCCTAGTATTAGCTGTGAACAAATTGAAACACGGCTCTTGTTACCTTTTTTAAATGAATTACTTTTGGCAGGGCAAAATGTTCGTATGACTGTAACGGGGGTCAGTATGTATCCTATGCTAAGGAACCGGCAGGACAGCGTTTGTCTTACAGCCCAAAAAAAACCGAATAAATATGATGTCGTTCTGTTTGTTCGTGATAGTGGGGAGGCTGTTCTTCACAGAATTATTGCCTGTCACAAAGATGGTTTTATCCTTTTGGGAGATAACCAGCTAACGCCTGAAGGGCCTATTGTGTCTTCTCAAATTCAGGCGGTTGTGGACGGGTTTTACAGAGGAGATACATATATTCCCGATGGCACTTTATGGTATCATGTATATCGTGTTATTTGGGGTCGATTTTGGCGTGCAAGACGGTTATTGCGTCCTTTTGTGATTGGTTTTGGTCGACTTCTAAAGCATTTGAAGCGAATGGAGTAAGGCAATGAGATGGATTATTAAACAAGTTAAAAAAATTTGGTTGGGTCTCCTTGCACAAATGGCCACCGGCATGGTCATTTCCCTAATGGGCGTTTATTTTGCGTTATTGTCCAAAAAGGTGTTGGATGTTGCAACAGGACAGGTCCCTGGTGATTTATTGCAGACCGGATTAATTTTGTTTGTATTTTTAGCCCTTCAACTTATTTTAGAAGTTATTTTATCTGTTTTAAATGTGCATGTGAGCGGGCGCTTTTATATTGCATTAAAAACGGAGTTATTTACTCAAATCATGCGTAAGGACTATATGCAAATAACAGGCTATCACACAGGGGAACTGCTAAACAGAATTAATAGTGATGTAGGTATTGTGGCCGATGGACTTTTACAAATGCTGCCTAATTTTGTGTTTTATTTAACAAAAATTGTGGCATGTTTCTTGGCTCTTTATATTCTTGATCCATTTTTTTCACTATTATGTTTATTGTTAGGACCCTTGATTTTTTTTACCGGATGTTTATATCGCAAACAGATGAAAAAGCTACATAAAGATTGTCAAGAAGCAGATGGCCGTAATAAATCCTTTATGCAAGAAACGCTTAAAAACTTACTGGTCATTAAGTCTTTTGGACGTGGGCGAATGGCTGCCCAAAAAAGTCGTTTGCTGCAATGGGATGCGTTTAAACTGAGTATAAAACGAAATAAAATCAGCATTGCAGCTAATATTCTTTTCTATGTTGGCTTAACTGTCGGCTATTATTTAGCACTTACTTGGGGTGCCTATAAAATTTCCGTAGGCGTCATGACATTTGGTACGTTAACAGCGTTGTTACAGCTTGTAAACCAAATTCAAACTCCCTTTCAAGGCTTATCTTCTTTGCTTCCGCAATATTTTGCTATGTTAGCTTCAGCAGAACGGTTAGTAGAATTGGAGAAACTGCCTGAGGATAAAACGGAGAATCGTATAGAATGGAAAGAGGCCTCATGGTCCCATGTTGCACTACGTGATGTCTGCTATGCCTATCAATCAGAAAAGGTTTTAGAAGATACAGATTTTGATATTCATCATGGTGAATTTATTGTTATAACCGGCATGTCCGGAACAGGAAAAAGTACATTGCTCAAAGTGCTTTTGGGAATTTTGACACCACAATCGGGAGAAATGGTTCTTCGCTTTTCGGATGGTAGTAGTATTCCTCTTGCCGATGAAGATAAACGGTTGTTTTCTTACGTTCCACAGGGAAATTTAATTGTTTCTGGTACCATTCGTGAAAATATTTTGTTTTTTAAAACAAATGTACCGGAGGAACAGGTTGTTGAAGCTGCTAAAACGGCTCAGATTTGGGATATGATCAGTGAACTGCCACAGGGACTTGATACTGTACTGGGTGAAGGTGGTTTAGGCCTTTCTGAAGGACAAATCCAACGCCTGGCTATTGCAAGAGCAGTTCTCTCTGATGCACCGGTGTTGCTTTTAGACGAAGCTACATCAGCTTTAGATGAAGCTACAGAGCTGGCTATTTTGGATGCATTGAAACAACGGCAGGATAAAACCTGCGTGTTGGTTTCACACAAAAAGGCTGCTTTATCCTTTTGTGATGCGGTTTATCAATTTGAAGATGGACATTTAATGAAACAAATTTAGTTTAAAACACCATAAGGGACTGTAGATTTGCTACAGTCCCTTAGTTGTTTTTCTATGAGATTGAGTTCCCTGTGCGCTGGCAAACGAGGCCGATATTGGCATGGGTGATTCTGCATATTGAATAGGCGTGTGTGTGCAGGAAATTATATGATTTAAAACATCACAAACATGTGAAACCGAGATAATTTCTACATTTTCGAAATGGAATATATCCCCATAATTTTCTTTTGGGATAAAAACAGTTGTTATACCAGCTTCAACTGCAGCGGCTACCTTTGTTGCAACACCACCCACAGGCATAACTTTTCCGTGAATAGATATTTCTCCTGTCATGGCAATGCGGTTACTAATGGGAACGCCACAAATAGCAGAGTAGACAGCCGTCATAATGGCTATTCCAGCTGACGGACCATCAATCGGTGTTCCACCCGGGAGATTAATGTGTATATGATAGGCGCTGGTATCAATATCGTAAAAACGTTCTAAAACAGTTATCATATTTTTCACCGACGCACAAGCTGAACTGGAACGGATTAATTTTTGTCCTCGACCCTCTAACTCTTGACTTTCTACAATGCCGGTTATGGAAAGAGTGCCAACACCGGCAGAACAAGGGGTTGCTGTTGCCTCCACATCAATCACCATACCTTGGGCGCCGCAAACAGCTAATCCATTGACAAGACCAATATAGGATTCATCTGTGACCTTTCTGTCATAGCGTGGGGTGTAATGGCCAAATTCAGCCACCCATTCCACATCGGAGGGCTCAATCTTTTGTCGATTTTCCAGCTGGGCAACACTTCCTGCAATTTGTACCATATTGACGGCATCACGGCCGTTTTGTGCATATTTACACACTTGGCCAAGTGCTACATCCTCTATACTAAATCCCCCTTTTTTAGCGGCATTTTGAGCGATGCACCGTAGCTGGGAGGAGGAAAGTGGTGTGAAAAAAATTTCTACACACCGAGAACGAATAGCAGGCGGAATGTCTTCCGGTCCACGGGTGGTAGCACCAATTAGTCTAAAATCGGCAGGAAGACCTTTTTGAAAAATTTCGTGAATATGAGAGGGAATATTTCGGTTGCCGGGAGTGTAATAGGCGCTTTCTAAAAATACCTTTCTATCCTCTAATACCTTTAAAAGCTTATTCATTTGAACAGGATGTAATTCACCAATTTCATCTAAAAATAAAATACCACCGTGGGCTTTTGTTACAGCGCCGGGCTTTGGTTGAGGGATGCCTGCTGACCCGTATGCGCCGGCTCCTTGATAAATAGGGTCATGAACTGAGCCGATTAATGGGTCTGCAATGCCACGTTCATCAAATCGAAGGGTTGTGGCATCCATTTCTATAAAAGTTGCCCCTGCGTGAAATGGAGAGATTTTGGCGGCAATAGCTTCTTTTAATACAACGCGAGCAGCTGCCGTTTTTCCAATGCCGGGAGGACCATAAATGATAACGTGCTGAGGATTTGGGCTGCATAATGCTGCCTTTAAAGCTTTAATTCCCTCCTCTTGACCAATAATTTCCGATAAATCGTCCGGTCTAGTTTTTTCTGAAAGAGGTTCCGTTAAACGAATATTTTTTAGTCGACGAAGTTTTTCTAATTCTTGTGCCCCATTATTTTCTATGCCGGATTTATTGTTATGTTGACCGCGTAACATATTAAAAAAATATATTCCCATAACGGTGGTAAGAAATAACTGCAATACCATTACAATATTATTAAACAACTTATACGCCTCCCGCTTTTTTTGTGTCACATTTGAATTTAGTATAAACCATTACGACGAAAATATTGCATTTGGCGTGATTTTTATAAAAATAAGCTGTAACAAAACAGAGTTGTTTGTTACAGCTTGTTCATTTAATTTTCTTTTATCAATTTTGTAAAAGAGCCCAGTAATGTTTTTGTACCATATTCATCAAAGGCAATTTCCAATTGAATATCGTTTCCGGTGGGTGTAACAGAAATTACCATACCACGGCCAAATTTTTTATGAGAAACAACATCTCCTGGCGAATAGGATAATGAGGCAGTTTTTCTTTCTAATTTATCCTTGGATAAGGCAGAGAGGAGAGATTGCGTATCGTCATAAAACCGGTAGTCGCGTTTTTGAGAGGATGTTTTAGAAATAGTTTCTGTTTCTTTTACAATGGCATTTAAACATGTTATAGGGATTTCCTCTAAAAAGCGTGATGGCATTGTATATCCGCCACTGCCATATTGGTTGCGATACCCTGCGTGACTAAGAACTAAGTGTTTTTTTGCCCGGGTGATGCCTACATAACAAAGCCTGCGTTCCTCTTCAATTTCATTATCGGTCATGGATTTTAAGCTGGGAAACAATCCTTCTTCCATGCCGCAGAGAAAAACCCGGGGAAACTCTAAACCTTTGGCACTATGGAGCGTCATCAATACAACGCTTTCAGCCTCTTTGTCATAATTATCTATATCAGATATTAAGGCAGTTAATTCCAAAAATCCGGCAAGTGTTGGCTCTTCCTCGTTTCGTTCGTATTCGGCAGCTGCATTTAAAAATTCATGTATATTATCAAGTCTTGTTTGATTTTCAATGGAATCATCAGCAGAAAGCATGTCTCCATATCCTGTTTCAGATACCACAAGTTCAATCAATTCTGAAGGCAGTTTGTCAGCAACGCAATCCTGTAAATGACGAATAAGGGTTGTAAAAACGGAAAGCTTGTCAGCTGCTTTAATTAAATCCGGTTCATCTTTGGCTTTTTCCATTATCGTAAACAGACTGCATTCGGAACGTCGAGCTGCCTGGGTCACTTTTTCTAAGGTAGCTGTACCAATTTTACGGGAAGGTTCGTTAACAACACGGAGTAAGCTAATGCTATCATTAGGATTTTGTATTAAACGCAGGTATGCTAAAATATCTTTTACTTCTTTTCTGTCATAAAAACGAAGTCCCGCTAAAACACGATAGGGAATACCATGACCGCTTAATGTAGTTTCAATCACCCGTGATTGTGCATTAGTGCGATATAAAATAGCACAATCGGCATAGGAATCGCCGTTTAAAACTGCATCTTTAATTTGTGCAGCAATAAACTCTGCCTCATCATATTCGTTATCGGCACGGTATAAGTCTATGGGTTTTCCACCGTCATTTTGCGTCCAAAGTTGCTTTCCTTTTCGACCTTGATTGTTTGCAATTACAGCGTTGGCTGCATCTAAAATGGTTTGTGTTGAACGATAATTTTGTTCAAGCTTAATAACTTGTGCACCCGGAAACTCTTTTTCAAAATTTAAGATGTTTTGAATATTAGCTCCACGGAATTTATAAATGCTCTGATCATCATCACCCACCACACAAATATTTTTATAACCTTGGGCCAAAAGACTGACCAACATGGATTGAGAATTGTTTGTGTCTTGATATTCATCAACAAATATATAGTGAAATTGTTTTTGATAACGAGATAAAATCTCCGGTTCTTGAGAAAGAAGTCGTACCGTGAGCATAATAATATCGTCAAAATCTAAGGCGTTGGCCTCAGTAAGTTGTTTTTGATATAGACGATATGCATCGCCAATCAACTTTTTTCGATAATTTCCTTCGTTAATTGAAAGATATTCTTCAGGACCAAACAATTCATCCTTAGCAGTTGAAATCTCATATAGTACACTGCGGACCGGTAACATTTTTTCGTCAATATTCAGGGTTTTTAACACCCTTTTCATTAAGGTTTTTTGGTCAGCAGTATCGTAAATAACAAAGTCGCGATTATAACTCCCCAGGCAATGAATATCTCGACGCAAAATGCGTACACAAATAGAATGAAAGGTACCAATCCACATGCTTGCGGCGCTTTCTCCAACTGTTTTTTCAATTCGTTCCTTCATTTCGCCTGCGGCTTTATTTGTAAATGTAATAGCTAACATTTGCCAAGGTTCAGCTAATTTTTGTTCTAATATGTAGGCTATTTTATTAACCACAACTGTTGTTTTGCCGCTACCGGCACCTGCTAAAATCAGCAGAGGTCCATCGGTGGATGTAATAGCTTTTTGTTGTTCTGGGTTAAAGGGTGTTAAATTTATCATAATGTTTCTGTAATTCCTTTCATAATGGAAAGAGCACGCAGGGAAATTTTACGATAACGTTCTCGTTTATTTCGCTCCCGTTCTTCCAAGGAGTCAATAATGCCAAAATTAATATTCATGGGCTGAAAATTTTTACTGGAATAGTTGGCAATATAATGGCCCAGGGCACCTGTTGCCGTGGCAGAAGGGAAGATAACTGGTGGCTTATTTAAAAGATAATGGGCGGCATTGATTCCTGCCACAATACCGGAGGCAGCTGATTCTACATAACCTTCTACACCGGTCATTTGACCGGCAAAATACAGTCCTTTGCGGTTTTTAAAGGCAAAGGTTTCATTTAAGAGACCGGGGCTGTGAATATATGTATTTCTATGCATGACACCAAAGCGAACAATTTCTACATTTTCCAAGCCCGGAATCATAGAAAAAACGCGCTTTTGTTCCCCGAATTTAAGATGAGTTTGAAAACCCACCATGTTATAGAGTGTGCCGCATGCATTATCTTGCCGTAACTGCACAACGGCATGATATCGCTGGCCGGTTTCAGGATGTTCTAATCCCACGGGCTTTAAAGGACCAAAAGTTAATGCTTGCTCCCCGCGTGATGCCATGACTTCTACAGGCATACAACCTTCAAAAACACTATTATTTTCAAAATCTTTCAGCTGGGCAGTTTCAGCAGAGATAAGAGCCTGATAAAAAACATCATATTCTTCTTTTGTCATGGGACAATTAATATAATCTGCGGTACCTCGATCATATCGTGCTTTTCGGAACACTTTTGACATATCAATAGATTCAGCCGTGATAATGGGGGCTGCGGCATCGTAAAAATAAAGTTGATTTTGACCGCATAAGTCACCAATTTTTTTAGAAAGCGTTGCAGAGGTTAAAGGGCCGGTAGCTATTACAACACAGTTTGCCTCGGGAATATCCGTTACTTCCTCAGATATAAGCCGAATCTGGGGACATGCACTTATGGTATCGGTTATTAATTTCGAAAAGGTAGTTCTATCAACAGCTAAAGCTCCTCCCGCAGGCACACGGCATTGGTCTGCGGCTTGCATGACAATAGAGTCTAATAAACGCATTTCTTCCTTAAGTAAGCCGGCACCGTTTTCTAAACCTTCCGCCCGCAAGGAATTTGAGCAAACCAATTCCCCTAAGGTTTCTAAGTTGTGAGCAGGGGAGTGTTTATTTGGCTTCATTTCATATAAATCAACATTAATATTTCGTTTGGCAAGTTGCCAAGCAACTTCACATCCGGCTAAACCGCCACCAATAACAATTGCTTTCATATGTGCTCCTTAGTCTCTTAAAATATGATTGATATAATTATATTCTTTAGGGTATAGCTTGTCTAAAATACAAATAGCATCCTGATTGGCAGTTAGTCGGCCGATTATTGCAAGCTCTTGCGCCGAGGCATAACCCATAATGAGTTGAGTTAGGCTGCCAATATCAATTTTTGCATCGTAGGATTTTTGGTTTGTTTTAATAACTTTTCCCTCGTTACCTTCATAAACACCTGTGTTATTTGGTAGGAAAGCATCGGTAACATGCAAACGCAATCCATTCAAGCCGGCTGATAAAGCGGCCGGAATGTTCAATATTCGTGCCATAGCCGTGGGAGAATATTTGCAGGCAGGTGGCTCAGTAAACATAAACGGAATAGGACTGTTTGTTGGCAAGGTAAAATGGATGTGCGAATTGGTGGAAAAATGAGAGGCAATAAAGGCAATCAGTGCGTTTAAGCCTTCTGTATCTGTATAAGCCGCTTCAGTCACACAAAATTCTTTGTCATTTTTTATATAACTAAGATAGGCCGATACAGTGCCGGCTTGATTGCGAAAACCATAAATATATCCGTTGGTTAAGGGAAGCATGTTAAAAATATATTTCCATTCTGCCTCTTTGCGAACAGTATATCCGTTTTTATCACGGCAAAAGATATTATAAACATGGCATAAATCTTTTATATCATCCACGCTTGCAGGGAAAAAACCCGCCTTCATGTATAATTTAGGAAAGGCAGCAGCAGGCACATGACAATGAATTTCTTGGTAACAGGCTGTGTACCCCATTTTTTCATAAAAGGAATAGGAAAAGGGAATTAAAAGGCTTATGGTTTCTTTGCGTTCCTGTTGCTTTTTTAAAGCGCCTCTCATTAAGGTAGCAGAAAGACCGCGACCACGCGCCTCCGGTGCGATAGATACACCAACAATATAGGAACAAGCGGTGGGCGTGTTTCGAAGGGCAATTTGATAGGGTACCAACTCTAAGGCGCCAACCACCCTTTGATTTTGGATGACAGTTACGGCATTTTTGCCATTCCATATAGAATCAAAGTATGCATTAACAAAAGTATCGGTTTCTGAAAAAGCATAGGACCAAAGTGCTTTAATTTGATTTTTATATTGGGTATTATCTGTGAGATTTACATCCATGCTTTAATATCGCCCCTTTTATCCAAGTGTTTTCATAGCACTGTTTTCTCTCAATTGTATTTATCTGCAGGACATTGTAAAATTATATCACATACTCCGTTAAATTGCAAGATTTAACATGTTAGCATATCAATGTATTTTAGATTCTATAAGGAATTTTGAATAATTTTCAATATTAGGTAAATCATAACAATAAACAGCTTTATAAACGGAGGTAGTTATGAAAAAAAGAATATGGTCTTTAATTGTTTGTGCAATCATTTTATCCACTGTTTGTGTGGTTAAGTTTCAAGATCAAACACCATTTAAAAAAGCCTATGCGTACGTTAACTCAACAAATGATGTTCAACTTTTGGCTCGCTGCGTGAATGGTGAGGCACGTGGTGAACCATATGAAGGTCAAGTGGCGGTAGCTGCCGTGATTTTAAATCGAGTTAAACATCCTTCTTTTCCCAATACCATTGCCGGTGTTATTTATCAACCAAGAGCTTTTACAGCAACAGTAGATGGTCAAATTCATGTTCCTATTAGTCCTAACAGCACGGTTTATAAGGCCTGTCAAGATGCTATGAATGGCTGGGACCCGTCCAATGGTGCTGTGTATTATTATAATCCACGAAAAACAACGAACCAATGGATTTATTCCCGCGAAGTGGTTAAAGTAATTGGGAGCCACCGATTTGCAAAATAATTTTTTAAATTGGCATCATACTAAAAAAGAAAGGAAAATTTTCTAATGAACCATGGACACTATGCTCCGAAGCATAGAAATTTCGGACTATTAATTGGTATATTAATGTTTGGGCTGATTCTTTTAATAGCCGTCAGCCTTTATCAATATAGGCGAGCGAATGCTTTAGAACTTGCTGTTGAAAATCAATACGTACATTCTTTTCATGAGTTAACCGATTATGTAAAAGATGTAGATGTGTTATTACAAAAATCAATGCTAATTTCCGACCCGCGACAAATGTCAGCCATATCATCAGAAATATATATGCAAACAGCAGCCGCTAAATCAAATTTGGCGCAGTTACCGGTATCGGAACTAAATTTATCTGATACATCAAAGTTTTTATCTCAAATAGGGGATTATACGGCTTATTTATCAAGCAAAGTGATTAATGAGGATAGTATTACAGAAGAAGAGTTTAGTAATCTTGCCAAGCTTTCGGAATATGCATCATCCATGAGCGGACATTTACAAACTATGGAAGAACAACTTTATGCACAGAAATTAAGCTTTCGGGAAGCATCGGCCATGACTGCTTATGCGGCGGGCGGTGATTTTGCAAGTGGTATGGAGGGAATAGAGCAGGTTTTTCAGGATTATCCCTCCTTAATTTATGATGGACCTTTTTCAGAACACATTGAAAATAGTGAGCCGGTAATGTTAAAGAATAAACCCACCATTAGACGTGAAAAAGCTCATGAAATTGCCAAACAATTTGCAGGGGATGGCCGTGGTGATGTTTTGAACTATAGCGGTGAAGGCGGTGGTTCCATCCCCACGTATGATTTTTCCGGCACAGATAATAGCGGCAGACAAATTAGTTTGAGTGTGACAAAAAGGGGCGGATTTATTTTATATATGCTAGATAGTCGGGAAGTTACGGAAGTAAAACTAACGGTGGAGGAGGCTATCAAAAAAGCAGAAAATTTTTTAACACAAAAGGGATTTAACAATATGATCCATACCTATTATGATATGGCTGGGAATACGGCAACTATTAATTTTGCAGCCAAGCAGGAGGATGTTGTTTTGTATTCCGATTTAATTAAAGTTAAAGTGGCGTTAGATAACGGGGAAATTGTTGGGTTTGAATCAAAGGGATATCTTATGACCCATGAAATTCGTCACTTTCCTGAAGATATAATGTCGGAAGAGGATGTAAAGGCAAACCTTAACAGCCACCTTTCTCTTGGGGAAATACGAAAAGCTCTCATTCCGTTAAACAGCACTCGACAAGTATTAACCTATGAATGTAAAGGTACGCACCTTAACAATAATTTTTTGATTTATATTAATGCTGAAACGGGGCAGGAAGAAAAAATTCTTATGCTCATTGAATCCGAAAATGGTATTTTAACCATGTAAAATGAAACAAATTTTTCCAGGTTATTTTGCTTCTTACAGGTAATACTATGAGTGTAGCCAAGAGCTACGAATGTGTTTGTTATGTGAAATGATATATAAAATTAACAAAGAATCATAACAGACCAAGGAGTGTATAAATGAGTAAAAAATCAATCATGTCAAATCAGTTAAAAGAAGAAATCGCTAAAGAATTAGGCGTTTATGAAACGGTAAAGAAAAATGGCGGTTGGGGAGATGTTTCCTCACGTGACTGCGGCAACATGGTGACAAAAGCGATTGAAATGGCAGAACGATCTGTTTCACAATCCTAAAGCACTCATCAAAAGACACTCATAATTGTCTTTTACGCTGATAATATTTTTACAGAAAAATAAAGTATCAGCCCATGTAAAAGCAGCCGGACATTTCCTTTGGTTATGTCCGGCTTTTTATATGTAAAGATAAACTGTAAAAAATATCAATTTATTGTTAATTTTTTATGATTTAGGCTTTACAGAAACCGCAATATATAGTATAATATATGAGTGTATTATACAGATGGTAGGATGTGATTGTTTGTTTAGAATGGGCAGGTTCGACCTAATTGAGCTGTTGGTGCGTGTCATTGCTGTGTTGTTGGCTATATCCATCCATGAAATGTCCCATGGCTTTGGTGCTTACCTTTTAGGGGATAAAACAGCCAAATCTATGGGTCGACTTTCATTAAATCCGCTCCGTCATTTAGATATTGTAGGCTCTTTGTGCTTGTTGTTTTTTGGTTTTGGTTGGGCTAAGCCTGTTATGGTTAATCCTGGATATTTTAAAAAACCAAAAAGGGATATGGCCCTTACCTCGCTGGCAGGCCCCCTTTCTAATTTTGTTATGGCTTTTTTGGGGTTGCTTATTTTTAAACTCTTGTCCATGGCAGGTCTTCTTTTCTACGGACAATTGTGGTCGGAAATTGTAGCTGAATTTTTAAGTACTTTTGTAATGCTTAATATTGGTTTAGGCGTTTTTAATTTAATTCCGATTCCGCCCTTAGATGGTTCTAAAATATTTTTACCTCTTTTACCTAATCGAATATATTTCGACATCATGCGTTATGAGCACTTGGGGTGGATTGTACTTATGGTTGCATTAACGTTAGACGTGTTAGATCCAATTATAGGCAATTTAGGTGCACTTGTTTTTAACGGATTGTCCTTTTTGGTAGGTGGTGTATAATGGATACGCTGTCATTTCAAATTGAGGTTTTTGAGGGTCCCCTAGAGTTGCTTTTGCATCTTTTAAAGAAGAACAAGGTTAGTATTTTTGATATTCCAATTGAGAAAATAACAACACAATATATGGAATATTTGGACAAGCTTCAGTCTTTTGATATGGAATTATCCAGTGAATTTCTAATTATGGCATCTGAGCTATTATATATAAAGTCCCACGTGTTGCTACCACGACATGAGGAGATTGAAGAGGATCCGCGTAAAAATTTAGCAGATAGATTGTTAGCATATCAAAGAATGAAAACAGCGGCAGCTTATTTAAAAGAACATCAAGATGCTAGCAGATATTTATTTTTTAAAAAGCCGGATGATATTGGTCAGCCACCACCGGATTATAGCAATCAGGCCTTTGATGTTGAACAATTAATAGAGGCCTTGTCTGAGGTACTTTTGAAAACTCAGCGAAAGGAACCGCCACCAAAAGCTGCTTTTGTTGGCATCTCCGGTCATGAGAGAGTGTCCTCTGCACAGTGTGCATCTCATGTAAAAAGTCGCTTATGCGTTGGTAAAAAGGTTCCATTTCGTCAAATTTTTTCAGGACTTGATTCGAAACCGAAAATTGTTGTGTCCTTCTTGATTATTTTAGAAATGATACGGCTGAATTTAGTCATTGCAGATATATCCGGGCGTGAAATTTATTTAACACAGATTAAAGACGGGGAGATTACCAATGAGTTTTGAGCCATGCAGCCTTTTAGAAAGTATTTTATTTGCAGCCGGAGACAGTGTATCGGCTCAACAACTTTCTTCAATTTTAGAAATATCTGAAACGGATTTAGCCATTGTAGCCCAGCGCCTTAACGAGGATTATATAAATAGAGGACGAGGCTTACGAGTGTTGTTTTTAGAAAATAATTATCAGTTATGTACAGCCGAGGCATTTTTTCCATACATACAACAGCTAAAAGAACCTCGGAGGAGACAAAATTTATCCCCTGCGGCCTTAGAAACCCTGGCTGTTGTTGCCTATCATCAACCAGTGACACGTTCCAGCATTGAGTTTATTCGCGGTGTTAATTCCGATGGGCCGGTTAACAAACTGATTGAACGGGGTTTAATTGAGGAAAATGGTAGGCTAGATGCACCGGGACGACCCATTTTGTATGTAACTACCCAAGAATTTTTACGTTCATTTGGTCTTTCTTCTTTATCCGGCTTGCCCGATCCGGAGCCTCTCCGTATAGATGACGGGGAAAATGTACATACTACAAGCGAGACGGAAGAACTTGCTAATCTTGAAGATTGAGGTGGTGTGATGCTGCTTTGTTCCATATTAGGTGGCATTTTATTGCTTCTTGTTTTACTTTTATTTCTCCCAACCGAGGTGGATTTGGATTATAAGCTGGAAAACAAGCTCCAATCTTTACGCATACGGCTACGAATCCTAACAATTTCTATTTCGTTTAAAGTGCCTATAAATGAGGGAAAAAAACAAGGTAAGAAAAACGAAAAGAAACAAAATAAAAAAGCAGGACGGCAAGTAACACCTAAAAGCTTTATTGCTTTTTGCAAGGAGTTGCATCGAATTTATATTGAAACCGAGGATGAATGGATGTCTTTAATTTGTGAAATCAGAAAACATCTCAGTTGTAAAGATGTTTCTTTATCTATTTGGTATGGTACAACAAATCCGGCTCGGACAGGTATTTTAAATGGTGCTGTTTGGACGGCAGGGAGTTTATTGCTTAAGTTGGTTGATGCAGCCCTGTTGGCATCTAAGAAATCACTCTATGTATATCCGGAGTTTAATCGAACCTGTATGTGCATACATAGCAAGGGGACCTTTCGATTTAAAATGATAAATGCCTTTCGGAATATATGGAGAGTCATGAAATTGGTTCGTTTATTTAAAAGTAAAATCACTATAGAATTTTAAAAAGGATGGTGTTAATTATGGCAGAGCATCCCATTAAAGGATTAATGGAAACCGCAATGAGTAGTATTAAGGAAATGGTGGATGTAAACACTATTGTTGGAGAAGCGGTTAATGCTCCTGATGGTACCGTTATTATTCCAATTTCAAAGGTATCCTTTGGTTTTGGTGCCGGTGGCAGTGAGTTTGGAGAACGTACCAACACAACAGTTGACGCAGGAGCCAATTTCGGTGGCGGTTCCGGCGGTGGCGCTATGATAGAACCGGTGGCATTTATGGTTGTTGGTCAGGGGCAAATTCGCCTTATGTCCATTGACAGAAATCCTTCGCCTGTGGAGGAGATTATGGAACGTGTGCCCAGTTTGCTTGAAAAAGCCTTTGATTTTTTCAAAAAAAAGGAATGCAAGAAAAACAAAGGCGAAGAAGTTTGCATAGTTGAAACCATTGAGGCAGAGTAATTATTAGGCAAGAGTTCTCCGTTATAGGCGGAGGGTCTTGCCTATTTCTCTTGACAATGCAATATATGTATGATAAGATTGTAATGAAATTATAATCGATTTGTAAGTGGTTTAAAATGTGAATTTTGCATAATCATAGTGTGTTTTGGTTGTATGCTTACAAGTAAAAAATTTTATGAAAAGGAGTTTTGACAATGAAACCGGTTATTGGCATCAGACCAGTTATTGATGGTCGTGGCGGCGCTTTAAAACTGCGCGAAAGTCTTGAGGGTCAAACAATGGCTATGGCAGAGGCTGCCAAGAAATTATTTGAAGAAAATTTATGCTATTCAGATGGAACACCTGTTCAGGTAATTATTTCCAATACTACCATTGGCCGTGTGCCTGAATCAGCCGCTTGTGCTGAACAATTCAGAAAGGCTGGTGTAGATATTACCTTATCTGTTACACCTTGCTGGTGTTATGGTTCAGAGACTATGGATATGGATCCAAAGACTATTAAGGGTGTTTGGGGCTTTAATGGTACAGAACGTCCCGGGGCAGTTTACTTAGCATCTGTATTGGCAACTCATGCACAAAAAGGTTTACCCGCATTTGGCATTTATGGACACGAAGTGCAGGATAGAGATGAAGTAACACAAATTCCTGAGGATGTTAAGGAAAAACTGTTACGCTTTGGTCGTGCAGCTGTTGCTGTGGCTTCTATGAGAGGTAAATCATATTTGCAGATTGGTTCCGTTTGTATGGGTATTGGTGGCTCTATTATGGACCAGGCTTTCATGGAAGATTACTTAGGTCTACGCGTTGAATCTGTTGATGAGGTTGAGGTTCTGCGTCGTATGGAAGAAGGCATTTATAACAAGGATGAATACGAAAGAGCTCTGGCTTGGACAAAGGAACATTGCAAAGAGGGTAGAGACGATAACCCCGACAGCGTTAAATTTACTCCCGAGCAAAAAGAAAAACAATGGGAATTTACCATTAAGATGTACTGTATTATTAAGGATTTGATTCAGGGCAATCCCAATTTACCCGATGGTTTTGAAGAGGAAAAATTAGGTCATAACGCAATTTGTGCCGGTTTCCAAGGTCAACGTCAATGGACAGATCACTGGCCGAACTGCGACTATCCTGAGGCTGTTTTAAACTCCAGCTTTGATTTTGAGGGTAAAAAAGAGCCCATTATTCTTGCAACAGAGAACGATGTACTCAATGGTATTGGTATGCTGTTTGGTAAATTATTGACGAATCGTGCTCAAATTTTTGCAGATGTAAGAACTTACTGGTCGCCTGAAGCTACAAAGCGGGTTACCGGCTATAGTTTAAAGGGTAAAGCTAAAGAAAACGGCGGTATTATTCATCTCTTAAACTCCGGTGCTGCTTGCCTGGATGCTTGTGGTGAGTGTGTAGATGAAAAAGGCAACGCTACCATGAAAAAATGGTGGGATGTTACCGAGGAAGATATTAAAAAAATGACAGATGCAACCGTTTGGTGCGAAGCCGGTTACGATAATTTCCGTGGCGGCGGTTTCTCCTCTCACTTTACAACAAGAGCAGAGATGCCTGTAACCATGATGCGATTAAACTTAGTGAAGGGTTTAGGCCCTGTTCTGCAAATTGCAGAGGGTTGGACAGTTAAGCTCCCTGATGATGTTTCCGACAAATTGATGGAACGAACCAATCCCACATGGCCCTGTACTTGGTTTGCTCCTCGTTGTGATGGTAAAGAAGGTAGTCCTTTTAAAACCGCTTATGATGTTATGAATAACTGGGGCGCAAACCACGGCGCAATTTCTTATGGACATATTGGTGCTGACCTCATTACATTATGCTCCATGTTGAGAATTCCTGTATCTATGCATAACGTACCTGAGGATAAAATCTTCAGACCTGCCAGCTGGAATGCATTTGGTATGGATAAAGAAGGCCAGGATTACAGAGCGTGTCAGGCATATGGTCCTTTGTATCGGTAATCATAAACAAATAAAATAAGTAATGGGCAAGACAAATATTTGTCTTGCCCATTTTATATGCCTGCCAACAATATAATTTTTATTTAATCGGTTCATTTATCGCCATATTTTTTCATAAATAGATAAATAAAAATTATTCCAATAATTAATAATATTATGTTTAAAATTTGCGTGTAAGTATACTCAAAAGTTGGAAATACAGTTATAACAGATGCAAATAAAAAACCGAGAGATGCATAATGTGCATAGCCTGAGAACTTATTAAAGGCAACATTAATTGCTTTGATAATGAGAATGGTTGTTGCAATAAAACCAAGAGCTACCCAAAGCAATGAAATAATATCAAATTGTGTAATAGAATTAATGATTTTATCATACATTCCCATGTTTATTAGAATAAATGAAGAGCTAATTCCGGGAACAATTAAACCAACAGATAAGACAGCACCGCTCATTATATAATTGCCGGCAGAAAGTTCAGTCAGTTGAGAAGAGCTTAATACTTTTGTTGAAATAACAACACCCAATGCAAAAGCAACTACAAGAGGAATGATAAATGCAAATCTGAAACCATCTTTATTTGCCTCTTTCAAAAAGGAAGGTAAACTACCTATAATCATGCCGATAAAGAGATAAATAATGCTGTTTTCAAAGTTTGAAAGCAATGGTTTCATAATAATGCCAAACAATAAAATACCCACAAGTGCGCCCATTCCTAAGGGCAGGAGGTACATAATACTGTTTTTAAAATTTCTTGGCATACTGACAACAGCATCTATGGCTTTTGCGTAGACACCAAAGGAAATTGCGATGGCGCCACCGCTTAAACCTGGGGTTATGGATGCCATTCCTATAACCATGCCTAATAAGGCAAGCTTTAATAATTGTTTATTAGAATAAATGGTATGCATATTATAATCTTCCTTCTTAAGTATTTGGTTATATCATCTCTTATAACCGATGTAATAAAAGCCTTTGTTAGTTGGTGCAAAATACAAAAATATTATACCACATACAATACATAGTTTCAATAGAAAGTTATTTTTGGATGAATTTGTTTTGTATAATAAAGCTTAATAGAGAAAAACCCTTTCACTATAAAAGAGAAAGGGTTTTATGGTCTTATGTTTACATTTCTAATTCTATAATTGGTGCAGATAGAAGGCCGGTTTCCTTTAAATTATTGTATTCATAACACCAATCATAACCATCTGTGCGCCAAGAGAAAGGCCCACCACTATGTAGTTCTGTTGCTGTTACATGTAAAGCTCCCAATGTGTTGTAGCGGTTGCCAAATACTGTAATACTGCAGGTGTGTTCGCCAGCTTTTATGGTTTTAGTTGTTAAGGTATATGGGTCAAAGGCAATCACACCCTCATCATTACCATCAATAGAAATGCGCTGCAGCGCTCCTCTGTAATGATTAGACCGAATTTTGATTCGACCATCCTTATCTGTTTGGAATGGAATGTGATATGTGATATTACCACCGTAGAAAGGCAAGCCCTGGTTAACGATGCTGCCAAAGCCAAGAGAGGTTTCTTTAATCGGCGCAAGTTCTGCTCGGCGTCCCTTAAGAGTCACATAAAAATCACCAAGCAGGTAACAACTTTCAATGCCAATGCGTGTGCCAATAGGAACAGTTACTTCTAAAATGTTATCTCCCTGAGTTAGGGGAGGTAAAGCCAATGTACCTATGGATTTGTCAATATAATAGCCTGTAGCAGTTGTAGGAACAGAGACACCGTTTAGGGAAACGGATACGTCTTTAAGTTGCTCCACAGCTAGTTGTGTATTCTCAATTGCAGCTGCACAATGAATAACAAATCGGAGTGTAACATAGTGAGAAATAGTTTCCTTTTCAATGGCCCAAGGCTGAATAAGGCCAATGTAACGAGCAGGGAAGTTCAACTTGCTGCGACATATATTGTCCAAACGTAAAATTTCTTCCTTTGCCCTGAATGGTTCTCCATCTAAGGAAAATTCTGCTTGGTCAAGCAATAAAACATTTGGCTCATGGCGTGTGATTGAAACAACATCAGGAATAGGCAGTACCTTTCCGTTAAATTCCTTTTTTGCTACAGTAACTGCCTTTTTAGTTGGCGGTGTTAGTTGCAGAAGAAGGCTATCTAAGGAATATCTTTCCCAGGAAACATAAGTCATATCATTCTTAATTTCATAAGAAATATCAGTAATTTCACCGTTTAATGTATTGTATAATACTGGCGTATATTGACCTTTTATTTTAATTGTAAGGTTTTCACGGGTAGAATAAGGTTTACTGTAATATGTTTTAGGAACAGATTGATTTATACCGCCATCTTTACCATAGCAGTCGGCAATAAATAACCATTTGCAATCTCCATCGGCACGCAAATTATATAATAAATGACTGGCTCGTGTGCCATTTTCAGTTTGAATGTCTATGAACCGCTCTGATTCTAAAGCTTGTAATGTAGATGCCATATCAAAGGGTATATGTTCGCAGGTTTGGGCGAAATCATATACATCTTTCGAGGGAACAGCATCCAAATGTTCAGGTATATTCCCCATGAAAATAACACGTCCACCTGCTGAACGGAAATTATGTAGTGCTTGTAACGTGGAAGAACGCATGGTGAGTAAATCCGGCACCAGCACTGTGTCATAGGTCATTTTACCGATTTGTAAACCGGACTCTGTAGGGCAATATTGATCAGGCAATAAAGATTCACTGATAAAGTTAAAATCAATTTGATTATACAAAAGCCATTCTGTGAGTTGAGCATGTTTTTTCTCCCGTTCATTGCGTTGAATGGCAGTTTGTTCCAGAGGACCCCACAAAAGCCAGTAGGATTCAACGGGATGAATAACAGCAACAGAACAAATTGGCTTTCCTCGTGTTAATGCAGTATTTACACGGGCGAAATGGTCTTCTATGTAGCGATATTCCTTAAACCAGGGTGATTGATAATTAATTGAGGCAGGATAATCACGTTTAGCTTCGCCTTCCATGGAAACCCATGATAAATGGGGCACACGAACGGTTACACCCAGGGCTGTTTGCCAGTCGCCCTGGAATTTATGCCCACGAAAATCAAAATCCCAATCGGTAATGCCGTATAACTCCGACATCATGCCTTCGCGGCCAAATTGTTGTACGGCTGATTGACATTGTTTTGCTGTATTTAACTCTAAACACTTACCTAACATGTCAATTCCCGGAAGATGAAACTTCTTGTAAGAACGCATAGTATCATTAAAGGTTCTGCCATAAGAGCTTAAACATGCTTCATCCATAACATGGCCTGTAAGCTTACAGTTATTTTTTTCACACCATTTACCAATATTGTCAAGGAATGATGAGGCAAAAAGATCTGTAACACAACGTATAAAATAATACCGTGTTTTGGAAAAGGCATTATCAGGCAATTGCCACAGTACCTCCGGAAGGGTTTTAAGCAAATCAATTCCACAGAGATTATAGAATTTTTCAGGTAACTCCGGTGTCCAGGGCAGACCGGCATCTGTGTAACCATCGGCCGTTTTTAAGGGATTTACACAAGTGGTACATTGTGGTTCATCTGTAAATATGGCTGGCACGGTTTTATCAAATTCGTCTCCAACAGTTTTTTTGTAAAACTCGTAGGTGGTACGAATAAATTCATCCATAGATTCTTTATTTAATGTATTAACATAGGTTTGATTATTAAAAAATCCACCTTTGGCCATAACCTTTGCAAAAACATACCATTTTGTACCAACAGGGGTGTCGGAAGGTTCTATACGATTGTAAGAGAGTAATTCTTTTTTATCATTTAAACATATATCATAACAAGCAACGAGATAGGTTTTACCTTCACTTATGGCATCTTTGTATTCAAAATATTCTTCATGGTTTTGGGTAATGCATAAGAAACGATGACGGTAGAGGGGATTTTTTGTTACTAAACCACCAGCAGCACCGGAGGGCCAACGATCTTCATCGTAAAGCCAGGATAACATACCTCTTTTTTTTGCCTCTTTTGTGCAAAGACGAACTAAATCGGCAAAATCTTTACTTAAATATTCGGTAGCCATACCGCTGCGAGAATGCATGTGAAAGCCGCCAAAACCCATCTCCTGCAGGTAACCGATTTGTTCCGTTAAAATCTCCGGGGTAAGTTCGCAATTCCATGCCCAAAAAGGTGCACCCCTATACTCAGATGTGGGATTTTTAAATAAATCCTCAGAAAGAGTTTTTTCTTTTGATTTTGGGTATAACATCTCATCACTCCTAATTGATTACTTGTTGATTTTAGTATATACCTTAGATGAAATAAAATCAATAGGGATGTTAAAAATTTTAATCTAATTTTGAAAAAATATTAAAGTGCAGGATCATGCTCCTGCACTTTATTAAATGTTATAAAGATTATGGAAAAAGGCGAGTAACAATATTTTTTCTGGCACTAACCAATTGATCGGTATCAATCATGGTTGTATATGTTTCTTCTGCCTGATTGCAAGCAGTGTTGGCAAGAATTAAATTTTCCGTTGCCATATTGATTTTTTTCTTATATTCATTGGCAATATGGGATAATTCTTTTTGATACACTCTGTCTGTATCCGGCTGTACGGCTGTGGCGTATAAATCAAGGACTTCATCAGTTGTTCGAGAAGGAAAATATTCATGAGGAGCTGTTGAATCAAAAAGACAAATGCCCGCTTCGCGAATGATAATCATGTCTAAACTGTTTGGGTCAAAGGAACAATGATATCTTTCTGTATGAAACCCACGATTATAAGCTGATTGCGCAATTTTTTTTAATAAAGTTGATTTACCTGTGCCCGGCCGCCCTTTAATTAAATATCGTTTTATATCAGCAGATAATATATCAATATAATCGACGGAGCCGTTAATGGTAGCAGCACCTAAAAAACGGTCACATAAACTGCCTTTGTGGTCGGTACGTTTATCCGCAAGTAACATAACAGCTGTTTCTTCTGTAAATTGGTCTAAGGCCGTGTAGTTGGTGGAATTAATATAAATATTTTCCCATTCATCATGAATTTCTTTAGCTTCAGCAAAACATGCATAAGCTTTTTCCATATAATCTCGATATTTTTTTAATGCCTCATTTTTAAATAAAGCTGCAAGACTTAACCCTTGCTCATAAATGGGAAAATTCATAAGTGCTGTTTGTAGTTGGGGTAATAGAATACCCTCCAAACTATTATCTAAACAATTATGAATTATTTCCACATCCATTTTGTTTTGCTTAGCAATAGCGTAACATTCACGCACTAATGTTTCGGCTTTTTTTCGTGGATATCCTTCTAAATAAATCACGTCTTTATATCCGGATAAGGCAGTTGTTGTATATGTTTTATGTCTGGAAGAACCGTTTGTTGTTAAAAAATAATGTAACTCCATAGCGTTCAACTCCTTTCGGTTCTATTCTATGCTGCATGGTTCTGAACTATGATAAACAGACAGAGACAATGAAATTGCCCTGTCTGTTCATTCATTTGTATTTTAAAATAAAGATATAATATAATAAATAAGTCCGACCACTACAGAGGATATAGTGCCATACACCAATACCGGACCGGCAATAATAAACATTTTTGCTGCCAATCCCAACACTAACCCTTCACTTCTAAATTCCATGGCAGGTGATACAATAGAGTTAGCAAACCCGGTAATAGGTACAACGGTGCCAGCGCCGGCAACTTTGGCTATTTTATCATATACACCAATACCGGTTAAAAATGCACCTAAAAATATCATAATAACAGAAGTGGAGGAGGAGGCCATTTCTGTACTAAGACCGAAACGGCGTAACCCATCTAAAATGAATTGGCCGATTAGACAGATAAATCCTCCAATTAAAAAGGCAAAAAACATATTCTTTCCAAGCGTGGAATTAGGTGTTTTTTTATTGATATATTGCTGATATTCTTGCTTTGTCATTTTGTTCATAAATGTTTTTCCTGCCTTATATTGTTAATGCGATTTTTGAGCCATAACTAAAATAGCGTTTAAACGCTCATGGCGATTTGCTGTACGATTTTGCAATATTATACCAGCGCAAAGCATGCTCAACATTAAACAAAAAATGCTAATGCGAAGTAGATTGATTCTCATTTAAATTCCTCCCTTTATATTCTATTCTTTTAAAATAAAATAAATTTTATTCGTTTGACTTGTCTTTTTTTCTCTAATTTAGTACAATATAAATAAAAATAATTATAGGAGAAGATAGCATATGAGAAAAAAGTTTTTAATTGTTTTATCCATTATCCTTGTCCTATTATTTTTTTGTATTGTATGGGTTATTTATGATTATTTCAATGCTGTGGAAACAACAATACCTACATATACTGATATTACATCTATGTTAGAAAAAGATAACCTAACTGATGAGGACTATACGCTATTGTTTCAACAAACAGGTTTAGGGCGATGTGCCGTGGAAGATTTACGTACTACAGAAAAAGATTTTGTGAATACAATAAAAGATTTTCAAGATCAACGACAAGAACCTCTTTTTTATAAGCAAACCTTTCTTTTTTTTCCCACAACTACAGCAGAGCAATTGAAAGGAAAAGACATGCAAAGTCGTCTGTTGATGTTACCCCCTTTACAGGGTGGGGATATTTTAATTACAAAATCTACTAAGACACTTTTATTTCGACATGGCCATGCTGGGTTGGTGTTAAATGGGGGTGAACAAACAGCTGAATCTATGATGATTGGCACAACATCAACAATTTTAGAGATTGACAACTGGCGAAGCTATCCAACCCTGATGATTTTGCGTCCCAAACAAAGAGAACATGCAAATAAAGCAGAACAGTTTGCTCGTCAAAATATGTTGGGGATTCCCTATAACCTTCTAACGGGTCTCATTAAAAAAGACAAAGCAGATGAATCTAATATGACTGGTACCCAGTGTGCACATTTTGTGTGGCAAGCATATCATCAGGTAGGTATTGAACTTGATTTTGACGGTGGATGGTTAGTAACACCTTACGATCTGGCGAATAACCATGACTTAGATATGGTTTTTTCATATGGATTTGGGGAAGATGGTCGGTGGTAATTTGTCAATTATGCCGATTTTAACATTTTTAATAAATTATTCCATTTTTCCTATTGAAAAAGACATGTAAAGTGTGATATAATGATTAGACGTGGCTATAATATTCATATTTTTACCACGCTCTTGGCTAAAATAGCCAAATTGAGGAAATAGTAGGAGGACGAAAGAAAGATGAGTAGCGTATTAGACAAAAAAGAAAAAAACACAGTTGACTTTACTATGACGATTTCTGCTGAAATTTTTAGGGAAGCTCTTGATCGGTCATTTCGTAAAAATGTAAAGAATATTGCGATGCCCGGATTTAGAAAAGGTAAGGCTCCTAGAAAGTTGATTGAAAAAACCTATGGTGAAGCAATTTTTTATGATGATGCTATTGATTTTGTTTTTCCCACAGAATATGAAAAGGCAATTGCAGAATTGGCGATTGATCCTGTAGATGTTCCTAAATTGGATGTAAAAGAAATTGGTTCCGATAAAGATTTGGTTATGGCTATCAGCGTTACTGTTAAACCTGAATTTGAGTTAGGTGACTATACAGGTATAAAATTGGAAGAAATTGTACATACTGTAACCGATGAGGATGTAGAGCGAGAAATTACGCAAAAACAAGAGCGTAACGCACGCCTGATTACAGTTGAAGATAGAGCCGTTTGTGAGGGAGATATTGCTAATATTAACTTTGAGGGTTTTGTAGATGAAAAAGCCTTCCCTGGCGGTAAAGGTGAAAATTATGATTTAACTATTGGTAGTGGTCAGTTTATACCAGGTTTTGAGGAGCAAATCATTGGTAAATCTATTGGTGATGAATTTGATGTTACCGTAACCTTCCCTGAAGAATATCATGCTGAAGATTTAAAGGGCAAGCCTGCTGTATTCAAAGTGAAGGTTAACAGCATACAATATAAAGAGCTTCCTGCTTTAGATGATGAATTTGCCAAGGATGTCAGCGAATTTGATACCCTGGATGCCTTGAAAGCAGATATACGTTCAAAGTTAACCGAACAAGCAGAAAAAACTACAAAACAGGAAAAAGAAAATGCTGTTGTTGACAAAATGGTTGAGAATACGGAAATTGATGTACCTGCCTGTATGATTGATACACGGGTTGAATCCATTATTCGCGAAAACAATATGCGTATGGCACAACAAGGCTTGTCTTTTGACCAGTATTTATCTTACATGGGAAGCACTCTTGATCAGTTTAAAGAAATGATGCGTCCCAATGCTGAAAAACAGGTGAAGGCTAATTTGATTTTAGAAGCCATTGTTAAAAAGGAAGCCTTTGAAATTACTGATGAGATGTTGGTTGCCAAAGTGAAGGAAATGGCTGAGATGTATCATATGGAAGCAGATAAATTAATGGAAACTCTTCGTGATCAGGATAAAGAAAATATTAAGGCTGATATGAAGATGGAAACAGCTGTAACTTATTTGGTAGAAAATGCAATCTGGAGCAAGGCTAAAGCTAAGAGTACAACAACAAAAACAACTGCAGAAAAGAAACCGGCTGCTAAAACAACTAAAAAAGCAGAACCGAAAGAAGCTGCAACTACAAAAGCTGAGCCGAAAAAGGCTACAACCAAAAAAGCAGAACCAAAAGAAACTGCAACAAAAAAAACAACGCCCAAAAAAGAAACAACTGCTAAAAAAGCAACAACTGTAAAGAAAACGACCAAGAAGGAAAATGCGGAGGTAGAATAATGAGCTTAGTACCCGTTGTTGTTGAACAGACCAATCGTGGTGAGCGTTCCTATGATATTTTTTCAAGACTGCTTAAGGATCGTATCATTTTTCTTTCTGAAGAAGTGAATGATGTAACGGCCAGTCTTGTTGTTGCTCAAATGTTATTTTTAGAAGGGGAAGACCCGGATAAAGATATTCAATTTTACATTAACAGTCCCGGTGGTTCTATCACAAGCGGTATGGCTATTTATGACACAATGCAATACATAAAGTGCGATGTGTCTACTATTTGTATTGGTATGGCGGCCAGCATGGGTGCATTCTTGTTAGCATCAGGTACCCCGGGCAAGCGTATTGCCTTACCCAACAGTGAAATTATGATTCATCAACCTTTGGGTGGCATGCAAGGACAGGCAACAGATATTAAAATTCATGCTGATCGTATTATTAAAATTAAAGAAACCTTAAATAAAATCTTGAGCGAAAGAACCGGTAAACCTCTCAGTGTAATCGAACAAGATACCGAGAGGGATAATTTTATGACTGCACAACAGGCTATGGAATATGGTTTGATTGACCAGGTAATCACCCATAGATAAACCGTATCATCTATAGGTATATTTATAGCGAAACCAAATAAGAGAGGTGCGTATTTTGGCAAGTAAAGGCAATACTAACGAGCCACGTTGTAATTTTTGCGGTTTGTATGAAAGCCAGGTTCTAAAATTATTCAAAGGGCCAAATGTTAATATTTGTAATGAGTGTATTGCTATGTGCAATCGATATATGGGCAATAATTTTGATTTTATTGATTCGGATGTAAATTTGTCCGGTTTGCCCAAGCCCCGCGATATTAAGGAACAGTTGGACCAATATGTTATTGGACAGGAAAACGCAAAGAAAACATTGGCTGTTGCTGTGTACAACCACTATAAACGAATTGAAAACAAACAGCAGGCTGGAGATGTGGATATTCAAAAATCCAACATTTTATTACTTGGTCCTACAGGCTCCGGTAAAACTTTGCTGGCGCAAACCTTGGCCCGCATTTTAAATGTGCCCTTTGCCATCGCTGATGCAACTACGTTGACAGAGGCCGGATATGTGGGTGAGGATGTAGAAAATATCTTGCTTAAATTAATTCAAGCTGCTGATGGCTCTATTGAGGAAGCGCAGCGAGGCATTATCTATATTGATGAAATTGATAAAATTACCCGAAAGTCAGAAAACACATCTATTACACGTGATGTTAGCGGCGAAGGTGTGCAACAGGCTTTATTAAAAATTTTAGAAGGAACGGTTGCGTCCGTACCACCTACAGGCGGTCGGAAACATCCTCATCAAGAGTTTTTGCAGATTGATACAACCAATATTTTATTTATTTGTGGCGGTGCCTTTGAGGGCATTGAAAAAATAATTGAACGCCGCACTGGTACAAAAACCCTGGGCTTTGGCGGGGATGTTCTTTCCAAAAATAGTCGCAATATTGGCGAAATTTTATCTGTAATGGAACCACAAGACCTTTTAAAATTTGGGTTAATCCCCGAACTCGTTGGTCGTTTGCCTGTTATTACAACCTTAGACATGTTGGATCAGGAAGCATTAGTTAATATTATTCGTGAACCTAAAAATGCTTTATTAAAGCAATATAAAAAACTCTTTGAGTTGGATGGTGTGAAGCTGGAGATAGAGGATGATGCTATCGCTGCTATTGCGAATAAAGCATTAGAACGAAAAACCGGTGCCCGTGGCTTGCGCTCCATCATGGAAGAAACATTGCGTGACACTATGTATACCTTACCATCAGAGGAAAATGTGGCAAAGTGTGTCATTTCAAAGGCGTGTGTAATAGGTAAGGCTAAGCCTGACGTGATTTATAAAGAGAAAAATATTAAATCAAAAGAATTAAACGAATCGGTATCATAGGAGTATAGGGCGGTTTTAACCGCCCTATTTCCATAGTTTTTATGATTAAATATGTATGTTCTTTATTGGGGGAGTGATTACATATGGAATTAATTGAAATCGGACAAGTGGTCAATACACATGGTATTCGCGGGGAATTTAAACTGAATCCCTGGACGGATAGCTTGGATGCCTTGACAGACATTAAAGCGTTTTATTATAAAGACGGCGATAATACAATATCCTTGCAGGTAGAACGTTTGCGGATTCATAAAAACTGTGCCATTATTCAGGCTGAAAACGTTTACACGGTTGAAAAGGCAGAGGCTTTGCGTGGAAGAGTTTTATATGTAGAACGTGAAGAAAACTTACCGGAAGGTCGATATTACATTGCAGATTTAATTGGACTACGTGTACTTTTTGAACAGGAAGAAATAGGAAAAATAACAGATGTTTTTTCCACCGGTGCCAATGATGTCTATGAGGTGCATGGGGCAGGAAAACCGATTTATTTACCCGCAATTTCTCAGGTTATTTTGGAAATAAACATTCAAGGCGGATATGTTCGTGTTCAAATTCCGGATGGATTACTAGATTAATTATATATGATGAACGAGGATGAATGAAGATGCGTATAGATTGTTTAACTCTTTTTCCGGCCATGCTTCAGTCCGTTTTGGAAGAAAGCATTATAGGTCGTGCTATTAAGGCGGGACTTATCGATATTCGCTACATAGATATTCGTGATTATGCTGAAAATAAACATAATCGGGTAGACGATTCTCCTTATGGAGGCGGAATGGGCATGGTCATGCAAGCAGAACCGATATACCGTGCCTTTCAGTCTGTTTTGCAAACATCTACATCCCGTCCGCACGTTATTTATATGTCCCCTCAAGGCCGTGTTTTTAATCAATCTATAGCAAAGGAGTTATCTAAGGAAACTCATCTTGTATTGCTTTGCGGTCATTATGAAGGGGTGGACGAACGTATTTTAGAAGAAATTGTAGATGAGGAGTTATCTATTGGCGACTATGTGTTAACCGGTGGCGAAATTCCGGCCATGGCAGTCATTGATGCAGTGGCCCGCATGATACCAGGGGTATTACCTTCGGAGGATGCCTATAGTGAAGAATCTTTATATAAAGGTTTATTAGAATATCCTCAATATACAAGGCCACCTGAATTTTTAGGACGGCAAGTGCCACCAATTTTACTTTCCGGTCATCATGAAAATATTTCTGCATGGCGTAGGGCAGAGTCTATTCGCCGAACCTGTGCAAAACGACCGGAGCTATTACAACATGCAGAGTTAACAGAGAAAGAGAAAACACTTGTCGCACAACTATTAAAACAATAAGAAGGCAGGGAAAAACATGAAACTGCGTGAAACAACAATAGCTACAGAAAAAATTTATGAAGGTCAGATTATTACCGTGCGTAAGGATACAGTGGCTTTGCCCAATGGAGGAAAATCCTTAAGAGAAATTGTAGAACATCCCGGTGGCGTGGCAGTTGTGGCTATTGATGAAAATGAAATGGTATACATGGTGCGTCAATATCGTCATGCTTTTGGAGATGTTGTTATGGAAATTCCGGCAGGCAAGCTGGATGATGGCGAGGAACCAAATGACTGTTGTGTACGAGAACTCGCAGAGGAAACAGGCCTTAGTGCGGGACGATATGATTATTTAGGTAAGTTTATGTTGTCGCCTGGATTTTGCAAAGAATGGATTCATATTTATTTAGCAAGAGATTTATCAATTGGCAAGGCTCATTTAGACCCAGATGAATTTTTAGAGGTGATTAAAGTGCCTCTTTCACAGCTCGTGGCTATGATTATGGATAATAAGTTACAAGATGCTAAAACGGTTATGGGCATTTTAAAGGCATGGGTTATGATTCGCGAGGAAAAATGACATGTTTTTCTGTTTTTTACGCCAAAATGCTTGACAAATTAGCAATAAAAAGATAATATATTACCCATGAGTATTTGTAAATTATGTATTGAAAATATGCGGAGGTTTCTATGAAGAACACAGAAAAATCAATGGAAAAAATTGTGGCTCTATGTAAGGGCCGTGGTTTTGTATATCCTGGTTCAGAGATTTACGGCGGCTTGGCTAATTCATGGGATTACGGCCCCCTTGGTGTTGAACTAAAAAATAATGTAAAACGTGCATGGTGGAAAAAATTTGTGCAGGAATCCCCTTATAATGTTGGTTTGGATGCGGCTATTTTAATGAATTCGCAAACATGGGTTGCTTCCGGCCATGTAGGTGGTTTTTCTGACCCGCTAATGGATTGTCGTGAATGTAAAGCGCGTCATCGTGCTGATCATTTAATTGAGGAATACTTACAAGCAAAAGGTGAAGCAGCTGTTGTGGATGGTTGGAGCAACGAGGAAATGGTTGCATTTATTAATGACCATGACGTTGTTTGTCCTAAATGCGGCAAAAAGAATTTTACAGACATTCGTAAATTTAACTTAATGTTTAAAACTTTCCAAGGTGTTACAGAGGACAGCACATCCGAATTATATTTGCGTCCTGAAACAGCACAGGGTATTTTTGTTAATTTTAAAAATGTGCAAAGAACAACACGAAAAAAAGTTCCGTTTGGTATTGGTCAAGTTGGTAAATCTTTTCGTAATGAAATTACACCAGGCAATTTTATTTTCCGTATTCGTGAGTTTGAGCAAATGGAATTAGAATTTTTCTGCGCACCAGGTGAGGACCTAAAGTGGTTTGAATATTGGAAAGAATTTTGTAAAAACTGGTTACTTTCCTTAAATATTAGTCTTGAAAACTTAAAATTCCGCGACCATTCACCGGAGGAACTGTCTCATTACAGCAACGCAACCACCGATATTGAATTTATGTTTCCTTTCGGCTGGGGTGAACTTTGGGGTGTGGCAGACCGTACAGATTTTGACCTAAAGCAACATGCCACTCATTCCGGAGAAAATTTTGAGTATACAGATCCCGTAAGCGGTAAAAAATATATTCCATATTGTATTGAGCCATCCCTCGGAGCTGATCGTATGACGTTAGCATTTTTGACCGAGGCATATGACGAAGAACAGGTTGGAGATAATGATATGCGCATTGTTATGCGTTTTCATCCCGCTATTGCACCGGTTAAAGCCGCTGTGTTACCTCTTTCTAAAAAACTGTCTGAAGGTGCTATGGCTCTGTATCAAGAGTTAGCTGGCCACTTTAATTGTGAATTTGATGAAGCGGGCAGTATTGGTAAACGCTATCGCCGTCAGGATGAAATTGGAACACCTTTCTGTATTACATATGATTTTGATAGCCCGGAGCAGGGAACTGTTACTATCCGTGAACGTGATACAATGGAACAGGTAACCGTTAAAATCGAAGAGGTAGTTACATATTTAGAGGAAAGACTTCGGTTTTAATAAACTTATTTGGCATATATTCTGCCTAAACATGAATAATTTTTGAATTTTATATTGACAGATTGCTGAAAATTTAGTATTCTATAAATAGATAATGCTTATAGTTTTCAGTTGCAATGCAGAGAAGGAGCGGTATTGATGTTATCAAAAGAAATTGTTGTGCAAAATCAAGTTGGTCTTCATGCTAGACCCGCTACATTTTTTATACAAAAATGCAACGAATTCAAATCATCTGTTTGGGTAGAAAAAAATGACCGTCGTGTTAATGCTAAAAGCCTTTTAGGGGTTTTATCCTTAGGTATTACGAAAGGAACTAAAATTACTGTTATTGCAGATGGAACTGACGAGGCAGAGGCTATGGATGCTCTAGCTGGTTTAATTGGTGCCAGTTTTGACGAAGAATAGGCATAATCGTTTATATGTAATCTAAATAAAAAACAGGGCTGTAGCAAACCGATTGCGAAAATCGAATCGCTGCGGCTCTTTTTAGATTTATTGCACCCCTGGTATACATATTATAAAGAGAAGGTGCGTCATGCTGGATAGAGATTTATTGTTAAATTTGCCGGAAGAACCGGGCGTATATTTGATGAAAGATAAAAATCATCACATTATATATGTTGGCAAGGCAAAAATACTTAAAAACAGACTCAAACAGTACTTTACTGCCGTAGAAAATCACACGCCTAAAGTACGCGCTATGGTTTCTAACGTTGCGGATTTTGAATACATTATTACCGATAGTGAAATTGAAGCATTGATTTTAGAATGTAACCTTATTAAAAAACATAAACCTTATTACAATATTCTTTTAAAGGATGATAAACATTATCCTTACATTAAAATTACGATACGAGACGAATTTCCCCGGATTATGTTAGCCAGAAAAATGATGAAGGATGGGGCAAAATATTATGGTCCCTATGTTAGTAGCGCTGCAGTACGAGAGGCTATTGATATTGTTTCAAAATTGTGTAAATTACCAACGTGTAATATACGCATGCCACGAGATATGGGTAAACGAAAGGTATGTTTACATGCACACATAGAGCAATGTATTGCGCCATGTGCACGACCTATTACACAGGAAGCCTATCGAAAATTGATTGCATATGCATGCAGTTTTTTAGAGGGGAATCATAGTGAGCTGTTGCAAACACTTACAAAGGATATGGAAACCGCTTCTGAACAGTTAGAATTTGAAAAAGCAGCTTTATTGCGTGATAAAATCAATGCCATAAAAAAAATAGAAGAACGACAGAAAATTATTTCTGATAAGCAAACAGATGAAGATATTGTTGGCTTTTATCGACAAGATAATAAGACCTTTGGGGAGGTATTTTTTGTTCGTCGTGGTCGCCTAATCGGTCGACATAGTATGATGATAGATAAAACTGGCGATGTTACAGATGGTGCGTTGTGCAGTGAGTTTTTAAAGCAATTTTACGGCGATTGCGATGATATTCCCCCTCGTATTTATACCTGTTTCGTAAGTGAGGAACATGATTTAATATCCCAGTGGCTTACTGGCAAAACCGGACGTAAGACAGTTGTAAAATGCCCTATACGAGGCGAGAAAAAGAAATTAACAGATATGGCATGTAAAAACGCGCGACAAAATGCTTTAGACCACCTATTAAAAAACAGCGGACAAAATGTTTCTAAGGCTGTTTTAGACTTAAAAGAAAAACTAAATTTGTCAAAATTTCCGCATCGTATTGAATCATATGATATTTCTCATACAGCGGGTAGCAATCCCGTAGCATCAATGGTTGTGTTTAAAGATGGAAAACCGGCCCGTAGCCAATATCGTCGCTTTAAAATCGAAGAGGCACAAGGAGGCGACGACTGTCAAAGTTTGACAGAGGCTATCTACCGTCGTTTCAGGCACGCCAGAGATGAAATGGCAATGGATGAAACAGGCACGCTGAAACAAGCAAAATTTTTACCTTTACCCGATTTAATTTTATTAGATGGCGGCAAAGGGCAAGTACGTGCAATTTACGACTTATTAGAGAAAATAGATATGGATATTCCCCTTTTTGGCATGGTAAAGGATGATAAGCATAAAACACGGGGTGTTGTAACGGCTCAGGGAGAAGAAATTGATTTTCTTAAAACCTCTCAGGCTTTTCGATTGATTTGTAGCATACAAGAAGAGGTTCATCGTTTTGCAATTTCTTATCACAAACTGTTACGAAAAAAGCACATGATAGGCTCCGTTTTAGAAGAAATTGAAGGCGTTGGTCCGGAAACAAGAAAAAAACTGATTCGTCATTTTAAAAGTGTTCAGGCAATTCAGAAGGCGTCTGTTCAAAGTTTAGCGGAAGTGCCGGGGCTTTCTGCTAAAGTTTCAAAAAATATTTATAATTTTTTTCATGAAAAATCTTGAATTTTTAGCTGATTTATAATATACTTTTTTTATAGTAAGAATAGGTAGGTGCTTGATTTGAAAATTGCAGTTGATGCTTTTGGTGGCGACAATGCGCCGTTAGCCATTATTAAGGGTGCTGTACAGGCCGCCAATACAATGCCTGATGATGAAGTTATTTTGGTGGGAGATAAACAAAAAATTGAAGATATTTTGGCAAATGAAACTGTTTTACATGGTAATATTTCCATACGTCATGCCTCAGAAGTTATTGCCACAGGGGATGTGCCTGTTGAGGCAATTCGTACCAAAAAAGATTCTTCTCTTATGGTTACAATCGGCATGCTGAAAAATAAGGAAGCTGATGCAACAGTATCAGCCGGCAATACAGGCGCCTATCTTGCAGGTGCCTTTCGAACCTTGGGCCGTATTAAAGGCGTTAAAAGACCTGCTCTTGCAACTCTTTTACCAACAGTTGGCGATAATCCCGGCATAATTTTAGATATTGGTGCCAATGCAGACTGTCGTCCGGAACAGCTTGTTCAATTTGCTCAAATGGGAGCTGTATATGCAGCACATGTGTTGCATATAGAAAATCCTCAGGTAGCCCTTTTAAATATTGGAGCAGAGGAAGCAAAAGGCAACGCATTAACCAAGGAAACCTATCAGTTACTTAAGGAAAAATCCTTGAATTTTATTGGTAATATTGAACCGCGTGACGTTTTATCCGGCCAGGCTAATGTTATTGTTTGTGACGGATTTACGGGTAATGTTGTTATAAAATTAATTGAAGGAACAGCCGGCACGCTTTTTTCTATGTTGAAAAAGGTATTTTATCGTAATATTTGTTCTAAATTGGCAGCCGGTATTTTAAAGCCCGGTCTCAAAACTATCAAAGCCAAAATGGACTATTCTGAATATGGCGGTGTGCCTTTCTTAGGTCTTGATGGTGTACTTTTTAAAGCTCATGGCAGTTCTGATGCTATTACTATTCAAAATGCAGTTTATGCTGCAAAAGAATATATAGCTGCAGGAATCAATGATCAAATTAAAGAGTTAATGGCTACTGCCAATGCAGATGAAAATGAAAGATAAATTTTGATTATTTTGAGTTTTTACAAAGCTCATGATAATATTGGTCAATCATATGGTACCGGCATGTGATTATAAAAGAAATACTGTTATTATGCCGGGTAATGTGTCATTTATTAGGAGGTGAAAATATGGAGTTTGAAAGAGTTAAGGCAATTATTGTTGAACAGTTGGGAACAGATGAGAATTCTGTTACCTTGGAAACATCCTTTGTTGATGATTTAGGTGCTGATTCTTTAGATGTTGTTGAATTAATTATGGCTTTGGAAGAAGAATTTGACATGGAAATTGCTGATGGCGAAGTTGATGATATTAAAACTGTAGGGGATGTTGTTGAGTACATTAAAGCAAATTCCTGATTGAAAAGCCCCGCCTTTGCGGGGCTTTTCAATCAGGTAAAAAAGGGTAGTGAGCCGATTTATTATTAAAGTTCAGAAGTTTTCTGGCCTTTAATGAGGGATTGGCGGAAAGGAAGAGGCATGAACAAATTAAAAGCCTTTGAAGAGATAATTGGATATAAGTTTTCAGATAAGGAATTGTTGAGGACAGCCATAACACATAGTTCTTATGCAAACGAAAACAGAGGAAAGCATTTCCTTTTTAATGAACGCTTAGAATTTTTAGGCGATTCCGTACTCAGTTTAATCGTTAGCAACTATTTGTTTGAAAATTATAAATCATTACCCGAGGGCGACTTAACAAAAGCACGAGCAACAATTGTTTGTGAACGGTCGTTGTGGGAGTGCGCTGTAAATATTGAAATGGGTAATTACATTATTTTAGGCAAGGGTGAGGAACTTACAGGTGGCAGAACCCGCGTATCTATTTTGGCAGATGCATATGAAGCACTGATAGCCGCAATTTATTTAGATGGTGGTATTGATGTTGTTCGAGAATGGTTGTTAGGGCAGCTTTATGACACTATTCTAAATGCAGTTAAAGGCAAAACTTTCATGGACTATAAAACAGCTCTGCAGGAAAAAATACAAGCCCATGGTGCCGTAAATATTCGTTATGAGGTTGTAGAAGAATCAGGTCCGGACCACAATAAAACATTTTTGGTCCATGTTTTAGTTAATGAACAGGTTAAAGGTGTAGGTGAGGGAAGAAGCAAAAAGAGTGCTGAACAGATGGCTGCTCAAGATGCTTTTTTAAAGTTAGGTGCTAATGGTGGAAAATAAACATAAAACGATTCCGATTTTTGTACCTCATTGGGGTTGTCCCGGTAGTTGCATATTCTGCGATCAAAAAAGAATAACCGGACAACGAGAAGAAATGACACCTGAGCGTGCTGCCGCAATCATCAAGGATGCGCTTCAATATCGTAGACCTGGGGAACATTGGGAAATAGGTTTTTTTGGTGGTAGTTTTACCGGCATTCCAATTCAGCAACAAGAAGCTTTGCTGAAGGTAGCACAAGAAGCAGTGCAGGCAGGAAAAGTGGAGGGAATTCGGCTTTCGACACGGCCTGACTATATTAATTCTGAGGTTCTGACAAGGTTAATGCGTTTTGGTGTATCAACCGTAGAGTTAGGTGCGCAATCTATGGATGATGAGGTTTTGTTAACTTGCCAACGTGGTCACACTGCATATCAAACTGTTTGTGCAGCTCAAATGATTCAGGAATGTGGTTTAAATCTTGGTTTACAAATGATGGTTGGATTACCGGGAGATACGCCGGAGATTACCATGAAAACGGCACAAGCCTTTGCAGAAATGCATCCAGCTTGTGTACGAATATATCCAACATTGGTGATTCGCGGAACAGGTCTTAGCAATTTATATCGTGCAGGCAGTTACACCCCTTTAACTCTAGAAAAGGCAGTAGAGCAATGCAGTCGCTTATATCGTTTTTTTACTGAAAATAAAATTGAAGTCATTCGCATGGGTTTATTACAGATGAATGCAAAAGATGTTTTGGCAGGTCCTTGCCATCCTGCATTTGGTGAAATGGTGCTTAGTGCAGCGTGCTATGAACAATTAGCAGAAAAAATGAGAAATTTTTTGGGTAAACAAGTTAGAATTCATGTGAATCCTCGTTATGTTTCTGTTTTACATGGACAAAAAAAAGTAAATATAAAACGATTAATATCTTATTTTCAATTACATGGGATACAGATTGTACAGGATCCTAATCTAACATGGGGAGAATTTGAAATACTTGAATTATAATGTAAGTATTTCAGAAAGGTATGGGTAATACATATGCATTTAAAGGGCCTGAAAATGCAAGGATTTAAGTCTTTTGCAGATAATATAGAGCTTACTTTCAGTGATGGCATAACAGCTATTGTTGGGCCAAATGGCAGCGGAAAAAGCAATATCTCCGATGCCGTTCGTTGGGTGTTAGGCGAACAAAGTGCCAAAACCCTTCGTGGTGCAAAAATGGAGGATGTTATTTTTAACGGTACACAAACTCGTAAGCGGTTGGGTTTTGCTGAGGTAAGTTTGTACTTGGATAATAAAGACCGTCACTTTAACGCAAATTATGATGAAATTGTTGTAACGAGAAAGGTGTTTGCCTCTGGTGAAGGTCAGTATTTTATGAACAATGTACCTTGTCGATTAAAAGATATTCATGAAATATTTATGGATACTGGTTTGGGTCGTGATGGTTATTCCATGATTGGACAAGGTAAGATTGATGAAATCTTGTCTGGAAAAGCGGAGGATAGACGTCAAATTTTTGAGGAGGCATCCGGCATTTCCAAATTTCGCTATCGCAAAGAAGAGGCAGAGCGAAAATTACGCCATACCGATGAAAATTTAGACCGTGTAGCAGATATTATCGGAGAGTTGGAAGCACAACTTGGCCCCTTAGCGCAACAAGCAGAAAAAGCAAAGAAATATTTAACATTATATAACGAATTAAAAATCTACGATGTAAATTTAGCACTTCGCATTGTGGAACGCAGTCGAACACAGGGCTTGGTCTATGTAGAAAAATTAACGGCAGTTTTGGCACAGTTAGAAGAAGCGGAAAAACTGTTGACTGAAACCGATCTAGAGCAGGAACAATGTTATGCCCATTTTGAAAAACTTGACATTGCAACAGCACAGGCAGAAGAGAGCTTACAAAATACAAATAATAGCATTGTTATTTATCAGCGGGAAATTGAGGTTTTAAAAAATACAATAGAAGGCAACTTGCGTCTGCTTGAACGAATAGAAAAGGAAACAGAGGACTTGTTTTCTGAAAAGTTAATGGCTGAAAAAGGTATACAAGATGAAGAACAGAAAATCGCTGCTTTTAACGAAAAACTTGCTGGTATAAAGAAGGAAAAAACGGCTCTTGCTTCATCCTTAGATGACATGGGGGAAGATGCTAACCGTGAATCCGGTCGGATTGAAGAAATTAAACAAGGTATTTCCAAGGCTTTTGATATAGTTTCTGATTGTAAAATTAAACTATCTAATATAGCCTTTTTAGAACAAAATCTTCAAAAACGTTGCAGGGAATTATCTCACGAATTAACCGAAAAACAAAAGGATCTAGAGGCACAAAAGGACCGAGGCACCAGCTTAGATAAAGAATTTAATCGTAAAACTGAATTCGTAGATGGTATAGAAAAACAATTGGCAGAACAACGTAAGCAGGAAGAAACGCTACAAAATTTGCTGACAGAAAAACAAAAAAACATAAGCGAATTACAGTTAAATAAAAATCAAAAAATGACCAGACTTCATTTACTTACTGAAATGGAGCAAAATTTTGAAGGTTATTATAAAAGTGTTAAAGAGATTATGAAACAACATGATGGCGGTATGCTTCGTAATGCAGGCATTTATGGCCCTGTTTCAAAATTAATTCATGTAGAACAGGCTTATGCGGTTGCTATAGGTGCCGCCATTGGCGGTGCTCTTCAGAATATTGTTGTAAAAACGGAAGAAGATGCAAAGAAAGCCATTGCCTATTTAAAAAAACAAGGTGCTGGTCGGGCTACTTTTATGCCAGTCTCGGCGGTTAGTGGCAGCTTAATTGATGTTAGCAAAATTAAAAATGAGCCTGGTTATTTAGGTATTGCATCTGAACTTGTAAGCTATGATGATTGTTATGATGGTGTTATTAAAAACTTATTAGGTAAGACAATTGTCATTGAAAAAGTAGATGAGGCCATTGCCATCTCGAGAAAATATAAGCAATCCATTCGCATTGTTACTTTAGATGGCGAGGTTTTTTATCCCGGTGGTTCTATTGCCGGAGGTTCTCAGCAAAAGGGCAGTCAATTACTGGGTCGCGAACAAGAAATTCGTAAACTAAAAGATGAACTGAAATCTTGTGAACAGACAATAGTAAATTTAGAAAAAAAGAAAAAAGCTTTAGAAGCTAAAATTTTAGATTTAGCTCAAGAACAAGTTCAAACAGAGAATGTATATCGTGAAAATAAAGAAGTTCTTTTACTCTTGACACGTGACAGAGATCATCATGGTTTACTTTTGTCTGCTTTGGAGGATGCGATTGTAAACATTAAACAAAGTATAATTGATGCACAGGCAGAGGGCCAACAATTTATGGCGGAAAAAGAACAAGTAGAGGAGCAACTAAAAGAGGCAGAGGCGTCCATCCAAACAAATCGTGTCATTCTCAATGAGCTAGAACAAATTCAGGAATCTTTTGCGAATGATAGACAAAAAATTAATGATCAAATCATGGAAAAAGGTTTTGAGGAATCAGCCGTAATGCGTGATATTGACCAATGCAAAGAAAAGATGGAAACACTTTTTCATGAGATATCTCAGGCAGATATGCATATTACTTTACGCCACCAAGAAAAAAAGGAAATTTTATCTTCAAACGAAACCCATCATCAGGATATAATAACAAAAGAGGAGCAGACAAATACATTATCCAAGGAGATTGAAGCTATACGGCAGTCAATGGCAGTTTTTTCTACAGAACGTCAGTCTGTTGAGCAAAAACTCCGTGATTTGCAAGGAAATTCTAAGAACAATCATGAAACGATATATGATTTAAAAACAGAAATTGGCCGTCTTGAAACACAAAAAGAAAAGTTAGAAACAGAGGCAGAGGCAGCCATTTCGCGTCTTTGGGACGAATATGAAATTGTTTTTTCAGAGGCAGCAAAACTTCATAAGGATGACTTAGGTACTGATCATGCAATTGCCAAACAAATCAGCATTTTACGAAGTAAAATTCGTGAGCTTGGTAATGTGAATGTAGACGCTATTGAAGAAGAAAAAGCAGTAACGGAGCGATATAATTTTTTAACTAACCAACGAGATGATTTACAAAAAGCCAAGCGGGATTTGTTGCGGCTAATTGAAGAAATGCAAACCATTATGAAACGTCAATTTAAAGAGAAATTTGACAAGATTAACAAACACTTTAAAACAACTTTTTCAGAACTATTTGGCGGTGGTAATGCAGATTTAAAACTATCTGATGAAGACCATATATTGGAAAGCGGGATTGACATTAATGTTCAACCTCCCGGTAAAAAATTACAAAGCCTTTCCTTGCTTTCCGGAGGTGAACGTGCTTTATCAGCCATTGCTTTGCTTTTTGCTATTTTACGAATTAAACCAACGCCCTTCTGCTTTTTAGATGAGATTGAGGCGGCTTTAGATGAAAATAATGTATATAGATACGCAGAATTTATTAAAAGATTTAGTCGCCATACTCAATTTATTTTAGTTACTCATCGTCGCGGTACTATGGAATGTGCAGATGTTATTTACGGTGTTACGATGCAGGAAAAAGGCGTTTCCAAGCTTTTACCATTACATTTAGAGGAAATAGATGCCTAATTTGATAATTTTGGTTATATGTGTACATACTAACTTCGAAATACAATGAATTTTTGAAACGGAGTGGTATTGATGCACTTGTTAAACAAAATTTCAAAGCGAACCCTATGGATTTCGGCTCTTGGTGGCATGCTGGCTGGCTTTTTAAATGGCTTGTTTGGTTCGGGCGGCGGGACCGTGATTGTTCCCTTTTTAGAACACTTTTTAAAACAAGATGAACATACCTCTCACGCCACAGCAATTTTAATCATTTTGGGTTTTACGATGGTAAGTTTGTTATTTTATGGCCGTCAAACGCCTCTTAATTATAGCTTGGCGCTCCAGGTCTCCGGTGGTGGTGTTATCGGGGGACTGTTGGGTGCCAAGCTTTTAAAAAAGTTATCAGGCAACTGTATACGCAAAATATTTGGTTCCTTTATGATTCTTGCTGCTATAAGAATGGTGGTGGGCTCATGATTATTTCTGTTATCATTGGCCTTATATCCGGCATTATTAGCGGTATGGGTATTGGTGGTGGAACGATTTTAATTCCTTCTCTATCTATTTTTTTGCAAATTGTGCAACACGAAGCACAAGGAATTAATTTGTTATATTTTATTCCGACTGCTATTGTGTCTTTATGGGTGCATATTAAAAATAAAAGGGTTAATTTTGCAATTGCGTGGCCTATTATTTTATTTGGCCTATTAGGTGCGGTAGGCGGCGCGCTTTTAGCCGGTTTTTTAAAAGCAGATATTTTACGACGTCTTTTTGGAATTTTTTTATTTATAATGGGCGGATATGAGATACTAAAAAAAGATAAAAAATCAAAAAAAGTGCAAGAAAAATGACTTTTTCCTCTTTACCAAAGGATAAAAATATGGTATGATATATCTATGTGTGTTCATATTAATACAAAAATCTACATTAGGATAAAAGAACATGTAAAAGAGTGATTTATGTGTACCAATTTTTAGAGGGCATTCAATCGCCTGATGATATTCGAAAACTGAGTTTTCATGAACTGGAGAAACTTGCAGAAGAGATTCGCATGTTTTTGATTCAGTCCGTTTCAAAAACAGGAGGACATTTGGCATCCAACTTAGGTGTTGTAGAATTAACCCTGGCCTTGTTTAAAACGTTGCACCTTCCGGATGATGGCATCATATGGGATGTGGGTCATCAATCCTATGTTCACAAACTGTTAACTGGACGGATGAAAGACTTTTCTATGTTGCGTCAATACGGCGGGCTAAGCGGGTTTCCTAAGAGCTGTGAAAGTGAATATGATGTGTTTAATACCGGTCATTCCTCCACATCTGTTTCTGCTGCTTTGGGAATGACGCGAGCGGCTGCCATATTAGGAGAGGATAAGCGTACAGTTGCCGTTATTGGTGATGGCGCTTTAACCGGTGGTATGGCTTTTGAAGCCTTAAATGATGCCGGTACCTATAAGAAAAACTTTATAGTAATTTTAAATGACAATGAAATGTCTATTGCGCAGAATGTAGGCGGAGTTTCACGTTATTTAACAAGGATGAGAACAAGACCCTTTTATTTTAAGTTAAAATCCCGATTGGAACAAGGGATAGGAAAAATTCCTAAAGTAGGTAAGAGCCTTGTACTTTTAATGAAAAGAATAAAAGATTCTTTCCGCTACCTGCTGACACCTTCCACAATTTTTGAAGATTTTGGTTTTACATATTTAGGCCCTATTGATGGTCATGACATTCCATTTTTGTGTCAGGTTTTAGAACGAGCCAAAGCGATACATGGCCCAGTTTTAATACATGTTAAAACTAAAAAAGGTAAAGGCTATAAATTTGCTGAAGATAAACCAACAGATTTTCATGGTGTAGGTGCTTTTGAAATTGAAACCGGTGAACGCAATTGCGGGGGAGAAACCTATTCAGCTGTGTTGGGTCGTACCATGTTTTCTTTAGCAGAACAAAATAAAAACTTGTGCGCTGTTACGGCCGCCATGTCTGATGGTACGGGCTTATGTGCCTTTGGGCAGCTATATCCCGATAGATTTTTTGATGTAGGCATTGCCGAGCAACATGGTGTAACCTTTGCTGCAGGTTTGGCAAAAAAAGGAATGCGACCTGTGGTGGCCATTTACTCATCTTTTCTTCAACGAGCCTATGACCAAATTTTGCATGATGTATGTTTACAAAATTTGTCAGTTGTATTTTCCATTGATCGGGCAGGTTTGGTAGGGGAGGATGGTGAAACACATCAAGGTGTATATGATTTGGCATTTCTTTCTCAAATGCCTAATATGACCATTTTGGCCCCTGCTAATTTTACAGAATTTTCAGATATGCTTGCATATGCAACTACAGAACATTGTGGTCCAATTGCAATTCGATATCCAAGAGGAGGAAACAGTGTCACATATACTGGGCAATCTTTAAAACCCTTTTTGCCGGATGTTGTATCCCGTGGAGAGCATGTATGTATATTGTCCATGGGCCATATGCTTTCTGTTGCTATACAATGTAAAGATATGTTAGCAGATGAAGGCTATTCTGCTACAGTTGTAAATTTACGTACATTATGGCCTCTGGATTCAGCGTCGTTACAACAGCTTGCTGATGGTTATAAACTCATTGTTACCATAGAAGACGGTGTTAAACATGGCGGTATAGGTGAAAAAATTATGAATCTTTATCACGGCCGGGCCCGTGTATTGGTTAAAGCACATGAAACCGGTATTGTGCCCCATGGCAAATGTGAGGAATTATATCGTGCATGCGGACTAGATGCTAACAATATTGCCGCAGAGATAAAACAAATATTAAGTGAGGTTTAAACATGAAAAAGCCTGAGCTTTTAGCCCCTGCCGGAACTTTAGAACGCTTGCAAACGGCCATCGCCTTTGGAGCTGATGCTGTTTATGCAGGCGGCGAGGCTTTTTCCATGCGGAGTGCTGCAAAAAATTTTTCTAAAGATGATTTAAAACGAGCACGAGAACTAACTCTTTCTGCTAATAAAAAACTATATATTACTGTTAACATTATTCCTCATAATCAAGATTTAGAAATGTTATCACGTTACTTAGAGAAATTGGCTGAGCTTACACCGGATGGATTGATTGTGTCGGATTTAGGTGTTTTTACCATGGCACAAAAATTGGCACCCCATGTGCCTTTGCATATCAGTACCCAGGCGAATAATACAAATGCGGAAACCTTTTCGGCATGGCATCGGTTAGGTGCCCAACGAGTGGTTTGCGCCCGGGAATTATCTTTTGACGAAATACGCGAGATTAGAGAAATAACGCCAAACACATTAGAATTAGAAGCCTTTGTTCATGGCGCCATGTGTATTTCTTATTCCGGTCGTTGCCTTTTATCCGGTTATATGACAGGTCGCGATTCCAACCAAGGCAGTTGCGCCCATCCATGTCGATGGAATTACAGCTTAATGGAAGAAAAACGACCTGGAGAATATTATCCTGTTTATGAAAATGACCGAGGTACGTTCATTTTTAATTCTAAAGATTTGTGTATGATAGAGTATATTCCACAGCTTATTGAATGTGGAATTAGCAGCTTTAAATTAGAAGGTCGCGTTAAAACAGAGTATTATGTGGCTACTGTTGTTAAAACATATCGTGAGGCCATAGACCGTTACTTTGAGAATCCCGATACATTTCAAACAGATCCATCATGGCTGGAAGAATTATCGAAAGTCAGCAACCGTCACTATACCACCGGATTTTACACCGGTCAGCCTGATTTTAATGCGCAAAATTATGAAACAAGTGCCTACGTTCGTACATATGATGTGGTGGCCGTGGTTACCGGTTATGATGAAACGAGCGGGGATTTATTGTTAGAGCAGCGAAATCGGTTTTTTAAAGGAGATGAACTGGAAACAGTTGTTCCCTACGAAAAAAGTATGACAATTCAAGCAAATACATTGCGAGATGAATGGGGTAATGTGATAGAATCAGCTCCTCATTCTCGGCAAAAATTACGTTTAAATGTTGGACGGCCTCTGCCGCCTTTATCCTTATTGCGTAAGAAGAAGGATTGAAAACATAGGAGGAATCAAGAGTGGGTTTATTTAACAATGGCGTTACTCGGCCCGGAAAGGGTATTACCAAAGAGGAAGCTGCTCAACGGAATTATTTTGAAATTTTAGGTCGACATTTTTTGGATTTAATAAAACTGAATTTACTGTTTGTGCTTTGTATATTAATTTTTATTGGTGCGTCGGTCCTTTTATCTATCCCCTACATAGCTAACATAGAAGACGCAATTTTTAACGTTATTTGGCAATCAAATTTTATATTGCCACTAACACCGTTTATTCCTTTTATGTTTATTGGTCCCTTTGTTGCGGGCTTAACATATGTGTTACGAAATTGGTCGCGACAGGAACATGCTTTTTTAGTGTCAGACTTTTTTGAACATACACAAAAAAACCTGAAACAAGGACTCATGATGAGTATAATAAGTACAAGTGTAATATATTTATTTTGTAATGCTCTTTTATTTTATGTTAAATCCGGCTTACCGGTTACAATGGTATTGACAGTTGCCGGTTTGCTTGCCGTTTTTCTGCTGACAACTAGCTTTTACACCTATCCTATGATTGTTACATTTGATATGAAATTGAAGGATATTATTAAGAATTCATTTATTTTTGCAATGGCAAAATTGCCACAAAATTGTTTTTATTTGCTGATCTTATGTTTTGTTCATGTTGGCCTTTTATGGTATTTACCTATAATCTGGGCTCTGCTTATGGCCGTATTTTTAATTGCCTGGACAGGGTTTACCATTAATTATTACACTTGGCATATCATGAATAAATATATGATTACTCGGCAGCCTTTTATACAAGAAAATAATGAAACAACATTGAAAGACACCCACTAAGACGGAGGCGGTTTTTTTGATAAAAGCAGTAATATTTGATTTAGATGGTACATTACTTAATACTTTAGATGATTTGGCGGCTGCCATGAATCGTATGCTCGTTCGGTTTGGCTATCCAACACATACGGACTTATCGTTTCATAAAAAAGTCATTGGTTATGGTGCTCGAAACTATGTGAAAGGCTGTATGCCTCCAGAGGCAGCAGCAGTAGAGGAGCAGGTGGACAAGTGTCTGGGCGCGTATGCAGAGGAATATCAAGGACGGTCTAACGAAAAAACCGCACCCTATGATGGAATTTTATCTGTTTTGGCATATTTAACGCAGGAAAATATTGCAATTTCCGTTTTATCCAATAAACCGGATGGGGCAACAAAAGCTTTGGTTAATAGCTGGTTTTCCGAATATGCTATTACATGCGCCTATGGAGAGCGGCCCGGTGTGCCCCGAAAACCTGACCCCAAGGCACCTCTTGCTATTGCACATGATTTAGGGTTATCCCCTCATGAAATTGCCTTTGTTGGGGATAGCGAGGTTGATATGCAAACCGGTAAGACTGCCGGAATGATACCTATAGGTGTTTTGTGGGGATTTCGTACTCAGGAGCAACTAAAAGAAGGTGGCGCAACCTTTTTAGCAGATAATCCACAGGATTTAATTAAAATTTTCGAGCAGATCATTCATTAGAGTTTAGATTAACTTATATTTCTGAAATCATTACCGGATTGGTTATGAATATATTTTTTGAGAGAAGGAGAGTTACGGTATGAAAATTTCTAAAGAAGAAGTTTTTCATGTGGCAAAGCTGGCTCGGCTAAAGTTTTCTGATAGTGAAGCAGAAGCCCTGTCTGCCGACATGGAGAGTATTATTGGTTTTGCCAATAAATTAAATGAGCTAGATACAGAGGGGGTTGTTCCAACAGCTCATGCCATTCCAATGAGCAATGCGTTTCGCGAGGATGTAATTAAACCTTCCTTTGATCGGGATGCAATGCTGCAAAATGCGCCCAGTGCTGAAGATGGTGGATACACCGTACCAAAGGTTGTAGAATAATTCAAAAGGAGCTTAATTATGCATACATTAACAGCCCACGAGATACGTGACAAGATAAAAAATAAAGAGTTTTCTTCACAAGAAATTACAAAGGCCTATTTAGATAGAATAGATAAGGTAGAGTCTAAAGTGGAAAGCTATGTAACCGTTTTACCAGAAGAAGCAATGAAAAGCGCCGCTATTGTGGATCATAAAATTGCTGCAGGAGAAAAAATTGGTGCTTTAGCCGGTGTTCCTATGGCTTTAAAGGATAATCTATGCACAAAGGATATCTTAACCACATGTTCATCCAAAATGCTCTATAATTTTCGCCCACCTTACGATAGCACCGTAGCGCAAAAGCTTAAGGATGCTGATACAGTTTTGCTGGGCAAAGTTAATATGGATGAATTTGCCATGGGCTCTTCTACAGAAAATTCATACTTTAAAAAGACAAAGAATCCATATGATATTACGAAAGTGCCTGGTGGTTCCTCCGGTGGCTCGGCGGCTTGTGTATCGGCAGATGAGGCTGCTTTTACCTTAGGATCTGACACGGGAGGTTCTATCCGTCAACCGGCATCTTTATGCGGTTGTGTAGGCATGAAGCCTACCTATGGTACCGTATCGCGTTTCGGATTGGTGGCATTTGCCTCTTCTCTGGATCAAATTGGTCCCTTGGCTAAAGATGTTCAGGACTGTGCATTAATTTTTGACCAAATTGTTGGGTATGACCCCATGGATTCCACAAGTGTAAATCGTGAATATCCTTCTTTTGAAAAGGCCTTGACTGGTGATGTGAAGGGTCTTAAAATTGGTGTGCCGGCAGAATATATGGGTGAAGGTATTAGCGAGCCGGTACAGAAGGCTGTTATGGCAGCCTTATCCTCTTTTCATGCCTTGGGTGCCGATTACGAAGAAATGCATTTACCCTTAAATGAATATGCATTGCCGGCTTATTACATGATTTCTTCTGCTGAAGCAAGTTCCAATTTAGCACGTTTTGATGGTGTTAAATACGGTTTTCGTGCAGAAAAGTTTGATGATTTAATTGATTTATATGCACAAACACGTAGCGAAGGCTTTGGTGCTGAAGTGAAACGACGTATTATGATTGGTACCTATGCTTTATCTTCCGGTTATTATGACGCATATTACAAAAAGGCACAACAGGTTAGAACCATGATTATGCAAGATTTTGATAAGGCATTTTCTAAATATGACGTCCTTGTTACGCCTACCACGCCAACAACTGCTTTTGGGATCGGAGAAAAAACAGACGATCCTTTACAAATGTATATGGCGGATATTTGTACTGTTTCTGTCAATATTGGTGGTTTACCTGCCATTGTCATTCCTTGTGGCTATGATGCTAATGGTTTACCTATTGGCCTACAAATTATCGGTAAACCTTTTGGCGAAGAAGCAATTTTGAATGCGGCTTACGCTCTGGAAAAAACTATTTCCAAAGTGAAACCGGTACTATAGGAGGATAGAAGATGAAATACGAAACTGTCATTGGTCTTGAGGTCCATGCTGAACTTAAGACAAATACAAAAATATACTGCGGTTGTAAAAACGAATTCGGCGGCGAGCCTAATACCCATACATGTCCGATTTGCTCCGGTATGCCGGGCACATTGCCCGTACTAAACAAACGTGTTGTGGACTATGCCATTAAAGCCGGACTTGCTATGAACTGTTCCATTACCAAATATGGTAAGCAGGACAGAAAAAATTACTTTTATCCTGACCTGCCAAAGGCTTATCAGATTTCTCAGTTTGATTTGCCCTTGTGTCAACATGGTTATATTGACATTTTAGTTGATGGTGTAACCCGCAGAATTGGTATAACACGTATCCATATTGAAGAGGATGCAGGTAAGCTGGTGCATGATGATTATGGTAACACCTCCATGGCGGACTATAATCGCTGTGGCGTGCCATTAATTGAAATTGTTACAGAACCTGATTTGCGTTCCCCTGAAGAAGCAAGAGTTTTCTTAGAAACATTAAAATCTATTTTGGAATATACCGAAGTATCAGACTGTAAAATGCAAGAGGGATCTCTGCGTTGTGACGTTAACTTATCTTTGCGTCCTGAGGGTCAAAAAGAATATGGTACTCGTTGCGAAATGAAAAATATTAACTCCTTCCGAGCAGCAGTTCGTTCTATGGAATATGAGCAAAAACGTCAGGCTGAAGTGCTGAATGATGGTGGTGTAATTGACCAGGAGACCCGCAGATGGGATGATGTAAAAGGTATTAGTACTGTGATGCGTACAAAAGAGGATGCACAGGACTACCGTTATTTTCCGGAGCCGGATTTATTGCCTATTATTATTTCTGATGAGTGGATTGAAGAAATCAGACAAACAATTCCCGAGTTGCCGGATCAGCGGAGAAGTCGTTATGTAGATAGTTATGGCCTACCGGAATACGATGCCTTTATTTTAACATCTTCCAAGAAAACAGCTGACTTTTTTGATGAAACTGTCAACTTAGGTGCAGCGCCCAAAACAGTTAGTAATTGGCTAATGGGTGATATTGCTAAATTATTAAACGATCGTGAATTAGAAGCAGGAGACATTCCTTTTTCACCTGCTCATTTAAAGGCTTTAATTGCCCTTATTGAAAAGGGTGCCATTAGTAACAGTGCGGCTAAAAAAGTTTTGGCTGAAATGTTTACAAAACCGGAAGAACCTGAAAAAATTATTGAACGCTTAGGTCTTTCTCAGGTTTCGGATGAAGGTGTCATTTTACAAATGATTCAGGATGTTTTGTTACAAAATGCTCAATCAGTTGCGGATTACAAAGCGGGTAAGGATAAGGCTATGGGCTATTTAGTAGGGCAGGTTATGCGCGTTTCTCGCGGTAAAGCCAATCCTCAAATTATCAATAAATTATTAAAAGAAGCGCTGGACAAAGCATGAAACTAAAAATTAGCGAAATTTATAATGAAATTTACAAAAAATTTGATTCATTAACTCCCATTCCTTTTGATTGCGGAGAAATGTGTGGTAAGCTATGCTGTCAAGGTGATGAAGAAAGCGGTATGTATCTCTTTCCCGGTGAAAAAGAACTTTTTATCGGGAAAGAGAACTTTTCCATTTTACCTACAGATTTTTATGTTGGACATACCCCTGTAGACTTAGTGGTTTGTCATGGTCCTTGCAAACGAGAGGAACGACCCTTATCTTGTCGCATTTTTCCTTTGGTGCCATTATATCGTCATGGTTCTACCTTGCAAATTATTCGAGATCCACGGGCATTTTTTTGTCCCTTGACTCACCATATGGCAACCAATTGTATTCAGTCTCGTTTTGTTCGACAGGTGACATACACATTTCGACTTTTATTACATATTCCTGCTGTTGCAGATTACTTAGATGCGTTATCTTATATTTTAGATGACTATCAATACTTAATTGATTGAGGTAGATTCTACATGACTGACGTAAAGGGAACAACCATAGCGGCCATAGCAACCGCACCTGGTGAGGGCGGAATCGCCGTTATTCGTGTTAGCGGACCGGATGCCATTTCAATCTGTGACCGTGTTTTTCGTGGAAAACGCACATTGCAAACAAGCCCTTCCCATACACTTAGCTTTGGGCAAATTATCCATGCTGGACGCGTGCTGGATGAAGTGTTAGCTGCTGTTATGCGCGGTCCTCATTCCTATACAGGTGAGGATGTTGTGGAGATTAGCTGCCATGGCGGCTCTTTTGTTACACGCAGTATTTTATCCGCTGTTTTATATGCCGGCGCAACCTTAGCTGATCGAGGAGAGTTTACCAAGCGTGCTTTTTTAAACGGCAAGATGGATTTATCTCAGGCAGAAGCGGTGATTGATTTAATTCAGGCTGAATCTGATGCGGCAGTTTCACTATCTGTTAACCAATTAAAGGGACGGCTTTCGGCTCCTATTGCAGACCTGCGACAAAAGATATTACATCTGGCAGCAGGGCTTGATGTTATGGCTGATTTTCCTGAGGAGGATATAGATGAAACCACAGTCACAGAAACAAGACAGAGCCTTTACAATATGATTCAAATATTATCGACCATCATTGAACAAGGTGATCAAGGTCGATTAATTCGCAATGGTATTAACACGGTAATTGTAGGAAAGCCTAATGTAGGCAAATCCTCTTTACTGAATTATATAGCCGGTACAGATAGAGCGTTGGTAAGCAGTCAGGCAGGAACCACACGAGATGTGATTGAAGAATTTGTTCGCTTGGGTGACTTACGCCTTAATGTCTTTGATACAGCCGGAATTCGTTCAAATGCTGAGTCTATTGAAGCCATGGGCATTCAAAAGGCTAAGGATTATATTACGAAAGCGGATTTAATTTTATTTGTTGTTGATGCCTCACGACCTTACGATGAAGATGATCAGAGGATATTTTCCTTATTAGACCAGAAAAAAACTATTATAATTTTAAATAAATCTGATTTAGAATCTTCTTGGAAAATTCCATTATCAATGCAAGAGATACCTCAAGTGGTTTTGTCTGCAAAATATAAACAAGGAATTGATGCCTTGGAGCAGGTAACAGAACAGTTGTTTTCTTTGGGAAGTATCACGCAAAACAGAGATGCGGCTATTGTTAATTTGAGACAAAAACAAGCTGCAAGCCAGGCTCGTGATGCATTAAAAAATGCTTTAAAGACCTTAGAGAGCGGTGTTCCGCTGGATTTACTTTCAGTGGATTTGCGCATTGCCCTAGAGGCTTTAGGAACCATCACAGGGGAATCGGTATCAGATGAAATTATTAATGAAATTTTTTCCCGTTTTTGTCTAGGAAAATAGTCTAATTACTCTTTGTTATCAATAGAATAAATTAATAGACTTGTATACATTTGAAACCGGGAGGTAAACAAGCTTGAAAAAACAATCTTACCTAAAAGGTGCTTTCATTTTGGTGCTTGCAAATGGATTAGTGAAAGTGATTGGCGCCTTATTTAAAATTCCTCTTGCTAACATAATTCACGAGGAAGGCATGGCAATTTTTAGCACTGCCTATAATTTATATGCTTGTATGTTTGTTATTGCTACAGCCGGACTGCCGGTCGCTGTTTCAAAAATGGTTTCGGCCAGCCTTGCAAAAAATAATTATAATGAAACGAAAAAAATTTTTCGGGCAGCACTTACACTTTTAATGTTAATTGGCCTGGCCGGAACGATTGTTTTAATTTTAGGTGCACGCATTTTTGCGGTACAGATGGTTAATTCACCTTCTTCATATCTAAGCATTATTGCCATTAGTCCTGCTATTTTCTTTGTATCTGTTTTATCGGCTTTTCGCGGCTATTTCCAAGGTTTTTCTGATATGCTGCCCACGGCCTTATCAGAGGTTGCAGAAGCATTAGGAAAGCTTATTATTGGATTGCTCTTAGCTTACATCTTACTGCCTACTGGAATTGAAAATGGTGCTGCTGGGGCTGTTTTAGGCGTTACGGCCGGAACATTTTTAGGTTGCATTGTAATGTTTGTCACATATGTAACACGAAAAAATAAAATGTCACTTAATGGACCAACCGCTATATATGACCCCCAAACCGGAAGTACACGGAAAATTTTTATTGAACTGGCTAAGCTGGCAGTACCTATTACCATTGGTGCAGCCGTGACATCACTAACCAATGTAATTGATGTTGTTATGATTCGCCAAAGACTACAAACAATTTCAATTACACAAGAAATATATACTGCGTTAACAGAGTTTTATGGATTATCTCCCATAGATGTTACCATTGGCAAACTAATGACCATTAAGCCATCAGAAATTTTATATGGTGCATATTCCGGATTTGCTATACCATTGTTTAATTTGCCACCTACTATCATCATGTCCTTATCTATGAGCGTTGTACCTTTTATTTCGGGAGCATTTGCGACCAATAATAAACCGGAAGTAAAAAAACTATCTGAATCCACATTGCGGATTACCATTTTATTTTCTGTTCCATGCGCTATAGGTCTTTCCGTATTAAGTGAACCCATTTTGACAGCAGTTTATAATAATGCAAGAGCCTCTTCCATGCTAATACTGTTAGCATATGCTGTTATTTTTGTTAGTTTAGTTTCCGTTTCAACAGCTATGCTGCAGGGTATAGGCCGTGTGATGATTCCGGTGCGTAACATGGTAATTGGCGGGGTTGTTAAAATTATTACTAACTATATTTTAATTGCAATACCCACCATGAATATTGGCGGGGCGCCCATCAGCACGGTTTTATGTTATTGTGTAATTGCCATTTTAAATTTAATTAGTGTCAAACGAATCATGGGTGCCAATCTTTCTCCATCAAGTTTTGTATTCCGGCCCGCCATAGCCGGTGGTATCATGGGTGTTGGTGCATATTTTGCCTATCAAATGTCTGCAAAATTTTTAAATATTGCCCCACTTTCACTTTTAATCACTTTTACACCGCAAAACAGCCCTGTTACACCCCTTCCGTCAGGTATACGTTTGCGTGTTATAATAGCCCTTGGCATTGCTATTATTGCGGCTGTTTTAATTTACGGCGTTGCAATTTTTATTCTGAAACTGGTTAAACGCGAGGACGTACTTATGATGCCAAAAGGGAAGTCCTTAGTAAAAATATTGGATAAATTTAAACTTTTATCATAGATAATTAAAAAAAATAGGTGATAAGATAGTATGACTAAAGAAAAAAAACAATATAGCTTTGAAGATTTACTTGCTATTATTAAAATGCTCCGTGGTGAAAATGGTTGCCCATGGGACAAGGTTCAAACCCACGAAAGTATTAAAATGAATTTAATAGAGGAGGCCTATGAAGCAGTTGAAGCCTTAGATAAAGGAACAACTGACCAATTTGCTGACGAGTTAGGAGATTTGCTTTTACAGGTTGTTTTTCATGCTCAAATTGGTGCTGATGCAAACACATTTTCCATAGATGATGTGTTATATCACGTTTGTGATAAAATGATATCTCGTCATTCTCATATCTTTGGTTGTGATACAGCAGAAACACCAGAGGATGTTCTTTCTACCTGGGAAAAAAATAAACAGAAAGAAAAAGGTCAAAAATCATACACCGAAACCATGGAAGGAGTTTGTTCCTATTTGCCCGCATTGATACGCGCGCAAAAAATTCAATCCAAGGCTTCAAAAGCTGGCTTTGATTGGGATAACGTGACCGATGCACTGGCTAAGCTGCAAGAGGAAACAGAGGAACTACAAAAAGCTATTGAATCAGAAGACCAAGCCCATATTAGCGAGGAACTGGGAGATGTTTTATTTTCTGCTGTCAATATTGCCCGATTTACTAAATGTTCTGCAGAAGAGTCATTGGAAAATACAATCAAAAAGTTTATTTCCAGATTTTCATATGTAGAAAACGAAGCAAATAAAGCAGGAAAAAAATTAGAAGATATGACCCTTGCGGAGATGGATGCACTGTGGGAGACCGCAAAACGTCGTTAAAATGTACTAAAAATTATGTAAACCTTTGTGTATATTACATAAAGATTACAGGTTAATTAAAAAAACATTTCACAAATTGAGATTTTTGTCGTATAATGTAAGATAGGGTTTAAAATTAAATAAAGGAGGGAAAATGAAATGAATAAAGCAGAATTGATTACTGCTCTGGCTCAGAAGGCTGACATCACAAAGAAAGATGCTGAAAAGGCTCTGAGTGCATTTGTTGAGGTTGTTGGTACATCTTTGAAAAAGGGTGACAAAGTTCAGCTGGTTGGCTTTGGTACGTTTGAAGCAAGAAAGAGAGCTGCTCGTACCGGTAAAAATCCTCAAACAAAAGCAACAATCAAAATTCCTGCCACCGTTGTTCCGGCATTTAAGGCTGGCAAAGCATTGAAAGACGTTGTTGCAGGTAAATAAGAGCAAAAAATAAGTCCTTTGGTCTAAATCCAAAGGGCTTATTTTTTATTGTAAACAAAATAAATAAATTGAGTTCCTACCTATGAAGCGTATATTAGCATAATTCCTGGCGTAGTTTAAACAAAATTTTCTTTTCCAAGCGTGAAATCTGTACTTGTGAAACACCCATTTGCGCAGCAACCTGTGATTGTGTTTGTTCTTTGAAATAACGTAAAAAGATAATTCTTTGTTCTCGCTCAGGTAATTGTTCAATTAATTGATACAGTGTAATTTTATCGGCTATATTGTAGCCATTCTCCGGTGCAGGAAGAATATTTTTTAAGGGATTTTGATCTTCGCCGTAACATTCATCTAAAGAAATTATTTGTTGTGAAGCAGCCAGAGCAACCCCCAACTCTTCAGGTGATACTTGTAGAATGTTTGCTAAATGGCCGATGGTTGGTTCATGTCCATATTTTTCGGTAATTTCTTGACGCAAGGCTAAAGCTTTAGTTGCTAATGTTTTATAGGAACGACTTACTTTTATAGAGGTGTTATCACGCAAGTATCGTTTTACCTCTCCCAACATAACAGGTACTGCATATGTAGAGAAGCAAACACCATAGGTGGGGTTGAATGCATCTATAGCCTTTAATAGACCGATTGCTGCTGTTTGAAACAAATCATCACGATCGGAACATCGATAACGAAATCGATTAATTACCATGTATATTAAACCGATATTATCTTGTATTAGTTGTTCCTTGTGCACATTGTTCTTTCGATTATGTAATGATTCTGATGGTATCATATGTATGCCTCCCATTTATGGAGCCATAATGTCATTGTTAATTTTTTTTGTAAGAGTAACAATTGTACCTTGGCCAATCGTTGAATCAACTGTAATCGAATCCATAAATGCTTCCATAACGGTAAAACCCATACCAGAACGTTCCGTATCCTCTGATTGCGTAAACAGGGGTTGCATAGCTTGTTGTACATTTAAAATGCCACGTCCTTCGTCATGAACCGTGATGGTAATTGATTTACCTGATAACACGCATGAAACCGTTATGATTCCGTTTGGATGACCATAACCATGAACGATGGCATTGGTAACCGCTTCCGAAACAGCGGTTTTAATATCGGCTAAGTCCTCTAATGTTGGGTCAAGTTGTGTGGCAAAAGCCGCTACAGCAGCTCGGGCAAAGCCCTCGTTAGATGATTTACTGATAAAACTTAATGTCATCTTGTTATCCATAATCATGCCTCCTTTTCCATATTTAATGCATTTTGAACACTTTTATATACATGTACTAATTTTGTCAGACCGGATAACGTTATTAATTGTTCCATCCGAGGATTAGTACACACCAGAGCTACACGCCCACCTAATGACTTCATTAACTTATATCTGCCTATAATCATACCAATACCAGAACTATCCATAAAGGTTAAATTGGAAAAATCAAAAATTAAATTTTTAACATCCTGTTCTGTGACAGCACGTTCAATTAAACCGCGAATTTGTTCAGCACCATGATGATCTAATTCCCCTGATAGACCAATAATTAATGTTCTTTGGCATATTTTTAATGACATTTGCAAAATTGCTTCCTCCTTTTAGCCTGAAATAGGCTATTTTAGTAAAATATTCTTTCTTACATATTCGTTTTTAACTGTTTAATTCCTTCGTAAAAAAATAAAAGGTTTTGTCGAAAAGAAAGCAACTTTTCGACAAAACCCAAAGGATAAATCAGTTAAAATTTAATCTGTTAAAATGGTGCGTAAGGTGCGACGCAACATAATGATGCACAAGACCAAGGAAAAACACTCCGCAATAGGAAAGGCAAACCAAACTAAATTTAAATTACCCGTTTTTGAAAGTAAATACGCAACAGGCAACAACACAACTAATTGACGAATAATTGAAATCATCATACTCCATAGTCCGTTTCCGATTGCCTGAAAGACAGAAGTAGAAATAATACAAAAACCTGCAAACAGAAAGCTAAGGCTAATAACGCGCAGGGCTGTTGTGCCAATGGATAACATGTCGTTTGATGCATCAAACAAACGGAGTAGGTGAGTCGGAAACAGCTGCATTATCAACATGCCTATCAACATTAAAGAAACGGCATAGGTAATACTTAAAAAAATAGTTTTAGTCATTCTTTCTTTTTTTCGTGCCCCTAAATTATAGGCAACAATAGGAACCATGCCGTTATTTAAGCCAAAAATCGGCATAAAAATAAAGCTTTGCAGTTTAAAATAAACACCAAACACAGCCGTTGCCGTAGAAGTAAAGGCCATGAGAATTTGATTGAGATCAAAGGTCATGACGGATGCAATGGACTGCATGATAATGGAAGGGATGCCAACACTATAAATTCGTTTAATAATATTGCCGTTAGGTCGAAATCCTTTTATATTAAGAGAGATTTCCTTATTCTTTTTAATGTTAAAATACAATCCTAAAAGCATTGCAACAATTTGACCAATAACCGTGGCGAGCGCTGCTCCTGCAACTTCCATTCGCGGAAAGCCAAATAAACCAAAAATCATAATTGGATCTAATATAATATTAACGATGGCACCAATGCCTTGTGTAATCATGGTATAAACCGTTTTTCCGGTAGATTGTAATAAGCGTTCAAAAACAATCTCACCAAATATACCAAAAGAAAATACACAAATTATAAAAAGATATTTTTGACCATAGGCAATAATTTGATCTATCTCTGTCTGGGCAGAAAAAAACAGCTTTGATGCTACTAAACCAAAAATTGCAAATAGAATATATGTGAGAAAAAAGAGTAACATGCTGTTTGTGGCAGTTTTGTTGGCTCTTTCAATATTATGTTCACCCAAACTTCGAGACAAAAGAGCATTAACACCAACACCGGTACCGGCAGCGGCAGCAATCATGAGATTTTGAACCGGAAAAGCTAAAGATACAGCTGTTAAAGCATTTTCATTTAGTTTTGCAACAAAAATACTATCCACTATATTATAGAGAGCTTGCACAAGCATGGAAATCATCATTGGTAATGACATAGATAACAGCAGCTTATTAATTGGCATGATGCCCATTTTATTTTCTTGTGGTTTAGATTCACTTATTTGTGCAGAATTTATTTGACTCATTTTGTACCCTTTCATATGTTATAGTCTTTGTATGCCGTTAACAAAAACGGCGGATATTTTAGCGTCTAAAGAAAATAATGGCCCGACATGAAGGACAATATCCGCATCCTTACCCGGAGCGAGGCTGCCTACACAATGATCAATGCCAACATTTTTTGCAGCATGAATTGTAATGGCAGCTAAGGCTGTTTTAGGCGAAATACCACTTTGACAAGCTAAAGAAGCACACAGATATAAGCGACTTAGCGGAATTTCAGGATGGTCTGTAATAATGGCAAAAGGAATGCCTGCCTCCTCAAAAATCTTATAAATATCAAATGACATGTTTTTCAGTTCAGGTTTTGTACGCCCTCCTAAAGTTGGCCCAAGCATAATTGGGATTTTTTTATCTGCAAGAAGTGGTGCAATTAAGTGTCCCTCTGTGCAATGTTCTAAAGTAATAGGAATGTTAAATTCTTCCGCAATACGTATGGCTGTGCAAATATCATCCGCACGATGTGCGTGAATCTTTAAAGGTAATTGACCGCGAAGTACCGGAACTAATGATTCCATCTTGAAATCAAAATCCGGCCTATCCTCTAATATTTTTTGTTCATATTCATCCCATTGCCGTACATATTCCTTGGCATCATATAACGTCTCACGCAATAAAGCAGCTGTAGCCATTCTTGTAGATGGCAATTGTTTTTTACTGCCATAGACCATTTTGGGGTTTTCCCCTAAGGCGGCCTTCAATGCAACAGGCGCTTTTATAATCATTTCATCTATCCAACGACCTGCTGTTTTAACGGCAGCAAACTGGCCTCCAATCACATTGGCGCTGCCTGGTCCGGTTATAGCAGTTGTTACGCCGGACTGTAAGGCTTCACGGAAGGCAACATCAAAGGGATTGATTGCATCAATAGCGCGTAGTTGCGGCAAAATAGGGTCTGTATCCTCGTTTCCATCATCACCCTCGCCACCAGCACCTTCTTCCCATAAGCCAACGTGACAATGGGCGTCTATAAAACCGGGAAGAGCCATAGAACCATGTGCATCAATTTTTTCTGCAAAATCAAAGTCATCTATTTTCAGATCAGACATATGGCCCAAACTATGTATGATCTTATCATCTATAATAATAAAGCCATTTTCATAGTCTTGTCCCTCCATGGTTATAATATGTGCATTGATGATAATTTTCATGGAATCACTCCCTCAATTTGCTCTTACCATTGTAACTGAAATATATAATTTTGTCAATGAATTTTGTGTAAAAGTGTTGACATCAAGACTTTTTATGTTTATTATATATAATGAGGTTAATTTTAGCACAAGAAGGATGCTATGTAGATGTCTTAGTGCATGGATACATTGTTCCTGAAAGGATTGGTACATTAGATGAAAGTTTCAAAAATGTTGTTTAAAACCCTACGTGAGACGCCTGCAGAGGCAGAAACCTTAAGCCATCAGCTTATGCTTAGAGCCGGATTAATGCGCAAATTAGCAGCCGGTGTGTATTCTTATCTGCCCTTAGGTCTTCGTTCCTTGCATAAGGTTGAACAAGTTATTCGTGAAGAAATGGATGCTGCAGGCGCTCAGGAATTGTTAATGTCGGCACTGTTACCTGCTGAATACTATCAGGAATCAGGTCGTTGGGAGGTGTTTGGTCCAGAAATGTTCCGCTTGCGTGACCGTAACGCCCGTGATTTTTGCTTAGGACCTACTCATGAAGAAATTTTTACACAAATGGTTAAAAGTGAAGTTTCTTCTTATCGTCAACTGCCTCTAACATTATATCAAATTCAAACTAAATATCGAGATGAGCGTCGTCCGCGATTTGGTGTTATGCGTTCTAGAGAATTTATGATGAAGGATGCATACAGTTTTGATTGTGATGAAGCCGGATTAGATATTTCTTATCAAAATATGTACAAGGCATATTGTCGAATTTTTGACCGTTTAGGGTTAGACTATATTGTAGTTGATGCCGATAGCGGTGCTATGGGTGGCTCCGGTTCACAGGAATTTATGGTTAAATCAGAAACCGGGGAAGCCATTGTGGCTTTTTGTCCTGGTTGCGGATATGCTGCAAATGATGAAAAAGCAGCCTGTGTACCGGAAAAAATGGCAGAAGAAGCACCCCGCGCAATGAATAAAATATTTACCCCTAAAGCTGGTACTATTGATGAATTAGTGACTGCCTTACATACCGACAGCAAGCATTTTGCCAAAACCTTAATTTATGTTGCAGGCGGCACGCCATTGGCTGTTATGGTGAGAGGCGATAGGGAAGTAAATGAGACAAAGCTTGCCAACCTTTTAGGTGTTAATGAGCAGGAGCTAGCATTGGCAGAAGCGAATGTTGTAACAGAAGTAACAGGTGCACAGGTTGGATTTGCCGGACCTATTGGCTTAACCATTCCGGTTTATTGCGACCTTGAAATTGCACATATGTATAACTTTATTGTTGGTGCAAACGAAACAGATTATCATTTTGAAAATGTGAATTTTTCTGATTTTACTGTAACAGCAACTGCGGACCTGCGTACAATCACCGAAGAGGATGTTTGCCCTCGTTGCGGTAAAACCGTTCAAACAACACGTGGTGTTGAGGTAGGCCATATCTTTAAATTAGGTACAAAGTATACCGATGCTCTCGATTGTACCTATTTAGACGAAAACGGACAATCCAAAACGCCCATTATGGGTTGTTACGGCATTGGCGTAAATCGTACATTGGCAGCAGTTATTGAACAGTATAACGATGAAAATGGAATGATTTGGCCAGTAAGCATAGCACCATATCAGGCCATTATTGTGCCGGTTAATTGCAACAATGAAGAACAAATGGCTCTCGCCGAACAGCTATATAGTCAGTTGTTAAAAGAGGGTATTGAGGTAATGTTGGACGACCGCAATGAACGACCCGGTGTTAAATTTAAAGATGCCGACTTAATCGGTATCCCTGTTCGTATTACTGTTGGCAAAAAAGCGGTGGAAGGAATAATTGAGTATAAACTTCGCCATGAAGCAGAAACGACAGAATTACCTGTTAGTGAAGTTGTGAAAACAACTGTGACCTGGATTCGTGAGCAGTTGACACGTGCAGAATAAGTTATATCTTAACAGATAATTTCAAAAACAGAAGGAGCGGTGAAAACATGAAAGCAGGGTTATGTTTTAAAAAAATACTAACCTTATTGATGACCACCCTTCTGTTTTTTTTATGTGGTTGTGGTGGAAATGGCAATACCGAACATTCGCAAAATAAATTAGTTGAATACGAAAACCAAAATGAGTCCGCTGTTCAGGGGGGTATACTACGTCTTGCGATGACAGATGTTCAAACCCTACAGCCTGTTGTATGTAAAAATCAACATAATCTTTATGTCTATAAGCTGATTTTTGACAGTTTATTTGTGACTGCCCCAAATCATAGTATAGAGCCTGTATTGTGTGAAAATTATATTGTCTCACCGGATGGATTAACCTACACGTTTCAAATGAAGCATGGCGTTAGCTTTCACAACGGAGCTCGTTTTACGGCAAATGATGTTGAGGCAACACTTTCTATGATTATGTCAACAGATGGATTATATCGTCAAAGATTATCCTGTATCTCTGCATATAGCAGTCAAGGAATGTCTTTGACAATATCCCTACATTATCCTGTTATCAATTTTCCGGCTCTTTTAGACTTTCCAATTATGTCCCGGGATGATATAAGCACGGGAGCAAATGAATATGTCCCTAATGGTACCGGACGTTATAAAGTACAAAGTTATAAAAAGAGTAAAGAATTACATTTATCTCATAATGAAAACTATCATCAGGATTTTTCACCCTATATTTCTGATATTACTGTTTACTTACTGAACAACGCTGAAACGGCTGTTTCTATGTTAGAGACAATGCAAATTGATGTATTACCCTCCGGGGTTATCAATCTGCACGAATATACACCTAAGAGAAGTTTATCTTCAACAGAATTTTTTGGCGGAAAATTTACCTTTTTGGGGATAAATAATCAACATCCGGCTTTTCTTACACCCTTAACCCGTCATGCTCTTGCAAGTAGTATTAACAGGCAGGATTTATTGGCTGATTGTGCTATACAGTATGCATCAGAAGCCTTTTTACCATTACCTCAAAATTCTTTTTGGCATAAACCAACAACTGAAAATTTTACTCATGACGTGAATTTAGCACGCCAATTGCTGGTTGATGATGGATGGATTGATAAAGATAGCAATGGTATATTAGAAAAAGAGGTATATGGTGAACAAATTTCATTAACCTTCAATATTCTTGTAAATGAAGAAAATCAAAACCGTCAGAAAATTGCCGAACAATTAAAAGAACATTATCAGGAAATTGGTATTCCGGTTACCATTATAAGCACATCCTTCGGCGACTATGAAGCTCGTATCGCCGAACGTAACTACGATTTGTTTATAGGTGAGATTGATTTTTCACAAAATTTTGATTTATCTTTTCTTTTAAAGACAAACGAAAATTATTTTGGTATTTCAAATGAACGGTTAGACCAAATTCTGAATGCTTTATATCTACAAGATTCAGAATTAAGTAAACAAAGCTTATTTTATGAACTATGCGATGTTTTGTCTGAAGAGGTACCCATTATTGGTTTATTTTATGAATATGAACAATTAATTTTTGATCAAAGAGTGCGGGGGAGTATTACCCCTTCATATTCTGATATCTTTTATGGTATTGAGGGATGGTTCTTATATGTTAAATAATGAAAATATCCCTATCTGTAACACAAAAGTAAAACATTAGTAATTGACCTTTTATCTGTACCATGATATAATAAACATGAGTATATTAAATTATTTATACGGAGGGATAAAAATGAAAATAACTAAAAGAGTTCTTTCGCTCTTTGTTGCAACCATGATGTTGTTCTCTTTAGCAGTAACAACTGTTTCAGCAACAGATTTCAGCGACGTTCCGGAAAACTATCAATATGACGACGCCATTCAAAGCTTAGTGGCTCGCGGCATTATTAATGGTTATGAAGAAGCAGATGGTACATACACATTCAGACCGGAAAATACGATTACCCGTGCTGAGTTTAGCAAAATGGTTATTTATGCTATTGGCCAAGGGATTATAGCTGAATCAGCATCTTCAGAAACAGGATTTCCTGATGTATCTGCCGATCATTGGGCCGCAAAGTATATCAGCACTGCTCATTCCTTAAAAATTATTAACGGTTTTGATGATGGAACATTTAAACCTGATGATAATGTAACATATGACCAGGCTTTAAAAATGGTTGTTTGTGCTAAATATGATAAGTTTGGCGAGGCAGCCCTTAGGCATGGCGGATATCCTGTTGGTTACAGAAAAGTTGCCGGCAGTTATGGTTTTATAAAAGGCATTGTAGATGGCGTATATGATGCGCCGGCAAAACGTGGTACTATTGCCAAGCTCATGGATAATATGATTGGCATAGATATGACAAAAATTACCGATGATCCTACTGTTGCTGAACAAAAGGACAAGGTGATTGAAGAAGAAGGTCAAGTAACGGCCATTTATGGTGTTGCCTTAGATGGCTGCAGCACAACCTTGTCAAAGTATCAAATTGAACTTTTACTTTCCAATGGCGATACTGAGATATACAATATTAAAAATTTAACTGTAAAAGATGATTTGCGTTCTTATTTAGGAAAGATCGTTAAAGTTTACTATGAGGAAGATATTAGCTTAGATGTTCAGGTTCTTTCCAGCATGACTGTACAAAAAAATAAAAATCAGGAAACAACTGTAGATATAGAAGATATTGTTTTACCCATTACAGATACAACTGTAAAATATGAGAACGAAGATGTAGACATAGATAAGATTTTCATTTCGGATAACGCCAGCGTTTTCTATAATGGTAGTTTACTAACAGGCGAAACGCTTTCTTCGATTATCAACGATCCAACCATTGTAAATTCCGGTTCTATTCGTTTCTTATCTGTTTCCGGTGGTGACGCTGATGTAGTGTTTATTTCTGCTTATCAGAATTATCAGGTCAACTCTGTTAATACTGCAACCAAAACACTGTATTTAAATAACGGAAGTTCTGTAGAAGCCTTGGTTGTTAATGAAGATGATAAGAACATGTCTATTACCATTAAGAAAAACAACAGTGCTGTTGGTTTTTCATCCCTAGCCAAGAATCAAATCTTATCAATTTCAAAAAATCTTGCAAGTGACTATATTGAAATATTAATTGGTGCTGACGTAGTTACCGGACGTGTTTCCGCTATGACTCGTGACGAAGGTATTATTACGGTAAATTCTAAAGAATATTCATTTGCTAAAAATGCAACTTTAGGAAGCGAAGTTGAGGTTGGTTCAAACCTAAAATTGTATTTAGATGCTTTTGGTAAAATTGCAAAGTATGAATTTCAGGCTTCTAATGTCACATATACTTACGCATATTTAACTAAATTTGTAGAATCAAAAGATGGTTTAGACTCTAAAATTTACATGCAGGTTCTAAATTTAAATAGCACTTCGTTAAAGGAATTTAAAAATTATTCTCTAGCTGAAAAGGTAAGTATAAACGGTGTGACTTTTGATACTGCCTCTGATTTTAATGAAATTCATGCAGCTTTAGCAGAACAAGCTGCTAAGTATACCTATACAGAAACTGTTACAGACCCGAATACAGGTACAGATGTTGACGTTCATTATGGTGCTCCTGCAGATGAGGTGTATCAGCCTATAAAATATACCTTAAAGGACAATAAAGTTGATTCCATTTTGTTTGGTAAGGATAACGCCACCGATGCCGATTTAAAGGTTAATGCTGATGCATTGGTGAACGGTATTAAATGTACAACTAAAAATACCGGCCTAGCAAACATTTATACGTTAACATCTGCATCCAAGGTATTATATGTGCCCAGTCAGGATGATTTACAATCAATTGACGAGTACAGCCTAAAAACAGGTAATAATTCCGGTTTAATTTACAACCAACGTTATCGTCTGCTTTTAGTTGATTTATCTAGTGCAGGCACCCCGTCACTTGTAATTGTTTATAAAGACAGTAGCAGCACTTACAACGATAGTATGAATGAATGGACAAATTATAAACCTGTTGTTGTAACTGGCAATAAAACTACTGAGGAATATTATGAGGTTACTACCTTAGGCGAAAGTGGTGAAAAGGTATATAAAGTTAATGTAGATGATACCGATATATTAGCCTTATTTGATAACATCAAAATTGGAGATATTATTCGTGTAGCAACTGATTCTGCCGGCGTTGTAGATGACGTCATTTTAGTGGCAGAAGCTGCTGATATATATAATGGTAGTCAGTACATTAAGAAGGCAACACACCATAGCAGCAATGCATCCTTTGTAGGTGAATCAAGCAGTTATGCTAAACTGATTCGTGAAGGAAACGACAACTACATGTACCCCACCGCTACAATGTCTATTATGGCTGGTACAGTATACAGTCATACTGGTACAACCTTTAAAATTGCTTTGCAATATGCGGGCGAGGATGATGATATCGGTTGGGGCGAGATGGACCTGGGTAATGAAGATTATCTACAGACCATGACAGCAGCCGATACTGTGAAAGTGGTTAGTGTAAACTTTACGGCTAGCGGCAGTATTAAATCAGTTGATGAAACAGCATCCATTGATGAACTAATTCCTTATACTGTTGCTGGTCAGGAGAGTGGAAACGCTAATGCAGACAGAGTTTTGGTATATCGTTCCGGTTCATCGGCAAAATTAATTGTTGTGTTCCGTACTATCTAATAAATTTGGATTGCCCCCAAAGTCATATCATGTGGCTTTGGGGGCAATTTATTTTATATTGACTATCTAGCCCTTTTATGTTATAATCGTCTATGTTGTTTTTAATCATGCCTTTATTTGCTTACAAATGCAAAGACTGAATATTCATATGCATGAATGGAGCGTTTAACTATGCCGCATTTTAGGAAAACATTATCTGAAAAAAAAGAAATGATGAAAACTTGGTTACCAATTCTTTTATGTTGGTTTGCCTATACAACTGCATATTTAGGTAGATTTAGTTATTCCTCTAATATTAATCCAATTATAGAGGATTTGGGCATAAATCATGCTACGGCCGGCTTGGTTACAACACTGTTTTTTATTGCCTATGGTGCTGGTCAGTTAGTGAATGGCATGCTTTGCAGACGATACAATAAAAGAGTAGTGATTGCTCTCTCACTTATTTTAGCAGCGATTTGTAATATTATCTTTTATGTGGGTATTCCATTTGAATATGTTAAGTATCTTTGGCTTATTAATGGTCTGGTTCAATCAACAATTTGGTCGACTATGATATATCTTTTATCCATTACTTTAGAAAAAAAAGATCTAAAGAAAGCCATTGTCTTTATGACATCCTCTGTTGCAGCCGGAACCTTTATTTCTTATGGCTTAAGTTCGGTATTATCTATTTTTCATGCCTATAAACTCGCATTTTTAGTAGGTGCATTTGCATTACTTTTTTCAGCTGTTTTGTGGTTTTGCTTATACACCAAAGCATTTAAAAGTGATAAGCAGGTTAAGGAGGAGGAACAAAAAACTTCCACTTCAAAATCACCTGTTACTCCCATGCTAATTGCTACCATTGTTGCACTATCAATTTTTGCCGTTATACATACTGTTATTAAAGATAGTTTAACCAATTGGTTACCATCAATTCTCTATGAGAAGTTTGGCTTAAAAAATAGCTTATCAATTTTTCTTACATTGTTTTTACCCCTTTTAGGTATGTTTGGTGCAAAGCTCAATATCATACTGCGTAAATATGTTAAGTCTTTTATTACTATGTCCGGCATATGGTTTGCTGTTGCCGTTATTTTTATTGATGCCGTTATATTATTTATTAACACCAGCCTTTGGCCTTTGATTGTAATTTCCTTTGCCCTAATTAATCTTGTAATGTTTTCAGTAAATAACCTTGTTACAAGTATGACACCCCTTTACATGAGAGACGAAATCAATGCAGGATTTTTATCAGGACTTCTTAATACGTTCGCATGCGTTGGCGTATCTCTGTCTTCCTATGGTATTGGTGCCGTTGCCGATTTTTTCGGTTGGAATGGTGTACTTTATTTACTGCTAATCTTATGTATTGTCTCCATATTAATTGCTATGATTATGTCAGCAATAGAGAAAAAACAAAAATAAAATTAGAATTAATAATTTTTGGAGCAAAAAATTAAAAAGGTGATTAATTTGACAAGGGGAAACAAGCAAAATAAAGGGATAAAAATTAAAAATAGTAGTGTAGGAAATAAAAAAATAAGCATTAAGTGGGTCATTACCAGTGTAATCTGGACATTTTTTATTTCATCTATCATGCAGATGATTTCGGTCGGATTCATAAGTCGTGTTACCCTTTTTATTGCATGTTTACTTTTATTTTCTTTTATTTTAATTGGTATTATTTTTGATATTATTGGTGTAGCCGTTACAGCAGCCAGTGAGATTCCCTTTCATTCCCTTGCTTCTCGTCGCATACGAGGTGCCAAAGAATCTATTCGTCTTATTCGCAACGCAGATAAAGTGGGTAATTTTTGTAATGATGTAATAGGAGATATTGCCAGCGTTATTGCCGGCAGTGCTACAGCTGCAATTGTTGTTATGTTAAATGCTTTTTCTCAACATAACTACGAATATATTTTAAATATTGCCATGGCTGGCTTTGTGTCAGCTTTAATGGTCGGGGGTAAAGCAATTGGAAAAGGTATTGCCATTTCCTATAGTAATAAAATTATATTTACAGTCGGAAAATTAATCAGTTGGTTTAATTTTTCTCATAATAGGGATAAAAAGAAATAAAATTGCAAAACATAAAACTTTAAAATAAATCAGTAGGTTTGGCAACTAAGCCGGACTCTTGTGCACTTTACCGATATAAAGCCGGGCTAGGAAACTTTCGAGCGGCTTTTTAAGAAATGGAGCCAGATGCAAAATGGAACGGAAGCAAATTAGTATGACCTCTCAATCAATCTTTTCCAAATATATTTATAACCAGGACAATTCTACCTATAATTTTACAAATATGTATATTTGGTCCGGGGATACAGATATTACCTATAGTGAAACAGAAGGTTGTTTAGCTTTATTTTTTCAAAATGGCAAACAACCTGTATCGGCTTCATATCCCGTAGGGGAGGGGAACAGAAAAAAGGCCATTCAGAGTTTATCTGCCTACATTAAATCATTGGGGTTACGACCGGTATTTCGAAATCTGTCTGTCTCTATGGTACAGGAAATGCAGACTTTTTTCCCTGATTCCTTTACATTTATTGAAGATAGAGCAGCAGCGGATTATTTGTATGAAACCAAAAAAATGATTACTTTATCAGGAAAAAAATTACACAGCAAACGAAATCATTATAATTATTTCAAAAACACATATAATTACACATACCGGTCTTTACATCAATCAGATATGGCAGACTGCATGAATCTTTTTGAACAATGGGTTAACGAAAAGGATGACCTGAATCATTTGGGAAATTCACGACAGGCGACAGAGCGTCTTCTTTTAAACTTTGAAAATTTGCCGGTTCAAGGTGGCGGCATATATATTAAAGATGAACTCGTTGCATTTTCAATTGGTGAGCCGGTATCAACAGATACCGTATTAATTCATTTAGAATTTGCCGCCGATTTAAGGGGTGCATTTAACGCCATTAATTTAGAATTTTGCTCTCATGAATGGAAAGACTTTTTATATGTAAATCGAGAAGAAGACATGGGGCTGCCCGGCTTAAGACAAGCAAAGTTAGCCTATCGTCCCGTTCGTCTTTTAGAAAAGTTTAATGCAGTACAAACCGCACCCTTATCATAATGGCCAGCCGTAACAATCAAACTTCTTATTGCATAGTATATCATATATGCTATCTATAAGGAGTTTTTCTATGGGAAAATCCAAATTTTTCTTCGATATATGCAGAAATTTAGACCAAATGGAACAGGAAATATGTAGCCTTTGCAGTTGTTTCAAAAAAGAAAAATGTATCCATGGTAAAAATTGTAAGGAAAAACCACCACCAATATGTAAAAAAAATGTACAACATATTCCACCAACAAATGGTAAGCCACCATGTGAAAAATCATGTTATTGTTGTCAGGGTGAAAATAATTAATATAACGAGTTTAAATAAAAGCAATAGTACACATTTACGAGGCTGTACTGTTGCTTTTTATTACTTAAAAATATATACAAAAAAGCAAAAATAAGTCTTGACCTTTTAAATGGAATGTTATATAATAACAAATAGATGAAAAAAATTAACATTTTTTTGTCAGGTGGTGAAGAAACATGAAGGACAGACGACAATCCATTTATGATTTAATTGAACAACATGGTGAAATTAGTATACACGAGTTAGAGGCTCTGTTTCCTGACGTTTCTTCCATGACAATTCGTCGCGATTTAGATTTTTTAGAAACAGATAACAAAATTGTTAAAATTAAGGGTGGGGCTAAATCTCTTAGCCATTTATCACGTACCTTGTTTCACGATGTTGAAGGAGACTATGTACAACGTGAAATTATTAATTCTGCAGGAAAACGCAGAATTGCTGAAAAAGCCATACCATTTGCTGAAACAGGTCGAAGTATTTTTATTGATGCTGGCTCTACCATGATGCAACTGGCTCGCCGTTTAAAAACCGGTCGTTTTTCTGTGATAACAAATGCCATCAATGTTGCCTTGGAGCTTTCACAAAACCTAAGTGCAAGTGTTAATTTAGTTGGCGGAGAGTTGAATCGGCGTAATTTGTGTGTTTCCGGTGCAGGGGCTTTGGAGCATGTGCGTCATATTAACATTGATATTGCCTTTATAGCCGCCAGTGGCTACAGTATTGAAGATGGTTTTACAAATGGTAGTTTTGATGAATATGAATTAAAACGTTTTATCATTCAAAAAGCCAAAAAAACAATTATTTTAATGGATACAAGCAAGGTGGGTAAATCCATGCCATATACTTTTTGTACACCGGAGGATGTTGATATTTTAATTATGGATGAAGTCCCCGAACGTTCCCTTCTATCTGCAGCTAAGACAGCAGGGATGAAAATTTTGTAGTATAAAATTTAAAATAAATATAGTCTTGCATATATGCGAGACGGAAATGGAGTGAAAACCATGAAAACTAAAGCAGTTAGACTGTATGGTAAAAATGATTTACGTTTAGAGGAATTTGAATTACCGGAAATTAAGGACGATGAAATTTTAGCTCATGTTATTTCCGACAGTATTTGTATGTCCTCTTACAAAGCTGCTATTCAGGGTAGTGACCATAAGCGCGTTCCTAATGATGTAGCTGAAAATCCCATTATTTTAGGTCATGAATTTTGCGGTGAAATTGTAAAGGTTGGTAGTAAATGGCAAGGTCAATATAAGGAAGGTCAGCGTTTTGCTATTCAGCCTGCTATTAACTATAAAGGTTCTTTAGCTGCACCCGGATATTCTTATCAAAACATTGGTGGTGGCGCAACTTACGTTGTTATCCCTAATGAATTTATGGAAATGGGATGCTTGCTTTCCTATAGTGGCGATGCATTTTTCTATGGTTCTTTAGCAGAACCTATGAGTTGTATTGTTGGCGGATTCCATGCAAACTATCACACCACGGCAGGTTCATATGTTCACGATATGGGTATTGTTGTGGGCGGTAACATGGCAATTTTAGCCGGTGTTGGCCCCATGGGCTTAGGTGCTATTGATTACGCTATTCATACTGACAGAAAACCCAAAAAATTAATTGTAACCGATATTGACCAAGCTCGTTTGGATCGTGCAGCTTCTATTTTAACTGTTGAAGAAGCAAAAAAGAATGGCGTAGAACTTGTATATATCAATACAGGTAACATTGAAAATCCTGTTGAACATTTAATGGCACTTACCGACGGTAAAGGTTATGATGATGTATTTGTTTTTGCACCTGTTAAACCTGTTGTAGAAATGGGCGACCAAATTTTAGGTAAAGATGGCTGCTTAAACTTCTTTGCTGGTCCTACAAATCCTGCTTTTTCTGCAGAATTTAATTTCTACAATGTTCATTATGGTTCAACTCATATTGTTGGTACCAGCGGTGGCAATACAGATGACATGAAAGAATCCATTAAAATGATGGAGGAAGGCAGCCTTGACCCAGCTGTTATGATTACACATGTTGGTGGTATTGATGCTGTTATTGATACAACCTTAAATCTGCCTAAAATTCCCGGCGGTAAGAAATTAATTTATGTAAATATTGAAATGCCTTTAACCGCTTTAACAGATTTTGTAACATCTGATGACCCGGTTTTACGCGAGGTTGCTAAATTGATTGAAGCCAATAATGGTATTTGGAGCAAAGAAGCAGAGGCTTATTTGTTATCTCATAAATAATAAATATACAATAACCCGGCCCATAAAAGGGTCGGGTTTCACCCTACCATGTAATAATATGCATGCAATTGATAAAGGAGGAAGTTACATGATGTTATATAAAGTGGCTCCGGCTCTTCGTGCAGCTATGGGAGCACCTGTTTTAACACATGCTGAACAAGGCACTGCGGATATTACTTTAACAGGCGTTACGGAAGAAAATGTTGTAGAAAAGGTAAAAAATGCCGGTTTAAGTGGCAAAACCAGCGTATGTGTAGAGGGGTTGGGCGTTTTTACCGCTCAAAATCTCAACACTAACGGAAGATTATCCGGTAAAACCGCTATTGTAACAGGCTCAGCTCAAGGTTTTGGTTTAGGCGTTGCAGAGGCAATGTTAGCCGAGGGTGCCTATGTGGTTATTGCTGATTTAAACTATGATTTGGCGAAATCCGTTGCAGAAAAACTTTGCAAAGAAAACGGAGCAGGCCGTGCTGTGGCTTGCAAAGTAGATGTTTCTGATGAGACATCCGTTGAAAACATGATTGAAGAATCTGTTAAATCCTTTGGCGGTTTAGATATTTTTGTTAACAATGCCGGTGTTTTAAAGGCCGGTGGCTTAGAGGAAATGGATGTTAAAAGCTTTGAGTTTGTAACAAAAATAAATTATCAGGCTTATTATCTCTGTACAAAATACGTATCAAGAGTAATGAAATTACAACATGCAATTGCACCCGATGCTTTTTATGATATTATTCAAATTAATTCTAAATCCGGCCTTGCAGGCTCTAATAAAAACTTTGCCTATGCCGGTGGTAAATTTGGCGGCATCGGTTTAACACAAAGCTTTGCATTAGAACTTGTGCCTTACAATATTAAGGTTAACTCTATTTGCCCCGGTAACTTTTTTGACGGTCCCCTCTGGTCAGACCCAGAAAAGGGTTTATTCGTTCAATATTTGAACGCAGGTAAGGTGCCCGGCGCTAAAACTGTGGCAGATGTTAAAGAATTTTATGAATCCAAGGTGCCTATGCGCCGTGGTTGTGAAACAATGGATGTAGCTCGTGCTATTTTTTACATTGTTGAACAGGAATACGAAACAGGCCAGGCTGTGCCGGTTACCGGCGGTCAGGTTATGTTAAATTAGTCACAAATTGTTAAATAATATAAAGGAGAGGATTTTATGGCAACACCGGTTATTATGCCTAGACAAGGTCAGTCCGTTGAAAGTTGTATCATTGCTAAATGGCACAAAAAGAAGGGCGACCAAATTAATGTAGGCGATCAGCTTTTCACCTACGAAACAGACAAGGCTACCTTTGATGAGGAAGCAACAGTTGCAGGAACATTGCTTGAGGTTTTCTTTGAAGAAGGCGACGATGTTGAATGCTTATTAAACGTTTGCGTGATTGGTGAAGCAGGGGAGGATGTTTCTGCATTCCGTCCTGCCGGCGATGATGTAGCTGCTCCTGTTGCAGCTGAAACAGCACCACAGGCTGCAGCACCTGCAGCTACTGAGGTTGTTGCAGCAAAAGTTTCTGATACTGCAAAAGACAATCTTTTTATTTCTCCCAGAGCAAAGAATCATGCCGAAAAATTAGGCGTAGATACTCGCTTTGCAGAAGGCTCCGGTCCTAACGGCCGTGTTATTGAACGCGATATTGAAGCTTTAGCACAAAGCGGTGTTGCCTTTACTAAGGCAGCACAAACAGCAGCTGCAGGAAGTAGCGATAAGTTTGAAGGCACAGGTATTGGTGGTCGCGTGACAACAGGCGATTTGAAAAAGCCGGTAGCACAGGCTGTTGCAGAAGCAATGAACGCACAGGAAGGCGTTGCCTATACAGATGTACCTTTGACCAACATCAGAAAGGTTATCTCCAAGGCTATGCACAACTCCTTGGCAAGTACAGCTCAGCTCACCTTGAATACCAGCTTTGATGCCACTGAAATTATGGCATATCGTAAGAAATTAAAGGCTAACGCAGAAAAGTTGGGTCTTGGTAATATTACATTAAACGATATCGTTTTGTATGCTGTTTCCAGAACACTGCTTGCGCATCAAGATTTAAACGCTAATATGTTAGATGATAAAATGCGTATCTTTAATCATGTAAATCTTGGTGTTGCTGTTGATACACCCCGTGGCTTGATGGTTCCAAACATTTTCTGTGCAGAACTTAAGTCTTTAGCAGAAATCAGTGCAGAAACCAAAGATTTAGCTAAAGCTTGTCAGGGTGGTACCATTAGTCCTGACCTGTTGTCCGGCGGTAGCTTTACTGTTACAAATCTGGGCTCTTTCGGTATTGAATCCTTTACACCAGTGTTAAATGCACCTCAAACCGGTATTTTAGGCGTTGATACAATTGTACAAAAAGCAAAAGAGGTAGATGGTGAGATTGTGTTCTATCCGGCTATGGGCTTATCCTTAACCTTTGACCATAGAGCCGTAGACGGTGCACCGGCAGCCAAGTTCTTACAGGATCTTAAAGCAAACCTTGAAAACTTTAGTGTTTTATTAGCAAAATAATAATTAGCACAAGTGAAATGCGTGTGCAAACATATCTATAACACAGAAAGAAGGCAATAATCATGGCATATGATGTAATCGTGCTGGGCGGTGGCCCCGGCGGTTATTTGGCAGCAGAACGGGCTGGACATGCAGGTCTTAACACACTGCTAATCGAAAAGAGATTTTTAGGCGGTGTTTGTTTAAACGAAGGCTGCGTACCCTCTAAGGCTCTATTATACTCAGCAAAAATTTATGACTATGCACGTTTTTCTGACCATTATGGTGTTACATGTGAAGGCGTAAAGTTTGATCATAAGGCCGTTTTAGCCAGAAAAAATAAGGTTGTTAACACCTTAGTTTCCGGTATTCGTGCTCAAATGAAGGCCAATAAAGTAACAGTAGTGGAAGGCGAAGGCATAATTGATGGCAAAGAAGGTAACGAAATTGCCGTTAAGGTAGGTAATGAACGCTATACTGCCACACGTTTAATTATTGCAACGGGTTCCATGCCTGTTATGCCCCCTATCCCTGGTGTTAAGGAAAACTTTGAGGGCGGCACTGTACTTACAAATCGTGAAATTTTAGATTTAGAGGAACTGCCTAAGGAACTTGTTATTGTGGGCGGTGGCGTAATTGGTCTTGAAATGGCTTCCTATTTCAATTCTGCAGGTTCTAAAGTAACCGTTGTGGAAATGATGGATAAAATTGCCGGACCTACAGATGCTGAAATTTCCAAAATTCTTATGAAGAATTATGAAAAGAAGGGTATTACCTTTAAACTGGGTGCTAAGGTTACCGAAGTTAAAAAAGATGCTGTGGTCTATGAAAAAGATGGTAAAACCGAGGAAGTTCATGCCGATAAGGTTCTCCTTTCCATTGGTCGTCGTGCCGTTACACAGGGCGTTGGTTTAGAATCTATTGGTGTTCTTACTGAGCGTGGCGCTATTGTAACCGATAGATTTATGAAAACCAACATTCCCAATGTTTATGCAGTAGGTGACGTAAACGGACGTTCTATGTTAGCTCATACAGCTTATCGTGAAGCTGAGGTTGCTGTTAATAATATTTTAGGCAAAAAAGATATCATGCGCTATGAGGCTATTCCGGCTGTTATTTACACAAACCCCGAAGTGGGTAGTGTAGGTGAAACAGAAGAAACAGCCAAGGCAAAAGGCTTAGAAGTTGAAGTAGCTAATATCACGATGAATTATAGCGGTCGTTATGTAGCTGAAAACGAAGGTGGTAACGGTATTTGCAAGGTTCTTATCGACAAAAAGACACGTCGTATGGTTGGTTGTCACATGTTGGCAAACTACGCTTCTGAAATTATTGTTTCAGCCGGTATTATGATTGAAACCGAAATGCGGATTGACGATATTAAGGAGCTTGTGTTCCCACATCCTACGGTTTGTGAAATTGTAAGAGAAGGTATTTTTCAACTGTAAATAACAGATAAAACATATTAACGAAAGGAAGTTTATTATGCCAAAATCACAATTTATGGATCCTGATGTGCTGAGAAAACCCGGGTTCGTTGAATTTGAACCCATCCCTGTTAACCAGTACAACAAAACAATTAAAGAGGAAAGCAAAAACTTTTCTAAGGATGATTTTCTACGTATCTATCGCGATATGGCCATCATTCGCGAGTTTGAACAAATGCTTCTCGATATTAAGACAAAAAGCGAATATCAAGGCATCAACTACAACAACCCCGGACCGGCTCACCTTTCATTAGGCCAAGAAGCATCTGCTGTTGGTCAAGCTTATTTATTAGACAAAAATGACTATATCTTTGGTTCTCACAGAAGCCATGGTGAAATTTTAGCTAAAGGTCTTTCCTGCATTCACAAGTTGGATGATAAGGAATTGTTAGCTGATATGGAAGGCTTTTTCGATGGACGTACTTATAAGGTTGTTGAAGGCAAAGAAAAAGACAAAGGCAATGTAAAGGATTTAGCTATTGACTTTTTGTTGTATGGCGCTTTAGCTGAAATTTTTGCTCGTGAAACAGGTTTCAATAAGGGCTTAGGTGGCTCTATGCATGCCTTCTTTACACCCTTTGGTATTTATCCTAACAATGCTATCGTTGGTGGTAGTGCAACAATTGCTATGGGTGCTTCTCTATTTAAGAGAATTAATGGCAAACCCGGTGTTGTTGTTTCTAATGTTGGTGATGCCTCTATGGGTCGTGGTCCTGTTTGGGAAGCATTGAACATGGGTGCTATGGACCAGATTACACAGTTATGGGAAGAAGGCCACAATAAGGGTCTGCCCATCATCTTTAACTTCTTTAACAACCTGTATGGTATGGGTGGACAGACTGTTGGTGAAACCATGGCTTACAACATTTTGGCACGTGTTGGTGCCGGTGTTAGTCCCACACAGCTTCATGCAGAACGTGTTGATGGTTATAATCCGTTAGCCGTAATTGATGCTATGAGAAGAAAGCTTGAAATCATCAACAACCAGGGTGGTCCTGTTCTGATGGATACATTGACTTACAGAATGACCGGCCATTCTCCCTCTGATGCTTCTACCTACAGAACCAAGGAAGAGGTGGAGAAGTGGGCTGAACATGATGTTTTGGTTAACTTCGAGAAAAAACTTGTTGAAGCTAAAATTGCCAAAGCTGATGATTTTGCAGCTATGCGTGCTGATATTACAGAACGTATGATCAAGATTGTTAAGCTTGCAATTGATGACAATGTATCTCCTCGTATGGACTTGGTGAAGAACCCCAACATCATTGCTGACTTAATGTTCTCCAATCAAAAGATTGCCAAGATGGAAGATCGCACACCAGACGTTTTAATGCCTAAGGAAGAAAATCCCAGAGTCCAAAAAATTGCTAAGAAAGAACGCTTTGGTATTGATGCAAACGGTAAGCCTGTTTCTAAGAATAAGGTTTATCAGCTGCGTGATGGTTTATTTGAAGCAATTATTGACAAATTCTACGAAGACCCGACTTTAGTTGCCTATGGTGAAGATAACCGTGATTGGGGTGGCGCTTACGCAGTATATCAAGGCTTAACAGAGTCAATTCCTTATCACAGATTCTTTAACTCTCCTATTTCTGAGTCTGCTATTGCAGGTTCTGCTGTAGGTTATGCAATGAGTGGCGGTCGTGTTATTGCTGAAATTATGTACTGCGACTTTATTGGTTGCTGCGGCGATGAAATTTTCAACCAATTAGCTAAGTGGCAATCCATGAGTGCCGGTGTTTTAAAAATGCCTGTGGTCATTCGTGTATCTGTTGGTTCTAAATATGGCGCACAGCATTCACAGGACTGGACCAGCATGTGTGCACACGTTCCTGGACTGAAGGTAGTATTCCCTGTAACACCTTATGATGCAAAAGGTATTATGAACTCTGCATTAAATGGTACCGACCCCGTGATTGTATTTGAAAGCCAGAGAATTTATGATGTAGGCGAACAGTTCCATGAAGGTGGCGTTCCTGAAGGCTACTATGAAGTTGAAATTGGTGAGCCCGATGTGAAAAAAGAAGGTAAAGATGTTACCATTCTCACCATTGGTGCAACTTTGTACCGTGCACTGGATGCTGCTAAGGAATTAGAAGAGAAGTATGGTATTTCTTGCGAAGTTATTGATGCCAGAACCATCGTTCCTTTCAACTATGAAAAAGTGCTTGAATCTGTTAAGAAAACAGGCCGTATTGTTCTTGCCAGTGATGCATGTACACGTGGTTCAGCACTGAACACCATTGCACAAAACATTACCGAAATGGCATTTGATTATTTAGATGCTCCACCGGTTGTTGTTGGCGCACAGAACTGGATTACACCTTGTCATGAGCTGGAAACTGCATTCTTCCCGCAGAAAGAATGGATTATTGATGCAATTCATGAAAAAATCTTACCTCTGCCGGGTTATGTAGCAACACACAACTTTACTGAAACCGAACAAATCAGAAAGAATAAACTGGGTCTTTAATGTATGATTTAAGGGGCTGCAACACATAGGTTGCAGCCCCTTTTTTCGTTAAAAATCTTTAATCGCAACAACAATCGGATACATAATTTGACGTTGTTTGCAAGCAAGTTTCTGCCAAGCATTGAGCCTTTTCGGCAGCAGCCTGGGCACAAGCAGCAGCTTTTTGTGCAGTTGCAGCCGCACACTCAGCCGTTTTTGCCGCTTCACAAGCTGCAGTTGCAGCAGCTTTTGCCTCCCTTACGGCACTTCGCAAGGAAGACCCACCATTTGTAGATGAACAACAAGTACGCATTTTTATACCTCCAATAAAATTTTAAGGATGTGTCCTCGCTATTATACTATGCTAAATTTTTTCAGAGGTGCAAATTTTTTGTCGAAAAAAAGCGGGCTGCAACAACTTGTTACAGCCCGCTAAACATTTTTTATTAACTTACATCTGTCATATCCAAATATAAATGACCATATTCTGCAATGAAATCCTTTCGTCCCTGCAGGTTATCTCCCAACAACAATTCAAAGGTTTCCATGGTTTTTTGTGCATCTTCAGCCGTTACCTTAATCAACCTTCTTGTTTCGGGTTTCATAGTGGTTAATGACATCATTTCCGGATCATTTTCACCTAAACCCTTTGAGCGTTGAATTGTATATTTTTTATTCTCCAATTTCGATAAAATTTCCTGTTTTTCCCGTTCATTATAAGCGAAGAAGGTCTCTTTACCACAATTAATTTCAAATAAAGGCGTTTCGGCAATATAAACCTTGCCGGCGTCAATCAGAGTAGGCATAAGCACATAAATCATGGTAAGTATTAAAGTTCTGATTTGAAAGCCGTCTACATCTGCATCAGTACAAATAATTACCTTGTTCCAGCGCAGTAAATCTAAATCAAAGGTGTTTAAATCTTTTGATTTAGAATGCGCAATTTCAACGCCGCAACCCAGTACTTTGACTAAATCAGTAATAATCTCGCTTTTGAATATTTTATCATACCCAGCCTTAAGACAATTTAAAATTTTACCGCGAACCGGCATAATGGCTTGAAATTCGGCATCACGGCTTAATTTGCAAGAACCCAATGCCGAATCACCCTCAACGATGTAGATTTCACGAACAGAAGTGTCCTTTGTGCGACAATCTACAAATTTATTAACTCGATTGGTCATATCAATGGTGCCGGTTAGCTTCTTTTTAATATTAACTCGAGCACGCTCAGCACTTTCACGGCTCCGTTTATTAATTAAAACCTGGTCAGCAACTTTTTCGGCTAACGGTTTATTTTCAATAAAATAAATTTCCAGCTGCTGGCGCAAAACCTCTGTCATGGAATCCTGAATAAATTTATTGGTAATGGATTTTTTGGTTTGGTTTTCGTAACTGGTCATAGTGGAGAAGGAGTTAGAAACAAAAATTAAGCTATCTGCCACATCCTGAAAGCTAATCTTTGCCTCAGACTTATTGTATTTTCCGCTATTTTTTAAATATTGATCAATTTCATAAACAAAGGCATTACGCACAGCCTTATCCGGTGCGCCGCCATGCTCCAAAAAACTGGAGTTGTGGTAATATTCCAACATGTTAATTTCATTATTAAAACAAAAGGCAAACTGCATTTTAACCTTATATTCCGGCTTATCTTCACGGTCGCGACCACGACGTTCTGCATCAAAAGTATGAACAGGCGTTAGTTCCTTTTCAGCACTAATTTCCTTAATGTAATCAACAATACCATTTTCATAGCAAAACTCCTCCATATCCCATCCCTCCGGGGTTTGGTTATAGAGAATAAACTTCAGTCCCGCATTGGCAACAGCTTGTTTTTTTAGAGTTTCTTGAAAATATTCAAGAGGTATATTAATATCAGTGAATACATCTAAATCAGGGCGCCATTTAATATCCGTTCCTGTGTGGCGATGACGAAAGACTTCTGCCTGTAAATCACCTACAGGTTCTCCTTTTTCAAATTTTATGTTATATTTTTTCCCATCACGACAAACCGTTACATCCATATATGAGGAGCTATACTGGGTAGCACAAGATCCCAGACCGTTTAACCCTAAGCTAAATTCATAATTTTCACCGGAATTATTTTTATACTTGCCGCCGGCATAAAGCTCACAGAATACCAGTTCCCAATTATATCTTTGTTCCTTCTCATTAAAATCCAAAGGAATACCGCGACCATAATCCTTCACTTCAATAGATTTATCCAAATATCTGGTTACCTCTATTTCTTTTCCATAGCCCTCTCTTGCCTCGTCAATAGAGTTTGAGAGAATTTCAAAAAAAGAATGCTGACAACCTTCTATTCCATCAGAACCAAATATAACAGCAGGACGAAGACGGACACGGTCTGCACCTTTTAATGAGGATATACTGTCGTTGCCATATTCTTGTTTAGCCATTTTAATCCGCCTTTCATGAAAGAAAGGGGAGCATGCTCCCCTTACATTTCTTATATTTGCGCACTATAGTTAGGTGCTTCTTTAGTAATATAAATATCATGAGGATGGCTTTCCTTAAGACCGGCGCCGGTAATTTTAACAAATTGACCCCGTTCTTTTAATTCAGCAATAGTCGCTGTGCCGCAATAACCCATACCAGAACGCAAACCACCCAAAAGCTGATATACCGCATCAGAGAGGGGACCTTTATAAGGTACCCGACCTTCAACACCTTCCGGTACCAGCTTTTTGGTGTTAGTTTGGAAATAACGATCCTTAGAACCAACCTCCATTGCAGCTAAAGAACCCATACCACGATATACTTTAAATTTTCTACCTTGATAAATTTCTTCTTGTCCCGGACTTTCATCACAACCGGCAAATAAACTACCAATCATGATAACGTCTGCACCAGCTGTTATAGCCTTGGGCAAATCACCTGAATACTTAACGCCACCGTCGGCAATAACAGGAATATTATATTGTTTAGCCACTTGGGCTACATCGTGAATTGCTGTAATTTGCGGTACACCAATCCCGGCAACGACACGGGTGGTACAAATGGAACCGGGGCCAATACCAACTTTAACTGCATTAGCACCGGCATGAATTAATTCTTCAGCCGCTTCACCTGTAGCAATATTGCCGGCAATTAAATCAATGTGCGGGAAATGTTCCTTAACAAGACGAACAGTCTTAATAATATTTTGACTGTGACCATGAGCAGAATCCAACACAAAAACATCAACCTGAGCGGCAGCAAGAGCTGCTGCACGGTCTAATACATCAGCTGTTACACCAATAGCAGCACCTACTAACAAACGACCGTTGGAATCTCTTGCTGAATTAGGATAACGGAGATTCTTTTCAATGTCTTTTATCGTAATTAAACCCTTTAAATATCCATCTTTATCAATAATAGGTAACTTTTCAATTTTATGTCTGCGAAGAATTTCCTGGGCTTGATCTAAATCGGTTCCCTCTGGCGCCGTAACAAGATTATCCTTTGTCATAACCTCACAAATCGGTCGGGAAAAATCGGTCTCAAAGCGCAAATCACGATTGGTAATAATACCAACAAGCTTTTTATTTTCGCAAATTGGAACACCGGAAATTTTGTATTTTGCCATGAGGTCGTCGGCATCCTTTAGACAGTGGTTAGGCGAAAGAAAAAATGGATTCACAATAACGCCATGCTCAGAGCGTTTAACTCTATCTACCTCAGTTGCTTGTTCCTCGATGGACATGTTTTTATGAATAATACCAATACCGCCTTCACGAGCCATGGCAATTGCTAATGCAGATTCTGTAACGGTATCCATAGCAGCACTCATTAACGGAATGTTAAGCTTAATATTAGGTGTCAATTGGGTCCCTAATTGAATCATATCGGGGGTTACATCGGATTTTTGAGGGACCAACAGCACATCATCAAATGTTAAACCCTCTTTCAGCTTTAGTTCAGCCAAAATAACACATCCTCTCATAATCTATTTTAATTAGTATATCAAATTTTTCAGGTAAAATCAAGTGTTTTGCTCTATTTTGTCCATGTTATTTTTAGAAAAATTATACCTTATAAGATTAGATAAATAAAAATTTTAGAAGGTTTGGTATAAAAAAGAAATCGGATGATTATAATGATAATAATAAAACAAAGGAGGACAACCGGTATGCTATTTGACTTTGCAAATAAAACAAGAAATAATTTGGTGGAATATATCCGTACATTTAGACAAAACAGAGAGCAAGAGGCCAATAAGAAGCAAAGAAAGGTTGAATTTTTAACAGAACTTGAACAAGCAAGAATTGATCTTGAAACTGCACGACGGAACTATAATTTTGCCAATGAGTCGGCCTTGTTAGATTACTATATTTATGAAATAAAAGCAGCGGAAACACGATTGAATTATTATGTATGTTTAGCAAAGCAAGAAGGAATGTATAATGATTGGTTTATGTCCAACATGCTTTTTGGTCGTTACGCAAGGAGGGAGGAATCTTTGTGAATATGGGTGAAATAGCGGCGTATTGCATTGCTGCCTTGTTACTTCTCCTTTTATTTCGAATTTTTTATAAGCCTTTAAAAGGAGTTTTTGTGTTATTATTTCAATCAGTTATAGGTGGGGCAGGGTTATACATATTTAATTTAATAATTGCCCAAACCGGCTTTGTAATCGGAGTAAACATTGTTACTGCGTCCATTTGTGGACTCTTAGGCCTGCCGGGTTTTATTCTATTATTTCTTGGCAAGCTACTTTTTACATATGTATAAAAATAAGGTCGTTTTGCCTGTGTAGATTTTGCAAGACGACCTTATTTTACAGGTATTTTATCGTTCGTTAGAGGCAGGCAGCTTCTCTTTAAACAAGAGTGTTATGCTCCATAGCCCGGCAATACCTACTAAGGTAAAAATAATTCGACTTATAACTGACATTTGTCCGCCAAAAATAGCAGCCACAAAATCAAAGCCAAATAAGCCAATGCTGCCCCAGTTTAATGCCCCGATAATCACCAAAATTAAAGATAAATTATCTATTGTTGTCACGGTATACACTCCTTTATTAATTCTGTCATTGAGTAGTATGACCGCAACTTTAAAATTTATTCAAAATTTTAAAATGATTTTGGTGTAATATGTCTTTGCGCATCAGCGATATCCGGGTTAATCTTTTCAGTTAAATAGGCAAGACGAGCAATTTGTTCTAATGCCACACAGCGTTTAGCCGCTTCCATTGCGTCACGACCCCAAACATATGCACCATGTTGAAATAAAAGAGCTGCAGGTACAGTTTCCGGATTCAAAGATTTTTTTTGAAAAATTTCAATAACACATTGTCCCGCAGCAGTACCATATCCATTTTCCAGCTCATTTATTGTTATGGCGCGCGTACAAGGGATTGGCTCACTAAAATAATCTAAATGACCTGTGCCATATATGGGTATATCTCTTCCGGCTTGAGCCCAGGCGGTGGTATACATACTATGACTATGTACAATAGCACCTATACAGGAAAATGCTTTATACAGTTCTAAATGAGCCGCCAGACTGCCGTCGGCTAATTCATTGCCTTCTACAATATTACCGGATAAGTCAGCGATAAGCATTGTATTTGGGTCGCCGGTTTGAGCATAAGTTGCCGATTCAACAACCAATAAATTATTGGCGCTATCTAACAATGTGATATTCCCTTTGTTGATATATCGCATGTTTTCCTGCTTTAAATAATCAACAGCAACAGCTAATTCTTGCTTTAAAGCATCCAGCATTTCATCACATCCTCTTATACATAGGTATTTACATTGTACCATATAATAAAACAAATGTAAAGTATAAGATAGGAGAGAGGACTATGTATCGAGCCGGTGAATTAAGACAAAAAGAAGTAATTAATATAACAGACGCCTCCAGGCTTGGCTACATTTCAGATGTTGAAGTTAGTTTAGAAGCCGGCGCAATTGAGGCTGTTATCGTACCGGGCAAAGCACGTTTATTTAATTTCGGAAACAGTGGGGATTTAGTGATACCTTGGGATAAAATTAAACAAATAGGTAAAGATGTTGTTTTGGTTGAATTACCTATAACAGAAAAAAATAAATAACAAATAAAAAAGCCTTTCATTTTTTGGAAAATTGTGATATAATATCCTATATGTTCTTATATACAAGATAAAGAACTCTGATACATAAAGATAAAATTGGAGGACCGGTATGAAGGAAAAATATTACATTACAACAGCAATTGCATATACATCTCGCAAGCCTCACATAGGCAACACTTATGAAGTTGTTTTGACAGATGCCATTGCCCGTTATAAACGACAGCGTAATTATGATGTGTTTTTTTTAACAGGTACAGATGAACACGGTCAAAAAATTGGCGAAGCAGCTAAGGAATCCGGCATTACACCGCAACAATATGTTGATGGAGTAGCCGGAGAAATTAAAAATATATGGAATTTGATGAATACGAGCTATGACCATTTTATTCGTACAACAGACGAATATCACGTTAAAGCTGTTCAACAAATTTTTAATACATTATATGAACAAGGCGACATTTATAAAGGCGAGTATGAAGGATGGTATTGTGTGCCTTGTGAAGCATTTTTCACCCAGACTCAACTTGTGGATGGATGTTGTCCTGATTGTGGCAGAGAGGTTAAAAAAACAAAGGAAGAAGCTTATTTCTTTAAAATGAGTAAATATCAGGATAGGCTTATGAAACATATTGAAGAGCATCCTGATTTCATTCAACCGGAAAGCCGCAAACGGGAAATGATTAATAATTTCTTAAAACCCGGTCTGCAAGATTTATGTGTATCTCGTACCTCTTTTGATTGGGGTATTCCCGTTACTTTTGACAACGGCCACGTTATATACGTATGGATTGATGCGTTGTCAAACTATATCACCGCCCTTGGCTACACACCGGAAGGGGAGAGTGACCTTTACAAAAAATATTGGCCGGCAGATGTTCACGTGATAGGTAAAGATATTTTACGTTTTCATACCATATATTGGCCAATTATGCTAATGGCTTTGGGAGAACCATTGCCTAAGCAAATTTTTGGTCATCCTTGGCTTTTAGCCGGCGCAGATAAGATTAGCAAGTCTCGCGGTAATGCCATTTATGCCGATGATCTTGTTAAATTGTTTGGTGTGGATGCTGTTCGATATTATTTACTTAGTGAAATGCCTTATGCTCAGGATGGAACCATTTCCTATGAAAATATTATTAATCGTTATAATACTGATTTAGCCAATATTTTAGGTAATTTAGTAAATAGAACCGTAGCAATGCAACAAAAGTATTTTAACGGCATTATTGCAAATCCATGTGACGAAGAGGAATGTGATGTGGATCTTAAGGCTTTTGCCCTGCAAGCGGCTGTTGTATGCGGTGAAAAAATGGATGCCTTTAAAACAGCTGAGGCCCTGTCTGAAATCATGAATTTAGCCCGCCGTTCTAATAAATATATTGATGAAACTACCCCCTGGACTTTAGCAAAAGACGAAAGCAAAAAAGAGCGTTTAGGCGGTGTTTTATATAATCTCATCGAAAGCATCCGTTTTATTGCTGTATTGCTTATGCCGCACATGCCTGAAACAGCAGAAAATATTTTTGAGCAAATTGGTGCAACGGAGCGTTCTTGGGAATCTCTTTCTGTTTTTGGTCACACAGTTTCCGGAACCTCGGTAGGACAAGCAACTGCTTTATTTGCTCGCCTGGATGAGAAAAAAATGTTAGAAGAAATAGAAAATTCTATTAAAAAGGAACAGGAACAAGCTAAAAATGCCACCAAAGAGTCAGAAAAAGGCGCAACTGCAGAAAACATTTCCATTGAAGATTTTGCAAAGTTACAAATGAAAATTGGACTTGTTTTAGAATCAAATAGGGTAGAAGGCGCTGATAAGTTACTGGTTTCCAAAATTAAAATTGGTGACGAGGTAAGACAAATTGTTTCCGGTATTGCAAAACACTATACACCTGAAGATTTTGTTGGAAAAAAAGTTGTTGTTCTCACCAATTTAAAACCTGTAAAATTACGGGGTGTCTTATCAGAAGGGATGATTTTAGCTGCCTCAGATGGAGATAAACTGGGTGTTTTAACCACCGATATAGATCTGCCCGATGGAACAACCATTCGTTAAGTAAAGTAGAACAGCATAAAAATTACAGATTTTATTTGTGTTTTACTTGCGATTAAGATTAGATTGTTGTATAATACTATGTAGATATATTTTAAATTATATACACATAATAAAGGAGGAAAATTCTGTGAGTCAATTTTTAGACAGAATTAAAGAGAGAGCAAAAGCTGATAAGAAAACGGTTATTCTGCCGGAGTCCATGGACAGACGTACCTTTGAAGCAGCTGAAAAAATTTTGAAGGAAGATTTAGCCAACTTAATTATTATTGGTACACCGGAAGAAGTTGCTGAAAATTCTAAAGGACTTGATGTTTCAAAAGCAACTATTATTGATCCTTTTATCTACGAAAAAACAGAAGAGTATATTAATTTATTTGTTGAATTAAGAAAATCCAAGGGTCTTACTTATGAAGATGCTAAAAAACAGGCTCTTGGTGATTATATGTATTATGCTTGTTTAATGGTTAAAGCCGGTGATGCTGATGGTGTTGTTTCCGGTGCTTGCCATTCAACCGCCAATACACTGCGTCCCAGCTTGCAAATTATTAAAACCAAGCCGGGTGTTGCTTTAGTTTCTGCGTTTTTCTTAATGGTTGTACCTGATTGTGAATTTGGTGCAAACGGCACATTTATTTTTGCCGATAGTGGTTTGGAACAAAATCCTGATCCTGAAAAATTGGCTGCTATTGCCGGTTGCTCTGCTGAATCTTTTGAGCTATTAGCTGAACAAGAAGCTTACGTTGCAATGTTATCTCATTCTACCATGGGTAGTGCAAAGCATGCAGATGTAGACAAAGTGGTTGAAGCCACAAAAATAGCAAAAGAAAAATATCCACATGTTAAATTAGATGGTGAGCTTCAGTTAGATGCCGCCATAGTTCCCGAAATTGGCTCCTCTAAGGCTCCTACTTCCTCAGTTGCAGGTCGTGCAAATGTATTAGTGTTCCCTGATTTAGATGCAGGTAACATTGGTTATAAGTTAGTACAAAGATTAGCTAAGGCTGAAGCCTATGGTCCTGTAACGCAGGGAATAGCAAAACCAATTAACGATTTATCTCGCGGTTGTTCTGCTGATGATATTGTGGGTGTTGTTGCTATCACATGCGTTCAAGCGCAAGCAAATCAATAAGAGGAGGCCAAAAACATGAATGTTTTAGTTATTAATGCAGGTAGTTCTTCATTAAAATATCAATTAATTGACATGGATACGCAAGTTGTCATGGCCAAGGGTTTGTGTGAACGAATCGGTATTGATGGTTCTCGATTAAAGCATACCCCCAGCGGTGAAGAAACTGTTTTATTGGAACAACCAATGAAGGACCATTCTGATGCTATTCAAATGGTAATTGACGCTTTAATTGATAAAAATTACGGTGTTATTAACGATATGAGTGCCATTGACGCCGTAGGCCATCGTGTTGTACACGGAGGAGAGTATTTTAACCAATCTGTTATCATTAACGATGATGTAAAGAAGAAAATTGATGAATGTGGTGCCTTGGCACCGTTGCATAACCCTGCAAACTTAATTGGTATTGAGGCATGTCAAAAAGCAATGCCGGGCGTTCCAATGGTAGCTGTATTTGATACTGCTTTCCATCAGACAATGCCTCCTGAAGCTTACATGTATGCGCTGCCTTACGAGTATTATGAAAAACATAAAATTAGAAAGTATGGTTTTCATGGTACATCTCACTATTATGTTGCCAATCGCTGTGCAGCCCTAATGAATCGTCCTATTGAAGAACTAAGAATAATTACCCTCCATTTAGGTAATGGTTCTTCCATCACCGCTGTTGATAAAGGTAAATCCGTGGATACATCTATGGGATTTACACCTTTAGCCGGTGTTCCTATGGGCACTCGTTCCGGTGTAATTGACCCGGCTATTATTCCATATATTATGGAAAAGGAAAATTTATCCATTGACGAAGTTAACAGCGTTTTAAATAAAAAATCCGGTGTGCTTGGTGTATCCGGCTTAAGCAGCGATTTTCGTGATTTGGAAACAGCAGCAGCCGAAGGTGATAAAAAGGCGCAACTTGCCCTGGATATGTTTGAATACAGTGTGAAACGCTATATAGGTTATTATGCAAGTGTTATGGGTGGGGTAGACGCATTGGTATTCACAGCCGGCGTTGGCGAAAACAATATTCCCCTTCGTGAACGTGTGTTGAGTAACATGGAGTTCATGGGTATTGCTTGTGACCCTGAAAAGAATAATGTACGTGGTAAAGAAGTAGAAATTACAAAGTATGGTGCTGCAGTCAGAAGTTTTGTTATTCCGACCAACGAGGAATTAACCATTGCTTTAGACACAAAGAAATTATTAGCCTAAATAATAATATAATGATTAAAACAACGCAAGTAACACATTGCTTGCGTTGTTTTTTTATAAAAACCCGATATTTTTATGAAGAGAAGGGGTTGACATTACATTTTAGGAATGATATAATAATATTATGAGTTATACAAAATAAGAATTTTGTATAACTGAGAGGAGTGAAAATTATGAAAATAGATTATACTGAGGCACCTTACTTCCTGCGGGATTTCGTTACATATATGGAAGCTATACGGGGAAAGTCAAAAAATACCGTTAAAGAATACTATTTTGATTTACGAACTTTCTTACGATACATGAAGGTTCTTCGTCACCAAAATAATTTAGACGAATTTGAAACAATTACAATTGATGATATAACAATTGATTTTATTAAAAACATCACTTTACACGACTTGTATGAATTTTTATCATACACATCTTCTGAGCGATTAAACAACGCAAATTCCCGTGCACGTAAAGTTGCAGCCCTTCGTTCTTTTTTTAAATACTTACATGTTAAAGCTAAGCTCATTTCCGATAATCCTGCCAAGGATTTGGATTCACCAAAAATTCCTAAATCTCTGCCAAAGTATTTAACCCTTTCTGAAAGCTTAGATTTACTGGAACATATTGATGGTCATGATAAATTGCGTGACTACGCCATTATTACCTTATTTTTAAATTGCGGCATGCGTCTTTCAGAGTTAGCCTCAATTAACTTAAAAGATATTCGAGATAACAAATTAACAGTTATTGGTAAAGGAAACAAAGAACGTGTGATTTATTTAAATCAAGCCTGCATCAAGGCCATTGATAATTATATTAAAAATGAACGACCACAGGAAGGTTTAAAATCGCCTCATCAGCATGCATTATTTATTAGTCGACACAAGCAACGTCTTAGCGTTAAAACCATTCAACACCTTGTTAAAAAGCATTTAAAGGCCGCCGGTTTAGATGAAACCAAGTTTTCTGTCCATAAATTAAGGCACACTGCTGCAACCCTTATGTATCAACATGGCCATGTGGATGTTCGGGTTCTGCAGGAAATTTTAGGACATACCAATCTTGCTACAACCCAGATTTATACCCATTTAGACAGCGAACAGCTTCGATCTGCCGTAGACAGCAATCCATTGGCAGAGGTAAAAGAAAAAGGCTTACCGCAACAGTAAGCCCACAGGACAATGGTCACTTCCTAAAATATCTGTATAAATGATAGAATCCTCCAGCCTAGATTGTAAGTTATTGGATACAATAAAATAATCAATACGCCACCCGGCGTTTTTTTCTCTTGCATGAAATCGATAGGACCACCAACTGTAAACCCCTTCTGTATCGGGATAAAAATAACGGAAAGAGTCTGTAAAACCAGCATCTAAAAGCTCTGTCATTTTTCCTCGTTCTTCATCAGAAAACCCTGCGTTTCCTCTATTAGATTTTGGATTTTTTAAATCGATTTCATGGTGTGCCACATTTAAATCGCCACATAAAATCACAGGTTTTTTTTGCGATAAACCAACTAGATACGCACGAAAATCATCTTCCCATTCCATTCGATATGATAAACGCTTTAGTTCATTTTGAGCATTGGGGGTATAACAATTCACTAAATAAAAGTCATTAAACTCTAAAGTAATGGTACGACCTTCATGACTATGGGCTTCAATACCAATATCATATTGCACAGATAAGGGCTCGATTTTAGTAAAGATGGCCGTTCCGGAATAGCCTTTACGTTCAGCACTGTTCCAATATTGTGCGTAACCATCAATATTTATTTCAGCTTGTCCTTCCTGCATTTTTGTTTCTTGTATGCAAAAAATTTCCGGTTGTTCCTGATTAAAAAAATCTAAAAAACCCTTTGTAAGGCAAGCACGAATACCATTTACATTCCACGAAATAATTTTCATCAGCTACTCCCCCACTTCCAGCTAAAAACTACAATAAACCTAAAATTTCTCCTTCTGTAAAGGCGTTTCCTTTTACATATTCGAAAACGCTCATTTTTTTCTTACCCTCTACTTGTATTTCGCTAACAGAAATCCCACCATTGCCACATTTAACTATCAAGGCATTTCCCTTTACACCGATAATTTCTCCCGGTTTTCCGGACAATTTATCATCCAAAACAGGAGTTGCTGCAATAATTTTCATCAATTTACCTGCATATATAGTTTGGGCATAGGGATAAGAGTTCATAGCACGAATTTTACGACATATTTCTTCTGCCGTGCAGTTAAAATCAATTTGTGCTGTTTCCTTGGTAATCATGGGGGCATAACAGGCCTCTTCATCCCTTTGTTTTTCGGGCTGCAGTGTTCCTTTTTCCAGGGAAGATATTGTATCTAACAGTACTTCTCTACCCAATTGGCTTAATTTATCATGCAATGTTGATGTCGTATCAATTTTATCAATCTCTATTTCTTTTTTTAATAACATATCGCCTGTATCAAGGCCCACATCCATTTGCATTGCTGTAACACCGGTTTTTCTTTCTCCACTCATAATACTCCATTGTATAGGAGCAGCACCCCGATACTTTGGCAGTAGGGATGCATGAATGTTAATACATCCATAGCGTGGTATAGCTAAAACGTCTGCCGGTAAAATTTTACCATATGCTACAACAACAAATAAATCAGCATGAGTTTCTTCAAGAATACGACGGCTTTCCTCATCCTTCATGCGGTTTGGTTGAAAAACCGGAATACCATGGGAAAGAGCACATTCTTTAACAGGTGGTGGTGTAAGATGATGCCCCCTACCCTTTGGTTTATCTGCTTGTGTGACAACTAAAACAATTTGATTGCCATTCTCAATCAATCCCTCTAAACAAGGAACCGAAAAATCAGGCGTTCCCATAAATACAATGCGCAAAATTATTTTCCTCCTCGGCTTACATGCTCAGGATTAACATATTCAATTACTTTATCTGTGTATAGCGTGCCATTTAAATGGTCAATCTCATGACAAAAAGCTATGGCAAGTAAGCCCTTTGCATCAATTTCAGTCATTTTACCCTCTAAAGTCATACCGCGAACAATGACATGCTCAGGACGTTCAACAATGCCCCAAACACCAGGTACGGACAAACAACCCTCCATTTCCTTTTGCGACCCTTTTTGATACACAATAACAGGATTAGCTAAGGTGATAAGCCCCTCACCAATGTCAACTAAAATTAATCGTTTTAAAACACCAACTTGCGGCGCGGCTAAGCCGACACCATTTTGAGCATACAGTGTTTCCTTCATATCTTCAGCAAGAGTTAAAATTTTATCATCAATAACCGTTATTTCCCTGGATTTTTGACGAAGACTTGCATCATCCACTTCTGTTGTTAAAACGTTTCGTAAAGCCATAAGAATTTCCTTTCTCGGTATATTTTACATATGTATTGGATTCGTTTCCACGGATAAACTTACAAACCGATTTTCCGCACTTTTATAGTGTTTGTTTAAATAGTCTGTGAGCATGTTTACTATTGTATCATTTAATTTACATTTTATCAAGATACGTCTGCGAAATTTATTGTTTATTTTATAAAATCCACAGGGACTTGGGCCTAATATACTCAAGTTTTCAGTTATTAACATATTTTTTAAAAAATTGGCTGCTAATTTAGCAGCATTCAGAGCAGCATTTTCATTAAAGGAGGAAAAGGTAAGAGATATTAGGTCGCAAAAAGGCGGATACAGCAAGGCTTGTCGCAAACTAATTTCTTCCTCATAAAAGGAATGATAATTTTGAGTACAAGCTAAGGTTAATACCGAATTGTCAGGCATATAGGTTTGAATAACGGCTCGTCCCGGGTGTTGTCCTCGGCCGGCTCTACCACATACCTGCGTTATTAAATCAAAGGTTTTTTCGTTGGCACGATAATCGTCAGTATATAAACTCATATCTGCCGCCAACACACCAACAAGGGTTACGTTTTCATAGTCTAAACCTTTGGTAACCATTTGTGTTCCAATTAAAATATCTATTTTCTCTCGTTCAAATTGTTCTAAGATTTGTCTGTGTGAATTTTTAGCGGATATAGTATCTAAATCCATGCGCAAAATCGTGGCGTTTGGAAATAAAGCTTGTACCTCCTCCTCCACCCGCTGGGTACCGGTACCAAAATGTTTGATATATGTGCTGCCGCATTCGGGGCATTCATGAAGATTTTTTTGTGTATAACCACAGTAATGGCAGGTAAGAAAATTTTTATTCTTATGATATGTCAGCGCAATATTACAACGAGGACATTTCACCACATAACCACAACTGCGACAAGAAATAAATGTAGAAAATCCCCGACGATTTAAAAACAAAATGGTTTGATGACCCCGTTCTATGTTTAACGCAATTTCTTTTTGCAATTGGGTTGAAAATAAGGAACGATTCCCCTCTGCCAATTCTCGACGCATATCTACAATTGATACATCCGGCACAGATGCATTTTCCTTTGCACGACTTTGTAAAGTAAGCAGTTTATATTTTCCGGATAAAGCCTTATAATAACTTTCAACAGATGGTGTTGCCGAAGCTAAAATTAAAGGAATGTTGCGCTGTTTAGCTCTAATTGCCGCAACCTCTCGTGCATGATAAGCTGGAACTGTTTGAGATTTATAAGAAGATTCGTGTTCTTCATCAACAATAATAATCCCTAAATTCTTTATCGGTGCAAAAATAGCTGAACGAACACCGATAACAACCCGTGCTTCTCCCCTTTTAATTCGTTTATATTCATCATTTCGTTCTCCCATTGATAACCGAGAATGCAAAACGGCTATCTGTTTTCCAAATCGACTGGCAAACCGGTGAATCATCTGAGGTGTTAAGGAAATTTCCGGCACCAGAACAATGGCCGTTTTCCCTTGGGTCAAAACTTTATCAATACATTGCATGAAAACTTCAGTTTTGCCACTTCCTGTTATGCCATGGAGTAAGTACACCTGAAAACAATCAAGATGATTTACAATAGAATCTATCGCATTCATTTGTTCTCTGGTGGGCGGTAGTGCTTTACTTTTTTGTATGGCCGAAAAATCAATTGGATTACGAAAAACCTCAATAGAAACTGTTTGAAGAATTCCTTTTTTCTCCAAACTTTTAATAGCAGAAGAACCACAGCCTAAAATCATTTGAATATCACAATTTGCAACAAACTCATTTTGCATTAATAATTCAATTATCCGTGCCTGAACAGGAGCTTTATCACGGGCAGACTCTAACGCATCAAGGGCTTCCTCATAGGTTACAGCTAAAGCTGATCCTTGCAAAGTTTTATCTCCCGTTTGCTTAGAGTTAAAGCCCAGTCCGTAAGGAACAACCGTTTTTAGTGCAGCTAAATATGTTGAAAAATAACGGCGCTTCATGAAACGAATTAACTCCAGTGTGTCTGTGTCAAACAGCGGCTCATTAGATAAAATTTCCTGAATTTCCTTAACATTTTTTATATCTGTGTAATTGGAAAGTGCAACAATATAGGCTTCAATCGCCTGATTATTCTTACCAAAAGGAACAAGAACTACCATCCCTACCAAAAGTTTGTTTTCTAGATGAGATGGAACCTGATAATCAAAAAACTGATCTAATGCTCGTGCTGTTTTATTGACAATTACGGTTGCAAATTGCATGGTTATCACTCTTTTTCTTATGTTCATTGTTTTATATAAAGACCGTATATTCTAGATGTAACTCTTGTTTTTAATTGTGAGATGTAAGGTTTTAATATGAAAATCTAATTATATATCTGCACTTTCATTAAGAGCCTCAATATAAAAGCTTACAGGTCGGAATCCGTCATTACAGGAAATCATGGCCGTTTTAGGATTTTTCATCCAGCCATCATAAAAATTTTCACCGCCATGAGACAGAGTCATGACAAAAGGAGATATACTTTCCCATGCGCTGCTGCAAAGTCCGTCGGGCTTTTCCCAACCATTTGCAATAAAAACCTGCCCTTCTTTCAAATCACAAGTATGCTCAATAGGATTTTCATACTTTTTAATCAAATCATCATAATGAGATATTCTCATTACAGTTATACGGCATTTTTTCATATCAGTTAATCTCCTTTCGATTATTTTTCACTGATTTTCATTAAACAATTTCTTTTAGAACCAATTCCTTTTAGCTAAATTTTGCAACAAGTTGCAAAGCTAAATTATCTCATTTTATTCGATAGCTAAATAACGCCTTCGGAGTAGCTAAATTAAATTCACTTTTAGCGTGCAAAGCGCATTTAGCTTGCGTTGGCAAATTTAGCTGACGAAGTCAATTTAGCTCGCCGTAAGGCGAATTTAGCTGAATTCGTACACAATTTAAATGCCGCAAAATCATTTTACCAGGAGTAAAAATGCTTGCTTGCAAGGGCATTTTTGCGACGCCGTCAATTGACACAGCGGTCAAAGACCGCAAAAAAGCCGAAAGGCTTTAGGGATTTTATAAAATAAAATCCCGTATGTGTTAATTATATAATTAGGTGACAGGAAAGATGCACCCTGTTTTAGAGCCTCCTACACCTGATTACACAATTAACCTACTATAGTATATCATAGATTAAAAATAATTTCAATGTTTGAATATGATTTTGTTAAAAAGATATAGAATTTCTAAGGATGAATAAATAAATGATAGTTTTTAATAAAGAGATTCGTATATAAGATACGAAGAAATTTAATAACTAGGTTTTACGAATCAATTCCATCTTTTATTTTATGCAATTTTTTGATCGCCTACTCAATCACCAAGAGTACCGCCGGTAATCAAATATTTTACTTTGGCAGGTGCTGCAATTTTATTCCTTACAGGCTGTACGAAGGAAAAACCCATAAGGTTGCAGTCAAATATTATTGACTACCGGCAGTTCTTGGCTCGAATTGAGGATCGAATATGTAAAAACCATGCACTATTGCAAGGTAGTTACCAAATCTTATCGTGTCTTGGATATCAGACATTTATATACTTTTGATATTTGCATTTGAAATCCGGTATAAAATATATCATTCTCCGACAGTTATAAACACTTGCAGAATTTAAGGTATTTAAGTTTCTATAATCCGAACATTTAACTTCCACACAACTTGTTTTCCAAGTCTATGGCGAATTAAACAACCGAGCTTACATAGTTTGCGGAAATGGAGTTTTAAAGTTGCTGGTTTGATGTACAAATAACAACACAGGTCGAAGATGTCTATCTCGCTCTTTTCATTCATGAGATACAGAATGCGATACTGTGTTTTAGGCAAAATCAAAGTTACATCACCGGGAATTCTTTTATCATTAAATGAGACTTTTATTTGTCTTGAATCCATTTTTCTTTTTACCCTCTCCTTCTTCAAGATATAGCTGAATTATCTTTTTATAAAATTCAAGAACTATTATCCTCTTCATATGTTCATCAAATTTTGTATATATGCCGGGTTTTCTTTCTTTGTACAATATTACATCATAAAAATACTTTTTAAACAATTGCTTTATTGATGCATCCTGTGTTCTCGTTTCTGGTATGTATTTGTTCATTACAGAATAGATGCATTCAGGCGAAAGCCTTGTAATAAGCACATTGTAGAGAATTCCACCAATCTGTTCAGCTATAGATGCAGCACTATTCTCGTTTATGCTTATTCTCGGAAGGAACACATTAATCGCATTATTTTTAAATCTAATATTAAATTCTTTGTGGATATTGGAATAAGGAACTTCTGCAAGGTTGACAGTATGTTCTTTCTCTATACAGCTCACAAGAGCGCACTTTTCCTCACAATCGTTCAAAACCGCCTCAAATTCCTCTTTTGTTACTTGCTGAGTCATTTCTTCATCAGATTCTACGAATCCTTTACAATTCGCTACAAACTCGTATAATGCCTCAATGACTTCATCGCCGTCTTCTGCTACTGACATATAAGATGCCAATATTACCAAATAATCGTTTTCTGATACACATTCAAGTTCAGTTTTTAGTTTCATGCACTCATCATCATTATCTCTAATGACCGACATCCTGCAAAATTCATCTATATTCTCCACCAGTTCATTCAGACTTTTCGAATTTAATATTTTATTATACATAATGTTCTCTCCTTCTAAAATGTAATCTTACATAAACTCTTCACCACTCAACATCTACATATTCCTCGTTAGGGATTTTCAATTCTGTTGATATAGTTCGAAGAACTTCCTTTTTTTCAGAATCTTTTTTTGTTGTCTTCTTGGATTGTTCAACTCCCGAAGTAGTAATAATAACTTCCTTTAATATTCCACCAAATATCATAGAGTTATATTCATTTATTTTCGGGATAAAACTCTCTAAAATTTTATTAATCCTGTACCCATTTAACCTTCTTGATAATACTTCCATTATCGTCTGAGATAAGACCAACGAAAGCGCAGTTTCTTTATCTGTTGCATTCTCACACCTCGGAAGTAATATATTAAGAACATTCCCTTTAATTATGCATGTTGATGTGACACGTCTCGGCTTGAGTCCCATTTCGACAATATTAATCTCATAATGTCCTTCAATTGAACTTCTTAACTGATATCTATTTTCAAAAAAATCAAGATAATTTAGAAAATCAGTTTTTGTTAATTGGTATGAATCTTTTTTATTAATTCTTTTCCAACTGTCACATTCAACTTCAAATCCGAACATCTCGAAATCCAAATCAACAAAGGATTCCGGACTATTTAAAAACGAATATAAGAGATAGTGAATTGGACTATCTTTCTTTTCTTTAAGATCATCGGACAATACAGCTACAAAACTTTCGTCATGTCCCATAGCAAGATAAGCCAGAATAAATTCCTTCATTCCCTTTTTTAAATTTACAATGTCCTTCGCATTCAAGATACAATCAAACAATTCATCATATGTCATATTGATTCTCCTTCCAAAATCAAAAAGCGGCCCATGTTCTGGACCGCTACTTTTCTATATAGACCTTATACTAAAGTTTTGTTTTCAAACTCAAATTTCATTCTCTCACAGAATGCTTTCTGTTCAGGAGTCATTTTTGAAATAACCCTTTCTCTTTCTGTGTCCTTCTTTAATTCAGATACATCCGTGTAAATTCTATTCCCTATTCTTAAGTAAATTCCTATTTTTCTTACTTCATTTGTCATTTAATGGTCCTCCTTTGATTTTTACATATTCATATTCGTATTCAGACACACTTCTAGCCAAGCGAACCTTATCACGATATTTTTCCTCAATTAGTTCAAGTTTAATTGCTTCCGTAGATGCGTGTAACTTCGTTAAGCACTACATCAACATGTCCAACCTTTGCATTCGTATCGTTTGCATCTTTAAAATCGTAACTCATCGCAAAATTTGTGCGATAGCCTGTTCTGGAAATTGCAGCATATGCATTAAATGTATTTTGGAAATTACCTTTGTACCCCGGAATTATGTCGCCTTGCACATCGTCGCAACTATACTTACTTTCAAAACTACGGAATCGATTATCCGATGCATAGAACATTCCACCTTCTCTGTCTATCTTAAAAATCTCAATTTCACCTTCGTAGATATCAATGCAGGTATCTCTAAGTTTTGAATTCGTGATACCCTGTTCATTTAATTTACGATGCACCTGTTGTAGAAACTTTTCAACATACATTTCTTTCATCTCCTCTCTAATTTTATATATAAAAAAGACGATAATCTCTTTTTCGAAATTATCGTCTTGATTTTCAAGTTATTCTATTGTTTTTATTCAGTCTTTTTTCTTTTTTTATGATTAAAATTCGATTGAAGGTTGGTAAAAGTGTTTAGTTTACCCTCTGCATCCCTCATTTTCACAATATCTGCATTTTATAAAGATTTCAAAAAACCGCATAAACACTGGGGTTTTAGCACTGTATCTTTCCTATCACCTCTTTATACCATACATAAATAAAAATAACAACTATTACAAAATATACGTAGGCATTTTACGCCTTAAAATGCTATTCGGCATAAACACCACCCGACATCAGTAGAAAATAGGAAACACCGCAATAAATTGCGGTGTTTAAATGTATCTGTATATTTTTGGTTCTGTAATATTGTATTCTATAAATAATTTCTTCAAAAGGATGCAAAGGAACAGGGCGCTTTTTAAATGAATAAATAAAATTGGTCCCGTTGAACCCTACACCGCCTGTAATCAAAATTCTCGCTTTAAAAATGCACGCTACTTATTGCAATATAACTACTTATTCTTTATTTTAGAGTAAGAGAAAAAAATTAGACCTAATATTATCCATGCAACCAAACAAATATACGATTCTTTGCCAAGGGAACAATTAAGCATTGGAATTGGTACAAGCAAAAGCGCTGCAAACACAAACGATAAAATAACTCCAAGTAATCCCATGATAATAATAAATTTTTTCTTTTCATTTAAGGCAAATTTAAATGCCGCAAGAGATGTGTACCCAAATCCAATAGCCGCTCCTATTGACGACATATCTACAATCCATCCAAGGGCCGTTCTACCCACAAATGGAGAAAACAAAGAGATAACCATAATAAATATTATAGCATTCTTAGGAGTTTTACTCTTTGCATCAAGTTTTGCAAAAAAAAGCAGGTAAAACTTTTTCTTTTCCCATTGAATATAAAAGTCTGCTAGCTGCCATATAAAATCCAACTATACCCGATAAAATAGCACCTAAAACAGCAATTCCCATTGCTATAGCAGTTCCAAGAGGTCCCGCCTTTGGAAGGAATGTATTTCCGGGCATAACGAATGCTCCCCATCCAATAATACATCCCAATGCTAATGCCCAGACATTTATAGGTGAAAGTTTCTTTTGTAGTTCTAAATTCTCCATTTTTTCATCTCCTTCCATCATTTTTGGTCATCATGTCTATTTCAGTATAATATCGCAGATCAAATTCACTTCATTGTCTGTAAGCCCAGCATACAACGGAAGCGTAAGCACATTTTCAGAAATATGTTTTGCAATTGGAGTTTCGCCTCTATATTTCCCCTTGTAACAGGAAAATTCATTTGTAATCGGATAAAAATATTTTCTTGCAAAAATATTATTTTCGCTGAGTTTCTCCGCAACCTCAACACGGTTATATTTATATCCATCAAACACTACGGGAAAATACGCATAATTCTTCGTAACACCTTTCTGTATCTGTGAAAGCTTAATTCCCTCTATATTTTCAAGGCGCGCTCTGTATGTTGCCTCTGCTTTTTTTCTTTTTACAAGTTCTTCGTCTATATATCGAAGATTACAAATACCCATTGCTGCTTGAAACTCATTCATTTTGGCATTTGTGCCGACGTAATTAACACTTTCGGGGTTTGTTATGCCAAAGTTACGAAGAGAAGCAATCTTTTCCGTAAGGCTATCGTCCTTATATGTAAGACACCCGCCCTCAATAGTATTAAATACCTTTGTAGCGTGGAAACTGAACATACTGATATTACCAAATGTTCCTATACCCTTGTCACCGATTTTCACACCGAAAACATGTGCCGCATCGTAAATTACCTTTAGATTATGTTTATTAGCAATTTTCTCAATTTTATCCACATCGCATACATTACCGTAAACATGAACAGGTATAATAGCACTTGTTTTATCTGTGATAAGTGCTTCAATCTTATCAGCATCTATTGTATATGTATCTGGATTTACATCGCAAAAAACAGGCGTTAATCCGCAATCTACTATTGCATTTGTTGTTGATGCAAACGTAAACGGAGTTGTAATAACCTCGCCCTTGAGTCCCAATGCACGAATAGCAATACACAGCGCAAGATGCCCATTAGTAAACAAAGATACATTCTCTGCGCAAAGATATGCCCCCACTTTTTTCTGAAATTCATTGTGCAGTGGCCCCATATTAGTCAAATGCCTTGATTTAAATATTGGTTTTATAGCCTTGCAATACTCCTCATAAGAGGGCATTGACGAGCGCGTTACGTTGATTCTATTCATAATTCCCTCTTTCTCTCAAGAAATTTATTCCCACCAGAACTTACTATCGTCCATTTTCCAGCCTATAAGCTCTTCCATTTCTTTTCTCATTCCTCTTCCATACATAAGCTGCCACATACATTCTCCTGCAAAGTTACCTTCCATTATGCACCAGCCCTTTTTAGAAAGAACCATATCCCAACCTATGTATCGAATATTGGGAAAATGTCTGCCTATTTTATCGGTTATTTCCACAAGTTCTTTCCATTTTGGAATTTCAAAGCCTTCTATTTTAACATTTGTTGATGGATGATATTCATAAATATCTTCCGTTTCACTAAAGGCATTCGTGTTCACTATGCCGCTTACAGGATCTATTTCTGCTAAAAATTGGTTTTTGCACCTTTATATTGTGAGTCCATAAATTAATGGCACCAAGGTTATAATTGTTATATAGGTGATAACGTCAAATATAAATGAATACTTAAAGTAGTCCCCAAATCTGTAGCCAACACACATCGACATCCCCAAAGTTGAGCTTGCAAGCGGACAACTGAGTGCTACTCCCGAAGCAATTGTTGCCCCTAATGCATATGTATACATGTTAAGTCCCATATCGGGCGCTATAGAAATAACAATAGGCAAAACAATGAGCAGCGCTGTTGAGTTCGATATTAACTCACTTGTAAGCTGAGTAAGAAGTACAATAATGCAGAAAAACATAAATGGAGTTAAAGAATCTCCAACTAAATACTTAAATCCATCTGAAATAAGCTGTGTACCCCCTGCAGCTTCAAGAGCCTTTGCAAGACCAAGGCAGCCTGCCAAACGTCCAACAATGTTCCAATTTACAGCCGTTATAGCCTTCTTCTGTGAAATACAACCTGTCATTATGCAAAGCACTGCTGCTACCGAACTTGTGATTGGAAGAGGAATCCACTCCGTTATGTATAAAAGAACTGTAATCACAAATACACATGAAACGATTATCATTTTCGTTTTGCTGTAAGTTTTCACTTCACCATCGGCTATGTATTCAACCTCATCGATTCTTCCTTGCCAAATTTTTTTGCCCCTGTTATAGCCATAAGTAAGGCAATATATTAAGCCTAAAATAATGAGTATTCCGCCAACTAAAGTGAAATCAAAGGTTTTAAAGGTTTTTGCTCCTACTCCTTCTAACAGCCCTTGTGCTGTCATCTGCTGAGTGGAGCCAACAAGGGTAGATGCTCCGCCAATAACACAGCCATATGCAATTGGCATTATCAGGTTTTTGCCCTCTATTTTAGAATCTGAGGCTTTAGACAGGCCCATAATAATTGGTATAAATATTGCAAGAACTGCCGAATTTGTTAAAAATGCCGACATGATTGAAGAAACGAGATATGTTCCTATAATCAGCTTTTTCTCAGAATTTTTTGCTGCCTTTACAATTGTTGCTCCAATCGTATTCGCTAAGCCTGTTTCGGCTATTGCCGCACCTATTACCATTACGCCAATAGTAAGTATAACCGTACTTGATGCAAATTGTCCAAATGCAGTTTTAAAATCGCAAACCCCGGCTATTACCATTACAGTACATCCCAACACGGCAGTTGTTGCCATCGGGAATTTATCCCATACAAATAGCGCTATACAAAGCACAAAAATAATAAGTGATAATACATCTGTTGGAATCATCAACCCACCTCCTTAATCTTTGTTGTATCAATATTGCCAAAAAGCATATTTTCTCCATTTTCATCAATGACTTCTAAGGTGTTTAGAACATTGTCTATGGCTACTTTTAAAGCTTCAACACTTTCTGCTATAATATCCACCTCGGCTACTCGTTGGTTTACATTCCCGGTAAATCCCACTGTTTCACCTTCATTATGACGAATAGTATAGCAAACAACCTCGTTCATTTTATCGAGTTTATCAAGTCCTCTTATTTCTTTAATTTTTCCTTCACGTATAACGGGAAATAATGTTATTACCGACTTTCCCTTAAGAAGTGCCAAATCTTTTCTGAGTTCTCCAAATTCTGATGTAATTTCTCCCGTAAGTGCAAAATTTACCATCATTTTCATAATGTCAATGTTCCAGATTTTTTCAAACATCGTATCGTATTCGCTTCCGGGGAATCTGTAACCCGGATCAAAAAAGCGAACTGTGTTACCATCCACAAAGCCCTGCATGAATACGGGACCATTTTTTATGCCTAATCCTTTAAGCATGTTTAAGAAACACTCTTCCACATTATTTATATAAAGGCTTGTATACTGCGATGGAGATACTGTACCTATCCCAACCTTTTCAAGTCCATGTTCAATTGCGCCAAGATATCGGTCGGATGTTTTCGTCATATATGGCACACCATCTTTAAATATATACGTCATCGTAAATTCGCCCGTGTTTCCCATATATTTTTCTATAATTGCTTTTTTATTATCAGATTCACTCTCTGCAAATTCAATTGCACGCCCAAGCTCCTCGGCACCATAGCAAACTGTTTGTCCCCTGGATCCCCTACTGTGGGCAGGTTTTACCAGCACCGGATATTCTATATTATCATTCATTTCATATGTTGGAATTACATCCACTCCGTATTTTTGGCAACACGCCTTAAAGGCATCTTTATCGGTTAATGTAAATACCTGCTCCCAATTTCCTATATAGCAAGGAAGATTAAGTTCCTTACATATCTGATAGTAATATCTCTGGCAAGGGTCAAGATGAGTACTGATAACGGCATCTATCTTTTCCTCTTTGCACATTTTAACAATGCCGTCAACATCTTTAATGTCGAGCATATAGCTTTTATCTGCCATTATTTTTGCGGGAGAATTCTCTATATAGTCAGTAACTATTGTATAGAGCCCCATTTCTTTTGCAGCTTTTACAAGCTTACAGTGAAGATTTGCTCCACCTAAAATCAGGATTTTTTTCATAATGCAATTCCTCGTCTTTTATATATAAAATTTTTAATTAAATCTTATATGTAGATAAAACTTTCATTTTTACTGTAAACCATATAATTTGTGCTTCTTGACCGATGACTATTTTATCTTTTTTTTATAAATTAAAGGATTTGGCTTGGGACAATATTTCATAATAAAATATTTTACATTCAATTTAACTGAATACTTCCAATTATAATTGAGTTCTTCAACACTACCAACGATTGAGTGCATGCATAAACAGATTTGCCCCAAGCTTTTTTTACCATTCATACAGGAAGTGGGTGCCATCAAGTTTAGTTCGCCTTTCTAAATAGAGATTTTTCTATCTGCAAACGGCGTTTCCGGATTAAAAATGCAACATTCAGCCTGACTTAACACACTTTTCAGTTTATCATCCATATGATCTATAAATTATGAATTTTTAACATAAATTTTTATACACCTATATAATATTTTATCATAAATTGCTATATATTGCAATATATAAATTTCTCAAATAGGTTATACTGTCTCGTTGATTTGGGAAAAATCACATCTGCCAAACATATCGCTGCATTGCTAAAACATTGCTTGCGTCAAGACAAGACTAAAAACACAAATGTATAAAATCATGCATATTATGTAGAAAAAAGATTATGTAGGTGATTTACATGTTCAAAAATTCTATACTAAATATCAAGGTAAAGCCTTATGCATTTGCAAGAATTAAAGGAAGCAATGATTATCCGCATATTGACGGTATTGTTTTCTTTTACAAGATACGGGAAGGCGTACTGGTTTCGTTTCAACTGAATGGATTACCTGTATCTGATGACATTTGCAAAAAACCAATATTTGCAGTTCATATACACAACGGCGGAAGTTGTACGGGCAACAACACTGACCCATTTGCAGATGCCATGATGCACTATAATCCCAACGATTGTGCTCATCCTTACCACGCAGGCGATTTGCCACCGATATTCAGTGTCGATGGGCTTGGTTTTTCTGTTTTTTTAATAAATAGATTCTCTGCGGAAAACATAATAGGAAAAACGATTATTATTCACTCTGCACCAGATGACTTTACAACTCAACCCTCTGGCAATTCCGGCACAAAAATTGCTTGCGGTGTAATTTCATCTGTATATTAAGCGGGTTCCGCTTAATATACACTTTCTTGGTTATGCAGGATAAACGGTTCAGATGCAATCCTTTTTTTGCCAATTGCGATACATAAGGTTTAGATGCAAACTTAGGCTCCCTTGTGTAAAGGGAGCTGTCAGCAAAGCTGACTGAGGGATTGTTTTATCACATTATCAATATGCATACATACACCCTCAAAGTTTTTCAAAACATCAAGATTTGATATTCTGATAACCTTTATCCCGAACTGTTCTAAATATTCTGTCCTCTTTTCATCGTTTAGAAGTCCTAAATCTTCATAGTGTTGAGAACCATCTAACTCAATAATAATGCTTGCCTTTGCACAATAGAAATCTGCTATATATTTACCCAACACTTTTTGTCTTGTGAATTTCACCGGATACTCTCTTAAAAAGTCGTACCAAAGATGTCTTTCTTCTTTTGTCATATTCTTTCTAAGTTCCTTTGCAAACGGAACTATTTTGCTGTTGTGTTTTCTGTCCATTTACAACCCCTCCGAGTTTGCTTCGCAAACCCACCTCCCCTTACACAGGGGAGGCTTTCTTTCGACAACATTCGACATTCTTTATATTACTCGTGTCAAATCAGGAGAACAGTGAATAATAAGAACCATCACGAAATATAACGAAATCAAAGATTTCTATATTTCGGAGAACCTTGTTATGCTAAAGCATAATATGGACCTACTATTTTTCCCTTATACTTTCACTGGTTTTTCCTTAAACACTTTTCCTTAGAACCCGCGAGAATACTGGATTTTCTCGCTCCGATAGTATATGTAAATATCAAAATTAAGCAAACTAATCTTTTAAATTATATAGACTTGACACAAACACATCATAACCGTCCCTTGTGTTATTATCTTATACATTATACTTTCTCATATAACTGATTCCGTCTTCACCTTTTTCGAGTTTGACTATGAAATCAAATTTGTCATACTCCACACACATATGAAAATCTGCCTCTGGAAAAACTTCATTTTGAGCTTTATCAAAAAACTTTGCCCCACTTGTTGTTTTAAGATTTTCTATTTCCGATTGTAAATCTGTCTCACATTCCAAAAGCAAACTCTTTATATAATTGGCGCACAGATTATCCTCTTCAGTTTGCGAAACGGCTTCAAGTCCCATACATACTAAAGAAATATCCTTTTTGTCAGTTTTTTTAATATAATTTGCTATTGCCTTTGCACACAAAAGACTTCCGCCGATTATTTCATCTGCACCGTCAGCGTTAACTATCCCTTGCGTGCCCGCACTTGTTGTATGAATTACCGTTTTGCCCTTCAAATCAAGCTTTACAATCTCAGAAGGCGAATTACCACAATCAAAACCCGGAAGGATTTTACCATGTCTCTCTCCTGCTAAGATATAATCAGGATTTTTTTCTTTAAAATCATACGCAAGCTTTACATCGCCTACGGGAATAATTTTTTCAGCACCCATAAAAAGGCAATATGCCTCTACTGAAAAAGCTCTAAAAACGTCTATTACCACCGTTGTTCCCGTTGCTTTTTTCGCTCCATCTACCATGTGTAAAATTTTAATTTTCATTACTCTATCCCCTTTTACATTATGAAAATTTCATCCTTTACCGATATATTCCTTAACCGTCGCCAGGTTCGTGTCAAGACTGGGA
>SVJJ01000006.1 GCA_015069045.1 Oscillospiraceae bacterium
CTAAAATGCACTTAAATGTGGAAGTTATTCTATTGTATTCCCACACTCTACATCAATTACGACTCTTACGTTAATGTAGTTTTTTATCTCCTTATTTCGGAATTTATCGCCCTCTGCGTTAAACACCGTATGCTTCGCAAAGTGCCTAAAATAAAGGATTTCTACGTATTTTGTCTTTGTAGCAAAACCACAGTCTCGACGTGACTCGTATTGGGAAACATGTCTGCCGGAATAGCCTCCTTCAGTTGATAGCCTTGGGCATATAAATATTTTGCATCCCGGGCTAAAGTGGCTGGATTACAGGAAACATAAACAATCTTTTCCGGATGCATGGCAATAACCGCATCCAAAGTTGCCTCATCAGCCCCCTTGCGGGGCGGATCCAAAAAAACAATGGATGGGCTAACGCCACATTTGGCTAATTGGGGTGCTATGGTTTCTGCACTGCCCAATATAAACTCCGCATTATCAATGCCGTTACGACGTGCATTTTCTTTAGCATTTTCAATAGCTTGAGGCACAATCTCAACCCCAAACACCTGTGCAGCCTGTCGTGCTGCAAAAAGAGAAATGGTGCCGATGCCGCAATATAAATCCAGAACTGTGTCCTTATCGGATACCTCTGCCAAGGAAAGGGCTGTCTGATAAAGTCTCTCCGTTTGTGATGCGTTAATCTGATAAAAACTATGAGCCGCAATGGAAAACCGCAATTCTCCCAACACATCCTCAATATAATCCTGACCAAACAACACCTTATTTTTAGGCCCAAGAAGTAAGTTGTCTGCCTCTGTATGAATGTTTAACATAATGCTTTTTAATTGATATGTTGTATCCACAGCCAAAAGCTTTTCCACCAAAAGTTCCGGCTGTTTTAATTTTTTTGTATTGGCTGAAAGCACCACCATGGCCTCACGAGTACCCTCGGCCAAACGAATAAACAAGCGCCGGGCTGCACCTCGATGAGTATGCTCATTATAAAGGGTCGTATGTGTTTCCTCTAAATACGCAACAGCCGCCGCTAACCAGCGGGAAACTGCCTCGTCCCCTTGCCGGCAATCTGTCAGTGGAACCAATGTATGACTGCCGGGCGCATAAAAGCCGCCCATAATCTTACCCTCTTCATTTCGGTCAAAGGGAAACACCATTTTATTGCGATACCGCTCCGGTCTGGGTGCAGCCAATATGTCCCCCACATTCACATTGACAAACCCACCAATGCGCATTAAGGCATCTACCACAATCTGCCGTTTTACCCTAAGCTGCTCTTCATAATCCATGTGGGCAAAATCACAACCGCCACAACAATCAGCAACATCACAAAAGTCCTTTCGTCTGTAGGGTGAGAGTTTCAAAAACTTTGTAACCGTTCCATAAGCACAACCGGATTTAACTTTATATATTGTAACCTCCGCCACATCGCCACGACAAACATGGGGAACAAAAACGGCCATGCCGTCAATGCGTCCCACTCCATCCCCACCGGATGCAACGGAGTCAATTGTAATAATCCCTTTTTGTCCTTTTTCCATTGTTTTCACTTCTCCAAAACCCATCAAAACTTATGCCCATCCGGCCTTCCTCAAAAGAAGACCGCCATGTAGAGCCTTATGATTCTTGATTTTCTCCTGTCATAACAGCACAATACAGTGCACATTCCATCCTTTTTCTCATTAAATCACAAGACAAAGACAACGGCTCATTAATGCCGCCTCCATATTGCACCGCATTGGCAGGGCAACCACCGCTACAATAAAATTTTGCAAAGCAATTTTGACATGCTGGCTTTGTATATACATTAGAATTTCGGAATTCTTGACTAATCTCTGCATTGAGTCCCGGTCCGCTTACATGACCCAGTTTTTTTGAGGCATCTCCCACAAATTGGTGGCATGGGTAAATATCCCCATCGGGAGAAACCGCCACATACTCATGGCCGGCACCACACCCCGATAACCGCTTTAAAATACAGGGACCGCCCGTTAAATCCACCATAAAGTGGAAAAAGTTAAACCCACGACCCTCCTGCTTGCGGCGAACATATTCTGCGGCCAATATTTCATATTGCTCATATAAAACCGGCAAATCCTCCTCGCGAAGCATATAGTCTGCCTCCGGGGAGGAAACCACCGGTTCAACAGAAATCTGCTTAAATCCCAAATCTGCCAAATGTAAAACATCTGCAGCAAAATCTAAATTATAGCGGGTAAACGTGCCCCGCACATAGTAATTATCCTGATTCCGTGATTCTGCCATATCTAAAAATTTATTAATAATGGTATCATAGCTGCCGGTACCATCAACGCGGCAACGCATGGCATCGTTTACCTCTTTCCGCCCATCAATGCTCAATACAATATTGCCCATTTCCTTGTTAATAAATTCTTTTTTCTCATCATCAAGCAATAGGCCGTTTGTTGTAATGGTAAAACGGAAGTTTTTATTGTATAGCCGCTCCTTTGAACGTGCATAGGCAACAATTTCCTTTACCACATCAAAGTTTAATAAAGGCTCGCCTCCAAAAAAATCCACCTCTAAATTTCTACGTTGACCAGATGCCTCAATTAAATAGTCAATAGCCTGACAGCCCACCTCAGCACTCATTAATCCTCTGGGGCCTTCATAACTGCCGGTTTCGGCAAAACAATACCGACAACGCAAATTGCAGTCATGAGCCACATGAAGACACATGGCTTTTACCACCGAATCCTGCCGTGTATGAGCACCAATCTCCACATAAGGGTCAGATGCAAAAAGAACGCCTTCCTGTTTTAGCTCCCAAAGCTCCTGCCAAGCTTCCTCTAAATCCCGAATGGAATATTCTGTTAATGCATCTGCAAGGTCTGTCGGCAACGCCCCATCGCGAGGCGCCCTGCCCTCCATAGCTTGCAAAAGATCAAAAATAATATCATCAATGACGGACACAGCGCCACTGTTGGAATCCACAACAATTTTTGTGCCGTTTATCTCAAAGCTATGTACCATGAATGAAATTCCCTTCTCATTACGCAAATTCTTTTTGATTTAAAAAAAGCAAGGCCGGAAGGATCCAGCCCTGCTTTTCATTAACTCTTACGCTCTTTCACACTTTTGATTTGCAACTGTGCAAGAGGTTTTGCAAGCGGACTGACAAGATGTCTGGCACTCGCCGCAACCACCCTTCTTTGCACTATCCTTTAATGTTCCCTTGGTTACAACTTTAATATGTTTCATTCTAAACGCCTCCTTTGTATAATCATCATTCCTTATGAGCCAACCAACCTGCCAAATGAATGCTTTTATCGACGACGGTTTCCGAATAAATTAATACCCAGAATGCCCCCAAAAGCACCACCCAACAAACCAATGGCCAGCAATACCAACATGTAGCTGCTAAAGTGAAAATCCCCGGCAATTAACAAGGATACCAAGTAGAGCAAAACCATGTAGGAGCCGCCCATCAGGGCGCCACTTAAATAGCCACGATGTCCTACTGTTCTTGCCATGATAGCCCCTGCAATGATAACGCTGATGACAGCTGTTGCTATTGCAATAAACGGAATCGCTCCCTCGGATAAGGGCGTATACGTTAAAAGCAACGCACCAACGAAAAACACCACAAGGGTTAACCCAACAGCAAACAAAATAGCTTTTACAAAGCCGGGCCACAGAGCTTTTAATGAACTTGTTTCCTTAACCTGACTATAGTCACTGCTAAACATAAAATTCCTCCCAACACCAAGTTGTTATTACTGTATGTGAACAGGAGAAAATTTATGACAACCACAAGCCTTAATCAGCTGTAATCTGCTTTGTTACACTTCTTACAGCCCAGCGCTCTAAAAGCATAGGCTGTGCTTCGGTTTTAGAACCGGTTTCAATCATAATTTTATCATCTTTAATTTTGGTAATCTTACCAACAATACCACCAATTGTTGTAATTTCGTCACCAACTTTTAAGTTGCTCAGCATCTCCTTGTTTTCCTTGTCCCGTTTCCGTTGGGGTCTGATTAAGATAAAGTAGAAAACAACAATAATCAAAATCATAGGGAGCATAGAAGTAATTAAGCCCATAGGACCACTTTCGACGGCCTGTTGTGCTCCTTCAGCTGCAGCACTTGCCACAGGTGCTGCCGTCGGTTCTGCAAATACAGAAAGCATAGTTACACCTCCAAAATAATGTACATAGTAATACGGTTGCAGAAGGCAACCCCCTTTGACGTTGCTATTAACACAAAATCAAGGTACACTTAATTATACCTTCTTTTCCCAAATTTATCAATAGCTTTTTAAAACCTTTCAAAATTACAATCAAAAGATTGTAATTAATCAAACTGCATGCCCTGCCGAACAGATGCCGGGTCCACTCCTAAAGCCTCTGCTAAACAAAAAGCAAAATCCGAGGCCGTGCCGGCACCCCGAGAAGTAATTACATGGCCATCCCATGCCACCTTTTCTGCTACTACCACTGCTCCTGACAATGTTTGCTCATAACCGGGGTAACAGGTCGCCCGCTTACCCTTGGTAATGCCTAACGCCCCTAATACCTTTGGTGCAGCACAAATAGCCGCCACAATTCTATTCTCTCTATCTGCCTTGCATAGCGCCTCTGCCAAGGGCGCGCAAGCCTGTAAATTGTCTGCCCCCGGCAAACCACCGGGCAAAATCAAGGCATTGGCTTTATCCATATCCGCCGCCGACAGCACTGTATCGGCAATAACCGAAATGCCATGGGCACCTGTAACCTGCTTTTTATCCGTAATAGAAACTGTTTCCACCGCTATCTTACATCGTCTCAAAATATCCACAACGGCAAGAGCCTCTATTTCCTCAAAACCATCGGCTAAAAACACATATGTCATCTTTTCTCTCCCTCTCGTTGACTTTTTCTCTTACCTATATTATACTTGTTTTATCGGTTAAATACAAGTAAAAAGCATTGAATTTTATAAAAAAGGAGGTTGTGTATGAACCAACAAATATGCATCATAGATTCTCGGTATCACAGCATGTTATCTGCTATATTACCAAAAAACATCCTGCTGCTGCCCTCTGTTTGTTGCGGGGCGCTATCGGAGCCAATTGCCTACCATCCGGACATGGTTCTTTTCCAATTAAAAAACAATGTTCTGCTATGTGAGCCATCGGTTTATGAGCCTTATCGCCGTATGTTATTGCCCCTTGGTATAAATTTGGTACAAGGTAAAAGCAAACTTGATAGCCACTATCCCCGGGATATTGCATATAATGTATTGCAGACCTCATGCTACGCCTTTGCATATTGGGAACATACAGACCCCCAAATTCGAGCCACTTTACACAAAAACAACATTACCTGTCTCTCTGTTGCCCAGGGCTATAGCCGTTGCGCCTCTTTAGCAGTCGAAAACGGCATTATTACCGCCGACCCCTCTATAGCCAAAGCCGCACAAGCCGTCGGACTCTCCGTTCTCCTTTTAGAGGCGGGTCACATCCAACTGCCCGGCTATAACTATGGTTTTATTGGGGGCACCGCCGGCGTTATTGATAAAACGGTGTTTTTCTGTGGTGGTCTGGATACGCATCCCCAAGGGCAAAATATACAAGCTTTTATTGAGGAGCGTGGCTACTCCGTATGTGATATGCCGGGGGAGCCTTTAACGGATATAGGCACTATTTTTAATATTCTTTAATTTTTGAATAAAAAACTAAAGATGAGATAAACTATAACCATTGCTTTCCGGAGGGAGTGAACCCATGTGTTTGACCGAATCACATTGGGGGTAAATGGGGATACAAACCTGATTCAAACCCGGTTGTATAACCACCCCGAATGTGTGTTTCCCATTTCCATTTTTAAAGATGAAAATAAGGAAGCCATTACCTACATTGAATTTAATCCATCCCAAGACGTATTTGTGCTGGACCAATACGTCAACGTGGTGGCAGAATACATTATTGACCGATACGAAACCAGGCTTCTTCGGCGTATTTTGGAAGAATCCTACAAAGACCTTTCTGTTGTTCAAAAAAGAGAAATTTTAAAAAGCATAGAACACCGAAGTGACGACCCAGTTTACGGATATCACGCACGCAAACAAGCTATTATACTCAGCATATATGATTATTTAAAAGAAGATACCACCATGTTGTTAGACGGGTTTGTGTCCTTTCGCCTCAAGGAATATGAGTCGCTTTTGAAAAAACTTGCTCAAGGATTGGTCGAGCAGTACGCAGCTCAAAAGGAATATGAAGAGTTTGTGAGGCTTCTGCAATATTTTGTGAATCTTCAGCAACCCCGTCCGGCCATGATTCACGTCCTGGTTTGCACGGACGAAGGTTATGTCATTATGGATGAAAAGGGCACTGACATCACGGCTCCTTGTTTCTCTGACTTTGTTGAAGATGAAGTGCTCCTAACCAAGGAGGCCTATGATGATTTATTAATTAGTGTACTCATTACCTTAGCACCTCAACAAATTACTGTGCACAACCGCTCCGCTATTCAAAATCATGAATTATTTTCCACTATTTCTCAGGTTTTTAATGGTAAAATAACCTATTGTAACGGCTGCACTCTCTGCACAGAATAATTTTTTCTTAATGCCCAACAATTAAAACACAAAAGGCTACACGGATTCAGGTGTAGCCTTTTGTGTCCTAAACCAATACTCATTATGTTAAGCTTATACCTTCATAAGCACCTTCACAATTTCACCCACATATACTTTATGATAATCCTGCTGGGAATAAATGGTCTTATCAATCTCCGGTAAAAGAATATGCTCCGGCTCAATTGTACCTACATAAATTTTTCTGCAAATTAATATTAAATTTCCTTCTGCAAAATATGGAGCGCCTTCTGCATAAGATACGGTTAAGCCGGATTTTTCAATTTTATTCTCTGTTCGTCCGCTGACACGACCAAAATAACCTAAGGTATCCCGATATTTCTCCTCAAAAAAACTAAGTGAAAACCGGTCGGCACTATCTACAAATTCACGGGTATATCGTTGGGGACGAATGAAACAAAAACTTACTTTTTTATTCCACAAAACACCCAGCCCGCCCCAGGAGGCCGTCATGGCGTTCACTTCTCCCTCTTTTTCAGCACCAATCAACATCCATTCCTTATCAATCATGATAAAAGGATTTTTTTCTATTTGTTCCGGTGATATTTCATAAAATTGACTCATGCGAACAACTCCTTATGTATTAATACAATAATTGACAAATGTAAACCCCTGCTAACAGTCCGGTCATGTCAGCCAGCAGGGCTGCCGGAACCGTATGCCGCGAATCCCGAATATGAATTGCACCATAATAAACCGCCAGGGTGTAAAAGGTTGTTTCCGTAGACCCCATCACCACCGAAGCAATCCGCCCCACCATAGAATCCGACCCAGCACTGGTTAATAAATCGTTAACCAGTGCCAGAGCGCCGCTACCCGATATAGGCCTGAGTAATGCTAGTGGCATAATCTCCGATGGAATGTGCAAAAAATTGGTAATGGGCGCCAATAATTTTGTTGTAAAGGCTAATGCGCCGGAGGCACGAAACATGGCAATGGCTGCAAGAAGGCCCACTAAAGCTGGTAAAATACCAAACAGGGTTTTAAGACCTCCCGCCGCTCCGCTTAAAAAAGCATCAAAAATATTTACCCGACGGAAAAATCCATATCCAATAATGCCTAAAAAAACCAGGGGCATAACCCCCACGGAAAACATGTGAAGCACTACCGTTGCCCCCTTTTCCGCCGAGCCATCAGTTTAGACGCCATCACCCCGACTAAAAGTGCCAAAGATGAGCAAATCCACACCGGTGCCACAATGCCAAAAGGATCTACGGATCCTGCCGCAGACCGCAAGGCAATAACCGTTGTGGGGATCAAACTAATGGATGCTGTGTTAATCACCACAAACATACACATTTCGTCAGATGCTCGTTCCGGCCTGGGATTAATTTTATGTAATTCCTCCATTGCTGCAAGGCCTAATGGCGTTGCTGCATTGGAAAGGCCTAAAAAATTAGCCGTCATGTTCATTACCATAGCCATAACAGCCGGACTGTCAGGGGGTAATCCGGGAAACAAAAACCTTGTAAGAGGTCGAATGAGCCTTGCCAGTTTTTCTGTCAAGCCCGATTGTTTGGCAATTTCTAAAAGCCCTGACCAAAGGCACATCATCCCCAAAAGAGACAAAGCCATATCCACGGCATTTTTTGCTCCGTCTAAAGCCGCCTGTGCTACCGCTTCCGTTTGACCACCGATCATGCCAAATAAAAAGGACAGCACAATCATACCGCCCCAAATATATCCCATCATACACGCCACCTCTGTATTATTCTATGAACAAAGGGGCATGCATATGAACGTTCCCAAGGAATTATATTTTCTGTGAAGATGGTGTTTATATCCTTTGATAAACTCTGCCGTTCCATAGGGTCCCAAGGGTTTTCCGTCATCATTCTATGAACCTGACTTTTGGAAAGGGGCACCATACCGGTGCCCCTCAACTTTTTAGAAAATATATGATTCTATGGTGCTTTTGTGTTTTCGGTTCATCAGGCAAAGGCTTACCGTAAAACTGCGCCGGCATCCTTTTCCAATGCCGCTAAAATATCGGTAACTGTCTGGGTTACTTCAGCATCGGTTAGGGTTTTATCCATAGATTGCAGCGTCAAAGAATAGGCCATGGATTTTTTACCTTCCGGTACCTGCTTACCTTTGTACACGTCAAACAAACGCAAACCTGCAAACAAATTCTTTGCCTTTTTCCGAATAATGGCCTCAATGTCAGCTGCGGGCACCTTGTCATCGACCAATATTGCCAAATCACGATTAACGGAAGGATATTTCGGCAGAGGATGATAGATTTTAGTGTTTTTGCCATAGATAAGCAAATCGGGTATGTTTATTTGCGCAATATAAATTTCCCTATCTGCTCCGTATCGGTCACACACATCCGGATGAATTTGCCCTAAAACGCCAATCTCCTTTTTCCCAACGGAAATAGATGCACATCGGCCGGGATGAAAGGTAGGATTCTCGCTGTCTGCCGTAAAGCGAACACCCGATACGCCCACACCGTCGATCAATGTCTCTACAACACCTTTTAAATCATAAAAATCACAGTTCCCATACATGCCCAACGCAACAACAGAACGTTCCTCCGGTAAATCCTCTTCCTCTCTAGGCAAGTAAATGGTGGCAATCTCATAAAGAGCGGCACTCTCTGCTCTATAATTCACATTTCGTGCCAAGGTTTCCAGCATGGAATGGATAGCCGTCGTCCGCATAATCGAGTTCTCAACCCCTAATGGATTTTGAATGGTCACTGCCGTACGCAAAGGGCTATCTGCTGCAAGGTTAAGCTTATCAAACAGGTTAGGATTGGTAAAACTATAGGTCACAATCTCATTTAACCCACAACCGCAAAGCAAGTCTCTGATTTTATCTTCCAGCTTTTGAGACCGTGTTTTAATGCCATGAGCCGTTTCACCCCGCATTAAGGTGGAAGGAATTTTATCATAGCCGTAAATGCGTAAAATTTCTTCTGCCACGTCTGCAAAGCCCTCTACATCCTTACGGAAGGATGGGGGAATCACGGTATCCTTGTTAACAATAAAGCCTAGGGCACGCAAGGTGTCCTCCATAAACTGTTTATCAATATCTGTACCTAAAAAGGCATTAATTTTAGCTGCATCAAAGGGAATAATGTTAGGTGCTTCAACCTCCCCGCGAATATCAATCATGCCCCCAACTACATCACCGCAGCCAAGCTCCTCAATCAGCTGACAAGCACGCAAAATAGCCGGCTCTGTGTTTTCAGCATCCAAACCCTTTTCGTACCGGGCAGAGCTTTCTGTTCTCAAACCTAATTTTTTAGCCGTTTTTCGTACAAGGGGCGCTTTAAAAGTTGCCGATTCAAACAAAATTGTGGTGGTATCCTCTTTTATTTCCGAGTTCAAACCACCCATAACACCAGCCACACCTACAGGCTTTTTACCGTCACAAATCATCAGCATGCTTGTGTCTAATGTACGCTCCACATCATCTAAAGTCGTCAACATTTCTCCCTCTTTTGCCCGACGAACACAAACTGTATTCCCTTCTAAGTCACGCAGGTCAAAGGCATGCATGGGTTGACCATATTCCAGCATAATGTAATTGGTAATGTCCACAATGTTGTTAATGGCACGAATGCCGCAGGCTTGCAGACGTTCCTGCATCCACTTGGGGGAGGGGCCAATTTTTACATTTTGCACAACCTTACCGCAATAGCGCAGACATCCTTCTGTATCTTCAACCGAAATCGTAACAAAATCGTGAATATCTCCGCCGCAGCCTGTAACTGCAGGGGTTTTGACAGCAAAAGGACGACCAAAGGTTACGGCTGTTTCCCTTGCCAAGCCAATCACGGATAAACAATCCGGTCTGTTGGAGGTAATTTCAAAATCAACAATGTTTTCATCTAAATGAAAAACTTCCCGAATATCCATCCCAGCAGGCAGACCATCATCTAAAATTAAAATACCGTATTCCGCATCAGGAAAATCACTTTCACTCATGCCCAATTCCTCATAGGAACAAAGCATCCCGGCAGATTCAACACCACGTAATTTACCGGTTTTAATCTTAGTACCATCCGGCAACAAGGCCCCATTTAAAGCAACGGGTACCGTTTGTCCTACCTTAACATTAGGCGCACCGGTTACAATCTGCAATTGCTCTTTGCCCACATCAATTTGACAAACCACCAGCTTGTCTGCATCCGGGTGAGGCGTAATATCCTTAATTTTTCCCACAACCACATTTAAGAGATTATCGCCAAGATTTTCAATGCCCTCAACCTTTGAACCGGACATGGTCATGGCATGGTTGTAGGCTTCCGGTGTAATACCGGTCATATCTGTATAGTCACTGAGCCAACTCATGGGTATTTTCATTACTGCATCATCCTTTCCCTTTTCACTAATTAAAACTGATTTAAAAACCGCAAATCGTTTTCATATAAAAGCCGCATATCGTCAATACTCATCCGTCGCATAACAATACGTTCTAAGCCCAAACCAAAGGCAAAGCCACTGTAAACAGATGGGTCGATTCCGCAACGCTCCAAAACTCTGGGGTGTACCATACCGGCACCTAAAAGCTCAATAAAACCCTCGCCCTTGCACACACGACATCCTTTGCCACCACAAACAAAACAGGATACATCCACTTCGGCTGAAGGCTCCGTAAAGGGGAAATGATGAGGACGAAAACGCAAAACTGCATCCTCTCCATACAGGGTCTTCATAAATATCTCTAAAGTTCCCTTCAAATCACCCATGGTAATGCCCTTATCCACCACCAAACCCTCAATTTGATGAAAGACCGGTGAATGGGTAGCGTCCACCGCATCACTTCGATATACGCGACCGGGAGCAATCACGCGAATAGGCGGCTCTTGGTTTTGCATAACCCGGGCTTGTACCGATGAGGTTTGCGAACGCAAAACTACGTTATCATTAATATAAAATGTATCCTGCGTATCTCGTGCCGGATGGTCCGCCGGAATATTTAAAGCCTCAAAGTTAAAGTAATCATATTCAACTTCAGGCCCTTCCACAATGGAAAATCCCATGCCTATAAAAATATCCTTTACCTCATTAAGCACCGTAGTTAAAGGATGAAGTTTTCCTAAACGCGGCGTGCGACCACCCATGGTAACATCCAGGGTTTCTGCCTGTAATTTTTCCTTGCGGGCAGCAGACATTAAAATGTTTTTTTGTTTTTCCAGTTCGCTTTCAATAAAGGCACGCACCTCATTAGCCAGCTGACCAATTAAAGGACGCTCCTCAGCCGATAAACCGCCCATGCCGCGGAGAATGGCTGTCAGCTCCCCCTTTTTGCCCAATAACCCAATCCGCAACTCCTCCAACTCATTCAAATCATGAGCCGCCAACAAAGCTGCCTCGGCCTTTTTCTTCATACTCATTAATTGCTCTTTCACTAAAAAATCCCCTTTCATTGCCTAAATAAAAAGCTCGCCCCAAAAAAGGGACGAGCGAACAAGTCGTACGTGGTACCACCCTTATTTCCCAATGCATAAGCATCGGCTCTTTTTGCGTGTAACGTACGCCAACGACGTAACCTACAAGCCAACGGCCTTCAGCAACGCAGCTCCAAGGTGAAATTTCAAGTCTGCTCTTAACCGAATCCCCTTTCAGCCGGTGAGGAATTCTCTCTTTTTGAGGTGGAACAGCTCTACTTTGCCTCATCATCGCTTTTATACATATATTTGGATTATATCACAAGCAATCAATTTTTGCAAGATATTTTTTTATTTTACGTAAAATCTACATTATCTAAAAATGGAAAAGAACAAAATAACAACAATGCCCAATACAATGCGATACCAACCAAACACCTTAAAATCATGGCGCTTTACATAATCCACCAAAAACCTCACTGAAATCATAGACACTACATAGGCCACAAGCATAGCGACCAACAACAATCCCCACTCCATGCCTGTCATCACATAATCATTGGTAACCAGTTTTAATAGGCTAACGCCAAACATAACCGGAATCGCCAGGAAAAAGGAAAATTCCGCCGAAAGCTCTCGGGAACATCCTAACAGCATAGCCCCTAAAATCGTAGCGCCGGAACGGGATGTACCCGGTACAATAGAAAGCACCTGAAATAAACCAATCAATAAGGCTGTCTTGTAAGTCATGTCGTTTGTATGCACAAAAATTGCTGTTTTGTTCCGCCGTTCTATAAAGAGAAAGGCAATACCATAAAGAATTAAGGTAGCACTCACAACCCAGGGATTTTCAAAATGGTCCATAAAATCATTGAGCACCAGACCAATCACCGCTGCGGGCACGCAGGCCACAACCACTTTAAACCACATAGACCAAGTGGCTCTTTGCTCCTCCTTTGTTTTAGAAGGGGCAAAGGGGTTTAACTTGTGAAAATAAAGGGTCACAATCGCCAAAATAGCACCCAGTTGAATTACATATAAAAACACATCCGTAGTTAAAAAGCTGCCCTGTGTTTTCATCAACTCATTCACTAAAATCATGTGCCCTGTGCTGCTAATAGGCAGCCATTCACTAATACCCTCTATAATACCCAGAATAATTGCTTTAATAAAGTCCAACACATCGGCCTCCCTCTTATTGCTTCTCTCTCAATTTTATATAGGATAAAATCATCTCCACAGAGCCGTAAACCCCTATATCTCCACTATTTAAACACAAATCATAGTTACGCATGTCATTCCACCGTTCACCGGTATAGTAGTGATAAAAATTCGCCCGTTTCCTATCTGTTTTCTGTATCAACTCTTCTGCTTTCTCTACATCTATGTGATATAAACCACTAACTCGTTCTACTCGTTTTTCCATACTCCCGTACAAAAAAATTCTACACAAGTCCGGTTGTTTTCGTAAAATATAATCCGCACAACGACCTACAAAAACGCAAGGCCCTTTCTCTGCAAACTCGCGAATAATGTCAGATTGAACTTGAAAAATAGTTTCATCCATATTGATCATAGGCATACCTGCATTTCCAACAGGGGGAGAATAAACCCCCAGCGCAAGGGAGTATAAAAAACTGGAGGTTTTGCGTTCATCTGCATGTTTAAAAATATTTTCATGGAGTCCGCTTTTTTTAGCCGCCTCAGCAATAATTTCCTTATCATATAAAGGAATGGACAGAGCCTCAGACAAAGCCTTTGCAATTTCTCTTCCGCCACTGCCAAACTGCCGACCAATGGTTATAATGGTTTTATGTTTCATGGCCCACACCTCCTATTAACTTATATGCCTATAAAATCATAATTACAACTGATGTTCATCATAATGTGCACGTACACCGCCAATAAATTTCGGACGTGTCCGGGCACATAAAATCCGAGCCTTACCAATCATATCCATACTGAGTCGTACTGGTACCGCAACAGATTTAAGTTGCATGCCAATGAGAGTCCCTCCAATATCAATACCAGCATGGGCCGCCACACTCTCAACTGCCACGGGACACTCCATGCGTTCATACGCCGTCGTGGCAAAGGAACCCCCTGCTTTAGGTTGTGGCACTACATTCACCGGCTCATAGCCAAATTTTTGAGCTGCCTCTTTTTCTAAAATCACGGCACGATTTAAATGCTCGCAGCATTGAGCCGCCAAATAAATCCCTTTATCATCTAAAATGGGCGCAATGCCCTCCCAAAGGGCCTGGGCAATATCAATACTTGAACCCTTTCCAATATGCTCCCCTGTCACCTCGCTGGTAGAGCAACCTACAACAAATATATCTCCCGTTTCTACATGGGCTGCCTCTACCAACTCTAATATGGCTTGTCTTGCCTCTTTTGTAATTTCAGAATACATAACAATACTTCCTTTCCGTCTATAGAACCATTTTTAATACAACGTCTATCTCATGGGCAGTCTAAAACAACAACACACTCTGCGGGTTATTCTAATATACTACGGTTCCTGCCTACAGTACAACTACCTTTTCTGTTTTTAGTATATCACATCAATATTACAAATTCAACTAAATCTAAAAATTTAAGGTATTTCCAGCAGGAAATACCTTAAAAACTTATCACGTTTTTTCAAAATAATTACAGCTATAAAAAAACTCAATTTCATCATCTTTTTTTATCTTATACTGGGAACAGCCATGTGTTGGCGTTACCCCATTAACCTTATAAAGCCATCCTGAACAATCTCCGCAGTCGAATTCGTAAAGATTTCCTATCCCTTTTATATAGGCAGAATCGTACATTGGAGTTTTTTCAAATTCAAAATGAATTTGTGCATTTTTCAGTTCTCTAAGCAGCACATCAAAAACACTTTCGCCTTCGTTAAAAATCACTTTAGGCAGCGACAAAATAATGCCGTCTTCAGGTATTATTGATTGTTTGCTTTCTGTTAGTAATTCGGGATTTTCTATGACAGCATCACATCTAATGGATAAACTACAAGTTAACGTCTTTTCAACGTCTCTTTCATCCGACTCTTCTCCTGGTTCAGGTGTAAATATCGGTTTAATTTCATTTTCCGAAAAAGTATCATTTTCCTCTTGGGCCGCACAAATATGTGTTGGCTCATCAGTCGGCAGCTTAAAATCTTGCTCAACTTTTTCTGTCTCTTTTTCGTCTTCTTGTAAAGAAATCTCCATGCTTGACAATTCTTCTGTATATTCTTTTTGTTCCACAGGATTTGTATGTAAAAAGATAAGAATACAAAAAGCAATTAAAAGTACCCCTATAACAAGTACTATATTCTTGTTTTTCTTCATGCCGACTGTTGTTCCACCTCCGCAAATCTTACAAGCATCATGGCAACCTCTGCCCTTGTAATCTCACTTTTCGGTGCTATTTTTTTGCCATCTTGGCCTTGAATCACACCGCTCGATATCATATAGTTGATTGCGTCTGCAGCATATGGAGATATGTCTTCAAAATCTTCAAATGCAGCGCTTTCGTTCTCCTTTTGTGTTGTTAGATTATAGCCTCTAAATGCAGCATATCTAAACAAAATAGCCGAAACTTGTTCTCTTGTTATTTTCTCCTCCGGTGCAAATTCAGTATCTGTCACGCCGTTTATTATGCCATTTTCTGCCGCCCATTTTACACCTTCAGTATACCACATATCATCTTTTATATCTGTGAATGAATTATCCAATGTAGCGTCTGAACAATTGTCGGCCCTATATAAAACCGTAACAAGCATTGCTCTTGTCATAGGAGCATCCGGCTCAAAACCTCTATCTGTACCCTTAAACAAATTATTCTCATATACATACTTGACTGCTGGAAAATACCAGTTATCACTTGTAACATCCGCAAATGTATTTTTAGTTAAAATTAGTTTTTCTGCTTCGGCTTTTATTTCCTCCTCTGTTTTTTGCTCGTTCTGCTCCTTATTTATGTCGTCGGTAGTTTTGTCATCTTCCTTCTCATCATTCTTGTTAGTGATGCCACCTCCTGAAGGACCATTGCCGCCGGAATCTTTAACAAGTACAATCGATATGTTTTTAGGCATACGGTTTAAAACATCTTCTGCTGTTATCTCCACCGTACAAGCCGTAGACACATAACCACTGGTGGAAATGCTAAATACATATGTACCCTCACCAAGGTCAAAATAGCTGTCTGCTACCTTATCTATTCCCTCTGCTGCAATCGTCGCTGTTTTTGGTACAACTTCAAACACCACAGGGCAAAAGACTGTTTGAGGCACATTTGCCTCCTTCATATCTTTGTCTTTAAAATCATACACCGCTCTATCGATACCCTCTGCAAGAATTCTCCAAGCCAACAGTCCTCTAAAGCCCTGTTCTGTTGCAAAAGCATTAGAAAAGCCATCCTTTTCTTCCGTAGCCATCGAAACAAGTCCGTCGATCAGGCTCATCTCTGCGTTTTTCACATCTGCCGAATCAATACCAAGAGCAGAAAGTCCGCAAATTGCAAGGCCGGTAGAAGCCGATTCATACCCTTCATATCCATCAATAAGACCATCAACGCGCTGATTCGACTTTAGGATTATAACCGCTTCATCTATGACTGCTTTTATATCCTCACGCGTATGATAATACGGCGCCAGAGCAAGCAACATTGGGGTAAGTGCGTCTGTTCCAAATGCAGTATCCTGCCAACTCGTTTTACTTGTAAGGGCTGCCGTTATGAGATACTCCATCTGCTCATCCGTAGCATAATCCTCTGCTTGAGATAGTGCAATGATCACATATGGCAAAGTATAGATATTTGTTATGCTCTCATCTTCTTTTTCAACTAATGCAATAAGCTTTGCTATAACATCGTCTTTTTTAAATTCTTTTGTATAAACTTTTTTTGCATCGTAGCCCATAGCTCTGAGAGAAAGACTGTATTTCGCCAAATCCCCCGCTGTTGTTGCATTGCTTGCAGCAGCAACGATCAACTCCAGTGCTTCTTGCTTCTTATCCTTTGAAAATACATTTTTACTCTCAGGATAAAGTTCTTCATAAACCGACATATCTGCAACAATCCACGGTAGATTGCCTCCTGCATCCTCCAAATTCATCTTTGAATAACCGGCTGCAATATTGTGGATCATTGCAATTTCCGGACGTTCATGTACTTTAACTACGCAAAGCGGCGCAGTAATTGCAGGTCTTGTTTCATTGTTTAAAATTTTTTCTTTTTTTGCAGAAATAATGTACTCCCCTACATCATGAAATACAATCGACACTTCTGCGTTTTCGTCTGTTACATGTACTGTCTCTTCACCATTTATAGTAATAATTGCGTCTTGACAAGGCAAAAAAATATTCTGCCAATTTTCGTCAAAACCGCCGACAGCGGAAAGTGTAAGTTTGATCTCATTTCCTTTATAAACATCTATTACTGCACTGTCGAATTTAGCATAACTTTCAGTGTCAGGGTATAAATTTTTATAGATGGAAGCATCAATAAAATCCCCGTTATCAACTATGTGTTCAAGTCCACTAACTGACTCCATTCCGCCATTGACTTGATACCCAAAATTATAGCTCGTATCACCCCAAAACTTGTCCACGCCAAAACCCCACTCTCCTACACTTGAAGCATATCCTTCTGTTCCGCCTTCATAGTGGTTTTTGTGCGCCTCTAAAAAAACGTCGTCAAGGTTATACTCTGTTTTTCCGCTTAATTCTATGCCAACATACGCCATATCCTTTCCGTTTTTATCTTTTACTATTTCTCCATATTGACTTACGCAAAGATATACGGTTATGCTCTCCGATGCCTGCTCTCCAAAAACCGGAGCAACACCTAAAATCATAATAAGCACTACAAAAATTGATACTATTCTCTTGTACATTTTTAAACACCCTTTCTTTTGTTTATTATATATAAAAAGCTGTGGCATTTTTCTTGTTGAAAAAATGCCACAGCTGTGTTTTCCTGTAAGCGTTCACAAAACAAACGCAAAAAGGTTTTTTGCGCTTGTAAAAATTATTCCCATACGGAATAATATCAAAGCAGGTCTTCCGACTCATATCATATAAAGCAAAAACTTCGCATTTTTATGTCCTGCCTTCTCAGTTTCCCAATGACCGGCTTTCACCGACGGGCATAAAAACATTTGATATATACGGCGACAGTAATCGTCACGGGTTCTAACCGTGTTCCCTCTTCACCTGCGGCACCTATAAGCAGTACCGCCGACACTTTGTGTGAAATATTAAATTTTTTATAGCCTACTTTTATATTAAATATTTAAACGATAGAAAAGATGCAGAACGAAACCAATCGTTCTGCACTTTTTCTACTCATAATACTTTGTTTAAGAAATCAATTGTTCTGGGATTTTGAGGATTTTTAAAAATATCCTCAGGCTTTCCTTCCTCCACAATGACACCTTCATCCATAAACAAAACCCGGTCTGCTACCTCGCGGGCAAACCCCATCTCATGGGTAACCACAACCATCGTCATGCCGTTTTTAGCAAGGTTTTTCATGACTGCCAAAACCTCACCCACCATTTCCGGGTCTAAAGCAGAGGTAGGCTCATCAAAAAGCATAATATCCGGAGACATTGCAAGCGCTCTTGCAATCGCAACTCGTTGTTTTTGCCCACCGGAAAGTTGGGAAGGATAACTGTCGGCCTTATCTGAAAGACCAACTGTTTCCAAAAGCTCAAGAGCCCGTTTCCTGGCCTGTTCCTTGGTTAGTTTTTTTAAATCTACAGGGGCAAGCATCAGGTTGTCAATCACATTCATATTGGCAAATAAATTAAAGTGCTGAAACACCATGCCAATATTTTCTCTCACCTTGTTCATATTAATTTTTTTATCATTAATATGATACTCATCAATCACAATCTCGCCCGAAGTTATATCTTCTAACTTGTTTAAACACCTTAAAAAGGTAGATTTACCTGAACCAGAAGGCCCAATAATGCACACCACTTCTCCTTCGTAAACATCCGTGGAAATACCGCGCAAAACCTCGTTGTGACCGAAATTTTTAGTTAGGTCCTGAACATGAATTTTAATGCTATTTTTATTTACGGTCACGGGCAAGTCTCCTTTCTAATGCATTGGCAACCTGTTGCAAGGCTAAAATAACCACCAAATACATAATCGCCACAATGCCCCAGGTCTCAAAGGATTTAAAGGTAATGGAAATAACGTTTTGTGCCCTGTTAACAAGTTCTGGAAATCCAATAACAGATAAAATAGATGTATCTTTCAGGGTGATAATAAACTGGTTAACAATGCTGGGAATCATATTTTTAATAGCCTGAGGCAACACCACGCGAAACATGGAGCGCCAATAGGAAAGACCTAGGCTTCTGGCAGCCTCCATCTGGCCTGGGTCAATTGCCTGAATACCTGCACGAATAATTTCAGACATATAGGCACCGCAGTTGACAGCCAAACAAATTGTACCGGCTTGCAACGATGAAAAAACCAAAGATAACCCGGCGTTTTTCAGACCATAGGGGACACCATAAAAAACAAAAAAAGCCAACACAATCATTGGTACCCCACGGATTAAATTGACATATATTTTAGCTATCGTTCTTGAGGTTTTACTATCTACAACACTGGCCAAGCCAAAGATGATACCTAAAATACAACCAAAAAATAGTCCCAACAAGGCCAACAACAGCGTTTGACCCATGGCGGTCAAAAGAAGTGTGCCGTATGTGCCTATAATGTGAGCCATTGAGAGATAACCCCCTACATAGTAAATAAATGGACTGCAGTACATACTACAGCCCATTTTGGTGTCAAATAAGAAAGGCTACAATGCGTATCCGCAGTAAATGAATTAGCCGAGATATTTAGCAATGATCTCGTCATACTTACCATTTTCACGAATGTTTGCAAGACCGGCATTGAAAAGATCAACTAATTCTTGTTTGCTTTCATCAAAAATAGCAAAGCCATATTGTGCGGGTTCATTCTCTGTGCCCTCAACAAACTGCATTGCAAGTTCGCCGGTTTTGATGTTATACTTAAGAATTGGTGTGTCATCCATGCACGCATCAACCTGACCGCCAATAACAGCCTGATACATGTCAGGAGAAGTTGTAAAGGTAACAACCTCAAAACCATACTGATCTTTAATGCTTTCAGCATATTGATTGCTCATAGTACCATTTTTAACAGCAACCTTTTTACCTTCCATATCAGAAAAGCCTTTAATGGTGGAATCTTTTGCAACAGCCATTCCCTGCGTTGCATCATAATAACCATCGGAGAAGGTCCAGCCGTTTGCCTGTCTTTCCTCTGTAATGGAAGCACCGGCAATCATGCCATCTGCCTGACCGGCCTGACACGCTGCAATAGCTGCATCCCAACCAATGTACTGCAAGTCATAAGTAAAGCCCTGATCTTCAGCAATAGCTGCTAAAATATCCATGTCAATGCCAACAATGTTGCCTTCTGCATCCTGAAATTCAAAAGGACTAAAGCCTTTATCAGTTGCAATCACAAAGTTCTTTTCACCTGTTACTTCGTCTTTAGCACAAGCTGCAAAGCTAAAGCACATTAAAGCAGCAAGAGCCACACATAAAATCTTTTTCATCAAAATTTCCTCCACATCAAATTGTGTAAAAATATGTTATCTTTTTATTTTATCCCAAAATAGATTAAAAGTCAATACATAAATATAAAATTCTTTCTCAAATTATATAGATTCGCAATAAATGTGCAAAATCATCCCTTTATTAATAATACCGACGATTGATTCGTTTACGAATCCACAATCCAACCAACAAAGCAAGAAGCACCAAAACAACCATAGCCGTAACAACATATACACCGGGCCCCGTTGTGCTCTCTACTTTCAAATTTTCCCACAAGCTATTCATATAATTGGTGGTTTCCAAATCTAAATTTTCATAGTAGGTAGCCTTAATCCCTTCTGTGGGATACAAAATATTCATTACATCCTCGTGAACCTCCGCCATGTTAGCTTGATAAGTTTCACTGTTGCGCACCAAGGTATGAGGTGATGCATAGTAGGTATATTCCGCATTGGCTATAGCAATTTCCTCTGTTAGCATAAAGTTAATGTATGCCTCTGCCAGTTCCTGATTCCGAGATACTGCCGGAATACACATTGCATCCACAAAAATATTAGTACCGCTGGCAGGATAATAGAAAGCCAGATCCTCATTATCCTCATACATGGTCAAAAAGTCTCCGGCATAATAGGGAGCAATTGCCGCCGACCCATTCTTCATTTTATTAAATACCTCATCCATAACATAGCTTTGAATTAAAGGCTTTTGCGTTTTTAAAAGGGTAAGCGCCTCGTCCCACTGGCCTTGCTCTGTGGTATTTACATCATATCCTAAAGCGTATTGCGCCGTTCCAAATGCATCCCGGGGATTGTTAAACTGCAAAATTTGGCCGGCGTACTTTTCATTCCACAAAAGATCCCAATCTGTCGGCTCTCCTTCTACCATAGCTGTGTTGTAAATCACGCCTACGTACCCGCAAAAATATGGAACAGAATAGAGAGATTCCGGGTCGTAATATGCATTTTTGTATTTCTCATCAATATATTGATAGTTGGGAATATTCTCAAAATTTAAGGGAAGAAGCATGTCCTCTCGAATCATTTTTTCAATCATATAATCAGAAGGAATTACAACGTCATATACGGCTGCACCGCTGGATAGTTTGTTATACATGTCCTCATTGCTGGCGTAGGTTGTATAATTAACCGTAACTTTTTTGCCATATGTTTCAAAATAATAGTCTTCAAAGGCTTTGTTAACGTCCAAAGTGCCCTCCGAACCATCGGAAATATATTCCCCCCAGTTGTAAACATTTAAAACCTCTGTTTCCTCATGATTGCATCCTGCCAATACAGTCATTAATAAAAGCGATATAAGAGATACTGCCAATATTTTTTTCATACCAATCCATTCCTTTCCGCCATTTTGGCCGGTGTATTTTCTGTTTTGCCTTTTCCCTTTGATTCCACAACATTAGAGAGAATCAGCAAAATCAGGACAGCACCAATCATCAAAGAAGAAAGGGCATAAATGTCCGGTGTTACCTCTTTTTTTGTCATGGAATATATCAACAAGGGCAGGGTTTGAAAATCATTGCCCGTTGTGAAATAACTAATAACAAAATCGTCTAACGAAAGAGTAAATGCCATAATAAATCCGGAAGCTATCCCCGGCATAATAGCCGGCAATTCTACACGAAAAAAAGATTTAAGAGGCGTACAGCCCAAATCCATAGCCGCCTCAGACAGGGAACGATTCAACCCCAGCACCCGTGGCCGTACCGATAAAATAACATAGGGTAGACAAAAAGTAATATGGGCAATTAAAATGGTCCAAAAGCTTAACTTTTCCTCTGCTCCCAAAAGTGTACCCACCAAAACAAAAAGCAACATCATGGAAATACCTGTTACAATATCAGGATTCATCATAGGAACATTTGTCACAGATAAAATCCCATTTTTAATAACCCCGGTTTTTATTTTACCAATCCCCACGGCAGCAGCCGTTCCTACCAAGGTGGATATAACCGAAGCCGATAAAGCCAAAATCAGCGTATTTTTTAATGCATTAAAAGTATGAGGAGAGGAAAACAACTCTCTATACCAATACAATGATAGCCCGGTCATACTCCCTGTATTTCCTGTACTGTTAAATGAAAAAAGAATTAACACTAAAATGGGGATATACAAAATCAAAAACACTAAAAAGATATAGAGTTTGGATAATGGTTTCATTCTCGTACCTCCCTTTCCTCACTATCTGTAAAGCGGTTCATAACCCACAAAGATGTTAACACCAAAATCATCATCACCAGGGAAATGGCTGCACCCACATTATAGGTGTTCACATTTTGAAACTGCCTTTCAATGGCGTCACCTAAAAGGTCAAAGGTTCCACCGCCCAGCTTTTGCGAAATATAAAAGGTGCTGATAGAAGGTACAAATACCATGGTAATGCCGGATATAATGCCGGAGGCAGAAAGAGGCAACACCACCTTGGTCATAACCCGTAGGGGATTGCTGCCTAAATCTGCAGCTGCTTCTATAACTCGTTTATCTATTTTAGAAATAGATGTAAATATAGGTAATACCATATAAGGAAAAAAGTCATAGGCCATGCCAAACACAACCGCCGCCTTTGTTCCAATCATGCGGACCGTTCCCAAATTAAGTGCCTTTAAAAGGCTGTTAATAATGCCGGCATCATCCATCAATGCCATCATGGAATAGGTACGAATTAACAGGTTTGTCCACATGGGAAGCATAAGCAGCATAATTAAAATCCGCTGTTTTTTGGGTTCCACCTGGGCCAACAAATAGGCCAAAGGATAGCCTACAATAAAACAAAAAAAGGTGGCAATTAAAGACAGGCTCACCGACAACACAAAGGTTTCCTTGTGGTCACCTAAAGCATAAATATTTTCCAAGGTAAAGGCTCCCCCCGGTGTCGTGAATGCAAAATAAATCACAAAAATCAGGGGAAATACAATAAATAACACCGACCACACCACATGAGGATAGGCCGCCACTTTTCCGGAGAGGAATTTGTTTTTATTCATATTCATTCCTCCACCGCAGAAGCGTCGGATAGCTCATCCAGCTCATCACTAAAGCTGGAGTAGTCACCATACTTCCCTGAATATTCAGATTTTTGCATAATATGAATAGCATCCGGTTCTATAAACAAACCAATTTTTTCATCCACACCTACATAGTCCGTAGTTTGAATCATCCATTTAAACCCGCCAATGTCTACAATAATTTCGTAGTGAACGCCCTTAAAAGTCACCGAGGTAACAACACCGGTCAGCATGCCCTCCTCTTGTGATACAACATCTACATCCTCCGGACGCACAACTACATCCACCGCCTCTAATGGTGCAAAGCCCTTATCTACGCAGGTAAAGGTTCGACCGGAAAAACTGACCCTAAGATCCGATTCCATAACCCCATCTAAAATGTTGCTTTCACCAATAAAATCAGCAACAAAGGCATTTTTCGGCTCATTATAGATATCTGTGGGGCTACCGATTTGTTGAATCTTTCCGTCGGCCATAACCACCACCACATCAGACATACAAAGGGCCTCCTCCTGGTCATGGGTAACATATATAAAAGTAATACCTGTCTGTTTTTGAATTTTTTTCAGTTCGTTTTGCATATCCTTCCGCAGCTTTAAATCCAGTGCACCCAAAGGCTCATCCAGCAGGAGAACTTTAGGATGGCTAATAAGAGCACGGGCAATAGCAACCCGTTGCTGCTGACCGCCGGAAAGGAAGGTTACATTTTTCCGTTCAAAACCCTTCAGAGCCACAAGTTCAAGCATTTCCTTAACCCGAGCAGCAATTTCTATGTTACTCTTTTTTTGCAAGCGCAAAGAAAAGGCAACATTTTCAAATACATTAAGGTGAGGAAACAAAGCATATTTCTGAAAAACCGTATTAATGTGTCGTTGATATGGGGGCATATCATTAATTTTTTCACCATCAAAATAAATTTCACCCTCGTCAGGCTTCTCAAAGCCGCCAATTAATCGAAGTGTCGTTGTTTTGCCGCAACCGGAAGGACCCAACAAAGTAATAAACTGTTGGTCAAAAATATCCAGATTTAAATCGTTTAAAACCCCTTCTCCGTCAAAGGCCTTCGATACATGCCTGAGCTCAATTATTTTTTTCATGATCCTTACCCCCATTTTGGCATTAAAAAAGACAAGAGATGCAATCACATCGCTTGTCAAATTCCTCACTTAATTCATTTCATAAAAAGGAAGACACAGGATAGGCGTTGGGAGTCGTACACGTACTCTTATTGACCATTTCACAAGTCGATGAGATTCATCGTATCTGGTTTTAAAGCAACCAACTTATAAAACTTGAGCTTCTAACTCAATCAATAATGCAGCTTTCGCTGCCTCCGAAGGATTAACTCCGGCTTTCGGCGTTCGACCCGGCTGTCCGTGTGGCCTCAGCTAATTTCTTAGCGGTCGTATATACATTATGTATAATTTTTAAGTGAATTATAGCACAAACAAAACCTCTTGTCAATAGAAAATTATAGAAATTACAAATTCTCTCCTCTATCCCTCTGCCCACAGTGGATATCGGTAACAAGCAATATATTTTCTATAACTTTAAAGCAAATGGTATATTGATCAAAATCCATGGTGTAAATTCTGTTGGCATCATGTTGATAAGAAGGACGCGGATCTTGCGCCAGCAAATCAAGTAATGTTTGTTGCAAATCAGGAGATACCACCTTTAAAAGCTCCGGGGGACAATGAACCTGCAAAGCATAATCGGCAAAAGCCTGTGCAAACCCGCTGACGGCGTTAGGGTGGCTGTCGGTATAGGCAATGTAGGGTTTAATATCAAAAATGGGCGTACCATCCATTAAATCAGCACCGGATACGTGAAGTACAGGGCCTACATCTTTTCTTTCCTCAATGCTGTTTAAAACCACGGAAGAAAGACCAATGGCGTTTGGTCTAAAGGGTGAACGTGTTGCAAATACCCCCACGCGGCGGTTACCCCCTAAACGGGGCGGACGTACCGTGGGATGCCAAGGAGCATCGGCGCAGTCGGAAAATTGCCACAAAAGCCATATATGCGAATATCCTTCCAGCCCTCGCAGGGCCTCCCTCACACGATAGGGCTCTTCAAAAACAATGGTGGAACGAACCGCCGGCACTAAGCCGCTTTGCCGCGGTATGCCGAATTTTTCGTGAAACCCGTTGTAAATGCGGGCAATCACAGAAACAGAATATTCATTTTTCATTCCCTTCACCCCCGGGTAATACTTTTCGTATAAAGGAAAAATCCTGCCACTATGTGACAGGATTTTTCCTTTGGTAGCGGCAGGTGGACTTGAACCACCGACCTAACGGGTATGAACCGTTTGCTCTAGCCAACTGAGCTATGCCGCCATCAACAACACTAACATTCTACTATAAAACTTTTGGTTTGTCAACCTTTTTTTTCGATTTGTTCCAAAATTCTAATATCCGTGGGTAACACAGCTCTTTTATCCCCGCCATAAAAAAATGACGGGGATAAAATTTTTACCATCCTTCGTAAAATCTTCTTCCGTTGCCATCAGTATTTTCCCGATATACATGACCATGCTTAATGTGATATGCCTCCGCCAATTGCAACAATGGCTTCAGGGTACCCATGGGACACCGTAGTGAATATGTGCACCCGTTTTGGCTAATTGCTTTCGGTGTTTGTATCATGGTTACACCACGAATTTGTTCCTGCACAGCCAATTTCTTAAGTCGGTTTGCGGTGGTTGAGGAAGAAAAGGCAATAAGCGCTGTTTCCATAATCTCTCCTTTCCCGACGCCATGCGCCTGCCGAACGTACAACAGGGGAATTGTAATCCTTAAATCCCTTTGTTCTACATTATATTATATTCCGCAAACTCTTGTTTTGCGAATATTTTAAAATAGCCTTGAAATTTAGGGAAAAAACATATATAATATAAACTAGTACAAATTTGAAAAAAGGTTGTGTAATAAACGACAGATAGGATGGATTTTCAATGAAAAAAGAACGTGTATTAGAAATTTTGAAAGAAGCCGGTGTTTTGCTGGAAGGGCATTTTCTATTAACCTCTGGTCGCCACTCGGATAAGTATTTACAATGCGCCAAAATTTTTCAGGATACTCGGTATAGCGAAGAACTATGCGCCGCTTTGGCTGAAAAATTCAAGGATAAGGGTGTCGAACTGGTTATCGGTCCCGCTATCGGTGCTATCTCCATGAGCTATGAGGTTTCTCGCCACCTGAAGGTTAAAAATATATTTGCAGAACGGGAAAATGAGGAAATGACCTTGCGACGCAGTTTTACCATTGAACCCGGCCAAAAGGTGTTAGTGGTGGAAGACGTGGTAACCACCGGCGGAAGTGTTCGCGAGGTAATTGATATTGTACGCAAACATGGCGGCGTTGTTGTGGGCGTAGGTGTTGTTGTAGACCGTACCGGCGGAAAGATTGACTTTGGCGTTCCCTTAGAATCCGTTATCTCGCTGGATGTTGTTTCCTATGAAGCTGAAAATTGCCCCCTGTGTCGAGATGGAAAATCCTTGGTAAAACCCGGCAGTCGAAATGTAAAATAAGCATGTAGGACAAGGAGAGGTTTCTATGCCCCATCAGGGTCATCGCAAGCGTATGAAAGACCGGTTTGTAAAAGAAGGTGGATTTGAATCTTTTGCACCCCATGAGATTTTAGAGCTACTGCTCTACAGCACGATTAACAGACGGGATACAAACCCCATCGCTCACGCCCTAATACGGGAATACGGAAATCTTGCCAATGTGCTGGACGCAGACACAGAAAGCTTGAAAAAAATTGACGGCATTGGTGAAAATAGCGCCTTCCTTTTAAGTATGATTCCCCATTTGTGCCGTGCCTACAACCAAGCTAAATGGACACGAAATGTCATGCTGGGAACAACTGATTTAGCAGGACAATATGCTATTAATCTGTTTATTGGCAAAAATTATGAGGAATTTCGACTTATTTGTGTTGATTCTAACCGTCGTGTAACCTACCAGGGTTGTATAACCAAAGGAACGATTAATGAGGTTCCGGCCTACCCCCGAATTGTGGTGGAGGAAATTTTAAAGCGCAATGCACAGTATGTGATTTTTACGCATAATCATCCTAACGGCTCCGTTCAGCCCTCTGAAGGAGATAAACAAACGACAGACCAATTAATTTCTGCCTTAGAAGCTATTAACGTGAACGTCATTGACCATATTATTGTTTCCGGCAATCGTTATTACAGCATGGCAGATATGGGATTTATATAAAAGCCTATTTCTTAGCTTTTGGGCGAAAGATAAGCGCCATCAAATAACCAAAAACAATAGCTGCTGTAATGCCGGCAGCAGCTCCGGTAATACCGCCGGTTAAAATGCCTAATAAACCCTTTTCGGCAACACCCTTTGCCACACCCTTAGCTAGGGTATAGCCAAAGCCGGTTAGGGGAATGGTTGCGCCGGCGCCGGCTAATTGCACCAAAGGCTCATACCAGCCAAACAGCGTTAAAAACGTACCTGCTGAGACATATATAACCAAAATTCTGGCAGGGGTCAGCTTGCATTTGTCAATTAAAATTTGGGCAATGACACAAAGCAGACCGCCTATTAAAAACGTCCATATATAATGCATACGACCATCCTTTTCGTTTGATTGTGTGTCAATCGTATTTTGTCTATAGTGTAAACAAATTTATTAATTTTATGAATTTTTGTAAATAGGAGTGGTAAAACAATGTCAGGTCATTCCAAGTGGTCAAACATTAAACACAAAAAAGAAAAAAGCGATGCTAAAAAAGCAAAAATTTTTACAAAGCTTGGTCGTGAAATTTCTGTTGTTGTCAAGGCAGGAGGTCCGGATCCGGATGTAAACGGAAAGCTGAAGGACGTTATTGCCAAAGCAAAATCCAACAACATGCCCAATGAAAATATTGATAGATGTATCAAAAAAGCCTCCGGCGAATTAGGATCTGATAATTATGAGGAAATTATTTATGAAGGTTATGGTCCCAGTGGTGTAGCTGTTATTGTTGAAACCTTAACGGATAACCGTAACCGTACCGCCGGGGATGTGCGTCATTATTTTGACAAATTCGGCGGCAACCTGGGACAAACCGGTTGTGTCAGCTTTATGTTTGATGATAAAGGTGTTATTATTATCGATAACGAAGAGGGACAGTTAGATGAAGACACCGTTATGATGGATGCCCTAGAGGCCGGTGCTGAAGATTTTACGCCCCAGGATGGCTGCTTTGAAATTATGTGCGAGCCCTCCTCCTTTGCCGCTCTTCGAGATGCTTTGGAAGAAAAAGGCTATCAATTTGCATCGGCTGAAATTGAAAAAATTCCTCAAACGACAGTGGCTCTTACCGATGAAAAAGATATCACGCTAATGAATAAACTGATTGACATGCTGGAAGATAACGACGACGTACAAAACGTGTATCACAACTGGGAAGAATAATATGGGAGAAAATAAATGAAACCAAGCACTCTATTTATAAAAGGTATAAAGGACGGCATCCCCATCGGGCTTGGTTATTTATCTGTTGCCATCGGTGTTGGTATCACCGCTGCAAGCGGTGGCCTAACTGCATTAACGGCTATATTAATGTCTATGACAAATTTAACCTCAGCGGGGGAAGCCGCCGGTATTGCAGTGATAGCAGCGGGAGGCACCTTGTTGGAAATGGCCTTAGTGCAGTTAGTCATTAATTTGCGTTATTCATTAATGGCCATATCCCTGTCACAGAAATTGGACAGGAGTTTTACGACGAGCCGTCGCCTTTTTTTAGGAGGCTTTATCACCGATGAAATTTATGCAATGGCTGTGAATCAGGACAAGGTGACCACCCGTTATATGTATGGTCTGATTCTTGTCCCCTACATTGGTTGGGCCGTTGGTACTGCCATTGGTGCCTCAGCTGGAACAATGCTTCCAGCTGATGTAACTGCTGCATTGGGCATGGCAATTTACGGTATGTTTATTGCCGTTTTTGTTCCCATTATGAAAAAATCATCTATTGCTACGCTGGCAATTGTGTTGGCTGCCGTCATAAGTACGATTTTGCGTGTTGTGCCTGTTTTTTCCTTTATCAGCTATGGTTTCTCCGTTATCCTTTCTTCTGTTTCCGCTGCCACTGTGGCCGCTTGGGTTGCCTGGCGCAAACGGTCAGCATAATCAAGTTTGTTGAGAATGCCAACAAAAAATCTTGACAAAATAAGAAAGTCATGGTATATTTTTGTCAATTAAATTGTACACAGAAGGGACTGTCTTGTAGTGAATGAAAATAATGGTATATTTATTATATTTGCCTTTGTCGTAGCCTTAATTATTACCTACGCCTCTACCCCCTTAGCCCAAAGACTTTCTTTTAAGCTTGGGGCAGTAGATATACCGAAGGATAACCGCCGCATGCATAAGGAACCTAAAGCATTATTGGGTGGTTTAGCTATTTTCTATGGTTTTTTGGTTAGCGTTTTGTGCTTTGGTGATTTTCTGTTGCCCTTCGGGGGACTCAATATGAATCTGCTGGGTATTTTACTTGGTTGTACCATTGTAGTTATATTGGGTGTGTTTGATGACATTAAGCCGCGTCCGGCTCTTTTTAAATTTATTATTCAAGTTATTGCTGCGGCAATTCCTGTGTTTCTGGGTGTTCGCGTGTTTACAATTAGCAACCCCATTACAGATACGTTAATATCCTTACCCGCATGGGTATCTATTGCAGGAAGTATTTTGTGGATTGTTGGTGTAACAAACGCCGTAAACTTAATTGATGGGTTAGACGGCTTAGCTGCCGGCATTTCCTCAATTGCAGCTGTCGCTCTTTTATCTGTTCTTTTAATCGAACATAATGGTTCCATTACCTTACTTGTGATGGCTGCTGCCTTAGCCGGTTCTTGTTTTGGGTTTTTACCTCACAATTTTAATCCCGCTAAGTTATTTATGGGCGATACCGGTGCTACCTTCTTAGGTTTTATTTTAGCCTGCATTTCCATTCAAGGTCCTTTTAAAACCTATGTGGCTTTTACTGTTCCCTTTTTGGTGTTAGCCCTTCCTATTTTTGACACTTTGTTTGCTATTATTCGTCGTTTATTAAAAGGTCAACCCATTATGGCCCCGGATAGAGGTCACCTGCACCATCGATTAATTGACCGGGGGTTTTCCCACAAAACAACGGTTATTATTATGTATGGTCTGTCAGCCATGTTGGCCATTAGTGCCATTGTTATGCTGCTGACGGATATAACACGGGCTGTTATTCTTTTAATTTCTGTTGCCTTGTTCGGCATATTTGCCTTTACTCTTACCAGTCGCACCGGCGCAAAAGAAACCGACCTGCAAACAAAGGATGCTGCAGATGTGCCAGACACATCTGTTGACGAAAAAGACACCTATTGATTCTATATTAAAAATATTATAAAAGGGTATTGACAAAATAAGCTGGTTATGTTATACTCTTCGTATATGAGTAAGCGGAAACAATCGTTTTCCACCATCAGGCCAAGCCTACATGGTCAATATGCTTTTTGTTAAGTATATTTGCGGATAGGTTTTGCCTATCCGCTTTTTCTGCAGGATAATTCCTGAAAAACTTTATGGAGGTGCTTTTACATTAGTAAGCAGGAAATGATGATTAATGAAGAGATTAGAGTTGGTCAGGTCCGCCTTGTCGGTCCGGATGGAGAGCAATTGGGTATTATGGAAAGCTCTGCGGCTCTTGATCTTGCGTATCAAAAAAATTTGGATTTGGTTTTAATTGCGCCAAAGGCTGAGCCCCCGGTTTGCAAGGTAATGGACTATGGTAAGTATAAGTTCGAGCTTGCAAAGCGTGATAAAGAGGCGCGTAAGAATCAAAAGGTCGTTAACGTAAAGGAGCTTCGAATCTCCTCATCTATCGACGAGCATGATTTTGATACAAAGGTTAATCATGCCAAAAAGTTTTTGCAGGATGGAGACAAGGTTAAGGTTTCCATTCGGTTCCGTGGCAGAGAAATTCATCACTCAGCATTGGGCGCAAAAAGCTTAGAGCGTTTTCGGGATGCACTGGCAGATTTCGGCACTTGCGATAAACCCCCTAAACTTGAGGGCCGAAGCATGAGTTTACTCATTTCGCCCAGCGCGAAAAAAGACTGAGACAAATTATATTTGTACATTATTATTTATGGAATGGAAGGAGAACCAAACTATGCCTAAGATTAAAACACACAGGGCTTCAGCAAAACGGTTTAAGGTAACCAAAAACGGTAAAATTAAAATGAAACATGCGTTTAAGAGTCACATTTTAAACAAAAAATCTACTAAGAGAAAACGCCAATTGCGTAAAGGCGCCTATGCTTGTGATGCAAACGCCAAGGTCATCAAGAAGTTGATTCCCTACAAATAATAATCACGATTTGAGAAATTTCAGGAGGTAAGAAAAAATGGCAAGAGTTAAAGGCGCTTTAAATACGCGTAAAAGACATAAACGAATTCTGAAACTGGCAAAGGGCTACAGAGGCGGCAAAAGTAAGCTCTTTAGAACAGCTAAACAGGCTGTTATGAAATCCCTGTCCTACGCTTATGTGGGCAGAAAGCAGAAAAAACGCGATTTCCGTCGTTTGTGGATTACCAGAATCAGTGCTCAGGCTAAGGCTTGCGGCATGAATTATTCAACCTTTATGAATGGTCTTAAAAAAGCTGGTATCACCATGAATAGAAAAATGCTGGCAGAAATTGCAGTAAGCGACAAAGAAGGCTTTGCAGCTTTAGTTGAAAAGGCAAAGGCTAATCTGTAAAATCCATCATAAGAATTGAAAAGAGAGCTTTTGCTAGTTGATGGCGAAAGCTCCTTTTTATACCATTTTTTGTATAGATTATAACCATCCGAAAGGGAGATCCTTTATGAAAACCAGATTTATTTTTGTTCGTCATGGCGAGGCCAGCGGCAATATTGATAGAATTTTTCATGGTTTTACCAACTCTGAATTAACCAAAAACGGTCGTCAACAAATAGAGCGAACCGCCTTGCGGCTCTCCGAAGAGACTATTGACTATATTTGCTCCAGCGATTTAAAGCGCGCCTATGAAACCGCCAAAAAAATTGCTGAGCCACATAACCTTACCGTAGATATCGACCCGCGTTTTCGAGAAATAAATGGAGGATTGTGGGAAAACGAGTATTGGGCGCAGTTGCCGGATTTATATCCCGAAAGCTACAAACTTTGGCTGGAAGAGCCCCATGCAGTTTGTCTGCCTAAGGGCGAAAGTATGGCAGCCTTTTTTGATCGTCTTCTCCAGGGTCTGATGTCTCTGTTGAACACCCATAAAGGTCAAACTATATGCATTGCTACCCACGGAACCGCCATTCGTGTGCTATGCTGTTATTGTAAGGGAAAGCCCCTGACAGAACTGAATGATATTGCCTGGTGTGATAATGCCTCTATTACCATTGCCGAGCATGACGGAACGGGTTTTCATGTTGTTGTGGATGGGGATAATCACCACCTGGCCGACATTTCCACAATTAACGACCAAGATTGGTGGAAATGACCCTCAAGATTTTTTAAAGCTTTTTCAGTATCTTGCATGGCCTTAATACAAGATACTTTTTTAATCTGCAGTAACATTTCTTTCGGTCTAAATCCGATTTTTCATCTTTCAGGCATAATAACAAAAATCAGAGTAAGCCTTGAGTGGCCTACTCTGATTGAATATGTGTTATCTTACTATGATCATGTAAAGAATCAATTGAGAATAGTAAATAACTCTCTTATAATGTTGCATATTGTTTTGAATTGCTGCTTATATAAGCTGCCTCAATAACTTTTTGAGATGCAATTGCTTCTTTTGCCGTTATGGGAATGTCACCCATTCCGGCAACAGCCTTTCCAAAGGCCTCAATTTCCTTGGTATACATATTGCCAAATTCAACTTCAATATTCATAGGAGCAACATCATTCCTGTTTTGACTGGCGTCATATCCAAGTGTTTCATCCGCACAAAGCACTTCAATTTCTCCGCCTTCAACTTGAGATATTGTTCCCTGGGCAAATATGCTGCCCTTTGTTCCATAAAATTCAATTTTGCACTTTGCTGCATCGTCCGGAATATTGAAGTTTGCATCAACGTAGGCAATAGCGCCATTTTCAAGCCGCATAATAACTGCACCTGCATCCTCCACGCTGTAATTAAATATCTGATTGCCAACTATGCCCGCCGCTTCCTTAACCTCCATGCCGGTAATATAGCGAATAAGGTCAACACAGTGCACACCCATGTCCATCATGGCGCCACCGCCGGAAAGCTTAATATCCTGTCGCCAGCAGTTCTCCATTTCAGGATACCAGCAAGTAAGCTGTGCTCTGGCTGATACAATTTCACCAATTTTGCCGCTTTGCACAAGTTCCTTCATAACTTGATGGTAGGAATGAAATCTCATCATAAAACCAACGCCAAGTTTAACACCCTTCAATTCGCAGTATGCTGCTATTTCTTCTGCCTCTTCCGATGTTAAACCCACGGGTTTTTCGATTAAAATATCCTTTTTGGCATCAGCAGCAGCAAAAGCCTGCTCCTTGTGACAAAAAACGGGAGACGCTATGTATACTGCCTGAATTTCATCAATAGCTAAAAGCTCCTCAATGTTATCAAACGCATACTTTGCATGATACTTTTCTTTACAATTGTCTGCTGCGGCCTTGTTTGCGTCCATAACAGCAATAAGCTCAGCGTTTTCTGCCAACATCATGCCCGGCAATGTTCTTCTGTCTGCGATACCACCGCATCCAATTACGCCCCATTTAATTTTCATACATATCGCTCCTGATTACTTATTCTTTCTATGATTTTCAAGCATATCAACATATTCAACAAGATTGTCAATAATCTCATTGCAAATTTGTTCACCCAACTCCTTAGATGCACGTTCAGGCAGTCCCATAACGCCTACCTCAATTTCATCTCTTTGGCCAACTGTTTCCACAATATACGGACTATCTACCGGTTTAATTCTCTTTTCAAACCAATCCTGGTCTGTTCTCATCATTTTTGCTAGATACTCATCGTCCATAACGATTTCGTCTCCAACCAGCTCAGGTGCCCAATACTTCATAACAGATGTCTCCATCATGCCTGCATGGAAATCATGCTCCGGCTCAAGTTTAAATCCGCTCATCCATACCGGTGACAGGTTAAACACTTCAATAATAGAAAGTGTTATTTTTTCCGCCATATCCTTGTTTTTTCTTAAAAGCATATGGAAGCTGTTTTTAAGTGCATTCAAATTATCTGTGCCACCGTGTCCCAATAAAACGATAATATTTTCAAATCCCATTCTGGCAAACTCTGACACAATTTCAGATATATATAACCCAAAAGTGTTCGGATTTACATTAACCGTTCCTAAAAGCTCACCGCCTGAAAAACAGTAATTTACAGATGGTGCAACAACAGCATTTAATCTATCTCCTGCAAGTACTGTAGGTTTCACTGCATTAAGAATATCGGTAGATAGGGGCAAATGATAGCCATGTTGTTCAACTACACCAGTCGGGATAATCACTGTCCTTGTTTTTTCCATTGCCTGCTTCATGTCCCGAACTGTCATCTTTTCCATATAAAATGCCATTTTTGTTCCTCCTTACTGTTCTCCCTTAAATATTACTTCCCTCTAAGCATTATTTGCCTGCCTGCATTTCTGCAACAGACTCTAAAACTGCATCAGCCATGTATTCAAGCTGCTCATCGCTTAAACCATAAAGGGGCAGGTGTGTAAATCTCTTATAAAATACCTCTTCACAGTTAGGACATGTCTTAGCAATTTCATCAGAGTTATAGCCCATATCCTGCACAACCTTAAATCTGTATAACGGACCAAAGTGTGCAATTTGAGTAACACCCTTTTCCTCAAGCTTTTTCTTTAATACCTGAATATCTCCTCCTGCTTTATCAGGGTCGATTTGCAGTAAATAAAGATGGAAGGTAGGTTTAATATTTTCGTTGCCTAAATCCTGAGGAATAATGGCATCGTTTGCAGCAAATCTTTCTGTCAAATAGCGAGCCGCCTTGGTTCTTTTAGCAATAATTTCCTCATTACGAGAAACCTGCAGGGTAAGACCTAAGCCCTGAATTTCTGTTGTTGAGGCATTACCTGCCATAAAGGGCTTCTCTTTGCCCGGGATGGGGGTAATGTTATAAAGCCAGTCCTTAATCGGGCAGGAAAAATCAAGACCAAGGAAACGAGCTCTCTTCATATCAGGTCCAAATCCGGGAATTGTTGTTGTTAAAATACCACCCTCACCAAAGGATGTAATGTTTTTAACCTCGTGCATTGAAAATGATGCAAAATCACCGATTGTACCGATTTTCTTGCCATTATACATAGCACCAAAAGCATGAGCTGCATCTTCTAACACAAGAATGTCGTGCTTTCTGGCTATTTCCATAATAGGATCCATGTCAACAGGATAACCGCCAATATGTACAGGAACAATCATTTTTGTCTTATCTGTGATTTTTCTTTCTACATCCTTAGGATCCATATTAATTGTTTTGGGGTCAACATCCGCAAAAACTAATTTACATCCAATTGATAACGGATATGCCATTGTAGCAACAAAGGTGATAGCTGGAACAATAACCTCATCGCCTTCCTTAAGGTTTGCGTACTTGTAGGCAATTTCAAAGCCCGCTGTTGCATTTGTTACAAAGGTAGATGTTTCGGTTCCCAAATATTCGTTACATGCGGCCTCTGCTTCTTCAACCTTGCTTCCCAGAGAAAGTTTTCCCGGTGGTGTAGCAAGGGCATCCAGCTTCTTAACTTGTTGCCAAACAGCCTCTAACGCATCATCATATTCCTTACCCTCACCCTGCATGAGAAAACGAATGATTTCCATTAAGTCGTTAACATTATAGTTCTCTCCTACAGCTGCCCAGGGTACTCTTGTAGCCCCTGTGTTGTACCTAAAGTCCGTTGTTTGTTTTGCCATTTCCTATTCCTCCTAAAATTCATGTGATATATGTAATGCATTATAACTTCAATAAAAACGAAAATTTGCTCATTCCCCTCAGGCTTTTCTGTTAATAGAGGCAAATAAAAGCTATCTTCTGTACAGATATAAAAACATTATATCTTCTCATTTTGATTATACCTTCTCTTAAGAATAATGTCAATGACTTTTTCCTCTTTTTCGCAATCTTTTTTTCACAATATACTGACGCAAAATCACTTCATAAAACGCAGAAAATGTAAACTTTTCAGCCACCGGAAAGCTATAAATTACTACTTTTCTATTGAACAGAAAATACCGTTGTGATATAATTGATGTCCTGCATCTGAAATTCACACTGATTTTATATTACATATATTGCTACGGCTTGTAGACCGACTTAAAAACATCATAAAACAAAGGAGAAATGATAGATTATGAAATTAGGTATAGAAATATATCGGGCATTTTCATATAATTTCATAAAATCACATAAAACTCCTTAAAACCCAGTATTGATACGACTTTCAAAAGGTTCAGATTTCATAAAGGTTTATATAACTTTATAAACCTCAACGCCAAAATGGTGTAAACGTGGTGTACAGATTAAAACAAATCCGGAAAAAGAGACAAATGCAACTTAATATTTTTTCATAAAAACTGCGACTTTTGAAGTTGCAGTTTTTGTATTTTACGAGAAAACAAAAATTCCTCTATCGGAAAAATAAAACTAAATTTTACACAATAAAATTCTTGATATTTTTCCTATAATATGTTATACTATATACAGATAAACATAAGGAGCTTGGTTTTATGAAGTATTTATCAGTGGCAGAAATAGCAAAGAAATGGAATTTGACAGACCGCAGCGTGCGAAAATATTGTCAGGACGGAAAAATCCCCGGTGCTTTTTTAACGGGCAAAACCTGGAACATTCCCGAAGACAGCGAAAAACCTAAGCGGGCAAAAAGAAAGTCAAGTAAACCTCAGACACTACTTGATATTTTAAAAGAACAAAAGGACAGTAAGCTTTCAGGTGGGATATATCATAGCATACAAATTGATTTGACATATAATTCAAACCATATTGAAGGCAGTCGCCTCACCCACGACCAGACGAGATATATTTTTGAGACCAATACTATCGGCATAACAGACGAAAGTGTAAATGTTGATGATATTGTGGAAACCACAAACCATTTCAGATGTATTGACTCTGTTATTGACAACGCCAAATATGAGCTTTCAGAAAAATATATAAAGGAACTGCATCTCATCTTAAAAAGTGGCACCAGTGACAGCAGAAAAGACTGGTTCAAAGTCGGTGATTATAAAAAACTTCCCAACGAAGTTGGTGGAATGGAAACTGTTCTCCCTGAAAATGTTCACACAGAAATCAGAAAACTTTTAGATGTATATAATAGCAAAAAGCAAATAACATTAGATGATATTATAGATTTTCATGTTCACTTTGAACGCATTCACCCTTTCCAGGACGGCAACGGACGCGTAGGCAGATTGATTATGTTCAAGGAATGCCTTAAACATAACATCACGCCATTTATCATTGATGAACAGCATAAAATGTTTTATTATAGAGGCTTGAAGGAATGGAATAACGAAAAAGAATTCCTGCGTGATACAGTTCTTTCCTGCCAGGATACGTTTTATGAAATACTTAAATATTTCAGACTTGATAAAACATTATAATAGAATATATAATCCAATCAGCAGACTATAAATGTATGGTCTGCTTTTTTGTATGCAAATAAAAATGCTCACCTTAAAAAGTGAGCAAAAATAATACTATTAATTTGAAGAATGTTTTATCATAGTGTCGATAACATCATAAATTTTATTTCTGTCATCAGCACTCAATTTGTCAAGCTTGTCAGCTAAAAGAGAATCCTTTACTGTGTAATTAGTATAAAGTACATCTGCAAGCAACATATCGGCTGAAACTTCAAGAGCATTTGCTATTTTAAGGAAGGTTTCAAGTGCCGGTATTTTTTCTCCCCTTTCAACCATTCCGATGTAATTTGTACTTAAATCAGTTTTTTCAGCTAATTGATCTTGCCGTAATTTTCTTTGATTCCTGTATTTCCTGATATTTTTACCTATCGTATCTAACTTCATCTTACAACCTCCTGATAGTCAACTTCTATCACTATTAGTATAGATGAATAATTTGATTATATAAACAAACCAAACGGAAGATACAATAACTATTAGTATTGATTTAATGCAGATAGTGTAGTATAATATCTGCATAGCTATTATAATTTTAGGACGTGATTGATGTGGAACATTATACTGCTTGTTTCTTCGGTCACAGAAAGATTGATGAAACAGATGAATTAAAGAATATCCTGTGCGGAATTATAGAACATTTAATTGTAAACGAAAAAGTAGACACCTTCCTCTTCGGGAGCAAAAGTGAGTTTGATAGTCTATGCCTTAAAACCGTAACTGAACTGAAAAAAAATATCCTCACATCAAGCGTTTATATGTCAGGTCGGCATATCAATATATTCCCGACTGGTATGAACAAAGCTTGCTTAAACATTATGAAGATACATACTTCCCTGAACATATGGAAAACGCAGGCAGAGCATCTTATGTGGAACGCAATCAGGAAATGATTGACCATAGCAAATACTGTGTGGTCTATTACGATGAAAATTATCTTCCGCCAAGACGAAAAAACAGCAAACGAGATTTGACAGACTACCAACCTAAAAGTGGAACAAAAGTCGCTTATGACTATGCTGTCAAAAAGAAAAGGATGATTATAAATGTATTGATTAAAGAGAAGGTATTGTGAAAGGCTATAAATTGAATAAAAATTGTATTTTCTTCAAAAAACAAGAATTTTGTTAAATCAATCAAGTGTTTTGTTTGAAAAACACTTCAAGTAATTCCGAATTGTGATGTGTATAAGTTGTGCCATCCATGATGATACTGCCTGAATCATGAGCAGTTGTCAATGTGTAAACGATAGGTCTTGTGTAAACCTCAATCGCCTGACCTGACTGTACATTGGTAGCCTGGAATATGTAGGAGCCATCTGTTTCAAATGTCACATTGTTGATGCTATTTTCCACATCAAACAATGTTGTTGTAGTGTCAAGCGGTGTATCGTGGTGTGATGATGTAATATGTAAAATTTTAGATATTTCATAGCCTGTGTTTGCTAAGAAAATCATCTTGGCTGTATCTGTACCGGCAGTAACCTCTTCACGATATGTGTTGTCTATCTGTGTGCCGGTAACAGTTCCGCCGGTTGTTGCAGGCTCAACTGTAAGAGCGCCGCCATTGTCTATTACGCCACCTACAAGGTGAACATTTTCGTTAACGATCTCAACATCAAGATACGAAGATTCGGTAAGTGTGATGCCTGAATCGTTTATATTTGTAAGCACACAATCAAGTCTGTACATTGCCTCTGCATGGTTTGTTCCTGAAACAATTGACAGAACCTTTTCTACGTTAGCACCAAGAATCCAGTTTGCAAAATCGGTCACATCAACAGATGTACTTTCTGAAACATCAAGGGTTGCAATTACTGTATCATCACTGGCATCAGATGTTAAATTAGTATCAACCAATGAATACTGCATTGTTACGCCAATGTTTTTCACTCCATCAGGACGGTATCCAGCCGGAATCATAGTAGCAAGAATATCGTTAAGAGTTGTATCATTATATTCAAAAGTAAATGATGTTTGTGTTCCGATGTGTTTCCAATATTCTTCATCAAGAAGGTCATACTTTATATCAACACTATCATACTTGTTTGGAGCTGTGATTTCAGCAGTACCTGAAGTTTCGGTCTGATAAATACCCGCACCATCATTTGTTGGAAGGTATCCGCCAAATGTATCGGCATTTTCATTCTCAACGATAGGGATATATATAACAAGTTTTCTACCAAAGTCTGTACCACCGGTTCCATCTTTAGGAGAATCTGTTACGCAGTGATATCCAAAGTTAAAACCTGTTACCTTAATTGTTTTGCCGCCTTCTATTGTAACAGATGCTGTTGTAAAAGGCTTTTCTTCTGTAGCCCAACCACTTGAAGTTTTATCAACTGTGTAAACAGATATCTGTTCAAGGTCGTAAACACCGCCTTCTACTGCAGGCAGACGGAAGTACTCAGAAATAGTATCTGTTATAACAGATTTTTCATCCAAAGTTGAATTGGCTGTGATAGAAAATGCAATATCATGGAAAACATTTGTTACAGCACTGCTCTGCGTATGAGCGGAATAGTAAGAGTCAGCAATTTTTGTTCCAAGTGTGTCATATGCAGTTGCTTCCGGATAGTTACTTGAAAGGGCTTGCAGGAAGCTTACTGAATCAGTGGATGGTGTGCCAAGATACATTGAAAAAATATGTGCTCCATCATCCTTCATTGACTTTGCAGCAGAAACAGCATTGTTAGCAACAGTTGTGCTGAAATCTGAAGCTGTTGTGGGAACACCATCTGTAATTACAACCACTACTTTTTTGCGGCTTGTGTATGTACCTGCAGGCTGACTGTTAAATATTTTTTCAGCCATTTCCATACCAAGGTCTGTTCTTGTGGCACCCTCGCCGTCAAGCTGAGCTATAGCCATTCCGATAGTTCCGGTAGATGCAATATTTGTAGATGTGCAATTTACAAACGCATTCGCATAATTTTCGTCTGAAAGTGAACCGTAAGCGATTCCGGGGGTTGTAGCAGGTACATTGGTTGATGTTGTTACGCGTTCATAGATGGCCGTACTCTGGATATTAACCTTATCACCAACAAAAAGATATCCGCTTGTATACCAACCGGCATCGCCCCACTGAAGAAATCCTGTCATTGGATTTGTGTGGTACGAAATAGCTCTATATTCATCACCTGACTGAATATAGTAAGTTTTATTTGTGTCAAGATTTGTTATGTCTGTTACCCTTTGATATTCAACATTTGTTACAGTCTGTGTATTATAAACCGTAAGAATTTCGGTGTTGTCATTATAGCCAGACTCACTTGCAAAGCCAACAATTGCAAGTCGGTAAGAGTCGTTGTTTGAAGTATTAAAGTTCGCCACTTCCGAAGCAAAGGAGGTTACAGCATTTTTCATAATACTGAGCTTTGTGGAGCTGTCTATTGTGTCGTCCATAGAACCGGACTGGTCAAGCACCAACACGATATCAGCTGGCACAGCTGCTGATGTTGAACTTGTAGAACCTGTGGTATAGGCCTCAAGTTTAATCTTTCTTGGCTGACCGGATGCGGCAGGCAGAAGTTCCTTTGTAAACACAACAGGATCTGTTGCAGCAGAAACTGTTATGGTTGCAGGAAGCAATGTTAAAAGCATTGCAAATGTTAAAATTGTTGCCAGTATCCTTCTTGTTTTCATAAAATCATTCCTTTCAATATATTTCATTATTGTTTTAGTATCAATCAAGCCTTTTCACAAACTTATCAAACATATCTACTGCAATCTGTTCATAATCGAGAGCAAGAACTTTTTCGATTGTCTTTTTTCGTTCTTCCTCCGATACATTATATAGCATCAAAAGAGAGTTTAAAAATAGTGAAATCTTTTTGTCAAGGGCAAAATTTCTGTCAGAAACAGATTTTAGTGCTGCAAATTCAATACCGCTTGCCACTTCTTCAACGCTCTTAAAATCATGCTCTGTCCAATCCGGAAGTCTGCTTGAAAAAAGATTGTAATTCTTTTCAGCTGCCCAGAACTTTATATGTTTATATGTTTGAGGCAAATCATATGAATTATAATATAAATCCCATGCATTTCTGTTATTCTCACAAAGTGCAATTTGAATCGCAACTTCTAAAGCATAGGCAAACAAAACATCGTTTTCTTTTTTATAAAAATCATCAAGTATGGTTGCATGGTAGTCCATAAGCTCCTCAACAAGAATTTTAAGCAAATCTTCTTTTGAGTGGAAATAATAGGTTATATTCCCTACCCTAACTCCTGAAAGCTTTTCAATCATTTTAAAAGATGTTTTTGTGTAGCCGTTTTCGAGAAATAGCTTTGTTGCCGCGCGAACAACACTTATCTGTGCTTCAGTAAATGGATTTAGTCTGTCGTGCCGCTTAACAATACTATTTATCACTATTACCACCTCCAAATGTTTAGAATGCATCTAGTATGTATTCTAAATGTATCATAAACGCATCTTAATGTCAAGATAAATTTGTAAATTTTCAAGTTTTTTAATTGATATTTTTTGCAACATATAAAAAACAACCTAATAATTGACTATTCTCCAATGTTATGATACAATAAAATAGTGTGTAATTTGAGAGAGAATAAAATCAAATGGTGTCAAATTGGTGTCAGACTGATTTGAAAACCCTTGAAAACAAAGGAGATTTGAAACAAATGAAACTAGGTATAGTTGGGCTTCCCAATGTAGGAAAGTCTACTTTATTTAATGCCATTACCCAGGCAGGTGCCGAATCTGCCAACTACCCCTTTTGCACCATTGAGCCCAATGTAGGTGTAGTGCCTGTGCCTGACGAGCGGTTAGACGCTTTGGCCGAAATGTACCACCCGCAAAAGGTCACACACGCTGTCATTGAATTTGTAGATATTGCCGGCCTTGTAAAAGGCGCCAGCCGAGGCGAAGGTTTGGGCAATAAATTTTTATCTCATATTCGTGAGGTAGATGCCATTGTTCATGTGGTTCGATGCTTTAATGACGATAATATCATCCATGTAGAAGGGTCTGTATCTCCCTTGCGGGATGTAGAAACCATCCAACTGGAATTAATTTTTGCTGATTTGGAGATGTTGGATAAACGCATTGATAAAACAAAGAAAATGATGAAGTCTGGCGAGAAAAAATATCAGCAGGAACTCACTTTATTGGAAGAAATTAAGGTTCTGTTGGAAAGCGGAAAGCCGGCTCGAACAAAGGCTTATACCGAGGAGGAGGCTTCGTTAATTTGGGATTTACCCCTGTTAACCCTAAAACCTGTTCTCTATGCGGCTAATGTGTCCGAGGAAGATTTTATTAACGGCATTGAAAACAACAAAATGGTACAGGAACTAACCGCTATGGCCCAAGAGGAAGGTTCCGAGGTGATGCCTATTTCCGCCAAAATTGAGGAGGATGTTTCCGCCCTTGAGCCCAGTGAAAAATTAGAATTTTTGCATGAATTGGGTATTGCAGAATCCGGCCTTGACCGCTTGGTTAAAAAAAGCTATAAATTGTTAGGCTTAATCAGCTATTTAACTGCCGGCGAGCCTGAAGTAAGGGCATGGACCATAACCCGGGGCACAAAAGCCCCCGGTGCAGCCGGTAAAATTCATACGGATTTTGAAAAAGGTTTTATTCGAGCCGAAGTTGTCGCCTATCGTGATTTAATGGAGTGTGGCAGCATGGTTGCCGCAAAAGAAAAAGGCCTGGTTCGTTCCGAAGGCAAAGAATATGTTATGGAAGATGGGGACATTGTTCTTTTCCGCTTCAATGTGTAAAAGGATGCCTGCCGGGTAACAGGCGGACTGTCATAGAGTTTGGTTGGATGGCATATATTGATAAAAAGCCATCCGCTCGGCTCACGGCGGAAAGGGATTCGTCTGTAAGGGGCTCCAATAGGGCCCATGTTTCCCCGGTAAATCAAAAATTTTTGTGAGCCGGAAAGGCATGAAAACATGAAAATTTTTGTACTCAGCAAAAAGCCCTTAATTGCGTATATTCTTGTTCTTTTTTCCGCCGCCATTCTCCTTATTTTCAGTTCCAATTCTGCAACATCTGTTTTTAACCCGGAGGGCGCAGACAGACTGCTCCCCATTTATAATGTGGATCGGGGGACTGAAAAAGTTTGTACCCTCACCTTTGATGCAGCTTGGGATGATAAGGATACCGATCAACTGATATCTATTTTAGATACATATCAAGTCAAAGCTACTTTTTTTATGGTGGGTAGTTGGGTAGAAAAATATCCTGAATCCGTCAAAAAATTTGCTGACCACGGTCACGAAATCATGAATCATTCCGATACCCATCCCCACATCAATCAGTTGTCAGAGGAAAAGGTCCGGCAGGAAATCATTGGCTGTGCTGATAAAATAGAAGCTGTTACCGGTAAACGCCCCACTTTGTTCCGTGGACCCTACGGCGAATATAATAATACGGTTATCCGTCAGGCAGAAACTTTGGGTCACAAAACCTTGCAATGGGATGTAGATAGCTTAGATTGGAAGGACCTGGAAACAGAAGATATTGTTACCCGGGTGCTAAAGCGCGTAAAACCCGGATCTGTTATGCTTTTTCATAACGGCGCTAAAAATACCCCTGCCGCACTACCGCAAATTATTGAAAAACTGCAAGCAGAGGGATACCGTTTTGTAACCGCGACAGAACTGTTATTGCCGGAGCCAACGGTTGTTAATCGCCAAGGCACACAAGTGGCACAAGACCTCCCTACACCTGGCCCAACTGAATCTGTAGAAAGCACCCATGCAGCATAAAATTACAATTCCCGCACATTCTTTAGCGGACTTTTCTTATACAATAAATATCCACCCGCACAGCGGGTGGTTTTTCATTTTCGGGTATAGCCCTAAACATTACTGGCTGCGCACAAGTGCGTTTTTTATTGGCCTACCAGCCATAGAGCTGCTACTTGCTACCCATAAATGGGCTATTACTGTGTATTTCCAGGTAAATTCTGTGGAACAAAAATAGGCTTGACAATCTGACGAGGCTTTACTCATTAAAACATTCTACTAAATTGCTCATTTATACTATAGAATAAAGTTGCTTTAGCGCTTATATATTCTTTTGTTCATCGGTTAACCTATATCAAACCACGCGACTCTCCCATGGTTTTCTTTATACAATAAAAAGGCGATAGCAACGGATGTTAATCAATCTGCTATCGCCTTTTTATGTTTCACTTTTTATTCATCTATCTGGGGCAAACGGGATAAACTCGTCGCAATTTCCTCATCGGTAGGCACATAATCACTCATAACCCCATTATGGAATTTTTCATAGGATGCCATATCAAAATACCCTGTGCCTGTCAGGCCAAAGAGAATGGTTTTCTCCTCCCCGGTTTCTTTACACCGCAAAGCCTCATCAATAGCAACACGAATGGCGTGGCTGCTTTCCGGTGCCGGCAATGTACCCTCCACCCTGGCGAAAAGCTCCGCTGCTTCAAAAACGCTGGTTTGCTTAACCGATACGGCTTCCATGTAACCATCATCATATAACTGTGACAAGGTTGAACTCATGCCATGATAGCGCAACCCACCTGCATGGGTGGCTGCCGGCATAAATCCGCTGCCTAAGGTATACATTTTAGAAAGAGGACAAACCTTGCCGGTATCACAATAATCATAGACATATTTGCCACGGGTTAAACTGGGACAGGAGGCGGGTTCAACAGCAATGAACCGATAATCTGCCTTGCCCTTGATTTTTTCGCCCATAAAGGGTGCAATTAAACCACCTAAATTAGAACCGCCACCGGCACAACCAATAATAACATCCGGTTTAATGCCGTATTTGTCCATTGCAGCTTTAGCCTCAAGGCCAATAACGGATTGATGCAGCATAACCTGATTCAAAACACTACCCAAAACATAGCGATAACCCTCTAAAGAGGTAGCCACCTCCACCGCCTCAGAAATGGCGCAGCCCAAACTGCCCCCTGTTCCGGGATGCTCGGCTAAAATATTTCTGCCAACGGCTGTATCCATAGAAGGAGAAGGCGTAACAGAAGCGCCATAGGTCTTCATAATTTCCCGTCTGAAAGGCTTTTGTTCGTAGGAAACTTTAACCATGTAAACCTTACAATCTAAATCATAATAAGAGCATGCCATGGAAAGGGCTGTTCCCCATTGCCCTGCACCTGTTTCTGTAGTAACGCCCACAAGGCCTTGCTGTTTGGCATAAAAAGCCTGTGGAATAGCAGAATTTAATTTATGGCTGCCACTGGTGTTATTGCCCTCAAATTTATAATAAATTTTTGCCGGGGTTTGTAGTTTTTCCTCTAAGCAGTATGCGCGAACCAACGGAGATGGGCGGTACATCCGATAAAATTTGCGAATATCCTCAGGAATGGCAATATATGCCGTTGTATCATCCAGCTCCTGCTTAACCAGCTCATCACAAAATACTACGGCCAGCTCCGCTTCTGTCATGGGTTTTCCCGTTTGCGGATTTAAAAGGGGTGCCGGCTTATTTTTCATATCAGCACGCAAATTATACCATGCCTTAGGCATTTCCTCTTCGCTCAAATAAATTTTGTAGGGAATTTCATTGTTTTTCATTGTTTTCAGGCTCCTTTCTTTTCTCGCTTTTGCGATACATCATAGGGGACAGGATAAAAACAAAAAACTCCCGTCCCAATTTGCTGGGACAGGAGATAAATCCTGCGGTGCCACCCGGCTTGGTGCAAAACTGCACCCACTTACGCATACCATCATATGCAAGCCCTTGATAACGGAGTGCTAAGCTCCGGCGCACATACTCGATTTCTCTTTCTGATTGCCCTCGGAAGTCCATTCAGATTTACATGTAATGTCACAATTCCACCGCCTGTGACTCTCTCGAAAAACAGAGGTAAAACCTACTTACTCTCCCTCAACGGTTTAACTTATTCTACCATAGGTTTTTTTATTTGTCAATCTTTTTTGTAAAATTTATCTTCTGCATTAGGCGCCACACCTTTTTTTCATATAGTTTTCTATCTGCAAAAAGAGAAAGCACAACTATGATGTGCTTTCTCTTCGGTTATATATAATTGCGTTTTCTTTTAGTTACACTCTGCCACTAAAGGACCGGCAACATCTTTAATATAAAACAGCTTGCCGGGTAATGTAGGCATAAAGCTTGATGTTACCCACATATCGGGTTTATAGCGAAGTGTCATCCAAAAACTCATGCCCTGCCATTGCATACCGCGATTAAAGGCACCATCGCAACCGCCAATTGCATAGTCAGCCTGTAAGAACAAGCCGGGGCCAATTGTGTTGGCTCTGCAGGGAACTAATGTAGTTCTGGATTTAAAGCTTGTAATTGCGTTTTGCTCAATGGTAATAGGATGGAGCTTTGCACCAATGCGATAAGGTGTTTTTTTCCACTCTTCTACCGAAGAAAATTCTTCAGCAAACTGCGGTTCCCAAAAAGCAATATGACACATTCTACCAATACCGTATACCAACACAAGCTTAACGCCTTCTTTTTTCAGAGCTTCTATTTTAGAAACATAGGTAGGCAGGTTTTCCTTTGTTGCAAAGTTCCGTTGGTTTTCAGGCACCGTTAAGTCCCCAAGGGGGCTAAACAAGGCGTCACACATTGCGTTTTGGAAGGCTGCCGGGTCATTAGCCGGCAGGGTGTTACCCTCTCCGTCTGACCATTCATCCATATTAAAGGTATAAACATGGTCACATTTTACATTCCATGATTTAAGGAAGAATACGACCCATTTATACATACCCATGGGGCCAACAGGAAGAATAAAAGCAATTCTTTCGCCGTTATCACGAGCTTTTTTAATTTGAAGCGCAATTTCGTGACCCATGTAGGTGTCAAACTCGCCCAATGTTTCGCAACGAACAGGATTAAAATCCTTATGCCAAAAATCCTGCCTGTCTTCCACCTTGTTGTTAACATCGCAGCACTTGTTAATTTTTTCCCAGTCCCATCCCTTTGGATAAAATCCATCAAGAAGTGACCCTTTTAATGTACTCATAAAATCCATTTTCGTTACCTCCAATTACATTTTTTTATTGTTTATAACTCATTATGGCAATAATCTTTTTGTTGTTACCTTGGGACCAACCAAACATTCTCTAAATCCCTCAGCATATTGAGCGCCGCATTGTAATCCTCTGTACCGGCTCAATACTTTTAAATTGTCCAAAACATCCATGCCGTCATGGTCTTTAAGCCATGTAAGCTGACTTTCGTGACATGACAACATCTTATATTTTGCGTCAAATTCTTCTGTTATGTCCACATACATGGTAGGAACAAAATCTATACCATTATAGTTATCTTGATAGTAAATAGGTGTAACCTTTGCTACACTGTCCACCTGGGTTTTATAATGGGGAACGCTTGCAAGAAAGCTTGCGTCAAACACTAATTTAGACACAGCAACATGATCCGGCATATAATCGTTAGGAGAGTGTGTAATAATAAAATCCGGATTGGCGCGTCTGATAACATCAACAACCTTATCCCGATGTTCTTTACTGCTTTCGTAAACGACGCAATCTCCAATGTCGCAGGTAACAACCTCAACACCAATAACCTTACCTGCCCGCTGTGCTTCTTTAATTCTCATTGGGCCAAGTTCCTCCGGCTCAATAACCATATGACCCAAATTTCCGTTACAAACATGGCAAAGGGTAACCTTATCTCCCCGCTTAACGCATTTTGCTAAAGTTCCGGCGCAATAAAACTCAGCGTCATCGGGATGGCACACAATTGCTAAAACATTCATTGGTTTCATCTCCCTATAATATAATTAAACGTTGACTTTTCTATGTTTCTATTATATTATATATGATGTAGGATGTATTTGATAATTGATATGGTTAATTTAACATTTTTTCCGGCGGTGATGGTGTATGAACGAATTAAAATCTATCATTACAGATTTTGAAATTAAAGGATTTCATAATATATACTATTTTGAATTTGGAAAAGATTTTACCCACGCACCTGAAAAACATAATTTTTGGGAAATGGTTTATGTGGATAGCGGTAAAGTTTTAGCCATAACCAACGAAACTAGTTCCTATCTGAAACAAGGGCAACTCATTTTTCATAAGCCCAACGAAACCCACGCACATGTGTCAGATTTACACACGCCTAATAATATGCTCGTTGTTTCTTTTACTTGTACAAGTGAAAAAATGAAATTTTTTGAAAATAAAATTTTTACAACAACTGATGTTACTCGCAAAATTCTGTCCCTGTTTATTAACGAGGCTAAACTGGCTCTTGGTTCCATCCCTGGAGATTATAACAATAAAAACAATTTGGATTTTTCTAATTCAAGGTTTGGTTCATCCCAACTTATGAAATGCTATTTAGTGGAATTGCTTGTAAATATTGTTCGAATTAATTTTGAATCAAGAAATAACCCCCCTGCCCACAGGCAGGCATGGACTATTTCTCAAAACTCAATGTGTGAGTTAATTGAAAACTATATGAAGAAAAATCTCTATTCTCATTTAACCCTTATGGATATTTGCTCTCATTTTATGTATGGAAAATCTCAACTTAGTGATATTTTTAAAACCTACCGCAACCAAAGCATTATGGCTTATTATAACGAACTAAAAATTGCAGAGGCAAAAAAATTATTGAGAACTGAAAAATTTTCCATCAGCCAAATATCCGATATGCTTTGTTTCTCCTGTATCCATAGTTTTTCCCGTGCATTTAAAAAATCTGTGGGCGTTTCTCCAACAGATTATAAAAGAAGATTGTTGTAATTTTGATAAACTTTATCAAGCAGAACCGTCGTCTATTTCTGTCTCTTCATTAATTTTCTAATCATTTTCGTTTTCGGCCATCGCCCTAATGCTACTTGCGGCGCGCAAGTGCGTTTTAGATTGCCCTGCCAGCCATAGAGCCGCTACTTGCTACCCATAAATGGGTTATGTAAATCGTTCTTCTATGTAAAGGGGGTCCAGGGGCAACGCCCCTGTGTCGTTTTAAAGGGGCATGGGGGAGAATCGAAACTCCCCCATGTTTTTGCTACTTTTGTCGCACAAAAGTAGGCCAGCCCGGCAGGGCATAAAATACGAAAATACAGTGCATTTTCTACACCTCATCCGAGCTTTGCTTTGCAAAGCCCACCTTCCCCTCAAGGGGAAGGCTTTTCAGAAAATGCTTTATACTATTTCAAAACGTCACCTAAACAATTCACTTTGTTATAAATAATAAGCTGCTAATTGTTCATCGGTAAACCTCTTTTGAACCATACGACTATTTCGTGGTTTTCGTTATACAAAAAAAGAAGCATGGCATATGCCATGCTTCTTTAATTTAAACAATGTTCAATTATGCTTCAGCAGTAGCAGTAGCTTCTGCAGTAGCGGTAGGAGCTGCTGTAGCAGTAGGAGCAGGAGTAGGAGCCATGCCAAAATCGTAGAACTTGTTAAATGTGCCGGTAGCGCTGGTTACGTCGTTGTACTTGTAAGCAACAACTTCAACGATAACGCCGTCATCGGTCTTAGCTACGATTACATAAACATCAGAATCATAGTTGCCGCCGTCTACTCTTGCAGCCTTGATGTAAGATGTAGAAGTCTTGTTAGAGAATGCATTGGTAACCTTCTTGCTGGTGTCAAACAGAACGTTGGTACCGTTTTCATCCAGTTCAACAGGCATCCAAACGCCATCAACTTTCAGAGTGTCACCTTCGTTACCATCTACAATACCAACAATGTAATCGATATCGCTGGAACCTTCACCATCGCGAACGATTTCACCGCTAGCTTTATTAGAAGCAAGGTCATAGATAACTTTGAAGTCATTAATTTCACCGGCAGTGTTTGTGGTGTACAGGAATACATCACCAGCTGTCATTGTGTCAACATCAGCAGCGCCAATGTAAGCAGTATTTGTCTGAGCCAGTCTCTTTAACTCACCAGCCTGATAGAAATTAACGATATCGGTGATTTCGCCCTTAGCATCCAAACCGGAGGAAATGCTCTGCACAACTGCAATTGCACTGCTCTTACCGGCAAAGCCCATGTCATTGGTGATTAAAGCAGCACCAAACTCAGCTTTATTATTAGTCTCAAATAAGAAACCGGTGTAAGAAGCAACATCTTCATCTAAGCTGCTCTTAGCATAAACTTGGATCTTGTCTGCGTTAATAGCGTCGCTTTCAATAGGAGCATTGAAGATAACTGCGCTATCGGTTACTTTATAACCAGCTAAACGGCCTGTGCCAGCATTGTATGCACCGGATAATGCAGCCTTATTAAAGTCATCACCACCGGTGGTGTCTACAAATGCGATATCGGTAATTTCAGTACCGTTGTCTTTGTAAGTGATCAGTCTCTTGTACTGGTCAGCTGCAACAGCAGGAGAAGCATTAACAACTGTCTCAACTGCTTCTAATACAGTATCCAGAGCAGCATCCTTCAGCTTCTCTGTTTTGTATACGCCGCCAACAACATGGCTAATGCGAACGCCGTTTGTAGCAACAGGCAGAGTAGCAATGCTATTGTCTTTGTTGATTAACTTGATGTCCCAAGCGTTGTTGCCAAAGCTATCGGTAGCATCACCTAATTGAATGATGTAAGCATAGTTGCCGCTACCAGCCTTAGCCAGCTCAGCATCTAACAGATAACCATCAATAGTAACAAAGAACTGACCAGAAACACCAGGATCCAAATCTAAGGAACCTACTGCAAAGTAGTCTTCGTCGTCAATTGTGTAAACGGTCTTGCCGCCTTCAGTGCGAGTAGAATCAATAGAAGATTCTAAAACGATATTTGTTACATAAATGTCAACAAATTTCCAATCGTCACAATCAGCAACGTCACCTGTTGAATAATCAACACCAGCAACGATGTTCAGCATATCGCCAACAGCAATGTCAGCAAATGTGATAGCTTCGCCATCTTTGTAGATGTTGCAGATAAATTCATCTTCATGTTCTTCAGGATCTAAGTTGTACTCGTTGTTGGACTTACCGGTAATGATCATGTAGTCTTCGTCAATTTCATCAACGATGTCATATACATAATCGGTAATCATGATGCTGTGGAAGGTACCTTCATGAGCATTGCCAACTAAAGTAATTAAGCTGTAGTCGCCGTTAGCAACCTTAGCTAATTCAGCAGCTTTGCTAGCTGCAGGAACTTTAATACCGTTGTAGTAAATAGTTAATGCAGACCAGCCAACCATGTCAACTTCAACAGCTTTGTTGTCGTCCAGGTCTTCCCAATATGCGAACTCAACTTTTGTGCCGTCCTGTGTTGCGGTTTCAATAGCAGTTGTTGCATTCTTAATAACGATGGTGTCAACAGAACCAGCATCAGCAACAATAGCAGCAGCCTCTGCTTTGCCATTGTCATTTACAAATAAGTAAGCGTTTACAGTGTAACCATTTAAGTCAGCAGTAGCATCATCAGTAACAAGAACTTTAATTACATTGTCCTCGTCATCTTTGCCATTGAAGAACTTGCTGGAGAAACCAAACTCTTCACGAACTTCATCTTCGTCAAACTTGTACAGGCTGGTAACATCTAATTTGATGGAACGATCGCCTTTAGAGCTCAACAGAGCAGAATCGGAACGATAGGTGTCTGTAACGTTAGCCTTTACCTTGTAAATACCATGATATTGAGACAGCAGGGTACGTCTCTCATAATCAACAGCTTTGCTACCATCATAGATTTTGTACTCATCATCGCCGGTTAAGGTGATATATGCAGCATCCATTAACGGAGCATCAAATGCATTGTAAACTAATTGAGCAACGCCTTTTCTGGTAGCAGCGCCAGTAGCAGGGCTCATTGCAACGCCGCTTTGAATACCATAGGTGTTAGCAATTGCCATGTAACCGGTGGGGAATCCGCCTCTGTTCTCTGCCAGAGGACCAAAGCCCATAGCTGCAACGATCATCTTAACAGCTTCCTGATATGTAACATTTGCATCAGGATCAAAGATGCCGTCGCCACGACCATTAACGATGCCCTGATCAGCAGCCCAATTGATGTAACCTACTGCCCAGTGGTCAATAGCTACGTCATCGAACTTAACGCCGATACTGCCAGCAGCAGCAGCTTCAGCAGCCATTGCTCTGCAAATTACAGCAGCAAATTCAGAACGTTTGATGTTGGCGTCAGGATCAAAGTTACCGTCTTCTTTACCTTCGAGAATATCGAGGGCAGCCAGAACTTCAATCGCTTCATAAGCGCCGTCTGTTTCATCGACATCAGTAAATGTGGCTGCGCCGGTGCTAACGATTAAGCTCATCAGCATAGCAACAGTCAGGATAACTGACATCAGCTTTTTGAGATTTTTCATTTTCTCAAATCCTCCCTTATAATAATTTTTTATTTTTTATCGAAAGAGTTATGGTCTACCGTGTAACTCATTCCTCTTTCAAAAACGAGAAACACCCTGCCGGACGAGATAGGGGTCACCTATCCACTATCCATGCATTGATTATATCACTTGTTTTTGTGATAGTCAATGCCTGATTTGCAATTGTAATAAAGTTGTAAAATTAATCTTACAACCTTCTTATTGCTGCAAACCTATATGCTAAACGCACAATTTGGGTTTTTGAAAACTAAACTACACCTTGTCGAAAAGAGTTTCTTCCTTATTATATAGCTTGTATTCCGTTTTGCCCAACTCTGTGCATTGTCGCCACAAAACTATCTTGGTGCATTATTGCTTGTTTTTAGCATCCTGATATTCTAAACAACTCTTAATAAAGTGCAAAAACAGGGGATGGGGGCGATTGGGCCTTGATTTAAACTCCGGATGGAACTGCACGCCAACAAACCACCTTTTTTCCGGCAGTTCTAAAATTTCGCAAAGTTTGCCGTCCGGCGACTTTCCAACAAAATACATGCCCGCTTCTTCTAATCTATCCCGATATGCATTATTAACCTCATACCGATTGCGATGCCGTTCATCAATTACTTCCTTTTGATATGCCTCAAAAACTTTGGTGTTGCGAAGAATATGGCAGGAGTATTTGCCCAGCCGCATGGTTCCGCCCAGTTTGTCAGCTTCCTTCTGGTCTGGCATAATATCAACAACCGGATGCACCGTCGACGGATCAATCTCGGTGGAATGAGCGGCTTTTAAACCTAATACATTTTTTGCATACTCTACAACAGCAACCTGCATGCCCAGACTAATGCCAAAATAAGGTACATTGTTTTCACGGGCATATCGGCAGGCGATAATTTTGCCTTCAACCCCTCGGTCCCCAAAACCGCCGGGAACCAAAATGCCGTCAACATCGGCTAAAACCTCTTCAACATTCTCCTCGTTAACCAGTTCGGAGTTAATCCATTTAATATTAATTTTAGTATCATTGGCAATGCCGCCATGCTTCAAAGATTCTACAACACTTAGATAAGCATCGTGAAGTGCAACATACTTGCCAACCAAAGCGATGGTAACCTCGCGACTTAAATGCTTAATTTTGTTAACTAATGCCTTCCATTCGTCTAAATCCGGACGATAGTCGGCTAATCCTAATTTCTTTAATGTAACACGAGCAAGACCCTCTTTTTCTAATAACAAAGGCACTTCATATAAAATCGGCGTGTCAGGATTATGAATAACTGCATCAGATGAAACATTGCAGAATAATGCTAATTTGTTAACAATATCTGCATCCAAAGGATGCGAGGTACGGCAAACCAGCACATCCGGCTGAATGCCTAAGCTCAAAAGCTCCTTCACACTGTGTTGTGCGGGTTTAGACTTAAGCTCTCCGCTCATTTCCAAATAAGGAATTAAAGCCACGTGGATATACATTACGTTTTCCCGTCCCACATCGTTGGCCACTTGACGAATTGCCTCTAAATAAGGTTGGCTTTCAATATCACCAACTGTACCACCAATTTCCGTAATAACAATATCATTCTCGCCGGAGGCACCACTACGGTAAATCCGTTCCTTAATTTCGTTGGTTATGTGGGGGATAACCTGAACCGTACCACCTAAATAATCTCCGGTTCTTTCCTTATTAATAACAGACCAATAAATTTTGCCTGTGGTAATGTCACTATTTTCATTTAGGTTCTCGTCAATAAAGCGTTCGTAATGGCCTAGGTCCAAATCTGCCTCAGCACCGTCATCGGTTACAAACACTTCACCATGTTGAATGGGGCTCATGGTACCCGGGTCAATATTAATATATGGGTCAAACTTCTGACTGGTCACCTTAAAGCCGCGGGCCTTTAACAAGCGCCCCAACGACGCTGCTGTGATTCCTTTTCCCAAGCCGGAAACAACGCCCCCGGTTACAAATATATATTTTGACATAGCGATCCCCCCATTAGTTTTATCAAAAACCTACTTTATTTATTTTAAACTTTTACGACCTCATTGTCAAGGGTTTTTTCGCAGTTTCAGCCATTTTTCACAAAACTGTAAAAATTCACAAAAGTCCCTGCCTTTGCCCTTTGCACCCTGTTCTTTTCCGCAAAAATAGTTGCTAATGCCCCCTTTTTGTGATACAATGTAAAAGCTATGTTTTGTAGTATGCCAAAAACAATGTATATCATCCATAAACCGAGTATAAATATATTAGGCATTCGAGAAGCTGAGAGGGCTGGTTGCAAAATATGTCCGTTAAATCTATTTCTCTTCACGTTCTATCTTTAATATTTCCCAATCGTTGTATTTTCTGCGGTCGGATTATGTCCTCTCGTCATAGTCAAATCTATATTTGCTCCGATTGTGCTGAAACCATAGTTTTTTCTGATGAAATATCCACTTGCAGGCTTTGCGGTTGCCCTTTAAAAGAAGGCGGAGAACTTTGTAACACCTGCCAAACCCATCGGCACTTTTTCGATCAGGCTCTTTCTTGTCTTACCTATGAACTTGCTGCTCGAAAGTCCATTTTACAGTATAAATTCGGTAACCGTCCGGATTTCGCCACAACCTTTGCCGCCATGATGACCCATCGAATCCGTCCTTTGTGCAACCATTATGCCTTTAACATGGTCCTTTGTGTTCCTTTGTCTGAAAACTCTTTACTTAAGCGGGGTTACAATCAGTCTGCCCTTTTGGCCCAACACATTGCCAAAGATTTAAATATTCCCTTTGTGGAAAATGCCTTCAGCAAAATAAGAGAAACGCCCAAACAGAGCTCGTTGCACTATGCTGAGCGAATGCATAACGTGGCCCATACCTTTGCATTGGCCCTGCCAAAATCGGTGTTTGCAAATAAATCAGTTTTGCTCATTGATGATGTACTCACAACCGGCGCCACAGCAGATGCCTTATCGAAGCTGTTGAAGGAGGCAGGCGCTGACCTCGTTGTGGTTGCTACCGTCGCCACCACGGAACCGGATCGTTTAGATAAAATTAACTCAATGGATTGGGAGGATATCATGTTTTAAACTGCTCTCCCGTCATCTAAAACGCAAAATATCCCCCCTATGCGGGGGGATATTTATATTTCGGGCAGAGCCCTGTGTCTTTTTGCGGATAAAGCCGAAAGGTCTTGCTCCTTTGCAGGATTTTTGTCCTGACTCTATGTCCTGTTACATTACCCTGTTATCGAACAACAAAGTTTACCAGTTTATCCGGTACACAAATGGTTTTAACAACGGTTTTGCCGGCTATCAGCTTTTGCGCTTTTTCATCTGCCAAAACCGCTTGCTCCAGGCCTTCCCGGTCTAAATCGGCAGGCACTAAAATTTTGTCCTTCAGTTTGCCGCAAACCTGCAACACGATTTCCACGGTTTCGTCTTTCGTTTTTGCTTCATCATAGGTAGGCCATGATGCTTCATGTAAGCGGCCGCCAAAGCCTGCCAGCTCCCACATTTCTTCCGTTATATGCGGTGCTGTGGGGTTTAGCAGCAACAGGAAGGTTTTAAGCTCCCCGCGGGTAACGCTACCTTTTTTGTAAAATTCATTAATCAGAGCCATCAGCGTTGCAATGGCTGTATTAAACTTCATGCGCTCAATATCATCCGAAACCTTTTTCACCGTTTTATGCATCATGGTTTCCATGTCTTGAGAATATCCCTCCTCTGTCGACAGAAGGGTTTGTAAATTCCAAACGCGTTCCATGAAACGATAGCATCCCTTAACGCCGTTCATAGACCAAGGAGTAGCCTGATCAAAGGCGCCAATAAACATTTCGTAGGTACGGAAGGTATCTGCACCAAAATCATTCACAATATCATCCGGATTAACCACGTTACCCCGTGATTTTGACATTTTTTCGTTATTCTCACCCAAAATCATACCATGAGAGGTACGTCTTTGATATGGCTCCGGCGTTGTTACAACACCAATATCATATAAAAACTTATGCCAAAAACGTGAGTAAAGCAAATGCAACGTGGTGTGCTCCATGCCGCCATTATACCAATCTACAGGCAACCAATAATTAATTGCTTCCGGTGAAGCCAATGCTTCCTCGTTGTGTGGGTCAATATACCGTAGGAAATACCAGGAGGAACCGGCCCACTGAGGCATCGTATCTGTTTCACGAACCGCATGACCGCCACATTTAGGACAGGTGGTATTGACCCATTCCTCAATTTTAGATAAGGGAGATTCCCCGTTATCCGTTGGTTCATAATTATCAACCTCAGGCAAGGTTAAAGGCAACTCCGATTCCGGCAACGCCACCCAGCCGCATTTATCACAATGCACCAAGGGAATCGGCTCACCCCAATACCGCTGGCGGGAAAATACCCAGTCACGCAGTTTATAATTTACCTTTTTACGGCCAATGCCTTCCTTTTCTAAATATTCACGAATAGCGCTGATGGCTTCCTTTACCTCCATGCCGTTTAAAAAGCCGGAGTTTACCATAACACCGCTATCTGTATTGGTGTATGCCGCAGCCTGCACATCCTCGCCACCGGCTACCACCTCAATAATTGGCAAATTAAATTTTTTGGCAAACTCCCAGTCACGGTCGTCATGAGCCGGCACAGCCATAATGGCGCCCGTACCATAACTCATTAACACATAATCGGAAACAAAAATAGGAATTTCCTTGCCATTCACCGGATTAACAGCGCAAAGACCATCCAACTTAACCCCTGTCTTTTCTTTGGCAAGCTCCGTACGCTCAAATTCGGATTTATGAGCAGCCTCCTCCCGATAGGATACCACTTCTTCATAATTATTAATTTTGTCTTTATATTTTTCCACATAAGGATGTTCAGGAGAAAGCACCATATAGGTAGCACCAAACAAGGTGTCCGGACGGGTGGTGTAAACGGTGAGAATATCTTCTGTGTCGCTCACCTTAAACTTTACCTCTGCACCCTCCGAACGGCCAATCCAATTCTTTTGCTGAGTAGATACCTTGTCTATGTAGTCCAGACCGTCTAAATCGTCAATCAGCCTTTGGGCATATTCTGTAATCTTCAGCATCCATTGGCTCTTGTTACGGCGTACAACCTCGCTGCCGCAGCGTTCGCAAACACCGCCAACAACCTCTTCGTTAGCCAGGCCAACCTTACAAGAGGTACAAAAATTAATGGGCATCTCCTGTTTATAGGCAAGGCCTTTTTCAAACAGCTTTAAAAAAATCCACTGTGTCCATTTGTAATACCCCGGGTCGGTGGTATTAATTTCGCGTGTCCAATCAAAAGAGAAACCAATGCTCTTTAACTGGCGCATAAAATTGGCCACGTTATCTGCCGTAACCTTTTTAGGGTGAATTTTATTTGCAATGGCAAAATTCTCTGTGGGCAAACCAAAGGCATCCCAACCAATGGGGTAGAGAACATTATATCCATCCATCCGCCGTTTACGGGCCACAATGTCTAAGGCCGTATAACTTCTGGGATGGCCAACATGTAGACCATGACCGGAAGGATAGGGAAACTCCACTAACGCATAAAATTTGGGCAAGGTGGTATCATCCTTCGCACGAAAGGTGTTCTCTTTCTCCCATATGCCTTGCCATTTTTTCTCAATTTTTTGAAATTGATAGTCCATCCGCTTTAGTCCTCCTCCAATATCTTTTCTAAGGGGAGTTCTTCTGCGTCTGCCCAAAGCTTTTCTAGGCCATAAAACTCCCGTGTTTCCTGGTAAAATATATGCACAATTACATCTGAATAGTCGAGCAAAATCCAATTAAGACCCTGCTTGCCTTCTTTTTTCAAAAGTACCTCGCCGGCAGCTTCCATTGCTTCCTCTAACGTGTCTCCCAGGGCCTTAACCTGCGTGGTAGAAGGCGCAGAACAAATCACAAAATAATCTGCTAAAATGGTCAGCCCCGTAATCTTTAAAACCGTAACATCATGGGCTTTTTTATTATCTAAATGCCGGGCCACCAACTTCATTTTTTCCGTTGCGGTCATACAGTCACCTTCTCCTTGCAAATTTTCAAAAAGTATTGTTGCGCAGCCAGTGTTTGGCTATGTAGCTTGTTGTGGCGATGTAAAATATATTCAATGGCTCGTTCTATAGCAAAGAGCATGGCACAATCTAAACTGCTTTCACACAATCTTCTCAGGTCCTCAAGACCTTCAAAGGGTTTGCGATTCGGCTCTATCACATCTGCCAGATATAAAATCTTCTCTAGGTCTGTCATGTTCTCCCGACCTAAGGTATGATATTTCACCGCCCCAATAATTTCCGGGTCCGTAATCCCAAATTCTGTTTCCAACAACTTGGCACCCAAATCGGCATGAATTAAGGAACGTTGCTCCCGTTTTACCGGGTCGAGAGGAACGCCTAAACTTTCACACATAACAATCATTTTATTTTTATCAATATCCTTGGCACAATCGTGCAAAAGCCCGGCCAGACGAGCCTTGATAACGCTCACGCCAAATCGACGAGCCATTGCCTCTGCCGTTTCCATCACGCCTAAAGAATGCTTATAGCGGTTGGGCGTAAGCATTTTTGCCAGCTTTTGTTCCAGGGCTTCTATATCAATCGTTTCCAGTTCCATTTTCTCCTCCGTTGGTATATAGGTTGTTTGTTTGAATATATGCATGTACTGCCGGAGGTACCAAATGAGAAAACGCCTTGCCCTCTGCAGCTAATTTTCTAATTTGTGTAGAGGAGATATCAACCAACAAGTCCTCTAAAAAAAACACCCGCGGCGGCACTTCATCTCCAGAATAACGAGCAAGTAAATCATCCCTGTTTGTTTCCGGTCGTGCAATAACAACAAAGGTGCACATGCCCAGAAGCTCCCGATAATGCCACCAGGTAGGCATATCATAAAAGGAATCTGCCCCAATAATAAAATATAACTCATCTGCCGGATATAACTCCCTGAAATGGCGAATCATATCAACGCTGTAGCTTTTCTTTTCCTGACGTATCTCCCAATCGGATACCAATGCGCCCTCCGGCTCTGCTGCTAATCGCACCATAGCAAGGCGGACTTCCTTATTTGAAATTTTTTTGTCTGCCTTATGAGGCGGATCTCCGGCGGGAATAAAAAGAACTTGATCTAGCTGTAAAAAGTTCTTTGCCGCCTGCGCCACCTTCATATGACCATTATGAATAGGGTCAAAGGTACCGCCGAATAAGCCTATTTTCACAAAACCATTCCTTTTTTGGAAAATTAATACCCACGCATTCCAAAATTACAATATAATGGATTTATTCTCCCTGGATTCTCTATACAACACAAAACGAGAGCCAATAGCCTGTACCGGCTCCGCATGCACCCTTTCTGCCACTTGACGACAGGCCTCTTTTGTGTTAAGCATGGCAGTTTCCAGAACTGTAATTTTTACAAGCTCCCGGGCCTCCAGTGCATCATCTACCTGTTTAATAAAATTATCACATATACCGCCTTTACCAATCTGCAAAATGGCCGGAATTCTATTGGCCATACCTCGTAATTTGGCTCGTTCCTTGCTGGTAATCATAAAAGTCAACCCGCTCCTGTCCGTCTGTCGTTGTAAACTGTATCAACATTTATAATCCTTTTTTGTAGCTTTTCTTCAACATAATTTTTAGGATATGCTCCAGAACCGGCCTAAGATTGCACCATTTTTAAATATAATCAGCGTAAAACCGACATTGCGTCATATTGCATGGCCGGTTTTATCCGTCTCCTCGGCATTCCTTGTCATAGTATAAACAATCCTGTGCAAAATTACTCTATTTTCCTTATAATCATACCATAAATTCAACTTTTTGTAAATAAAAATGTAATAAAATTATATTTTCTTTTCAAATTCATTCTTACTCTTCATAAAATGTAAAAAATTTCTTGCTCTTTCCTATAACTCTATTTTTTAGATTAGATTTTTTGCGAATTCCCAAAAAGATTTTAAGGTTAATACGTAATCATTTGCGAAAAGTTGATTGTGTTGACTAAAAGCATTAAAAATGATAATATAATTTGCAAGAAAGCACTATTAAAAAGACTTGTAAAAAGATACTAATTGTGATATACTAAATTTGCTACACAAATTAACAATGTATTGGAGAGAACTCTATATTTTTATATAGGGGTTATTTTCTGTTACATTCGTCAAAAATGAATTTTTTGCTAAATGCAAATCCATTTTTTAACTTAATTCTTAAAAATTCTTAAAAGTCGTTAAGGCTTGATTTTATCGAGCTTTTCGACTTTTTGTTTTATGTGCGATATTCTTAAAAGTTCTTAAAACCTCGTATCATATCGCTTTCAAAAGTAGTAAATTGAGTAGTAAACCTCAAATGGTTACTTATGCTGAAAGTGTGACTTCTATGCTTTCGATTTTATTTGTATCCATTGCCTGAGATGTTATCCTTGTAAACTCATCTCTTGCACATTCGTATGTAGCGTGAGCGTAATAATCAAGTGTCATTATGATGTTAGCGTGTCCCATAAAGTATTGAAGTGCTTTCGGGTTCATTCCTGCATTTGCCATTTTCGTACAGAAAGTGTGTCGCATAGTATGAGGTGACAAAAACTCCGGCAATGCTAAATCGTTAGTTTCCTTATATTTTGTTCTTATGCGATTAAACAAACTGCTGTATTCCACACCATAGTACGGAGTTCCTTTGTATTTTCGCAGAATGAAATTAGTATATATCTTTCCCTTATATTCTAACTCTAACTTTGAAAAATTTTTTCTTGCAAGTATCCTCTTGAAAGCATCATACACTCTATCGGACATTGGAAGCTGCCTGTTACTGTTCTTCGTTTTTGTATCGGATATGTAATAGCCTTTTTTACCGCTATATATAAGTTGATGGTCTATATTGATAATTCTGTTTTCCATATCCAAGTCATCAACCGTTAATCCGCAAAACTCTGATATACGCATACCCGTGTCATCCAAAATAACAATAGCATCATAATATTTGCTGAAAATAGGACTGTTTTTGACATAGTTCAAAAATGCGTTTTCCTGTTCGGGAGTAAGAGCATCCTTTGGTTTTTTGTCATTCGGGATAACTTCTGCTATGTCAAACTCAAAAGGATTTTTGCGAACCATATCATTTTGTACTGCCGTAATAAACGCAGCCGATAAAGAACGCTTGTGATTTTTTATAGTCTGAAAAGCATATCCGTTTGCCTTCATTCTCAAAATCCAATCCTTAACATCTGCCATTTTGACATTTTCAATGGCATATCCACCAAGCCTGTCATTACCCATAATACGCAACAAGCCTTCACGACCTTTTACAGTACCGGGCTTCACATTGCCGTTATGCCTTGTGTGCATAGCATAAAGCTCACATACGGACATTTTACCGCCTTTGCTGTCTATCCCGTCATCGAGGTCTTTTTTTATCTGTTTTTCCTTTTCCCTTAGTGACAAGTCCTCACGCTTTCCGGCGGGAGTTTTATCCGTAGGGACTAACTTCCACGCATAGACAAATTGCGGTTGCCCGTGATTATCTACATATTTAAAAGCATATCTGCCGTCTTTTCTTTGGCTCTCTCCCGTCTGTAAAATACGGTTTTTGCTATCTCTCCGTTTAACTGACATATTTCATATCTCCTTTCCCGAAACAGAAAAGAGCCTTGATATGACTATAATAAGTATAGCACATATAAGGCTCAATATCAAATAATTTCGTATTCGTCAATAAGTTTTTCAAACTTTTTGCGTTTGATTTGTATTCGGTTGCCGTTCATAAGCACCCATCCTGCATTGAGGTTTTCTTCCGCAAGTTTACGGAGTTTTGTTTCTCCAATGCGGAAATACTTTGCTGCTTCTTCAATGGTTAGTGTGTATTTTTCCCATATAGGAACATCATAGTTATTGTTAGTATCCATACTTGCTACCTCCGTTATAAAATATTTTTCTGCTCAATAGCATAAGTAAAGGGACTAACATACCCAAACACTTTTAAACGGAAAGTTTTTAATTTTAGGTGGGGACTACCAAATTTATATATACATCGCAACAAAATCACAAGGAGTTAAAAAAGTACATTAGTCCCTTTAATTATGCTATCAAGAATAGATGCAAGAACGGATTAGCAGCTTGCTTAACTGCTACATAGGAGTTCCACCTTTCCGGCACCGCCGAAACTGCTCTCATTGCCTGCGACGCTTTTAACGCTCGGACTGTGACTGAGCAGAAGTATCATTGTGCCGATATGTAGTCTTCGCCCAGATGCAGCAACTATCTTTTACGGTGCAGATATTTCTCGCTCGGATTTCAGCCTTTAAGGAAAGAAGGTAAAGAAAAGGCTTGTATATAAATCGTCTTGGCGTATCTGCCGCACGGCTCGTACATATCGGAAAGTACCCGTCTGCATATTATGCTGCGTACCGTTATCTTGCACGCTATCCTTTGTCAAAGTGCGGTTTGAAAGGAATTATACCTCAGTTTTCGGCATAGAATATTTATGTAAGATGTTCCGTAGCAATCGTGCATCCGCATCGTTTGAGGTTTCTGCAAGATGTTCAAGCAGATTTTTCTCATCGGTTGACAAATGCAGCTTCAAGCTACCTTTGTAATCATCAACAACATATATTCCGCCAAACATTCCCTGTTTGGTATAAATAGGTGCATATCGGCTCAAAAAAGCAACATCACGAAAAATTGTGTCCTTGCTTACATCAAAGTAAAAAGATAACTCCGTTACAGTTGTTTTCTTACAATTAGCAAATAAGAAAAGCATTTCTATTCTGCGTTCAAAAGTAGTCAATTTATCTTTCATAACCGATAGCACCTCCTTTCGATTACTATTTTACAGAGGTAACTATGCAGTTTTCCGTATGTTTCAAAAAGTTTTTCAAAAAAATTTTTCATTATCATTTTCTCCAATCATTTCAAAATATTTTGAGGTTGATTGGAGAGAGGCGGAGAACGGCAATGAAATAGCCTTTTGCCATAGAAAACAAAACAGCCAAAGCCTACTCTTATAAAAGAGTCGGGCTTGGCTGTACGATAAGTATGCCCTCCGGCACCGTCATCATTGGAAGAATTACGGCGATTTGTCCGATGGCATTTTTTGTGTTCTCTGTGGCTAAAATGATGTGTGATATATTTTAGCATTTAAAATCACTCCTACCGCACGGCAATTCGCCGCAAGCAGAAGCGAATAACCTTATGTGGATGTAGCGAAAATGCCACGCCAAAGTTCAGTCATATTAAATTGGTCGTTATACAAAGCATAAAAGCAAAATTCTTCACACTCGATTGTCATTGTTGGTTACACCTCCCGAAAATATAATTGAAAAATAATTTTGTTGTCCAAAAAAGCCCGATTGAAGTATACCAATCGAGCTTTTGTATTTAATAAAATTAACTTTGTTATTCTAAAATTGGAGTAAATATTCTTTTGCATCATTTGAGCTTGCAAATACCTTTGCACTTTTAGTGATGTAATTAACCGCATCCGTCCATTCTGAAAGTGAATATCTATCGCTCGGAATCACATTCACTTTTTCTTTCAGGTCACTTAAATCATTCAAGAAACTTAAATCAGATAAATATTCAAGTCTGAGCTTTTCCTGTAAATTTTCCAGTAATCCCATTTTGTAATCCTCCAGCATTAAATTTTTATCATTAGCAATCGCTTAATAACATAGGTAAAGAGATTGATAAATCAGCAAAACAGAAGAAAGAAGGAAGCCTGTTTTAACTGAGATAACGAGCAATAGGAAACAATAATATCAATCTCTTTAGCTGTGCTATCAAGTTATCATCTGCACCCGGCAGGAGATGTTTTCCCCTGCCGAATACAAATTACCTTATGGCTTATTTTTCAAGTGCAGCCCAATCAGGATTTTCAGTAAGCTTAACCCAGCTTTCGTGAATACCATCAGCCTTCATTCTGTGTTCGTGGCTGTTTGTAGCTTCCTGAACTGCCAAATAGTACCATGCGTTTTCATCCATATTATCTACCCATTCAATCATACCGGGGAGCAGGTCGTCCTTGCTTTCCGGCTGACGTTCCAGCATACGGTTTACAAGTGTCATAACCTCTGCACGGGTGATATTGTCATCAGGGCGGAATATGCCGTTTTCACCGACAATCCAACCGATGGATGCTGCTGCATTGATATAATCCTGTGCCCAATGTCCGTCGATGTCGGAGAATAAATCCTCGCCATCCCATTTAGCATCAGAGAATCTCGCTGCGATGGTTGTAAACTCAGCACGGGTAATAAATTCGTTAGGTTCAAATGTTTCTAAAGTTCTGCCCTTTACGATTTCGAGCTTGGCAAGTGTAGAAACCGCTGTATTGAACCAATCGCCTTCATTCGAGTCAACGAAAACATTTTCCTTTGTGTAGTTTGCATTTCTGATTTCTTCTGTCAAAAGACGGAAGAAGATGGTTGCAACTTCAGCTCTTGTAATGTTTTCCTGCGGTGCAATTCTGCCACCCTCACGACCTACGATGTAGGAAACATGTTCTGTGATGAGAGAGGAGGGATGATGTCCGGCGGGACTGCTTGTTCCGGGAACAGGGCTCTTTGTCCAATTAGCATAAAGAGTTACATTTTCAATAAGTTTAATACTTGTGAGCTTATTTTTAAGCTCTTTGTCTGTATACCAGCCCTCAAAGGTATATCCGTCCTTTGCGTATGTATGCTCTGAAAGATTTACTGTTGTGTTTGCCGGCTTTTGAACAGTACCAAGTGTTACGTCGTCGGTGGTTTTGAATGTGATGGTGAAGTTCTGTGTGGTAGCACCACCGCCACCACCGCCTCCGCCACCACCGCCGCCTCCGCCGCCGGTAGAGTCGTTCTTGGTGAATTTAGCGTATACAGTAGTATCTTCTGTTAATACGATTTCAAGTACCTTTGCTGTCTTACTGCTGTCTTTATACCAACCATTGAATGTATATCCGCTTTTTGTAGTAGTCTGTGTAAGTTTAATAGTTTCGCCCTCGTATGCACTGACTGCTGTTACAGATTTACCGCCGTCAGTATCAAATGAAAGTGTATATTTTTCCTTCGGTGCCCACTGTGCAGTTGCGGTAACATTTTTTGTTACCTTGTAGCTGCTTCCTGCCGCAAGTGTTTCATCACCGATTTTCCATCCGGTAAACTTGTCCTTTTCTCTTGTAGGAGCAGAACGAAGAGTAGTGGTATTGCCACTGATTACTTCATCCTTATAAAGCGTCTCACCGTCATCCACATAAGTAACGGTATATTTTTTTGCTGTAGGATCGGTTTCACCGATAATGATTTTAAGGTTCTTTTCGTTGATAGTAGAAATTTCACCTGTTGTATCGGTTGCTTTCTGAGCTTTTGTTTCTATTACGCTCCAAGCACCGATTTCATCTTCTAAAACTTTAAGCTGAAATGTTGCAACAAGCTCTTTAGCCGTATATGTTGCTTCGTTAATTGTGTTTACATACACTCTATGTTCATTGGTAGAATAAACTTCAAGTCCGCCGCCGATACCGGCATTTTTCTTTACAACATTGTAGCTTGCATCTACAAACTCGAAAAATTCGTGGTCATAATATATTTCGTTTTGTATTCTGTTTAATGTGATTGGCTCACCGCTGTCATTTTCAATAGTAAATGCAACGGTAACAATAGTGCCTGTCGGCACTGTCTGCTCATATTCATCATCATAAGTCAGATGATATGTAAGTGTGTTTGATGATGCTGCAAATACAGTTCCACACATTGAAAATATCATCACAAATGTGAGCAGAAATGACAATATTCGTTTCAAAATTGCATTGCTCCTTTCAACGTTATTTCTTGCGTTTTATGCGGAGTATATAACGGGTGAAAGGCTTTCCACCGCCTTCACAGCAGAAAGCCTTTCTGTAACTTAATTAGTCAACATCAGCAACAGCTCTTACATCAATTGAGTCATCTGTGTTGATAACCTTGTCCTTGTTGTAATCTGCTTTTAAGATGCTTATGATATATGCTTTTCTATCGTACTGATTGTTGTAGATACCGTTTGTCATTGAGTAGTCGTTGACATCCACTTCTGTTTCTGAAATGTTGATATCTGCATCATATACGATAAGGTGATTTTATGAGTTCCGTTCTCTCGGTTCTCAAAGACTGCATATAGCTTTCCTTTGTTTTAACATTTGGTTGTCCTTTGGTCTGTTCTGCAGAAAGCTCTGCACCTTTTGTCTGCAAAGTTTTATCTTTGGGAGCGTTAGTGTGCATAACCTCGTTATCAGCCTTAATCTCATCTGCTTGCATTTTTTCATATTCGGCTTTTGTTTTCAGCTTATTTTTTACATATTCCTTTCGGGCGTTTTGGGGAGCAGAGTTTGCGGCATTATCTGTATGCACAGATTCTTTCTTGCTTTTCACACCCTTAATTCTGCTCTCTGACGAGGTATGCCCGTCTATGTAGCTCTCCTTTGTTTTAATGCCGTGAGCAGAGGTATCAGCCTTTTGTGATTTCAAATATTCTTCTTTTGTTTTAACATTTGATTTGCCTTGCTCTGTGCTTTTGCTCTCGGCTGAAGTTGTTTCCTTGTTGTAGTTATCCGCTGTTTTAGGTTCGTTATCAGCCGTTTTGGGTGCATTATCTTCAGGCGGAGCTTCCGGCTCCTTTTGAGCATCGGCATTTTCTCTTGATTTAACCTTTTCTCTATGTTGCTTTATTTTATTTTCAGCAAAGCTCTTGCCCTTATGATATGCAGTATCGGTGGTAGTGTAGGCAGCATTTTCAACACTCTCGGCAGCTTCGGTATCTGCTTTTGGCGGTTGTGTTTGCTCTTGCTGTGTACCGAGCTTACTGTCTATTGCTTTTTTTACGAGAGTGTCTTTCATCACAGACTTTGCATCTTTTACTGTATTTGTAATAGCTTCTTTGTCCTTAACAACAACCTTTGGTGCTTTGCTGACAGTTTTGGGAGAAGATGTAGGTTTGGTTTTTATATCCTTTTCGCTCAAAGGTCATCACCTCGATTATTTTTTATTTCTGTACATTTTCTGCTCACAGTATTTGATTAAATCGTCAATGGACTTATGCTTTTTATGGTTAAATACCGAATAACCTATGGAAGCATTTACTTTTAATGCTCTGTCCCTGTTTTCAAAGCTGATATAATCCATAAACTGTGATATGTAAGATAAAATGTCTTTGTCTGCAATGCAAACAAAGGTATCTTCGCTTATGCGGAATATATCGGCTTTTTCGCCAATGGTCTTTTTAAGTGTGTTTGCCACAACACATACCGCCTCATCTGCCGTATGCTGACCGTAGCTTTCCTTTATTTGCTTAATATCGGTTACAGTTGCAACGGCAACAGTAATATTGTTTAGTACGGCTCTGCTTTTGCGGAGCTTTTTCAATCGTTCTTCATAGGAATTTCGATTGTAGGTATCTGTCATTGTGTCCGTATATGCCAAGTTAAATAATTTTTCTGTTATTTTGCTTTTCATAGTGTCCTCCATAAATTAAGGGCGAAGCCGAAGCTCCGCCCCAAGTTTAGTTAAATATTGCCGACTTCCGACAGCCTTATTCTGCCGCTTTGCGATTTTTCAAAGGTCAGCCTTACAGTTTCGTCAAGCTCAACATCATTCAAGCCGTGATAATCATTATCCTTGTAGGCAACGGCAATAATCTTTTTACCGCTTTCAAGGGTAAAATATGCAATAATGTTTTGCTTCTTGCCCCATAGCTTGAAATCAAGTATTGCAAGATATGTACCCTCGGCATCCATAAAACTGTAATCATCAAAATTTATTTTATATTCCTTTGACATTTTGTGTTCCTCCGTTTTGTCATATTAACCCTCGCCGGGCTTCGTACTCATCAGCTTATACAATTCCGTATCTTTCGGGAAATCGTTTATAAATGGTACGATAGCACCGCCGACCTTAATTAAACCTCTGCCGGCTCCGGCATTGGTGATGTAGCTCATCTGTGTTTCGGATATATTAAGCAGATTTGCAAGCTCCACTCTGTCGGATGGCGCTTGATTGAGCATCAGCAAAAATTCGCTGTTTGCAAGCATACCTCTTGCGGTATCATTTTTTAAGCAATCTTCAATGTTCTGCGTGATACCCGTGAGCAGACCGCCGTATTTTCTGAAACGCTTCCACGCTTTTAACAGGAAGTCAGCACTATACTGATTTTTGAAGAATAGATGTGCTTCGTCTATATACACTCTTGTATATCTGCCACGCTTGCGGTTTTCTATTACTCTGTTCATAATATTATCAAGAATAATAAGAAGTCCGATAGCCTTCATCTGTTCGCCAAGCTCCAATATGTCATAGCTTACAATACGGTTGTTTACATCAACATTGCTTTCATAAGCAAAGGAATTAAGATTACCCGTTGTAAACATTTCAATACATAATGCAAGGTCGTGTGCTTCGGGTTCGGGCTGATTTAAAAGCTCATCACGAAGCTGCATCAGAGTAGGCTCTTTGTCGCTTCTGCCGTTCATATAGTCTGCGTACACTCTTATACAGCAACGGTCAATAATAGATTTGTCCTTTGCACCGATACCACCGCCCATACGGGAATTACCATTTTTTAAGAGTTCGTCAAAGATAGAAATTAAAAGCTCAGATTTCATTGAAATTGGGTTTTCATCTTCAACATCTTTATTTATAGACATTGCGTTTATATGGTTAGCAGAGGAAGATGAAGCAGACATTTTTACACTTACACCGCCAAGATTTAATACAAGCGGAGAATACTCCCGTTCAGGATCTATGATGATAATATCATCATCTGTAAATATTGCTGCAAGTCCTATTTCGAGTTTTGAAGCGAAAGACTTACCGCTACCTGACACACCGAGAATAAAGCCGTTTCCGTTTAATAGCATTTTTCTGTTACACATTAAAAGATTATGGGATATGGCATTTATGCCGTAATACAAGCCACCGTCATCTATAATCTCCTGCGTTTTATACGGCATTAAAACGGCTGTACTTTCGGTTGTTAGTGTCCTTGCTGCATTTATCTTCATCAAGCCATACGGAAGTACGGTGTTGAAGCCGTCCTCCTGCTGATATTTGAGAGTAGCAAAAGTGCAAAGGTGCTTTCTGCCGATAGAGAAAAGAGTTTCGGTGTCATTGTTAAGCTCGTCAAGGCTGTCTGCCACATGAACAAGAGTAACTGTAACAAACATCATTCTTTGATCACGGGTTGTTATATCATCATAAAACTCTTTAATCTCTTTTCGCATTTGCTCCATTTCATAAGGGATAGTTGCAGAAAAATTGTTATTCATATTCTGTTTCTGCTGCCATTTCGTAATATCGGTTTCAATACCGAGCAGCTTCTTTTGAATTTGCTTCACGGCATCATCTGTTGGAATTGGCTGAATATCTACCGATAACATCATAGAGCGTGAAAAGTCCGTCAGTTCCGAGAGCATACTGTCTTTTAAAAATGACGGATATTCCTTTAAAAAGATAACTCTTGCATACTTATCACCGAGTATGATATGGTCTTTTTTAAATTCGATATTATCGGGGCATATTCTGTCCTTAAAGGATTTACCCTTTGCCATTTCCTTTCGCATATCAAACTCAAATTCTCCGTCTGCTCCGTTTCTGAAAAAGTCATAAAAAATACGAAGCCTGTCTTTATATCCAAGCTCCGTTGTTTTTGAAGATAGCTTTGCAAAATCAGCCGTGAGGTCATTTCCCACACGGGCAAAGAATGTGCGTGATTCTTCGATATTCTTTTTTTCGCTTGCAACAGTAATCATTTTATCGTGTACGATATTATTACTGTCTGCCATTTTATCAGTAAAAATATCCTCAAGCTCGTTTGCATATACCTTGTACTTTGCTTCATCATTGGGAGAAGCCAAGCTGAGTAATACATTTTGGCTCAGTTGCCTGTTGAATACCGTTATTTTTGCCATTGCATCAGTGGGCAAGCCGTTAATAAGGGCAGAATGTGCAAGAAACATTTGCAGTTGGTCATCATCGGAAGCAACGGCATAGTTTATATCCGAAAACATCCAAGTCCGTGAATATGTGTGTCCGCATTTGAAAATTCCGTCCTTATACAAGCGGTCAATCGGTATTGACTGCTGTACTGTCTTTGGAATTTTTCTTTTTTCTTTTTTTGTTTTTTTCTTTCCGAACAGGAACATTTGCAGTTACCTCCTTATATGCTTCATAAATATAGTTTTCTGATTTGTATGTGCGTACTCCCGAACAGATAAATTCGCTGTAAATGAAAGCTACTACAAACTGTTCAAAGTTAAGTCCGTTATACTTAAAAAATCCTGCCGCCGCAAGCGGAGCAGCACATACAATACAAAGCCACGAAACAGTTTCCTTGTCAAGCACATTACGAAGTCCGAAATATATCCCTACAGCAGCACCAACGGCGGCTACCGAGCATATAAACTGTCGCATTGAAAGCCCGAAAAACAAACTTTCGTGGTAGTCCTTAATTTCTTTATTTATACGAATTTCCAAAACTTAAAACCTCCTATCTTTCAGGCTCGTTTCTTTTTGGCGGTGCAGGCTGATAATCAGTAGGCTTTCTGCCTTCGTGCGGATTAACAAAACCGATTTTATCGCATACCGACATTGTTTGATGTGTCAGCGGTCTTTGCCAAGCCTTACTCTTGTTTGCCCATACAAAACCATTCTTTTTTAATGTTGCTCTTTGTTCTTCGGAGGGGATTTCCTTAAACATAAGCTGTAAGCGATTTTTCGCAAGATTGACAACAGCCTCACCGCCCTCAAAGTGCCAGCTTCTAAAGAGAGTTTCCGGCTTTTCTGCAACTCGGTTCATCATTTTTTGAAGCATATCCATAGTTTTTTTATTGTTCTGAAAGAATGTTTGCGGATACGGAAGCTCCTGACCTTCGCTTATGGCTTTTTCAATAGAAGTTATTGTATTTTCTTCAAGTCCGGGGAAGCCTTTAATCGTGCCGTTTTCTTTATAATAATCATTTACCTGTTGCATATAATCTTGTCTTTTCTTAATATGGTCGTAGTTTTCGCTCAGCTTTTCAAAAGCCTGAACATCTTCTGTTTTTATTACATCGTAATACATAAACAATTTCCTCCTGTTAAAATTAAGTTCCAAGCATTTCTTTGATTATTCGGTCAGAACCTTTGACAAGTCCTACCAAAACGAGCATATTAAAAATTACCTCGCCTATGTATTTCCATATCATAGTTACCGTTGTGATGCTTGTGTCAATGGTAGGTGTGCTTGTGGAAGCAAATGCGGAGAATATGATACACGCAAGTACAATTACTGCACCCTCAAGACATACACCTACATACGATTTAACAAAATGCTTGCCCATTTCCGATGTGCCTTCTCCGGCGAAGGAAGAAAGAGGAACGGGGGCAAGTGCCGTGTACATATATAGACGGAAAAATCGCCCATATACGCTCATTATCATTATGAATGACATTACTGTTATGAACAGACTTCCGAGAATTGTTACAAGCCACAAGGGGATACTTGCCCAAAAGCCTGCATCCTCAACCGCCGTTTCAATAGCTGATGGAAGCGATACGGATGCCGCACCTATACCGCCAAGACTTCCGGCAATTTCGGTTACAACACCGCCGCAAATTGTGTATAGGGCTGTCATTAAGTCCATTGCATAGGTTATAGCCACCTTTGCACCTACAAAGCGTATAAAATGCCGGAGTGCATATTCGGGCCGCTGAAAGTCACGAAAAGATGCTGTGCTTTTAAATACGCTCATAGCAAAAAAGAGGACTAACAAGCCATATCCGATAGCTTGTAATCCTCCGTTTATACCTTCAACAACAGACCATATTGCACCGCCACGAAAGCTCTGCGGCGAAGTGGTAACTAAGCTCCATATTTCAGCCATTTTGTCATTCCAAGTGGAAAATGCGTTTTCCAAGTTGGCAACAATCCAATTATCGCTCAAAAGTGTTCACCTCCTGTTGAACGCAAAAAAGCCACCACTTTTTACGGTGATGGCTTAAATACTGAATATTATTTGATTTTTATTCTTCGGTTGTTTCTTCGATTATTTCTTCAACCGTTTCTTCGGGTTCTCCGTATTTTAAACAAGCAGCTTCAAGACTTTTAAAATCCAAAGTATCGTTAAGATAGTTTATGTTTTTATATCCTTTTGTCTTTTGATTATAGAGAACGAGAGCATTTTTTGCAATTTCGTCTTTACTTTTTCTTATACAAATCATTTCTTTAACAATAAGTGATTGATACTTTTTATCAGGTTCACCATTTATGTCATACAGAGTTATGTGTTCACTCTTTACGGGAATCATATTACTTAATTTGATTTTACCGAGAAGATGACCTTTATCGGTAACTAATCTCACAATAGGAATTATATTCTTTTTGACTTGTTTTACTCCCTTTTTATAAAAATAGTCATTAGCCTTTGGCGAAGAAAGAGGGGCAAAGTATTCAAAATCATTTATTTTCAATACAACACCTAAATACTTTCGGTCAGTTTTATATGTATTACCTTCCCAATACATCACCCGATTATCAACATTAAATAAGTATTGAAGATAATCGGCATCAATCGTATATAATCTCAATCTTTTCATTTGACCACCTCTGAATATGACAATAGGGCTGCTATACAAGATAGACAGCCCTACTGAGTTAAAGTTCTCCACTTATTGGTAGGAGCTCACCTGAATTTAAAGACCTCCACTTATTGGTAGGAGCTCACCTGAATTTAAAGACCTCCACTTATTGGTAGGAGCTCTCCTAAATAGAACTTCCGTCCTACAGTTCACATTGTATGCAGAAAAAATAAATTTGATACATCTATCTCTCTGCATACATATTCTACTATAAATTTCGCAAAAAGTCAATAGATTTTGGGAATTTCAGCATTTTGCATTAAAAAAGCCTTGCAGAAATATCTTTTTACATAATCATATCAAGAATATCTTTCGCAAATGCAATAATTACACCGCCGAAGAATGTCAAAAATCCGTTTGCTCTCTGCGAAGCATCGTGGGATTTGAGCGACAAGCCAATCTGCACAATACCAAAGCCGAGCAGGATAAGACCGATTGCCTTGATAGCAGAGAAGATAAAGTCAGATAAGCTGTTTATAGTGTCAAGGGGTGATGCTGCAAAGACGGTGTTTGTCATAAGTGACAGTATAACCGCAAGTGCAAGCATAATATACTTTGTTTTTCTCAAAACAACAGTAGCTTTTTCAATTTTGTTATTCTTTTTCATTACGCAATAACCTCCATAATTTAGTTTTTAATTGCTTAAATTTGCCAAGCAGATATTGTTTTATCCGCTTTATGAGTGGTTGCTTTCTCTCTTTTTCCTCGTTTGTTTCCTGTGGGACATCGAGTATTCTTATGCCGGACTTTTTGATATGCTCCTTATCAAACACAAAGTCATCACTAACCTTAACAGACATATTATCTCTGAAAAATCTTTGAGATTTGCTGTGGGTATAAGGTACGGCACCGCCATCTGCGGTCAGCTTGATATTCGGATGCGACATTATATCGAATTTTTTATCCATAATAGGCTTTTCGCCACGAATGAAAATAAGTGCATTTGAATTGTCAAGCAAGCGTACCTCGTCAAGTGTTAAAAGCTCCCGTCCTGCGTTTTGATAGTTCGTGTTACTGCTGCCGTGCTGTCCCTTTGTGATACCTCTTGTGCGTGTGTCTATGGTTTCCTTACCGAGCATTTTACTGATATATTCGTGAGTGGATTGCTCGTTGCCGCCAAGATACAGCATAGTGTCACAGTTACCGACAAGACTTTCCCAACTATCTTTGAAAAGTGCCTTTAATTGTGCCATATTCTGAATGATGATAGATACAGAGATACGGCGTGAACGCATAGTCGCAAGCAGCCTTTCAAAATTATCAGGTAATGCCACATTTGCAAATTCGTCCATCACAAAATGAACGGGTACGGGCAATTCTCCGCCGTATTTGTGGTCTGCCTTATAATAAAGCTCCTGAAAGGCTTGCGTATAAAGCATACCTACAAGATAGTTAAAGGAATTGTCATTATCGGGAATTACACAAAAAATCGCCCTTTTTCTTTCTCCAAGTTCCCCTAAGTCAAGGTTGTCATAAGAGGTCATTTTTGCGATTTCGGGAAGATTAAAGGCAGCCAAGCGAACAGCAGCAGAAATAAGTATGCTTTTAGCTGTTTTGCCCGATGCCTGTTTGAAAATTTTATATTGCTTTAATGCGATATGTTCGGGGTTTTCGTCCTCCAATGCTTCAAAGAGCATATCAACGGGTGATTGATAATTGTCCTCATCATCTTCAACGGTTGCTGCGTTTTCGATTAAAAACATAAGCATTTCAAAGTTTTGTTCCTCCGGCGGTGCTTCGTGAAGCAGATATAACATCAAAGCCGTATCAAGTGCAATTTCCGACTTTTCCCAAAAGGGATCATTCTGCTGTGCATTTTTAGGAGTAGTATTTTGTATAAGATTTGTAATGAGCTTTATGACATCTTCATCGGTACGAACATAAACAAAAGGATTGTATCCGTCTGAGTCCTGCGGATTGATTAGATTAAAAACTCTTACATCATATCCTTTTGCAAGCAAAAGCGGCGCAACAGTTCTCAGTATTTCGCCCTTTGGATCAGCGATAACAAAAGAAGTGTTGCATTGCATAATGTTCGGTTTTGCGTAGAAGCGTGTTTTACCCGCACCACTACCACCGACAATAAGAACATTTAAATTTCGCCTATGTTGTTTCGCATTTAAGCCTATACGCATTTTTTGAGATAGAATGAGATTTTTGGATTTATCGGTTTTGTCAATATACCTTTTTACAATAGATGAAACCGCACCCCATTTTGCAGAGCCGTGTTCTTCGCCCGGTCTGCGATTTTCTCTTGACGAGAAATATACACCGATACCCATTAAATAGAGAAAAAGAAAAATGAGTACAGTTTTCAAGCTATACTCATTGAGAGAAATATTCAGAGGGGAGTTCAAAACCGTTGTCAGCTTTTCCAAAAGGTCAAACAATTTAATGCCCGACTCATAACAGCTTGCAACGATTAGAGCAAGCCAAGCAACAACGGGAGATAGAACAGCGAAAAGAATTATAAGTGTTTTATTGTCATTTTGCCTGTTCAACTTGAATCCCAACTAACCGATACATATTTCATAGTCAACACCTTCTTTCACAGATACAAAAAGAGAACGGATTTTATTCCGTCCTCAAATTGTATCATTTATTGAATTTTTCATTGTAGAGCTTCATCAAGGCTTCAAGCCTTGCGTTTTGCTGTACCCACAAAGCCGTTACGGGTACGCCTGTTATTTCGTCAACATAGCTTCCGTATTGCATTATTTCTTCATTGGTTGCAATGTCCGGCATTTCGGGAGCAGGCTTTGGAGTTCCGTCATCAAGCCATTTTGCGTAAAGCACGATATTTTCCGTAAGCGTTACCGCATATACTTTGTCAACCTTATTTCGTGGTGAAAGATACCAACCATCAAAAATGTAGCCCTCTTTTGTGGGTACATACTCTGTAACATCAACAACTGTTCCGAGAGGTTTTTCGAGTGCTTTTATAAACGAGCCTCCGTCTGTTGCAAATGTTAGATAACGATTAGCGTGTGCAATGCTGAAATAGCCTATTGGATAGTCCGTGTCCTGTGCTTGTGCTGTAACAGCCGAAGCTGCGGCAAGAGTTAAAATCGCCATTGTGATACATAAAATCTTTTTTGTCTTCATTTTTCTTGTCCTCCTTGTAATTTTTTGTTGCGTGTGCTTTTGGTACTTTTATTTTAATACCATAGGAAAAATTCGTCAAAAAATTTCAGGTCAAGAAAAATATTTTTTAGCGAAAAGTGGAAAAGCGTAAAATTTATGCGTAACCAAAACCCTTGCCACGACTGCGTTTTAATGATTTCAAAAATTATGTCCAATTCGGACAAAATTTATTTTATCCAATTTTCGCTGTCGGCATTTTTAATAGCCTTGTGGTCATTTGCTGCTTCCATTGCATCTGCATAAGCCCAATGATTATTGCTCAAATCTGTGAACTTATTAAGGATAGACGAGTTTTTGCTGATATACTCATCATCAGCAACTCTGCCTGTAGCCCTGTTTACAACAGTTACAACTTCTGCACGAGTAATGTTGTTATCGCCCTTGAATGTTCCGTCAGCATATCCATTGAGCCAACCGATGTGCTTTGCATAAGCAATATCAGCGTATGCCCAATAGTTAGTCGCTATATCTGTATATTTAACAGTATAGCTGCCCTTTGAAACATCGTTGAAAATGTCATAATAGCGAACTGCCATAGCAACAAATTCAGCTCTTGTAACAGAAGCGTTAGGCTTAGCTGACCTTCTAAAATCTTTCTCTGTCGTTCAACAGACATCGGGATTTTTTCAAACTGACTATGCCCGATAATAACTGCATCGTAATCGCCCGTTGCAATTCTGCCACAGAATTTTTTGCGGTTTTTTGTTTCAAAATCCTTTTTAGTAGCAACAAGGATATTTGCTGCCGGATATAACTGCAAAAACTCAGCCGCCCATTGCTCTGTAAGGTGGTTTGGAACAACAAAAAGGGACTTGTTACAAAGCCCCAAGCGTTTACTTTCCATAGCAGCCGCAACCATAGTCCAAGTCTTTCCGGCTCCAACCACATGACCGAGCAGAGAGTTACCGCCGTACATTATTCTTGCAACAGCATTCTTTTGATGCTGACGGAGTTCTATTTCGGGGTTCATTCCGCTGAAATTTATATGGCTTCCGTCATACTCACGGGGGCGATTTGAATTAAATCTCTCGTTGTAAAGAGTGGTAAGCCGTTCTCGGCGTTCAGGATTTTTCCATATCCAATTATCAAATTCCGCTTTTATAAGGTCTTGCTTCTGTTGTGCAAGTGTGGTTTCCTTGCGGTTAAGAACGGCAACTCTTTTTCCGTTTTCGTCCTCGTGATAATCAAATATGCGTACATCTTTAAGATTTAGGGTTTCCTCGATAATCTTATATGCACTTGCACGGGAAGTACCGTAGGTGCTAACCGCTTTAATACCCTTATCAGCACTTTTTTCACTTACATTCCATTCGCCCGTGATTTCCGAGTATTTAATATCAACTCTCTGTCTTGCATAGTATGATGTGCCGAGCAGTTCAAAGGTAAATTCCTTTATATACTCAGGCGGTATCCAAGTAGAACCAAGTCGTACTGTGATTTCACTTGCAGTCAAGTCCTGCGGCTGCACCTTTTCAAGAGCTTCTGCGTGGGGCTTGAACCTGTCATCTTTTTCAGCAAGCCATTTTGCAGTTTTGTATTTATCTCTTACATTCCCCGACAAAAATTCATCTGCGGTCAGGTATTTATTGTGAATGTTACTGCCCTCAACATACGAATAATTAAAGAAAATTACACCTTTTAACTCGGTTGCAAGTTCATCTTCGGTTTTGCCCGTTAAAGACATCATAAAGTCCATATCAACCTTCGCTTTTTCGGAAAGGGATACGGCAAGTGCTTCGGATGCGGTGTCAACGCTTTTTATCTCTTGCTTTGCACCGATAGTCCGTTTGGTGAACATATCGGCTTTGCGTTCAAGCTCTCCGTTTTCGTCAATTACTTCAAGAGAACATAAGAGGAAGTAACTGCTGTCATCGGAAAAAGCAATGGAATTTGCACGAGAGTTTATAAGACCGTATTTTTTGGTAAAATCGTCATATAAGGTGTTCAGCTTCTCCTGTTGTGCCTTAATATCATAATCGGGATAACCCTCTGTCTGATATTCTATAAGCTGACGGACACAATCACGAATACCAATCATACCTTTTATGCGGTTTTCAGCCGTTGCGTTCATTTCAATTTTACGCATTGTACTGTTTTCACGGAAATAAATATCACCATCAACAATGGTATAACTGAAATTCTTTACATTGGGATCTGCCGGAATTGTCATCTCAGCATCACTTGATACATCGGCATATTCATATTCTGATATTGTTGCGTGAATATTTTGGATAGCTTCATCAAGCTGACTTGCAAGGCTTTCATCTTCATACGGTGAACAGGTAGGAGTGGGACCAAACGGACCGCTTACTATTTCCATATTACCAAGTATCATATCGGGATTATCTGCAAAATACTGATTAACAGTAATACCATTTTCGAGCGTTCCGAGGTATACCCATTCCGGCATAATATCTGTCATTTTATCTCTTTTCTGCAAAAAGAGTATATCTGCCGTTACCTCTGTTCCTGCGTTAGCCTTAAAAGCATTGTTAGGAAGTCTTATAGCACCTACAAGGTCGGCTCTCTGTGCGATATACTTTCTGATATTGGAATTTTGCTTATCCATTGTGCCGCTTGAAGTGATGAAAGCAACAATACCGCCGGGGCGAACCTTATCAAGAGTTTTTGCAAAGAAATAATCGTGTATAAGGAAATTATGCTTGTTATATTTCTTATCTGCAACCTTGTAATCTCCAAAGGGAACATTACCGATGGCAACATCAAAAAAGCTATCAGGAAGTGTTGTATCCTCATAGCCCTGTATTGCCACACTATTTTTTTGGTAAAGCTGCTGTGCTATTCTGCCTGTAATACTGTCAATCTCAATGCCGTAAATTTTGCTTTCGCTCATACTGTCGGGGACAAGCCCCATAAAGTTTCCGATACCGCACGAAGGCTCTAATATGTTGCCCTGTGTAAAACCTGTATTTTCCAATGCCTTATACATAGCCTTAATTATCGTGGGCGAAGTATAATGGGCATTGAGAGTTGAAGCTCTTGCTTGTTCGTACTCATCGGGAGTGAGTGCGTTAAGTAGCTCGTTGTATTCATTATTCCAATTAGGCTTTCCGTCATCAAAGGCATCTGCAAGACCGCCCCAACCGACATACTCTGACAAGATTTCCTGTTCCTCAGGGGTTGCAAGTCTGTGTTCTGCTTCACATTCCTTTAACACCCGTATAGCTTCCATATTTTTGCGGAATTTTTCTTTTGCTCCGCCATACCCAAGCTCGTCATTATCAATAACAAAGTTGTGGCGTTCCGACATAGGTATTTCGGGATAAACAACAGTATTTGCAACCTTTGAAGATTTAGGCTTTTCAAATTCGGGAGTGATACTGTCATCTGTCTGCTGCTCAATATGAGCTTTGACAAAATCAATGCTTTCTCTGCGGAATATAGGAAAGCCCGTACCATCCTCAAAGGTAATGTCTTTAAGACTTACGCTGCCGGAGGTTTCGTTTATACTGTCAACAATAAATCTTCGGTCATCAATAGTTAATTCCTTGCCGACAAGAGATATAGCATCATTGCTCGGCTGCGGTGTTTCTGCCGTTTCTGCAATTTCTTCCGACTCCCGTTCAGGTGCAGAGTCAATCGCTAATGCTTTCTCCCTTGATAAAACCTTATGTGATTTTTGCTCGTCATCAGTAATAACTACATCATAACCTTTTTCGGTCAGAATATTTACATAGTTTTCAAGGCAAAAATCAGGAAAGCCACAAGCGGAATATGATATTCCGTCAATTTCTTTTATGAATATGTGAATATCAAGAGCAGTTTTTCCTTTTATGGCATCTTCTGCATACATTTCATAGAAATTACCTACGGGGAACAGTATGACAGTTTCGCCGTTATCCTCTGCGTGTAGCTCATTGTAAAGCTCCATTACAGGCTTTTTGTCGGCTTCATTCTCTTTATTATAGAAAGGTGCAAGCTGTTCATCGGTCAAATAAACCAAGTCATCAAAGCTCATTCCCTCAAGCTCGTTTCGTATAAGCTCCGAAAGAGTGTCATATTTGACTTCTTCGACCAATGTTTTATCCACATATTTCAGTAAAGAGAAATCAACAAGGTTTACATTGACTTCGATATTGTGTTCTCCATCCTCGGTGGTTGTAAAAGCAAGGCTTACGGCTCGTAAATCCTCATAATCGGCACTATCCGAGTCAAATTCTTCTTTTACATATTCATTTATGACACGCATTGCCTCGTCAAGTTCTTCCTGCGGTGTTGGTGTCGGTCTTTCTATGCCGGGGAATAGGTTATATGTCCCTTCAACATATTTTTCGAGATTTTCCGCTGCTTCTTTTAAATATTCATAACGGCGGTCATCCTGCTGTGTTTCCATAAAAAGAGCTTTTGTTTCGATTAAACACTCTGTCAGTTTGTCCCTATTATCAAGGAGTTCCATAATAATCGGTATGGAATCAGAATAGTCAAAGCCGTATGGATATGGTCTGTATTTTTCCATAGGAACATTAGAGTAGGCAGAATAAATATCTCTCGCAAGCTCATATTTTTCATAAAGGGGCATATTGTCTATGTCGGAGGAATTTATAAAGCGGTCAGATTTTATAAGCTGGTCAATCCGCTTTACAACCTGTGCCCACGACATTGTTATTGTGTCATAAGGCTTTGTAATTCCGCCACGCTTAAAAACAATACCTTTTGCATTATGGTCTTCGTATCCGTCATTAAATGCAGTACCACCGCCTATACCGTATCTGTTTTTCAGAAAATCTGCCCGTTTTTTAGCATCATTTTCTCTTGCAAAAAATGAGATAGTATCCATTTTAAGGCTGTCATAGCCGCTACCTCGTGCAAGGTATGTGTCAACCTCGTTTTGAGTTATAAACCTTTCACCCTCAAATGGTGTATATCCCTCCGATTTATATGTCTTTCGGGGAACAAGCAAATCCTCTGTATCTTTTGCAAGTTTAGAGGGATTATAAATACGGGCAAAGCGGAGTATGCTTCTGTCATTTTCAAAGCGTTCTGCAAAGTCTTTAAGGCTTTTTATAACAATGTCACGCTTCGCCGGATTGTCAAGAGCTTCAGCAAGTCTGTCATCCGACACAGAGTAATTTCCATTGTGAAATATACCAATATCAAATTTTTCCTCTGCATCGTGATACATTCTCATAATGCGTTCCGCAAGGCTGTGTCTTTCAAAATACGGTGTTTGGTCGATTTCATTCTGCGGCATATATCGTCCGAGGTCAAGAAGCTCGCCTATACGCTCTGCGGCTTTTTCCCAAGTAAGAGTATAGGTGCTTTCGTTGTTTTCCTTGCCGTACTGAATTTTAAAGCCGCCATCATCAAACCATACAGAAACATTCTGCCCGTTTATAACAAAACCTTTACCGCCTTTGCCGTACTCATCTTTTAAAAATTCTACATTTTTGGCAAGTGGTAACTGTTTTTGAAACTGTATGCAAATTCGTTGCTTGCTTCCCGTGTTACCTTTGAAACGGTCATTGGCTCCATCGCAAAGAACAGTATCTATAATTTCCTGCGGAATAGAAAAAGCAGGGCGAATATTGTTTAATCGCTCTGCTTCTCTTGCCATACTATCGGCTACATTACTTTCTTCAATTAAATCAAATAGGCTTAGCTGAGAACTAACTGTTGCAGCACTACCTCTTCGGCGGAATGTCTGAGGTTGTTCATAAGTCCTGCCCACTTCATCGGGTTCTCGGCTTTCAGCTTCTCGGTTATCCCTTCGGCTTTCGCCATCTGCTGTATCATCTGTTCCACTTGCTCTCTCGCTGTCTTGTCTATCTCCGCCAAGTGTGACAGTAGCGTTCCCCGTATCATCATCGCTGAGTACAGGCTGCGGCGGTTCTGCATCAGATGTTTCCTCCGCATCATCCCGTATTTGCCTATCGGCTCTGTCGGGTTCTCCGGCAACTCGAAGTTTGGTATCTGTATCCCGTTCTCCGTCCTGTAAGTGATTTCCGTCATCGTCATCCGTCCTTTCCGTATTATTATTGATTTGTTCTTGCTCTCTGTCTATATTATACTGCGGTTGATTTTGTTCTGCAAAAAATTTTGCATTATTTTTTTCTGCAATTTTTTCTGCGGTAATTGTGCTTTGGACTTCTCTCAAAATTTCTTCAGCAAAACTGCTTACCGCACTACCCAAAACTGATATTGTTTCGGGCGTGTTAAAGTCCCATATACCCTCAAAATCTTCACGCACAATATAGTCATCGGGTTCAAGCCCCATTCGCACCATTGTCATATATGCTACGGAAGTTTCTGCCACCTGTTGAAATATCTTGTCAATATTAAGGTCATCATAGCCTTCCAAAAAACTGTTTTCTTTTACATATTTCAATTCGTGAAGATAGTCCTCTTTGCTATCTAAGACTATATTTTGTCCCGTGCATAAAAGAGTATCGGCTATATGCTTGCTTTCATACCAAAAATCGCCGTAGCGGTTTTGTAAGGTTTCGGTTACAGCTTCATAATATTTATCGTCATACTGCCACAGCCTGACTTCAATGCCGTTTATATGGCGATTAGTGTCTGATACATCAAACACATGGTCAAGATAATATCCGTTTCCGTTTTCACGGAGAAGGGCAATACCTTTTGCACCTCTGTTAATTCGTCTGTTAAAATGCTTTCCGTTCCAAGTATCAAAATCTGCACAGGCTTTTGCATCGGGGCGCTGTGCATAAATCAAAATCTGATCTTCAAACGGATATTTGTATTGCCAAGCAGCAGACCTCAAAAAAGCAGTCCAATTTTCGTATGAACACAAACTGTTTGAAGTATTATGCGACAACTCATAAATTTTCTGCAATTTCGTTGCCATTGGATTTCACCTCCCGTTATCTTTCTATATTTTTCTCTGCTCTCATTTTCTCGGCTTCTTTAATGCCTTGCAGAACAGTTTTGATTTTTCCGCTTTCGAGCTTTTTTATAAAACTTTCGGTGTGCTGCTCGTTCATACAATAAAGATGGCGGCAAAGTCTTTGAACATTGCCGAGTGTATCGCTTCTCGGATTGACAATGGAGCAGATAAGCTCACCAATCTCGTCATTTGGTATAAGGTTTATTTGCAAAGTCCGGGCATTATCAAGCCGTATTTGTGAAAAGGGAGTTAGAACACCTATCTTTTCCAAGCTCTCTTTCAGTTCCGAGCTTCTGCAAGTTAAGTTTGCTTCAAGGGAATTTGTTAAAAACCGTACATTCGCCGTTACCATAAATATCACGCTCCTGTCGGGAATATTTTTGTACGGTTATCGCTCCGGCTCTGATTTCTTTTGCTTTTTCTCAGGCTCAATGCCTGCATATTTTTTCAAGCCTTCCATTGTCTTTGCGGATATTCCCTCAAAATCTGCCTTGCTGTTTATAAATGCTTCTGCCGTTTCTTTGAAAGTTCCTGTTCCAACATCATACAACGCACCCTTTGAAATGCCTTCAAGGTGTGAAAAAAACTCTTTCGGGTTTTTATACATTTTTGCGGCTTCCTCAATATCTTCCTTGTATATGGTAAGCTCTACAAGCTGACCGCCTGCGTTTGCATCGGGATTGTAATACATTTCCATTACACAGTTTTCATTGATAAAAAATTTGTCTTTATCAATATCTGCATAATGTTCATTAACAAACTGCAAGTCCTTGTATCTGTTAAGCAGTTCGTTATTATAACAATATAAATAAAGATTGTATTGTCCTTGCCTTGCATCACAGCGGAAATAATATGTATGGTCGTTAGTAGTGACACGATAACCGCATATATCATTATCCCTGTCAAATCTTGTTGCATTTGTTTCGGATCTGACATTGAGCATATCCCGTCTGCTTTTCAAGACGGGAGTATCTGCCTGAAAACGAAAATAATTTATAACATTATCACACTCACGCTGAAAGTCAGTTGTTCGCAAGCTCCTGTAATTATCTCTGTTTTCAACCATTGCTGTTGATTGAAAGCGTTCATCAATCGAGTTATCAAAATATCCTCTGATATAGCATATACACCCCCGATTTTCTGTTTCATCTTTGGAAGCATACATAAAAGGAAATTCCGATTGGTCAATTTTTTCAAGGGTATATGATGGTGCATCTTTCGGGCGATATGTACTGCCGCCCCGTTCCATAAGCTCGGCAAATTCGCAAATATGAAAAGTGTTAATCCCGATTTGGGTATGATAATCGTCAATGTATGTGCATTTTCTGTCTGTTTTAGCACCGTCCGAAAGAGTAACAGTTATGCTATCTCCGTCCTTTATACGAAAAAGCTCGTTATATCGGCTGTCTATAAATCGTATTTCTTTATTATCCATTAGCGTTCAACCTCCTTATGCGTTCTCTGTGGAAATGTCCACCCGTAAACTGCTCCGATGTCATCGCCAAGCCTTTTAGTGTATCGGGTTATATCCCGTCTTGTAGCAGTTCCGGCATATAACTTTTCTTGCAGATTTTCTCTCTGCGTATCGGTTATATTATCTTTAAAGGCTCGGTATAGGTAATGATTCCAGCCATCGTGATGTACTGCGGTACAGCGGAAATCTCCGTTTTTATCTACATACCACTCATTCATATCACAATCGGAATACAGACAATCCTTTATATTACCACTTTCAATCATTTTATAGCCTTGCACTCGTCCGTGCCACAAGCCTAAATCACCGATAACAATTATGCTTTGCGATAGCTGAATATCTAAATTTACTCGCTCATCACTTAGATAATCGTTGTTTGTTTCATACATTCTATAAATCAATTCATCTTCCGATGCTTCGGGGTATTGCTCCTGAAGGTCATCACGCCAATCCTCAAAGTCCAAGTGTATGTCAGACCATACAATGTGCTTTTCCTTCATTAGCGTTCAGCCTCCTTGTGCTTTTTTGATTTTGTTTGTTTTTCAGGCTGCTTTTTCTCTGCATCAAAATCACCGCTGTAATGAAACAACTCATTTTTTGCAGGAACATAGATTTTCCCGTCCTCAATACATCTAAACACATCAAAATATGAATTGTGAGAAGCCTTATAAAATTCGTGGTAGTTATATTTGCCGCCGTCATACACTCTCATATTTGGGTTATCGTTATTGTGCAGAGTGCCTTTCGTATCATAATTACCGGGAAGATAACCTACACCAACAAAATGCTGTCCGTTATAACCGAAAATATTTGGATTGTTTTTAATTTCTTCTATAACCGATAGCTTTTTTGTCAGCCACATAGGGTAAAACTCTCTTTTAAGCTCTCCCATAATTTGCCCTCGGTGATATTTGCACTTTTCTTCCGAAAAACAATATTGACCGAAAATTGACATCCCCATACCCTCGGGAATTGCACCGTTACCGCCTTTACACAAAATAATTTGTGATTGTTCATTGCGATATTCGGGGCGTATGTATTTAGGGTTGACAACAAGAATTTTGCCTACAAGATTATCATTCCATATTTTGTTATCACACATTTCTGCTGTAATAACATTATTGCAAATTCTTTCTTCTTTTACTTTTGCAATTTGCTCTTGCAGCCTGTTTGCATATATCTCGGCAATTTCTAAATAATCGTCACCGACTAAAGCATCGGAATAAAATTCCAAAATTTCAGTCCTCGTCCCACTACAAGTCATATAACTATGCCCATCGGGATTGTTAAGGTCTTCTCCTAAGATAAGTTCTTTATCACCAATATATATTGAGCTTATGACCTCATAATTTTCAATCATTCTTGTGTCGTTTTTATCCATTTGACATCACCTCATTTGCCTGTTTCAATTTTTGCCTTTTCTTGCAAAATAGATTTTTTCGCCCGTCTGTTTATAATGCTTATAGTCAAAGGGCGGATTTTTTTCATATTCAGCTTCAAGCTGTTGGTGCGTTTTATAAAAACTGCACTCCTTTCCGTCACAGATACGCTCGGTTAAAGCTCTGCAACACATAGGACTATAAGCAAAGCAGTCCTTTTTAGTCATAACCATCACTCTCAATCTCTTTTAGCTCAATAGTGTTGATAACCTCATAGCCGTATTTTTTTGCAAGCTCCTTTATTTCATATATAAGCTGCCGCCGTTCCTCACGGCGAATTTTCTTTAAGGCTTCAAAAGAGGTATTATCAACATATCCGCTGTCATTATATTTTAAATCAGGTGCTCTTGAACTCACATAGCATCACCTCTCAGGCTCCGTTTTTTTATGCTGCTTCGGTTTGTTCTTTTCATAAAAACGAACCTTATCAAGTGCTCGTTCACAAAAATCCCGTTGTGCAGCAAGAAGGTCGATTTTATAATGTCCCCAATAATAATTGTTTTTGTTGCTACATTCCCAAGTCACAAACATATTCGGTTGCTTTTCGTGTACGCCAAGTACGATTTCACTTTCTCCGATTGTTATGGAGTTTGTAATGATATAGCCCTCGTTTGTTCTCCAATCCATTGTGATTACCTCCAATAAAAAAAGCCGACTAACGATTTTCTTCGCTGTCAGCTTGTTTGTTTTTCTGTTCTTCTTCAATTTGCCTGTCGGCTTCGCTTGCCATGTGTAAGCAACTTATCATTGCTACACCAAAGAAAGCTCCTATTGCAAATGTGACTATTAAACCAATAACATAATATACCATAATTTAACGCTCCTTTTCTTGCTGCTTCTTTCTATACATATTTTCAAGCAGTTTTATTATTGTTTCTTCGATTTGTTGTTTCGTATAACCTTTCGGGAAATATCTTTTTATTTTATCCTCGTCAAAGGTTATTTTGATTTTTTCAGGTTTTTGTTCCTGCATAATTGATAAGATTACATTGTCATTTAACTTGCCTTCATCGTGAAATCGCCGTATTTTCTTTGCTTGTTCGATAGAGGGGGAAGTTTCTTCGCTCTCTATTGTTGACAAAACCTCTGTCTGTGCTTTTGAACCAAGATATGACAATTCAACGGCTGCGTTCATTGCAATTTCTCCGTTATCCACCATATCAAGAATAGGATCAATGAGGTTGTTTAGTCGCAAATATCTCTGTATTTGCACCGAACTTTCGCCTGTTTGTTCTGCTAATTCTTTTCGTGAATTTGTAGGAGAAGAATTTTGTCCAATTTGGACAAAATTTTCTTGTGATGGTCTGCCGGCTTTTCTTTTCATTGCATCGAGCTTCATTTGATAAGCCTTTGCTTTTTCGCTTGGTAGGATATGTTCTCTTTGCAGATTACTGTCAACAAGCAGTATTGTTGCCGTGTCATCATCAAGGTCTTTTATAACAGCGGGGACTTCGCTTTTTTCTGCAATTTTACTTGCTTCAACTCGTCTGTGTCCTGATAGTATTTCATAACCGCCGTCCTTATGCGGTCTTACTACTATGGGAGAGAGAACACCGCTTTGTCTGATACTTTCCGCAAGTTCTGTCATACTATCGTCCATAAGCACCTTAAATGGCTGTTCCGCAAACGGCTTTAATTCGCTTAATGATACAGGTTTGATTTCTTCTATTTTTCTGCCTTCATCCGTTTTAAATAAATCATCGTATGATTTCATCCCTATGCTTATTCCGTTGCTTGCCATCGTTCAACACCTCCTTAGTAAAGTTCTTGTATGCTTCTGCCGCTTTACCTTTTTTGTCATATTCATAAATGCTTTTGCCGACAGCAGAAATTTCAGCAGTTCGTACCGACAAGGGTATTTCCGTTTTATATACGGTCAGGTGTTTGCCGTAATTAAGCCGTATTTGTCCCGACACCGCTTTGGAATAATTTGTACGGCTATCAACCATTGTCATCAGAATACCGCCTACTTTCAAATTGGGGTTTATCTGCCTTTTCACTCTGTTTACAGTAGTCAATAACTGCTCCAAGCCTTTTGCCGGAAGATAGTGTGCTTGTACGGGAATAATAACCTCGTCTGCCGCTACAAGAGAATTTATAGTCAGCATACCGAGTGAGGGCATACAGTCAATGAGAATGTAGTCATAATCATCTTTCACAGTATCAATAAGGTTTTTCAACACTCTTTCACGACTCATAACGTTTACAAGTGCCGTTTCCATTCCCGACAACTCTATGTTTGCCGGAATTAAGTCAACTCCTTCATTGTGATGCAGTATTCCTTCGCCTTTTTTGACGGGAATTTCTTTCATACATTTTTCCATAAGGGTTGATAGAGTGGTATCAATCTCATCAGGGTTTATGAAGCCTAAGCTTTCTGTTAAGCTACCCTGTGCATCACAATCTATGAGCAATACTTTTTTACCCTCATTCACAAGACCGATACCTAAATTTGCGGTTGTGGTTGTCTTTCCGACACCGCCTTTTTGATTTGCCAATGCAATCACTTTACCCATAAAATCAAGTCCTTTCATAAATTATTTTGGGTGTGCCATATCGTGCTTTACCTTTGCAGAGTACCAATTATCCGTTGTTTCAAAGGAACGATATATCGTGGTAATTAAAAATGCCCGTATGTTACGGACATTTGAAGTGTTTTCCCTTAAAGCAAAGTGGATATATTCGATATGTTCGCTGTTGATTTTTAAAAATCTGCTTTTTACCACCTCCTGCGGATAGTTTTGTTTATTGATACGGATATATGGCTCTTTACTGCAAACAACATCAACCATAAGCTCAACTATTTCGTCAAGCCAAGCTGCACCATAGGTTTCCACGATTATATCGTATTCAATATTTTTTTTGATAAGCTGTTCGTATGAATTATGCTCTCGTATCCATCGTATCATATCGGGGTTTTTACTGTCGCAAGGCTCGTTCTCGCTATCTTCATCATTTCCGATAGGATATGATAGGATAGTATCGTTAAAATCAGTATTATTATTTTTATTATCACTTAAATCATTATTATTAGAGTTTGATTTTCGTACTTCCTGAAGTTCGGTATTCATATTTCTTGAAGTATGATTTTCATACTTCTGCAAGTTCGATTTCCATACTTCTTGATTTTTGATATTCATACTACCGGAATTTTGATTATCATACTCGGTGCTTTGGCTGTATGTAAAGTTCTTAACATATATGATGTTAGGCTTTCCCAAACCTTGTCTTTTTCTCTCTATCAAGCCGACATTTGTTTCAAGCTCATCAAGCAGCTTTGCCGTTTTCTGTCTTGCACATCCCAAGTCAGCGATTATATCGTCCACAGTATAAACAATATATACACGGCACTCATCATCAAGCCATTTGTTTTTTATTGATAGTCCCATTCGGTCAAGCATAAGACCATATAACAGTTTTGCATCCGTTGACATATCCTTAAATCGCTTGTCTGTGAATAAGACTTTCGGAATACGGAAAAATGTAAATTGTTCGGCTTCCGTTCCGTAAAAGTAATCAAATACCATTGACATTGTTTGCACCTCCTTGTTAAAAGATTTGTATATAACAAAAGACAGCCCTGTTAAACAAGACTGTCTTTGTAGTTCTCATATTTACTTATATCTTCGCATATCTTCAAGTCATATCAAGGCTCAAAAGTAGTAAATTGGTAGTAAATTCTTTTTTGAAAATTGCGAATATCCCTTATTTTATGGGCATTTCAGAAATTAAGTTTGTTTTTCATATATAAATGCAAATTCCACTTGACGGGTGTAGGAGTTTTCTTCACATTGTTAAGATTTGTGTAGCAACAATCGGAGTTTGCGTTTTATTGCGCTGACTGCGGTTGGCGCATTTTTTTATTGGTAGATTTTGTTTGATGGCAAATCGAAGCTATGTGTTTTTCGGCGCACGGCTTTGGCTGTGCGCTTTTTTAATATAAATAAAATTGTACTCTTTATAAGGTTGCAAAAAATTTTGTTTTGTGATATAATAGTAGTTGCCAAACAAACTGAATATTTATACAGAAGCGAGGTATATTTTTTTATAATATGCTTTTGTTTTGCATACACTTATTGTGTGAATCTGTTAAAAATGCAAATTCCATTTATAAGTGTGTGCGTATATCTCGTACTGTATAAAGTTTGTTTGGCGACAATCGGAGTTTGCGTTTTATTGCGCTGACTGCGGTTGGCGCATTTTTTTATTGGTAGATTTTGTTTGATGGCAAATCGAAGCTATGTGTTTTTCGGCGCACAGCTTTGACTGTGCGCTTTTTTTAATACATACACGCCGTGTTTTGACACGTTTTGACAAAATTTTGTTTCATTTCGGCACATTAATTGACGATTCCCCGGCCCATATGGTATAAATAAATTATGTAAAATATTATATGTAGAAAGGCAGAAACCAATATGTTTGACATGGACTCCCTGTCTGAAGAATTTTTATCCGTACGCCTGGGGGAAATGCTGGAGCAAAAGGCAAAATTAAGCAAGCCCTATCGGCTTTATAAACAAAAAGAGCAACTTCAATTTGATACACTTATGAAATCTCTCTCCCCGTCACAAAAAGCAGATTTTGACGAATATTGGGATGCCGTTATAGGCAGAGAAATTCAGGAGTTGTATTTTGCCTATATATATGGTCTGCGGGATGGTATTCGTGTGAATGATTTGCTCTGTAACGGGGAATTTCAAAAGGAAATGGATGCTGTGCGCGCCAAAATGAAAAAGAGCCGAACAGAGGCGGAAAAAAAGGAGTCTGCCAAAAGAAGGCGTGATGCCGTTAAAAATGAAATGTATCAAAGGGATTAAATGCCTCTTTAATTTTTTACCTGCTATATATTCCGACAAGATTAAAACAAGGTCGCCTGCGAGCGGCCTGTTTTTTTGATTGCAGAATATGGTATGAGTAAAAAATAGCCGATTTTGCTGCCGCTTACCCATTCTTTTTCTTTGTGTTCATAAAAAATTAACATTGTTATCCTTGCAATTGTTAAAAAAATGTTGTAAAATGGTTTATAGATTTAATAATTTTGTAATAATTTTAATACCTTACGCATATAGTATTAATATCATTTGGTTTAAAGTGAGGTGATACAGTGAACAACAACCATATGCATGTTACCGTAAAACGAATTGAAAAAATTCCCTCTCAGTATTATGTGCAAATACCGCAAACGAAGGTAAAGGCTAACACAAAGGTAGCTGTAGAGGTTGATGCATCGCTGCGAGCCAACCATAAGCGGTTAACCCATGCGTTAAAGCACCGCCCTGCTGTGAAAACGGATTACTCTCAAGGGATTTTCTCTTTTATAAAGAATGGCTTTTCTCAGGCAAAGGCTTTTTCTATAAATTGCTTTTCTGCCTTGAGCTGCTATATAATAGAAAACGCCAAGCGTTTGCTTTTTTCTTTTGTTGCCTCCGGCGCTGTTGCTGCTGCAGCTTGTGCAATTCTTGTCAGCACATGTAGCCTGGGTTATGAAATTACTGTAAGTGGCCAAATCATTGGCACCGCCCAAAATAAAGAGGCCTATGAGCAGCTTGTTACTGATATTAACCATGAAATTTCCTATGTGGGTGGTGAAGGCTTTACCCCCTCCGCTACGCCTGAAATTTCTCTTAAGCTGATCCCTAAGGGAGCCTTTAGTGATGATGCCGATATGCGAGAGGCACTAAAATCCACCAGTCAAAACATGCTTCCCGCCTATGGAGTATATGTTAATGAACAGGTTTTGTTTGCCCTGCCTAACGAGCAGTCGGCTCTGAATGTTTTAGAAGATTACAAAGCTCAATATACGGCAGGAAAAGAAAATATACAAGCCGATTTTTGTGAAACGGTTACGGTTTCCCATCGATTTGTTCCTAAAACTGCCTTAAAAACGCAAACCGGCGCAATGAATCAGCTTTTAACAGGTAGAATTGTTTTACACACCCTTGCCGAAGGTGACACGCCGGAATCCGTTGCGTCACACTATCAAATAACCGTTGATGATGTGTTAAAACTTAACTCTCTTTCTGACTTTGAAACACCCCAAACCCAGCTGAAAATTTGCACCGAAGAACCTCTTTTGTCGGTTAAAACCATTGAGCGAAAAACCATAGAGGAGGAAATTCCTTTTACCACCATAGAAAAGGATGACCCCACAATATATGAGGGAAATTTGGTGGTTACCCAGGAGGGAGCTCCCGGCAGCCGCATGGTGGAGGCCTATGTAACCTCTGTAAATGGTGTAGAAACATCTCGTGAAGTTTTGTCAGAAAGTATTCTTTCTGTTGCTGTGGATAAAATTGTAAAAAAAGGAACAAAAGAACCGCCCAGCCCCGTTGGTACCGGTCGGCTTTCTGTTCCAACTAGCGGTGCCTTAAGCTCTCGTTTTGGCTCCCGCTGGGGCAGGACCCATGCCGGAATTGATTTGTCTGCTGCTGTAGGAACAAACATCTATGCCGCAGATAACGGTACCGTTATTTATTCTGATTATAACAATGGCGGCTACGGATACCTGATTCAGTTGGATCATGGCAATGGTATTATCACATACTATGGTCACTGCAGCGAACTGCTTGTACCTGAAGGCGCTGTGGTTGCCAAAGGCGATTTAATTGCTAAGGTGGGTAACACCGGCCGCAGCACAGGTCCTCACCTGCACTTCGAGGTTCGTGTTAACGGAACTCCCACAGATCCTATGGCCTATTTGAAAGGTTTGGAATAGTTGCTTTTATGAATACAATAAATGTCCACCCGCACAGCGGGTGGTTTTTCATTTTCAATCTTTTATTTTCATATTTGTACTCCTTCAGTGTCTTTGCAGGCTTTCTTCCTCGCTGTTTCGGGACATTAAAATTACGCAATTTGTTATTTTCTCTTGTACACATATTTCTTATGGTCTTAAATGGTTTCTTGTATTCTGTGGCTAACGATTTTAATGTTTCGCCTTCATGATGTCTCCTCACGATCTCATCAATGATTACTTGTGGTGTGTTTAGTGTTCCTTTTTGTCTTGGCATAAAAATACCTCCTATGGTTTTTTTATTATACCATAGGAGGTTCCTTTTTTCTATTGTCCGTTTTTACTGGACCTGTTCAGTTGCTACAACTCCTTTTTGTTGCTCTTTTATTGTTGTTTGGCGCGGTAGCTTTCTACTTCCCAATTTGTGATAAAATCAATTAATTCCTGTGGCATGTGGGCATATCCACCAAAGGATTTAGAATAAACGGCTATTTTTGCTGCATCACAAAACAGCTTTTGGGTAATCTGCGCCTTTTTCTCCGTTTCGCCACAGGCAAAAAAGCCAAGCCCTTGGCAAGCGATAACCAAAGGACGATATCCGTTTTTCTCCGTAAAGGTCTTAATTTTTTCTGCGGCACTTTCACCCTTTTCTAAGAACAAGGGACGGGCCTTGCAGTATACAATATGGTCCGGCGTAAAGGATGAAGAAAGGGGTTCAAAAGACTGACTGCTTTGGGTAAATTCCCAAATGGTTTTTGACCTATGAAACAACACAACATCATAGCCGCAAGCCATTAACTCTTGTTTACGATCTTCCATCTCCTCTTCGCAATAAGCTCCCATAGACAAATCAGGTTGCTCTGTTAAGGCTTTTTCTAGGGTCCCCATAATTTCAGCATATATGGAGCAAATAGCTTCTGTGCTGTCTGCCGAAACAAAAATACCATGATTTTGCAGCAATAAACACTCGGGAAATGTCCCATGTGCCTTTTGATATGCCGTCAGTTTATCCTTAACCAGCTTTGCTAATACATAGCCCGGCTCTGAGTTTTCAATCCACAAGGCCTTTTGACCAAATAGCTCAGCTGCTTTTTGTGCACCACCATTGGAGCAAGTTAATCCGTTTACCAATGCGGGATGCAAATGAACCACATATTGGCCGGGTAATAAATCGTGAAGAGAGGTTTCTACACTGGGTCGTTTGTGCGCATCCTCCGGTACCCTCGCCTCCATTAGGTCTTGCAGAACTGCCGCTTCTCTTTCTGCGCTGTTTGTAGGATAAGTCTTTTCCCACATAGCAGCAAGGGCATCCCGGCGCATTTTAACAAAACCCTCTGCCGTAATGTCGGCAAGTGTTGTCCCTGATGCCTTAACATAAAGATATTGACTGTCTTTAAAAGATGTATTCCCGCCGCCGGCCAAAACATAGCGCTCATCACGGCCATATTGATTTGAAATTGTCACTAAGGCGTCTAAACTCATCGTGTCCTCCTATTGTTTATTATTACATTCTTTTTTTATCTGCGTTTTGCCAAAACTTCCTTTTCATAAGCCTTGACGGAAGATACATAATCGGCTTCTACGCCTTCTCTTTTTAAATATTCTGCCCAAACATCACCAAAAGGTGCCGTTTTTAATTCCTCCTGCATAATCATAAGCTCTGTAGTTCTGTTTTCTTGTTGCAGGGCTTTTAGCTGTTCATGAGGCAGGAGCAGGGCATACAGCAACGCCTTTTGCACGCTTCTTAGCCCCGTCACCCATGCAGAAATACGGTTAATAGAGGCATCAAAGTAGTCCGTTGCAATAAACACCCTGTCAAGGGCATTATGGCAAACAATTTCCTTGGCAATTTCTTTTGTTTCATCATCAAATAAAACCACATGGTCTGAGTCCCAACGTACACCACGAGTAACATGAAGAGCTACATGGTCATGGAACAACAACATGGAGGATAGCTTATCAGATACAACCTCCGTGGGATGATAGTGTCCGTTATCCATTAAAGGCACAATTCCCTTTTGCGTTACATAATTTAAGCAAAATTCTGCCGAACCAACGGTATAGGACTCCAAACCAATGCCAAACACCTTGGATTCTAAGCAAACAAACACCTTATTCTTATCATAAGGCACCGATAAAATTTCATCTAAAGATTGTTTAAACCGCGCACGAGGGGAATATCTGTCTGCCGGAATATCCTTATAGCCGTCAGGAATCCAAATGTTCATAACGCAAGGAATCCCTGTTTCTTCGGCAAAGTATTGAGAAATCTCAACACACCGTTTCCCATGCTCTACCCAAAACTTACGTACGGTTTCGTCCGGTGAGGATAGAGTTAAATTATCCTTTACCATGGGATGAGAAAAGAATGTGGGGTTAAAATCAATACCCATGCCCCGTTCCTTGGCAAATTGTAACCAGGGCGCAAAGTGAGCGGGCGCAAGCTTATCCCTGTCTACTATTGCATTTGGCTCCATAATGGCATAACAGGCATGAAGATTTAACTTCTTTTGGCCAGGCACCAAAGAAAAAACCTTATCCAAATCTGCCATCAGTTCTGCCGGCGTTGTAGCCTTACCGGGATAATTTCCCGTTGTTTGAATACCGCCGGACAGCGCTTCTCTGCTATCAAATCCGGTTACGTCATCCCCTTGCCAGCAATGAATAGAAACCGGCACCTTGCTAACAGCGGCTAAAGCCGCTTCCACATCAACGCCTAAGGATTTATACGTGTTTTTCGCATCTTCAAATCGACTCATTTTACTCCTCCTAAAAATATTTTATACTCTTGTATTCATCAAACACAAAAATTTTTTACTCTATTTAATGCAATCTGTTCCCATGTAAGGCAGCAAGGCTTCGGGAATTGTTACACTGCCGTCAGCATTTTGATAATTTTCTAAAATTGCAGCAACCGTACGGCCAACCGCCACACCGGAACCATTTAAGGTATGGACAAATTGAGGCTTATCTGTGGGAGATTTTTTATATTTAATACCGGCACGACGAGCCTGAAAATCCTCAAAATTACTGCAGGAGGAAATTTCTACATATCTTCCGTAGCTGGGCATCCAAACCTCAATATCATATTTCATAGCAGCGGTAAAGCCCAAATCACCAACACAAATTTTTACAACCCTGTATGGCAAGCCCAAACCTTTTAAAACATTCTCCGCATCGTTAACCAGAGATTCCAGCTCCTCGTAGGACTTTTCTGGCTCTACAAATTTAACTAATTCAACCTTGTTAAATTGATGTTGACGAATCAAACCTCTTGTATCACGACCGGCAGAACCCGCCTCTGCGCGAAAACAAGCAGAATATGCCACATGACGAATGGGCAACTCTTCTGCCGATAGAATTTGGTCACGATATAAATTTGTAACCGGAACCTCTGCTGTGGGAATTAGAAAATATTCTGTTCCCATAACCTTAAACGCATCCTCCTCAAATTTAGGAAGCTGACCGGTACCCACCATAGAATTTCTATGAACCATGTAGGGCGGAAAAATTTCTGTATAACCATGTTCTGTGGTGTGCATGTTTAAGAAATAGTTAATAACGGCCCTTTCTAATCTTGCTCCTAGGCCTCTGTAAACAGTGAACCGCGCGCCGGTAATTTTAGCAGCACTGCTAAAATCTAAAATATTTAGTTTTTCTCCTAAATCCCAATGAGCTTGCGGTTCAAAATCAAAATTCGTTGGCTCGCTGAATTTTCTTATTTCTATGTTATCATCATCCGTATCCCCATCCGGCACCGTACTGTTGGGCATGTTGGGAATTCGTAACATCAGGCTGTTAATTGCCTCATCTAAATCCCTGATTTCATTATCAAGGCCTTTAATTTTCTCGGAAAGCACCTTCATCTCTGCGAAAATTGATGCCGTATCGCCGCCCTCTTTTTTAATTTGAGGAATTTGCTTACTAACACTGTTTTGCTGATTTTTTAACTGCTCTGCTTCGTAAAGCGCATCTCTTCTCTTTTTATCCAATTCTAGAATTTCGTCAATTTTATCCTCTTCTTTACGGCGCGCCAACGCTGCTTTGACCTTTTCCGGCTCTTGTCTGATTAATTTAATGTCCAGCATGTTTACTCTCCCTTTCTTGTTCTATCCCTACTGATATTGTTGGTTTAAAATTCTTTCATAATTTAATTCTGCTGTGCGAATGGCCTCTTGTTCCTCTTCTGACAACTCAAACAGGGACCGCCCTTTTTGAATGGGTTTTAAATAGGTTGCGGTTTGCTGTCTTGAATAAACACCATTTAAAACAAAACCCGTGTTTTCCTCATCTAAAACAGCTGCCGCAAAGCTTTGGTTTGAATTGTTGCCTCCAAAAGCATTATATCGAATGGCACCCACTTTTTTCACACAACATTTACTTTCCACTTCCAATCGGGCAAGGCGGTCTTCCGCCTTTTTGTAATCATTCATAATATCCGTACATTTTTTATAATAGTTTATAATTGCTTCTGTAATATCCCGACCTGCTCCATCCTTTAAAATTCTTTTCATTCTTCTCTTTGTACTAGAGGATACAATAAGTGCAATACATGCAAATAAAAAACCTGCAGCACAAAAAATACAACTATAAAATAAAAGTAACTCTTGGGGAATGGTATATCCTAATATGTTCATAATATCCTCTCTTCTCTTTTGTTTGCATTTTACTGTAATAACTAATTATGTTAACCGTCAAAAATCCTTTAAAAATCCTCTTTTCCCCTTTTTTCTATTCGCTAAAGAGAAATACCTTTAGAATATTTTAAATTTGGTTTTTGGATCGATTTTAAGCTCCCATAATTTGGAAATTAACTAATTTGATTCATAATTCTTTCAAAATCATCATTATTATAGTATTCTATTTCAATTTTACCCCGATTCTTTTTATTTTGAATTGTTACCTTTGTTCCTAAAGAGCTAGACAATTTTTTTTCTAGAGAGGACAAGTAACGGCGAAGCTCTTCATCTACCGGATTTTTCTTCTTAACCTTCTTTTCTTTTAGTAAGGATTTAATTAAAGCCTCTGTTTGGCGAACCGTAAGCCCCTCTTTTACAATTTGCCGTGCTGCCATGAGTTGTACACCCTCGTTTTCTATAGAAAGAAGGGCCCGTACATGACCAACAGTCAATTCTTTTTGCAGAACCAGCTCCTTTATTTCGTCACAAAGAGACAATAGTCGAATACTGTTTGCAACAGCAGAGCGGCTTTTCCCAACTTTTTCTGCCACTTGCTCTTGTGTCAATGAAAATAAATCCATTAATTCGCTGTAACCTCTGGCTTCTTCAAAAGGATTTAAATCTTCCCTTTGTAAATTTTCAACTAAGGCAATTTCCATTGTTTCTCTATCGTCATATTCCCTAATTAAAACTGGAATCTTCGTTAATCCAGCCAGTTTTGAGGCACGCCATCTTCTTTCTCCGGCAATAATTTTATAAAATCCATTTTCCTGCTTTTTAACAACAATCGGCTGAATAACACCATATTTCTTTATTGATTCTGCCAGTTCCTGAAGTTTTTCTGCATCAAACTCTGTTCTCGGTTGATTTTTGTTTGGTTCTATTTGTGTAATTTTTAACTCATTACTTTGTTCTAATGTGCCGGTAATCGCCTCTTCTGTGTTTAATAAGGCTCCTAAACCTTTACCTAAGCCCTTTTTTTCGACTTTTTTTGTCATGATTTTGACTCCTTTGCCTGATTGTTTTTCAAAACCTCTTTTGCTAATTTTAAGTAGCTTCTGGCGCCCTTTGAATATTTATCATATGTTATAATCGGCTCGCCATAGCCCGGCGCTTCAGAAAGACGCACATTTCGCGGAATAACTGTCTTAAAAACACTGTCCGGAAAATATTTTTTTACCTCTTCCAGAACCTGTGTGGAAAGATTTGTTCTCGCATCAAACATAGTGAGTAAAACACCTTCAAAAACTAAAGATGGGTTTAACTCCTGTTTTAGATTTTTAACCGTTTTTGTTAACATGCTTAATCCTTCCAAAGCAAAATATTCACACTGTATGGGAACAAGCAAGCTATCTGCCGCAGCAAAGGCATTTAACGTCAGCAATCCTAAAGAGGGAGGACAATCAATAATAATATAATCATATGTATCTCGGATGCCGTCCAGTATGTTTTTCAATAAATAATTGCGGTTTTCTATGGAAACAAGTTCAACTTCTGCTCCTGCTAAATTAATGTTTGCCGGACAAAGAAACAAATTTTTTACCTTTGTTTCTATAATTGTGTCAGTAATTGAGGTTTGATTAATCAAAACATCGTATATCGAAAGGGAAATCTCCTCTTTTTCCGCGCCGACACCGCTACTGGCGTTCCCTTGAGGATCAAAATCCACTAAAAGAACCTTTTTTTTGCAACTTCCTATGCAGGCCGCCAAATTAATGGCTGTTGTTGTTTTGCCAACGCCACCTTTTTGATTTGCTACTGCAATTATTTTTGCCATTTCTTTCCCTTCCTTTCTTCTGTTGGATTTTGTAAGGTTTCTTTTTTTCTATTTTACCACATTTCCTTCGCTATTTCAAGTATCTTTCCTATGTTTCACGTGAAACATAGGAAAAAAATTTATAAAAAAAGCCTTTGTATAATTACAAAGGCTTTTTGTTTCACGTGAAACTATTTACTTATTTCCAATATTTTTAATTCAAATTCACCATTTGGAGAATTTACAACGACTGTATCTCCAATTTTTGCCCCAAGAATTGCCTTGCCAACAGGGGATTCATCTGAAATTCTGTTATTCATGGGATCTGCTTCTTCTGATCCGACAATGTTATAAATTTCTTCTTCATCTAAGTCAACATCTAAAACCTTAACCTTAATTCCCATCGATACAACATCTGTTGAAATATCTTCTTCATCAATAATCTTTGCATTTTTCAACATTTTTTCAAGACGGACAATTTTTAGCTCAACCTCTGCTTGTTCATTTTTTGCTTCATCATATTCAGCATTTTCTGATAAATCACCAAATCCTAAGGCAACCTTAATTTTTTCAGAAATTTCTTTTCTTTTCTCTGTTTTTAAATACTCTAATTCTTGTTCTCTTTCTTTTAAACCCTCATATGTTAAATAAACAACCTTTTCTGACACCTTTTTTCATCCTCCCTGCCAAATATACACCTTTAACTATGTATTATAATCATTATTCATACATTTGTCAATCATTATTTTTAAAATTACTAACTCTTATATGGTAATCCTTACAAAACCTTCTACAATTCTGTTCGTTAATGGTGCCATATTTTTGAAAAATTAAAAGTTCTAATGTCTTTTGATTCAGAGTTAAATATTTTTTTATCTGATTAAAATGATTTTTGCAATTAAATATAATTTGATTATTATTATTTTTTTCTGTATATAAACGAAGAGAGTCTTTTTTTTCTTTCATTGAATCTAATTGAATAATAATACCATGTTTATCATTTTTTTTATTGATTTCAATAAATAATCCATATTCCTGTAAAAAATATTCTGTTAAAGATTTAAATTTATCCGCATCTTTTGTTTCTATTTTAATTTTTCTTACCATTTGGTTAATTTTTGCTATCAGTTCCTTTGCCTTATTAGGATTATCTGTTTCAATAACAACCGTTTCCTTTGAAAGCTCAAGGTTTTTTAGTAAAGCATATTTCCTTAGTATATCTTTAATTTTGTATTTTATAATTGTATCACCATAAAAAAAAGAAAAGTTTTTTTCTAATAATGAAAAATTTTTTAGAACAGAGGAGGCTTGATTGGTTATAATAATTTTTTTTATTTGTTCTTTTTTTAAATAAGAACAAAATTTTTCAATTGCCTTTTTAGAAGGATTTTCTCCACAAATCGGTAACAGATAAATAGGTATTTTTATATCTTCCGTTTTTATTTCACTTTTAATCTGCCTCATGGTTCTTTTTAAAAATAAACTTTGATCCAGACGGGAAAAAACAGGTTCATAATGAATAATTGCTGCCTTCATAAAAACCTCCACATATTGTTATTAATAAATCAATACAATATATGGAGGTTTCTTTAAATTAATTCAAAAAATTTTTCTTTTGTGTAGAGAGCGTTCATGACTTCTAAAAGAACATTCGCAGAAAGGCGGTAGGGGAGGCCTAATTTTTTAAGTAAGGCGTGTCTTTTTTTATGACTTTCTACACCCCCATATAAACCAAGTTTATATAAATCATATTTGGTAATTTTTTCCTTTTTTTCTGTGTTTACATGATATCCTGCCTGTTCTATTGCATGTACTAAAACTTCTTCCTGCATTCCTTCCACCCCTAATAGTCCTTCTTTTCCCGGTTTATCTTTTCTTGCTTCTTTTCCATAAATGGAAGGAATAAACGCATGCTGAACATTTTTTCCTGCTAAACAATTTTTTATATAATTACGAATACTAAATCCTGCTTTATCCGAATCTGTTAAAATAATTAAACCGGTTTCATCGGCTAATTTTGAAAGCAGGGAAATCATTTCTTTATTTTTAAAAATCATAAACCCGTTTATTTGAATAATGTTTGCCTCAATGAGCTGTGAAAGTCTAATTTTGTCATATTTTCCTTCCACAATGATAGTTTCTTTAATTTTTTTCTTCATAATATTAATGTAGTCGAACAGGTAAAACAATGTAACGGAAACTTTCTCCCTCAATTGGTTGAATCACAACAGGATTTAACGCTGTGGAGAAACTCATTTTTATTTCTTTAGTTTCTGTATTTTTAAAGGCTTCTAATAAATAGCGAGGATTAAAAGCAATTTCAATGGGTTCTCCCTGCATATTAACCTCAAATTTATCTTTTACCTGTCCTAAAACGGTTTCACAATTAATATGCACCTGACCATCCTTAATTTGCAAAAGTACATGAGCCTTAACAGCTTCACTGGCAATTAAAGATGCTCTGTCTACAGAGTCTAAAATATCCCTTGTTTCAGTTACAACAAAAAGCGTATTTTCATGTTTGGCAACACCTTCATAATTTAAATAATCGCCATCAATTAATCTTGTGGTAACAACACAATTTTTTAATGTAAGTTGGGCTTGTTTCTCATTTACCTTAATTTTTACTTCATAATCTGTTTCTCCTAAAAGAGAAAGAAGTTCTCTGGCTGTTTTTCCTTGCATAATAAATTTTAACCCACCAGCATGAGAGGTTGCTTCCCGACGAATTGCTAAGCGATATCCGTCGCAACCAACAACATTTACAAAACCATCCTTTATATCAAATAAAATACCGGTTAAATAAGGCTTTGTATCGTTTTGTGATACCGCATATACAGTTTGGCGAATCATATTTTTTAAAACTTGTTCAGAAATAGAAATTTCATTAAGAGCATGTAATTCCTGGGGACGAGGAAACTCATCAGCACTGGCAGTAGAAAAATTAAATTTTGCATTTCCGCAGGATAAAAAGATAGAATTACTTTCGTTAACTTCAATTTGCACATCATCTACATAAGAAGGTAATTTTTTTACAGCATCAGAAAAAAGGTTTGCCTTTACAACACAGCACCCTTTTGTTTCAACTGACCCGGGAATACTGCAATCAATACATAATTCTAAATTATTACCCAAAAAACGAATGGTGTTTTCTTTTGCTTCAATAAAAATACCCTCTAAAATATTCATTGTGCTTTTACTGGCAACGGCTCGCTCAACAATATTAACTGCATTTAATAAATCTGTTCTGCAACAAGAAAATTTCATAATTGTCACTCCGTTTCTTTATAAAAAATAATAAAAAATAATCGTAATAATAGTATAGCCTGTTATAATTGTTAAAAACTAAGTTTTTTCCCATTAATAAGGCAGTTTATCCTATTGAAAACACTGTTTATAATTTGTGAATAAAATAAATAATCCACAAGGGATAAAAATAAAATTACCAAAAAAAGGAAATAAAAAAACTATCCACAAGTAACTTTTTAACAAGTAACAGAGAATAAACAACCACTTGTTGAAAGATAAATAAAACCCTTCGTTAAGCTAAAAGTGAGGGGAAAAAAAGAAAATACAAACACAAAGTCCCATTTTATCAAAAAATATATATTAACAGACCTGTTGAAAATTATCACTTTAAAGGGAAAAAACAACCTATTATTATTTTATCATAAAATAATAAAAAAAGAAAGAATAAATTAGATAAAAATAAAAAAAGCTGTCAAAAAAGAAATTCTTAAAAACAGCTTTTTTTAAAGGCACAATCAATCTAAAACGCGGAGAAAAGCCCCACGGTTGGCAAAAGTTTCGGTAAAGGCATTTTCTGTCATTTCCTTTGTAATAAAAAACCATTCATCACCATCATTACCTAAAAACTCAGCATTAGCAAAATCATCAATAACAGCCTTACTGTTGGCTCTAACAAAAAAGCGACCAACAACTGAACTGGGATCCACCAAAAAATCATGATCAACTTTTTTCCAAGTAATAATTTTGTTTATATGAATATGTTTAGCGGCGTCAATAACATCGGCAACCACTGCGCTGGCAGTTGGCAGCTTACCTGCGCCACGGCCGTAAAACATAACATCGCCAATAGAGTCCCCTTTTACTAAAATTGCATTAAAAACATCATTAACATCTGATAACTGGTGTTCCTTGGAAATTACCATAGGGCAAACCCGGATATAAACGGCACCATCGGGAGAAATCTTTGCAAAACCAATTAATTTAATAACAGCATTATATTTTTCGGCAAAAGCAACATCACTTCTTGTAATAGAGGTAATACCTTGGGTTTCAACATTTCGCCAGTTAACATATTTACCGCAGGCAAGGGAAGTTAAAATAGCAATTTTCCGGCAGGCATCATAACCTTCAACATCGGCTTCTGGATTTCGCTCAGCATATCCTAATCGTTGTGCTTCGGCTAAAGCGCCGGCAAAGTCAGAACCTTCTGTAATCATTTTTGTTAAAATATAATTCGTTGTTCCGTTTAGAATACCATAAATTTCTTCAATTTCATTTGCAGCCAGGCATTGGTTTAAAGGACGAATAATGGGAATACCGCCACCAACAGAAGCCTCAAACAAATAGTTAACATTATGTTCCTTTGCAATTTCCATCAGCTCCGTACCATGCTCTGCAACCAACTCTTTGTTAGAGGTTACCACATTTTTTCCTGCATAAAGTGCTGCTCTGGAATATTCATAAGCGGGAGAAAGGCCGCCCATAACCTCAACAACAATACTAACCTCAGGATCTTGTAAAATATCATCAAAATTTTTGGTAAATAAATGAGGTTCTTCATGGTCAGGAAAATCCCGTAAATCTAAAATATATTTAACCTGAATGGCTTTTCCTCCGGTTTTTTTTGCAATACTTTTTTCATTTTTGTGAATGACTTCATAAACACCGGAGCCAACCACGCCATATCCTAAAATAGCCACTTTTATCATTTGTGTTCCTCCTGAAAATAACATATTCCCTGCCGTAGCCATAAAAAAGGCAAACGTAAAAAGGAATGGTTATAACTTTGCAATCATTATTATATCTAAATAACCGCTTAAGGTCAAGAGGATTCGTGGAATTTTAAATAATTTTGGAAATTTTTATTACACAAAGAAAAAAAGCCCTTTACATAAAAGACGTAAAGAGCTTTTAATTTTTTTATTATAAAACTAAAGAGGGGGCGGTATAAACACGTGCCTTCAACTCGCTGTTTAACATGTAAAGCCCTTTAGCATCGGTACCGAATAATTCCATTTTTGTAATTAAATCAGAGGCATTTTTCTCTTCCTCCCCCTGTTCCTTAACAAACCAATCCAAAAGCTGCATGGTACGAAAATCGTGAATTTCATAGGCCGCAGCGTAAATGTTGTTAATTAACTCTGTTACATATTTTTCATGTTTTAAACCAGCCTTTAGGGGCGCCATGTTGTCGGTCAGGCTACAATCGGGTTTATCAATAGCTTCTAAGGTGATTTTAACCTCGTTATTTTGTAGGTATTGATAAAACAGCATAGCATGGTCACGCTCTTCTTGCGCTTGAATTTTGTACCAGTTTTCAAAACCATCAAGGCCCACAGCGCCATAATAGTTAGAAAACTCCAAATACAAATATGCCGAATAAAATTCCTTATTAATTTGCTGGTTAATTAGTTTTGCAACTTTTTCGTTCATTTTTTTCCTCCCAAAATTTAGTTTTTTATCTTTATTTTACCATAATTTTTAAAAAATACAATCTTTTTTGCGTAAAAGCATTGGCGTGACTTTTTGCGAAGGAGGAGAAGCAAGAAAGCGGGCGTATGAGTTTTTTACAAAAAAAGTCGAAGCAAAGGAAAGCTTTGCTTCGACGTGGTGCGAGTGACGGGACTTGAACCCGTACGTCATGGACACACGCCCCTCAAACGTGCCTGTCTGCCAGTTCCAGCACACTCGCTCAGCCAATATTATACTATAGACTTTTTTATTTGTCAAGGTTTTAACTAAATTATTTATCCCCATCAGGTGGTTTGACATCTTTATTTTAAGTTGATATAATATATGAAAGAGATGGAGTGGGGGTGACATGGTGAAAAAAAACAAAAGGAGTCATTTAGTCATCGTTATAATGGCGTTTTTGCCCTATCTTTTATATGGATTTCAATATTTTCCAATTTTAGATGATTACATTCAATATGGTTGCTATCCCATTTATGAAAAAACCTCTCATGTTTTTTTTACCATCGGGACACTTTCAACCAGGCCGTTGGCAGGCTTATTAGATCCTGTCCTTTGGGGAAGGATGTGGCCTTGCTTATGGGTGGGGCTGATTCTGATAACAACCATGCATGTTCTCTCCGCTTTTTTATTTCGGCAAGTTCTTGAGAAAGCAGGATACACGGTAGGTCCCTTCTTTTTACTTATTTATTTACTGTTTCCCTTGGGCATGGAAGGAAGATTTTGGCTTTCGGCCTCTTCCCGATTAGTGACAGGACTGTTTTTTGCCGCACTTTCCCTGTTTATTTTAAGTTCCGTTTTGCCTTTTAAGGAGGGCAAAACAAAGAGCAAATGGTGGTTTTGTCTTTTTTTCTTTCTTCAGCTGATATCCTGCGGATTCTATGAATCTGTTTCGGTTTTCTCGGTGATGGCGGCAGTTCTTTTAACCCTGGTCAGCATGTATCAAGCCAAGGAGAATTTTTCCAACAGACAAAATTGGCAGTTGCGGTGTATTAAGAAATATCCCATTCTGTTAGCCGCACCCTTGGTTTCGGTTATAAATATTGGACTCATGTTTACATATTACCGGGTATTTGCAGGGTTAGGTGCCATAGGGAGCCGAGCCGACCAAGCCTCTATAGAAATGCTCTGGGCCAAAGCAGGCTCGCTGTTTTCCCAATTAGGAGAGATCTTTTCTCTCGCTTATCACGCAACCATTGGGGGTAGTGTTTTAGGGATAAAACTTTTATGGAACTCAGGTGTTTGGGGCCTCTTTATTTTGTTTTTAACAGCAGTGCTCTGCGTGTTATTGGCACTTTTTAATAAAAAAAGAAAGAAAAAGGTAAGGGCAAAATTTATCATTATGGAAATTTGCGGTCTTCTGTTGTTTTTTGGACCGCTTATACCTAACATGCTGGCAGCGGAGGTTTGGCTTACAAACCGGAGTATATTTGTATCTCTGTTAGGAATGGCCCTTATGGCAGAGCCGTTGTTCGCCCTTTTTCCCGGCAGATTTCGGCAAATACTTTTAGGGCTTACAGCGTTTATCTTTCTTACAGCTACCGTCAATGAATATGATGTGTATAAACGGGTATATGAGCAGGATACCCGGCTATTGCAACAAGTGGTTACAGAGATGAACGCGGAATCTATAGCCGGAGAGAAAGAGGCGCATGTTGTTCTACCCAAAGAGGTAAAAACAGAGCAAAACGCCTATTATAAGGACCATGTGAAAAGTGTTTTTGATTCGGATTGGGCTTTAACCGGTGCTTTGCGTGCCACTATAAGGAGCTTGCAACCCAAAAGGATACAGCCCTTATTGCCCGGCGAAGACTATGAAAAAGAGAATGTTCAAACCATATATGTAGAGATAAAATAGGCAAAAACTATATAAGGAGCGGGAAGAGGAACAGAAAATCTGCAGGATTGACTATCAGAATATTTTTTGCTATAATGAATAAGGGACAGACAAAAATCACTATACTACAATGAGGGAGAGATTGATATGCAGATAACAAAAGATATTCAATATATTGGTGTAAATGACCATGAAATAGATTTGTTTGAAGGTCAATATGTTGTAGAAAATGGTATGGCCTATAATTCCTATGCCATTATAGATGAAAAGATAGCTATTATGGATACGGTTGATGCTCGTTTTACCCACGAGTGGCTGGATAATATTGAAGGGGCTTTAGATGGTCGCAAGCCGGACTATTTGGTAATTCAACATATGGAACCGGACCATTCGGCTAATATTGCAAATTTTATGAGTGTTTACAAGGATACAAAAATTGTATCCAGCGCCAAGGGATTTCAAATGATAAAACAATTTTTCGGTGTGGATTTTGCTGACCGTCGGCTTGTTGTGGGAGAGGGAGACACCCTTTCCTTAGGAAAGCATACCTTAACCTTTGTAACAGCTCCTATGGTTCACTGGCCGGAGGTCATTGTAACCTATGATAGCTATGACAAGGTGCTGTTTTCCGCTGATGGTTTTGGAAAATTTGGAGCGCTGGATGTGGAAGAGGAATGGGCCTGTGAAGCACGGCGGTATTATATTGGTATTGTAGGTAAATATGGTGCACAGGTGCAGGCGTTACTAAAAAAAGCAGCCGGACTGGACATTCAAATTATTTGCCCCCTCCATGGGCCGGTGCTGAAAGAAAATTTAGGCTATTATTTGAATTTATATGATATATGGTCCTCCTACGAGGTGGAAACAGAAGGGATTGTGATTGCCTATACCTCTGTTTACGGCAACACAAAAAAAGCAGTTGACCAATTAGCAGAAAGGCTAAGAGCAAAAGGATGCCCCAAGGTTGTTGTAAACGATTTGGCGCGGTGCGATATGGCCGAGGCCGTAGAAGATGCATTCCGTTACAGCAAGCTTGTGTTGGCGACAACCACCTACAATGCAGGTATTTTTCCCTTTATGCGTGAATTTATTGACCATTTAACAGAACGGACTTATAGAAACCGTACCGTAGCATTTATAGAAAATGGTTCCTGGGCACCCATGGCTGCTAAAACCATGAGGGAAATGCTGGAGCCCTGTCGTAACCTTACTTACACCAATACAACGGTGCAAATTTACTCAGCGCTGGATGAGAACAGCTCTGCCCAGCTGGAGTCGTTGGCAGAAGAACTATGTCAAGATTACATGGCACAGCACAGCGAAACAGCTAACAAGAACGATCTAAACGCTTTATTTAATATTGGATATGGGCTCTATGTTGTCACTTCGAATGATGGAAAAAAAGATAACGGATTAATTGTTAATACCATTACGCAGGTGACAAATACACCAAATCGGGTAGCGGTAACCATAAACAAGGAAAATTATTCTCATCACATCATTCGTCAAAGCGGCATAATGAATGTGAACTGTCTGTCTGTTGATGCGCCGTTCTCTGTTTTTGAGGATTTTGGTTTTGTAAGCGGCCGTGTGGACGATAAGTTTGCAGGAAAAGAAGTTTTACGGTCAGATAACGGCTTGGTATTTTTGCCGCGGCATATTAATTCCTTTATCTCTTTAAAGGTAGAACAGTATGTGGATTTAGATACACACGGCATGTTTATTTGCAGCATTACAGAGGCGCGCGTGATTTCTCAGGCCGAATCCATGACCTATGCCTACTACCAAAGCAATGTTAAGCCAAAGCCCGAAACGGAAGGGAAAAAGGGTTTTGTGTGTAAGGTTTGTGGCTATGTGTATGAAGGAGAAGCCCTGCCGGAGGATTTTATTTGTCCGCTGTGTAAACATGGTGTTGCCGATTTTGAACCAATTGAGTAGAACAAAACTCTTTGCATATTTCCTCTCTGATTTGTGCATACTACTGCAAAGGAGATGGACATATGCCAAATAAAATTCCAAAAACAACACCACCAGAGAAAGATTTTAGCCCAAATGAGCGACAAGAGGAATATGATAAGTTTGAGCTGTGTAACGCATGCTCTTCTACAGACTGCACCGGCCTTATTCCTACGCCACCTCAAACAGAAGAGGAAATGGAGTCCTATATGGCTATTTACGATTATCAGCCACCAAACGTAGAGGTGGAAAAGGAAAAAAGAGAATAAACTGCCGGCAGAAAAACGGTAAACCATACAATGGACCAGAACAAGAGTTATAAAAATAATCTTTACCTAAAATTGCGGCGTATCTTTAGGGACACGCTGCAGTTTTATTGTGAAAACAACAAGGTTCTCTGAAAAAACTAAACTCTTGGTTCATTAGTTTTTCGTGAGGTTTTTATTATTAAATTTAGCAGGCATTGGCTAAAAACAATGCCCACAAAACGGGCAAACATTTTTAAAAAGTCATGGCGTTTTTAAATATGTTGACAAAAAAAGAAAAGTATGTTATAATATATAAAAAAATAGATATAATGATATTTAAGGGAACCAGCTGACTGCAGAGGACACTGGTTCCCTTTTGTTTTTATAGCAAATAAACTCAAATAAAAAGGAGCAAGTTTTATGGAAGTACAATTACAGGAACTTATTGACCAAATAAAAAAAGACGGTGTAGAAGCGGCTGAAAGCGAGGCAGAATCTATACTTAACACAGCTAAAACAGAAGCCAAGAAAATTGTTGCAGATGCTCAGGCCCAGGCAGAAAAAATTCTAAGCAGCGCAAAAGTTGAAAACGAGCGATTGACAAAATCCAGCGAGGATGCCATTCGTCAAGCGGGGCGCAACCTGCTTATATCCTTCCGCGAAAGTGTAACAAAGGAATTAAAGTCGCTCCTAAGGGAAGGGGTTGCTGTAGTTTATTCCGCAGAGACACTTGCCCAACTTATTGTTAATGTTATTGAAAGCTGGTCAAACAAACCGGATGCTGAGGACATTACCCTGATTTTAAACAATGAGGACCTTACACAAGTTGAGAAAAACATACTTGCAGGTCTTAAGGAAAGAATAAATAAAGGTATTACCCTTAAGGCAAGCGATAATTTTGACGGGGGATTTCGTATTGCTGTAAACGACAGTGGAGTCTATTATGATTATTCTGCTGAAATGGTTGTAGACATGCTATCGAACTATCTCAGCCCCAAGGTTATCGCACTTATGAAAGAGGTAGAATAATTATGGCAGAGTATTATTTTATGTCACAGTTGCCATCTTTAGATGGTATCGACGATCATATGTCACTTCCTATTACGGAAGAACGGTTTTTAGAGCTTTGCCATCGATTTTTGGGAAAAAAAGCACAAAGGGAAATGGAAAAACTATCACTCATGCCACCGAGAGTTCGTGAAAACTCAGGTTCGGCATTGATTGAAACCTGGAATGAAGGGGAACGAAATCTTCGACTTGCTCTTGCCAAAGTTCGTGCCGAAAAAATGAAAAAGCCTTTTGATATAGAAAGCAAAAACATTTCCCCTGAGCTTCTAAAAACGGTGCACACAGCCGTGGATATGGAAAATCCTTTGGAGGCAGAATATTTTTTAAATCGTCATCGTTTAAATTTTTTGGAGTCTATAAGACCGATGGATATTTTTTCGGAGGAATCCGTATTTTATTACGGACTTAAACTAAAATTGCTTTCAAGAATGAGAAGGTTTGATGCAGAAATTGGTAAGGCTTTATATAAAAAGAATTATGACCTCATTATGAACGGAGAAAGGTTGGAGGCTACAAAATGACCAAAAATATTGGAGAAGTTGTAAGCGTTAACGGAAATCTGGTGTCTGTCAAATTTGAAGGTCATGTTTCCATGAACGAAATATGTTTTGTTAAAGTGGAAGACACGGCGTTAAAAAGTGAAGTAATCCGTATTCGTGGGGATGTGGCACAGATACAGGTTTATGAAATGACAGGCGGCATAAAATGTGGTGACCAGGTAGAATTTACCGGAGAAATGCTATCGGCTCAGCTTGGACCGGGATTACTCGGGCAGATATATGACGGACTTCAAAATCCTTTACCTATATTAGCGGAGCAAGCCGGTTGGTTTTTAGAGCGGGGCGTGTATGCAGAAGGATTAGATTCTGAGAAAAAATGGGACTTTACTCCTGTGGCTAAAGTGGGCGATGTTGTTCGTGCCGGCGAATACATTGGTACAGTTCCGGAAGGGTTCTTTGTGCATAAAATTTTTGTCCCCTTTTATCTCCATGGAAATTATACTGTAAAATCTATTGCAGCAAAAGGAGAATATACCATAAAGGAAACTGTTGCCGTTATAACCGATGCGCGTGGGCAGGATATTCCTGTTTCTATGTCATTTAATTGGCCTGTTAAACGTGCGATAAAGTGCTATAGTGAAAGATTAGCTCCGGTTGAGACTATGGAAACAAAGGTGCGCCTGATTGATTCCTTCTTCCCCGTGGCAAAAGGCGGCACCTATTGTACACCCGGCCCCTTTGGCGCCGGAAAAACGGTTTTACAACACACCACATCAAAATATGCAGATGTTGATATTGTCATTATCGCCGCTTGTGGAGAACGTGCCGGCGAGGTTGTGGAAATGTTGACCGAATTTCCTGAGCTTAAGGACCCCAAAACCGGCCGTTCTCTTATGGAACGCACCATTATTATATGCAATACCTCCTCTATGCCAGTTGCATCCCGGGAAGCCTCGGTTTACACAGCGGTAACACTAGCAGAATATTATCGTCAAATGGGACTTAATGTTTTAATGCTGGCAGATTCAACCTCCCGTTGGGCACAAGCATTAAGAGAAATGTCGGGAAGGCTGGAAGAAATACCCGGCGAGGAGGCTTTTCCTGCATATCTGGAGTCCTATATTGCGGCTTTTTATGAAAGGGCGGGCTATGTTCGTTTGCCTGACGGAAGCACGGGCTCCGTTACAATCGGCGGTACCGTTTCTCCTGCGGGCGGTAACTTTGAAGAGCCTGTAACCCAAGCAACTCTAAAGGTTGTAGGCGCTTTTCACGGACTCTCCCGTGAACGGTCGGATGCAAGAAAATATCCTGCTATTGACCCCCTTATTTCCTGGTCTAAATATAAAACCGTAATCGACCCTAAAAAATCTGAATTTTGTAAAAACCTCCTGCTGCAGGGAGATGAAATCAGCTCCATGATGAAGGTTGTAGGCGAAGAAGGAACAACCCCCACAGACTATATAACCTATTTAAAGGCAGAAATGCTTGATGCCGTTTATCTGCAGCAAAACTCTTTTGATTTAATAGATGCCGGCTGCAATGCTTTGCGCCAGCGTTATGTCATGGATAAACTGATCTGTATTTTAGGTAGTGAATATACAATGACGGATAAGGATGAAGCCCGTAGCTTTTTTAACCGTTTGCGTCAGAAATTTATTGACTGGAATTATACTGCATTTGAAAGTGATGCATTTAAAAAGGCCGAGGGCGAAATAGATGCACTTTATGAGGAAGGTCAAGGCAAAATCAGCCCTGAGGCAGCATTTTTATTGAATGGTGGTGAGCAAGAATGAACAAAGTTTTTAACAGAATTGAATCTATCACCGGAAACGTTATTACCGTAAGAGCCAGGGATGTTCGTTATAATGAATTGGCACAAATCAATACTCGCTTTGGAAAATCTCTTGCACAGGTTAACAAAATTGATGGGGAACTTGTTTCCCTTCAGGTATTTGCAGGGGGGCAGGGTATTTCCACAGGAGATGAGGTTCGCTTTTTAGGCCATGAAATGCGGGTATCTTTTAGCGAAGACCTGTTGGGTCGCATATTTAACGGCTCAGGGGAGCCCATAGATAAAGGACCTGCCCTTTCTGAAAATATGAAACCGATAGGCAGACCATCTGTCAATCCTACCAAACGTATTCTTGCCAACCGAATGATGAGAACAAACATTCCTATGATTGATATGTTTAATACATTGGTTGTTTCACAAAAATTGCCTATTTTCTCCATTTCGGGAGAACCTTATAATCAACTTCTTGCACGTATTGCAATGCAGGCAGAGACAGATGTTATCGTGCTAGGGGGAATGGGACTTAAATATGACGATTTCCTTTATTTTAAGGACGAGCTTTCAAAAGGCGGAGCGCTGAGTAAAACCGTTATGTTTATTCACACGGCATCAGACCCCACAGTTGAATGTATGATGATTCCGGATATGGCACTGGCGGTTGCGGAGCAATTTGCCCTGCAAAATAAGGATGTATTGGTGCTCCTTACAGACATGACCAACTTTGCTGATGCCATGAAGGAAATTGCCATTACCCAGGAGCAGGTTCCTTCCAACAGAGGATATCCCGGAGACCTTTATTCCCAGCTTGCCTCTCGCTACGAAAAGGCGGTTGATTTTGCAAACTCCGGTTCTGTTACAGTTTTGGCTGTTACCACTATGCCCGGCGATGATGTAACCCATCCTGTTCCCGATAACACCGGTTATATCACAGAAGGTCAGTATTATCTGAAAGGGGGACGCATTGAACCCTTTGGCTCTCTTTCGCGACTGAAACAAAACGTAAATGGCAAAACACGTAAGGACCATCGCGCGCTTATGGATGCAATGATTCGTCTGTATTCATCCTATAAAGAGACGGTAGAAAAGAAAAATATGGGTTTTGCAATGAATCGTTGGGATGAAAAACTGCTTAAATATGGGGTGCTTTTTGAGAACAAATTGATGGATTTGTCGGTTAATTTGTCCCTTGAGGCAGCGTTAGACTTAGGGTGGGAAATCCTGTCCGATTGTTTTCAAAAAGATGAAACCGGAATAAAATCAGACCTTACGGATGAATTTTGGCCTGCAAAGTAAGGGGGACTGAAAATTTGTCAAAAATAAAACTAACAAAAAATGAGTTAAAAGCACAAAAAGATGACCTTAAAATGTACCGAAGGTATTTGCCTACACTAACCCTTAAAAAACAACAGCTCCAAACGGAAATTCGAGCCATTGAGTCAAAGGCTGAAGCAGCAAGACAAGAAAGAGAAACCCTCGAAAGAGGATTTAACGATTGGATTGCAGTTTTTAGCGAGGAAAATGCTTTCCCCAAAGGGGCTATCACCGTACGCAACATTCATAAAGGGAAAGGAAACATTGCAGGTGTTACGATTCCCATATTTGAAGGCGCTGACTTTTCAAGAGAAGAGTATGATTTATATGAAACGCCTCTTTGGGTGGATATAGCCGCAAACCATATGGAAAAAGCGATGCTGCTTGATTTGGAGGCAGAAGTGCTGGAGGAACAAGGGCGGCTTTTAGAGGCAGAACTTCTTACAATTTCTCAAAGAGTGAATCTGTTTGAAAAGGTGAAAATTCCTGAAACGGAAGAAAATATTAAAAAAATATCCATTTATTTGGCAGACCAGCAGGTTAGTGCAGTAGTCCGTTCAAAAATTTCAAAGAGCAAAATAGCTGCTAAAAACGCTACCGATTCCGAAAGGCAGGGTTATTCGTTATGATTGTGCCTATGAAAAAAGTTTCTCTCATAATCAAGGGAGACAAAAAGCAAGAAACACTAAAAAAACTCCGTAAATTAGGACTTGTTCATATCGAAATAACGGAAGGCTCGGGGGATAAGTTAAACCAGCTCAAAGAACAGATTTCCTTACTGGAAAGAGGGATTTATAGCATAGGCAAAAAAAATAAAGCAGAAGAAAAAAGGGCAACCCCGCTCGAGGCGCTGTCTATAGCGCAGAAAATGACCTCTCTTACAGAACAAATAAAATCATATCAAGCAGAACAGGCGGCCCTTGTTAATGAGCTTGAGCGACTTAAAAGCTGGGGGGATATCAATCCGGATGAAATTTACGATTTAAACAAAAAAGGTGTTGACATATCCCTTTATGAAATGCCAAAAACCGAATACGATACCTTGGGAGAAGGGGTTAAGACGATATGTCTTAGCAAAACAAAATCCTCGGTACAATGCCTTTTGATCAGATGTAGAACGGATGGCGAAGGAGAGATAATAGAGTCCTTGAGAGTCTATCGATTAGCGTTGCCGAAAATATCCACAGCCGAGATAAGGAAAAAAATTGATGACATAACCAACCGCATTAGAACAACAGAGGAGCAACTTGACTCCTATGCAGGTTATATCGGCAGCATGGAAGAAGCAATCAAAGAGCTTGAAAAAGAAATTGAGTTTGAGGTTTATGCTACCGGCATGGCAGATGAAACCTTATCAACCGAGGAAAAAAGAAATGTTTCTGTTGCGTATTTCACAGGATATGTGGAGACAGAAAATCTTGATAGACTCAAAGAGGCGGCAAGGGAAAATTCCTGGGGACTTCTTGCGGAAGAACCCAATAGAGAGGATAATGTACCCACGAAACTTAAAAATAATAAGTTCGTTAGTCTTATATATCCGCTAACCGACTTTTTAGGTACTGTACCGGGCTATTTTGAGTATGATATTTCGGCGTGGTTTTTGCTGTTTATTCTCATATTCTTCGGGATTATTTTCGGAGACGGCGGATATGGATTGCTGATTTGTGCCCTTTCCGGGATACCGATTTTAAAATCATTTATATCCAAAAAGCCTGTTTCGCCTGTTGTTTGGCTTGTTGGTCTTTTTGGATTGTCAACAGTGTTGTGGGGAACTCTCACCTGCACTTGGTTTGGTCTGTCACCGGAGCAGCTTCCGGGGTGGATTAAAAGATTGTCGATACCGGTTATTTCAAATGTGCATGCCGATACAATTTGGTATCCGTTCTGGACACAAGGAAAATCGGGACTGACCACAGGGCAAAACCTGCAAATATTCTGTTTTACACTAGCCCTTATTCAATTGACGGTAGCTCACATTAAGTGTGCTGTGCGAAACAGAAAAACAGTTAAATCATTTGGCGATATAGGCGCAATACTGCAGCTTATGGGCATTTATTATCTGGTGCTTAGCCTTGTGGTAAATGCGGAGGTATTCAGTTTTGGACTTGTTATCGGCAGTATCCCCGTTGGTACGGTTGCCATTGCTTTTATAGCTGTTGGCTTTTGTTTGAGCTTTATATTTTCAAATTACGAGGGCAGTATAGTGCGATCCATACTTTCAAGCTGTACGAATATTGTATCTGTGTTGCTTGGTGTAGTCAATGTTTTTTCAGATATTGTTTCTTATATACGCCTTTGGGCAGTTGGACTTGCCGGCGCTGCCATATCTGCAACCGTAAACGAGCTTGCAGGACCCCTGCTGGGCAATTTTATGTTTATGATACTGGCCATTATTCTCTTGGTGTTTGGCCATGGACTTAATATGATTTTAAATGTTTTGTCGATTATTGTCCATGGAATCAGGCTGAACACATTGGAGTTTTCCTCTCATTTAGATATGTCGTGGAGTGGTCATAAATTTAAACCTTTTAAATAATAAATTAATTATAAAGGAGAATTATTATGAATTTAGGATTATTAGGCGCAGCATTTGCCATGGGCATTGCCGCAACAGGCTCTGCAATCGGTATTGGTATTGCAGGACAGGCCTCTATCGGAGCATGGAAAAAGTGTTACATGAGTAACAAAGCGGCACCGTTTATTCTTACGGTTTTTGCCGGCGCTCCCCTTACACAGACTATTTATGGTTTTCTTTTGATGCAGCAAATGAAGGCAGCCTCTACAGATCCCGGGTTTTTATTCGTGCTTGGAATCGTGTCAGGTGTTGCCATGGCGTTTTCTGCTGTTTTTCAGGGTAAGGCCGGTGCAGCCGGTGCAGATGCATTGGCGGATACCGGAAAAGGTTTTTCACAATATATTACCGTTGTTGGTCTTTGTGAAACCGTAGCGCTGTTTGCGCTTGTTTTCAGCATGGTAGCCTTAGGATAAAAAGGGCGTAACCTACCTAACAACGCAATAAGGGCTTTGAGGCACTAAAATCCTTCAAAGCCTTTTTTAGCTCTTAAATTTTGCACCTTGCCACTTCTTTTCCCTTATTTCTAAGGAATTCTGACAGAAAAATGCCAGGAAAGGTATATGGAGTGTTTCTGTATTATTGAAACGTGTAAGGAAATATAGTATAATATAATCATCCGAAGAAGCAAAAGAGTGGTGCATGTATGAACACATTTGAAAAAATTTATGAGGTTGTTAAAAACATCCCAAAAGGCAAGGTTGCAACCTACGGACAAGTCGCTATTCTTGCAGGAAATCCCCGTTGGGCACGAGTTGTAGGCTACGCTCTGCATGTAAATCCTGACACCTCTACAATTCCATGTCATAGAGTAGTAAATCGTGAAGGCAGAGTTGCCCCGAATTTTGCATTCGGCAGTGGAGAGGTTCAAAGACAGTTGCTTGAAGCAGAGGGCGTTTTTTTTGAGCCAGACGGCAGAATTGATTTAAAAAAATATTGTATTAAGATATGAAAACGGGGTGAAAAAATGAACAATCCCTGGAAAGAAATCGATTTGGATTCATACGAAAAGCATATGAGTTTAGACAGTGTTTATCAACGGCAGGCAATGAATGAAATAATGAAAGAGCAGTTTTATGCTCATGATGTGAAAACCTTGATGATATTAGGTATTGCAGGCGGGAACGGATTAGAGCATATTAAAAAAGACCGAATCGAGAAAGTGTTCGGGGTTGACATCAATAAAGATTACCTTGATGAGTGCGAAAAAAGATATCCTGAGCTTTGCGGAACTTTAGACACAATTTGTGCCGATTTAATGCGAGAAAATTTGCATTTACCAAACTCGGATTTGCTGATTGCAAACTTACTCATTGAATATGTCGGCTATGAATGTTTTAAAAAGGTGGTAGCGCTAGTAAACCCAAAGCATGTGTCTTGCATTATACAGATAAACACAGAGGAGTCTTTTGTATCCGATTCGCCATATCTCCATGTTTTTGACCGTTTGGATGAAGTTCATCATCAGATGGAAAAAACTGCCCTGATAAACTCTATGCAGGAGATTGGGTATGCAAAAGAACTTGTTGAAGAAAAAAATTTGCCTAACAGAAAGAAATTAGTGCGGATTGATTTCAAAAAAAGTTTGACGGAAGGCCACCCAATGAATTTATCGGAATTTGAATCGGAGTTTTCAAAACTGGATAGTAATTCCAAGTCCCGTAGGTTAGAGAAAGTAAAATAAGAGAACCTAAAAACCGAAAAAACCGGCATAAAATCAAGGCTTTGAAGGGATAAAATCCTTCAAAGCCATAACGAGCACTCGAATTCAACGTATTGCCACCCGTACCCCTTTTTCTAACAATTTCTGCTAGAAAAATATTAGAAGAGGTATTTAGGGAGATGGATTTATAATTTCCTTTTAATCAAGTATATTTCCGTCTGTTGAAATGGTCACAACTCTCCACGGGATAAATTTTCCGCTCGCTTGCAAAGCATTTTTAACTGCATTTTCAATGCCGCCGCAACAGGGAACCTCCATACGCACAACCGTTACGCTTTTTATATTGTTATTTGCAATGATAGCGGTAAGCTTTTCTGTGTAATCGCCTTCGTCAAGTTTCGGACATCCGATAAGGGTTATATGATTACGGATAAATTCATTGTGAAAGTTTCCATAAGCATAAGCGGTACAATCGGCAGCTACCAAAAGATTTGCGACCTCAAAGTATGGTGCGCGTGCTGGAACAAGCTTAATCTGAACAGGCCACTGCGTGAGCTGACTTGTCGCAGGCGCAAGAGGAACATTTATGTCGCAACTCTCTCTTTTGATTACTTTTGAATTGGTTCCAGGGCAACCGCAAGGGAGCGGGGAAACCGCCTTTTTTTCCTTTGCTCTCTTAATCGCCTCTTCATCGTAGGCAGGTGCCTCTCTTTCTTCAAATGTGATAGCACCCGTAGGGCAAGCAGGCAGACAATCTCCAAGACCATCGCAATAATCCTCGCGGGTAAGCTTTGCCTTTCCGTTTATCATTTCAATTGCACCTTCGTGGCAGGCTGCGGCACATAATCCGCAACCGTTACATTTTTCTTCATCAATTTTTATAATTTTTCTTATCATAATAGGTTACCTCCTTGATTTTCTATTCACATTATAGTATAATAATTGTAACAAGTCTGTTGTATTTACAACGAAAGGTGAATTTTATGAAAAAATTTATTCCGATACTAAAACGCACCCGATTGTTTGCCGGCATTGGTGAAGATGAAATTGATTCACTGATTTCCTGCCTTGGCGCAAGACTTTTAGAATATCAAAAGGGTGAGTATGTTTTAAGACAAGGGGAACACATCTCTGATATTATGATTCTGGCAGAGGGAAATCTCCACATACAAAAGGATGATTATTGGGGTAACCGCAGTATATTGGGTCAGATTTCTGTAGGTGAAATGTTTGGCGAGGCATATGCCAGCCCTGACAGCGGTGCTATGCTCAATGATGTTGTTGCAGTGGAAGACAGTACGCCATACACTCACTCCTGAAATGGAGCTTATTGATGAGCTTGACTACAGTGAGCCAACTTCGATGCTTGCCCAAAAGGTTCAACAGCTTATGATTTTCTTCTCACTGCTCATACCTGATATGTCAAACGAAGAAGAACAGCTTCTTGATGAGGCGCTTATAAAGACCTACGCAGATTTCGGTATTACCCACGATAACGATTCATTATACATTGACAAAGAAGCAAATCCGCCGGTTATGAAAAAGATGCCCATACTCGGTGATTTACATAAAAATTTGCTTGGAAATAAAATGACCGAGCGAATTGCAGTAATAGTCAGCCGTTTTGTTACAGGCTCGG
>SVJJ01000017.1 GCA_015069045.1 Oscillospiraceae bacterium
GGCGTTGCCCCTGGACCTCCTTTACATAGAGAAGAACGATTTACATAACCCATTTATGGGTAGCAAGTAGCGGCTCTATGGCTGGCAGGCCAATAAAAAAGCGCACTTGTGCGCAGCCAGTAGCATTTTAGGGCTATGCCCGAAAATGAAAAACCACCCGCTATGCGGGTGGATATTTATTACATTGGAAAATTCTATGGCCATGACATATACAGGACATGCATAAGAATGAACACGATCTAATGTTTATTGTTTACCTATTTTTCTGAGAATTTTTATTGGTTTTGTCCCAAAATATTTTTGTGTATTGGAATATAATGCCGGTGACTGCAGCATTTAAAGGCCATTTAATCAAATTAAAGGGGAGAGCTCCGGCCCAAACATACAAGGCCGTGCTAAAATCTTTTGGGACCATGCCAATCGCCTTATACAGGGGCACAACTGCAACATAATTGAGAACGCAGGCAATTGCAATGGTCAACAAAGAGGAAACGCCTAAAGCGGTCCAGACCTTTCCGCGATGAGAAGCTATGTGACAATACCCTTGATACAACAGAACAAATAGAATGCCCAGAATAAAATTAAAGGCGGTTCCTACACCGGCACTGGCAGTTCCTGTTACAAAGAGGGATACTATAGAACGAACAGCTTCGGCGCCAATGGCAGGAACAAGGCCCATGGAAATTGCACAAAGCATAATGGGAACCTCGGCAAAGTCTAATTTTAAAAAACCAAATCCGGGAATAATAGGAAATTCAAAATAAGATAAAAGTATGCTAACAGCGGCCATCAAGGCAGAAATAGTTAGTAAACGCGTATTTTTTTTCATAGAAAAAGACTCCTTTATTTTTAATTTGCCCATAAAAAAACTGCCGGGCTACATTCAATGTATACATTAAAGCAGCAGGGCAGATATGAGCAAACAAGGGAAGTCCTTGCCTCTTCTTCCATCCAGACTTGCAAATGCTTACTGTCGGCTTTGGAATCACACCAAAATCAGCCTAACGGCTCGCGGGCTAAGCCAGAGAGTTCTCTGCGCTATTACCGCCGGTCGGGATTTTCACCCTGCCCTGAAGATTCTACTTAATATTATATACCAACAACAGATAAAATGCAATACTTTTTTTATGTAATTATAAAAACGGAAATCCTCAGGAAAGGACTTCCGTTTTTTTTATATTTAATCTCTTATTTGGCTTTAGAACGAAGACGATGACGATAGAAGTGTGATTGTATACCCTTCCAACTAAAGGGAATCAATGGATAGAGATACCCCTTACCCGTAATGGTTTTGTTGCTTGCAATTAGAATCACGACTAACACAAGTCCACCGATAAATCCCCAAATATTAAAGAAATAGGTGGCAAGCAGTAATATAATACGCATAAATTTAATGGCATATCCCAGTTCAATACTAGGCTGTGTGAAACTGGCAATGGCCACAAAGGACATATATAAAATGGTGTCCGGAACGAGCCATCCGGACTTGACGGCAAAATCACCTAAAAGCAGTGCACCGATAATGCTCAAAGAGTTTCCAAGCATGTTTGGTGTATTTACAGAGGCCAAACGAAGCACATCCACCGCTCCCTCCAACATTAAAAGCTGTAGAATAATCGGCACATTGGCGGGAGCGGATAAACCGAGAAAGGCAAGGGATGGCGGCAGTTTATCCAGGTTTTCAAGCACCAACAACCATAGCGGGGTTAACACCAAGGTAAACATAAAAACTAAATTTCGCACCCAGCGAATATAAGTGCCGATAACGGGGGGGAAATAATAGTCATTGGGCTCCTGGAGAAAGTCTAATATGGAGGTAGGTAATACCATGGCGGTGGGGGCGTTATCCACTAATACAACAATACCGCCTTCTAAAATTGCTGCCGATGCTGAATCGGGACGTTCTGTGTAGCGTACTTTAGGAAATGGGTTATACCAACGGCGATGCACCAAACATTCTGCCAAACTCTCAATGTTCATCGTTAAGGATTCAACAGCGGTACCTTCAATTTTATTGCGAATAATACTCAGGTCCTCCTGCTTCACCAAATCCTCTATATAGACTAAGGCAACATCTGTGCGGGAACGACTGCCGACTCGGAGCATTTCCACAATTAGCTTGGGATCTCGAATGCGACGCCGGATGAGAGCGGTGTTCCATATAACCGTTTCCACAAACCCATCGCGTGAGCCGCGCATTACCTTTTCTTTTTCCGGCTCCTCGGTACCCCGAGCCGGATAATCACGTAGGTCTAATACAATAGCACCGGCTAAACCATCCACTAAAAACACACTTTTTCCCGCCAAAAGTTGAGTAACGACTTCTTCTGTATCTGTATAAACATCAACCTCTGTATAGGTAATGAACTTATGGACAAAATCCAATAAATCATTGGTTTCCTGCATTTGCTTAGGGGTAATAGAGAAAAGCTTTGCCACCATTCGTTCCATAACCACATCATTTAAAAAACCATCTAAATAATATAGCATGGCAGTGCGGCTGCCAAACATAAAGCTTCGTACCAAAAGGTCGCTACTTTTATTAACAGGCAGGATTTCATCTAATATAGCCTTGTTTTCAGAGAGATTTTTTGTTAAAATCATGAGTCACCTCATCTTTGCAATGTTAAAGTGTAGGGGCCATGTTATAATATGGAGCTCTCCGACTCAGTTAACATGGCGGATTGATATTTTTCCAATATACTTGTTTCCAAGGTATCGCGCATATCCATATTAATGGGGTGGGCTATGTCTTTAAATTCTCCCTCCGGTGTTTTGCGGCTGGGCATGGCAATAAACAGCTTGTCAGTGCCTTCAATAATCTTAATATCATGAATAACCAAAGCGTTATCGAAGGTGACGGATACAACTGCCTTCATTTTGGAATCTACATTTAATTTGCGAATGCGAATATCTGTAATGTTCATAGGTTATGCTCCTTTACAGGCGGTTATTCTTTAGATGAATTTTGTCGCCCTGTTGATTGTTGTTTTGTGTTTATTTTCTGTCAAATATAAGGAAATATACATAAATTTAAAAAAGTGCTTTTATTTTTTTGCAAGATGTAATATAATAAAAGGAGATATAGGAACATAACACGAAATGGAGTGTTTATCATATGGAACAACAACTACAGCTAGACAAGCTTAATCGCAATGAGCCTATTTACATGATTGGTATTGGGGGCATCAGCATGAGTGCTCTAGCCGTCATTTTAAAAAAGGCCGGCTATGCAGTTTGTGGTTCAGATTGCAAGACAAGCGATATGACAGCCTCCCTACAAGCACAAGGAATTCCGGTGCATATTGGCCATTGTGCGGACAATATGGGGAAGGTATCAGCTGTTGTGTATACTGCGGCGGTGCAGAAGGATAATCCTGAGTTGGTTCATGCTCGTACATTGTCAGTACCGGTTGTGGAACGAGCTGTTTTGCTGGGGGAAATCATGAAGCATTTTAAAACGCCCATTGCTGTCAGCGGCACTCATGGCAAAACCACCACCACATCCATGCTTTCACAGGTGTTACTGGAGGCGGATTTTGACCCCACAATTTTGGTTGGCGGTATTTTATCTTCCATTGGTAGCAACATGCGTATTGGCAGCCACGAGTATTTGGTTACGGAGGCTTGTGAGTATTGTGGAAGCTTTTTGAAGTTTTTTCCAAAAATTAGTCTTATTCTCAATGTTGAAGAGGATCATTTAGATTATTTTAAAGATATTCATGATATTATTGATTGTTTTCATGCCTTTGCGGAAAAAACACCAGAGGATGGCGTGTTGATTGTTAATAGGGATGACAAAAATGCCATGGCAGCTGTCCGCAATGTGAATCGACCTATTCTCACCTTTTCTACAGAAAAAAGGGAGGCAGATTTTGTGGCAACAGATATTACCTATGGTACGGATGGCTGCGCTACCTTTACTATCTTACGTCGTGGTGTATTCTTTATGGAAGCCACTTTATCAGTTCCCGGTCTTCACAATGTTAAAAATGCTTTAGCTGTAGCTGCGGCAGCAGATTTTATGGGTATTGTGCCGGCTTCTATTCAGCAGGGATTCAGTAGCTTTAGCGGTAGCCATCGTCGTTTTGAGGAAAGAGGTATGTATCATGGGGCTCGAATCATTGATGACTATGCGCACCATCCCACAGAGATTAAAACCACCCTTTCCACTGCGCGCAAAGCGGCAGGAGAGGGGAAAATTTGGTGCGTATTTCAGCCCCATACCTATACCCGTGCCTATAAGTTGCGAGAGGAATTTGCTAAAAGTTTTTTTGATTGTGATGGCGTGATTGTGGTTGATATTTATGCGGCACGAGAACAGGATACCGGTTTAATTCATGCACGTGATATAGCGAAGGATATTGAGAATATTTCCCACAATGCTTGCTATGGAGAAAGTTTTGCATACGCAGAGAATTGGCTTAAGGAACGGGTCTGCGAGGGGGATTATATCATAACCTTAGGAGCAGGTGACGTGAATACAATTGGAGCCCATTTGGCAGATTGTCCATGAAAATTGTATACAGAGAAATATTAAGAAGATAATCATTAAAAAATTGTCATAAATATTATGCAGATATAATAGAATATACCGTGTACTAAACGCATGAAGGGAGATATACGGTATGTTACATTGCGTAGAAGATAACGAGGCCTGCATAATTGGCGTGGTTAGTGGCTGTCTTACATTTAGTCACGATGTGCATGGCGAACGGTTTTATCGCTTTATGTTACGTTCAGATAGGCTTAGCGAGAATGCGGATTCTATCTGCGTGACGGTTTCGGAAAAAATGCTGATGGAAACCAGCATTGATATAGGTACGAGCCTGAAGGTTTTTGGTCAGTTTCGTTCCTATAATAATTATACGGGCCAGGGAAATAAGCTGGTACTGACTTTGTTTGCAAGAGAAATTACGACTGCAGAAGAAGGCGAAGAAGCCACTAATGAAATTTACTTAAACGGTTATATTTGTAAACCGGTGGTTTATCGAGTTACCCCTTTTGGTCGGGAAATTGCGGACATATTATTAGCAGTTAATCGTGCCTATAATAAATCGGATTATATCCCTTGTATTGCCTGGGGACGAAATGCACGTTTTGTTAAACACCTGGATGTGGGGCGTAATATTCAAATATGGGGGCGCATGCAATCCAGAGAATATCAAAAGAGAATTTCTGATACAGAAACAGTTACCAAAACCGCTTATGAGGTTTCAATTAATAGGCTGGAAATTGGTGAGGACATACGGGAGAAAAAGGAGAATTCACGTTTTGAAGACAAAGAAGGCAATATTATTTGATTTGGATGGAACATTAACAGACCCTATGCTTGGCATAACCAAATCTGTTCGGTATGCTTTGCAACATTTTGGTATTGCGGTGGAATCCTTAGAAACGTTAACGCCATTTATTGGGCCGCCTTTAGCCGGTTCCTTCCGCGAATTTTACGGATTTAGCGAGGCGCAATCCCTGGAGGCATTAGAAAAATACAGAGAATATTTTGGTACAATCGGCTTGTTCGAAAATGAGGTTTATGCCGGCATTGTAGACTTGTTAGCAGCCTTGAAAAATCATGGCAAGCAGATATATTTAGCTACCTCTAAACCTACGGTGTATGCCACAAAAATTTTAGAGCATTTTGGGTTGGCACAATATGTTGACTTTATTGGGGGCAGTAAGCTTTCAGGAGAACGAGTGGAGAAGGCGGAGGTTATTCAATATGTGCTGGACACACAGGGCATTGACAAAAAAGACGCTGTTATGGTGGGAGATAGAAAATTTGATATAGAAGGTGGCCGCCATGTTGGCATCGGCACGATTGGTGTTTTATATGGTTATGGCAGTGAGGCAGAAATGAAGGAGGCCAACGCCGATATATTGGTGTCCACGGTTGCAGAATTAAAAACAACGTTGCTGTAATTGCAGCAACGTTGTTTTTTAAATATATTTTTTCATGCGGTCTAAAGCGCTCTTTTCCAATCGGGAAACCTGTGCTTGTGAGATGCCAATTTCATCAGCTACCTCCATTTGGGTTTTGCCGGCGAAAAAACGAAGGCTAATGATATGTTTTTCCCGCTCAGATAAACGCCTCATGGCTTCGCTTAAGGCGATATTTTCTAACCATTGTTCATCTGTGTTTTTGGTATCTCTTACCTGATCCATGACAAAAATAGTATCGGTACCGTCGTTGTAAGCAGGCTCGTGCAGGCTAACCGGATCCTGAATAGATTCTAAAGCCAACACTATGTCCTCCTTTGCCATGTTTAAAATATTTGCTAATTCATCAATGGTGGGCTCTTTAGCATGTTGATTTACATATTCTTCTTTTGTCTTAAGGGTTTTATAAGCGATATCTCGCATTGAACGGCTCACGCGAATTTGATTGTTATCCCGCAAATAACGGCGGATTTCACCAATAATCATGGGCACGGCATAAGTGGAAAATTTAACATTATGAGAAGTATCAAAATTATCAATTGCCTTAATGAGGCCAATACATCCAATTTGAAATAAATCATCAGGATTTTCGCCCCGATTGCTAAACCGTTGAATAACGCTAAGGACTAATCGTAAATTGCCCCCAATAAATGTTTCGCGAGCCTTTTTATCACCTGTCTTAATTTTTTCGAAAAGTGCGGATTTTTCCTCATTGGTTAAAACAGGGAGCTTTGACGTGTTTACACCACAAATTTCTACCTTATTCGCCATATCCATCACCAGCCTTTATCAATCTCACTTCTATAATTACCAAAAAAAGTAAATATATACCTGTAATTGGAAATTAATAAGATAAAAGATTGATAAAAAAAGCCGTTCATCATGGTGATGAACGGCGAATTTTATGTAGTTAGATATTTACGAAGCAGATTGAAAGTCTCCACGGTCTATGACAGTATGATACCCAATAGCATGTAACCGTGCCTCCAGCACATCTTTAGATTCGGCGGCTTCAGCGCCATCGGAGAGCTTATTGTTATATAAGGTATAATCCTTTCGATGGACAGGGGGAGAAAGGTTGGGCATCACGACATTAGCACCAGCTAAAATAGCCCGCTCTCGCCCATTTATAGCCAAGGTACCCATGGCTGTAGTGGCGGGGATTAATGCATTGGGATGGCCTAAACGAAGTAGAGATACAAGAAAACAGGTTAGGTCTAAATCGCCGGCAGGCATTTGGCCAAAGGGGGTATCCTTGTGGGGAATAAAAGGGCCAATGCCAATCATATGGGGTTTAAAATCCTGAATAAACATAAGGTCGGCACACAGGTGGTCTATGGTTTGGTAGGGAGAACCAACCAAAAAGCCTGTTCCAACCTGAAAGCCAATTTCTTTTAAATCCTTTAGGCATTGCTTACGAATTTTGGGGGATAAGTTTTCAGGGTGTAACTGACGGTAGTGCTGTTCATCAGCTGTTTCGTGTCGCAGTAAATATCGGTCTGCCCCAGCGTCGTAAAATTGCTGATAGACTGAGCGACTTCGTTCACCTACAGACAATGTTACAGCACAGTCAGGATGTTGCTGTTTTATGGTTGCCACAAGGTCACATAATTCCTCGGTGGAAAAACCGCCATCTTCGCCCCCTTGCAGCACAAAGGTACGAAAGCCTAAAGTATAACCCTTTTGACAGCAGGCCAGAATGTCCTCGCTTGTGAGTCGATATCGTCTGCAATGGGGATTACTGCGACGCAAACCACAATAATAACAGTCATTTTTGCAAATATTAGAAATTTCAATCAATCCACGAATATAAATGCCTTTGCCAAAACGCTCCACAGTTTTTTGACGAGCCAACGCTGTTGCGTCATTTTGTAAATCCTTGTAATTTTCTAATAGAATACGAAATTCTTCCTGTGTCAAGTGGTGGCCTTCGGCTAACTTTATAATCAGTTTTGTTGCGGTGCTTATCATGTTCATATGGTTTCACCGTCCTGCACAATAGTACCGCCGCCCACTACCACATCGCCGTCGTAAAAAACCATGGCCTGCCCCGGTGCAGGTGCTCGTTGAGGCTCTTTAAATTCGGCAATAACACCGGTTTCTGTCATATGCAAACAGGCCTCTGCCTCCTTTTGGCTGTACCGAGTTTTAGCGGTAACCATCATGCCATTTGTGGGCGCTTTGCATGCAATCCAGTTTATATCTCGGGCGGCAATACGTCGTGTAAACAATCTTGACTCTGGTCCTAAAATGACTCTATTGCGCCGAGCATCCTTAGCTAAAACAAAGGTGGGTGTTCCTAGGGCAATGCCTAATCCTTTGCGTTGGCCAATGGTGTAGTGCACAATGCCCCGGTGATGGCCTAAACAGTTGCCGGTTTCATCAACAAAATCGCCTTGAGGATAGGGCGTGCTACGGAGACCTTCTAAAAATTGTCCATAATCTCCGTCGGGTACAAAACAAATATCCTGACTGTCTGGTTTGTTTGCATTTGTTAGGCCAATCTCTGTGGCGATTTGGCGGATTTGCGGTTTTGTAAACTCTCCCAAAGGAAAAAGGGTGTGGGATAGCTGATGCTGCGTTAGGCTATAGAGCATATAGGTTTGGTCTTTGGCTTTATCCTGTGCGCGGAGCAAAAGGGTGCGTCCACTGGCAGCATCGTATTGCGTTTTGGCATAATGCCCTGTGGCTATGTATTCATAGCCCATTTTCAGGACGTGTTCTAAAAGAAGACCAAACTTAATCAATTTATTGCAAATAATGCATGGATTGGGTGTTTCTCCCCGTTCATAGCAGGTGGCAAAATCGGCAATCACATGATTGCGAAAAGCGATTTGCTCGTTGAAGGAAAAAAAAGGAACGCCCAAACGATTAGCAACTTCTTGGGCATCGGTTATATCTAAACCGGTAAGCTGTAAGGTACAGCCACTTACAGAATATCCTTTTTTTTGCAACAAATGGGCAGCAACTGCACTGTCTACACCGCCACTCAGGGCCACCATTATTTGCTTCATTTGGTTCCATCCTTTCTTAACATTTGCATCAGGGTGGGTAGATTATATTCAAAATTAACACCGTATCGTACATCCTTATCCATGGCTTTTGTGGTGTTGATGGATAAAACTGTATAATCAGCAGCTAAAGCCGCTGCATCTTGTAAAGAAAAATTATGCATTAAAGCAGCCAGCAGTGTGCCGGCGTATACATCACCAGTTCCGTGATACATACCTTCCACCCGCGGACGAAGAACAATGTGTCGCTCACCTGTGGTGGGGTCTAACGTGGCAGTGCCAAGGGAGTATTCATCAAAGTGGACACCGGTTAAAACAATTTTCCCACCGGATAGGACAGTAAGCCCATTTAGCAGACGGTTGATTTCCTTCTCTGTGTATGGACCGGCTTTGTATGGCTCGCCTAGCAATAAATAGGCCTCCGTTATATTAGGTACAATGATGTGAGCCAGTCGACATAATTCCCTCATGGTGGCGGGAAAATTCTCGCCAAAAACAGGATATAAAATGCCGTTGTCACCCATCACCGGGTCTACCATTATAAGAGTGTTCGATCCGACAATGCGGTCTAAAACCTGACAAATAACATTCGTTTGATCGGCTGACCCCAAAAAACCGGTATAAACGGCATCGAAGGTAATGTTTTGGCTTTTCCAATGGTCAGCAATAGGGAGAATATCGTCCGTCAAATCCCGATAGGTATAGCCAGAAAATCCACCGGTGTGTGTGGATAAAACAGCGGTGGGGATACAGCAGGCTTCCAGCCCGGCGGCAGACAAAAGGGGAAGCGCCACCGTTAGGGAGCATTTTCCAAAACATGATATATCGTGAATAGCGGCCACCCGTTTTTGTTTTTCCATAAAGAATCAGCCCTTTCGACCTAACAACTCAAAAAAACTACATCTTATATTATATCTGCTTGCAAACTGTTTGTCAATGTGGTATAATTGATGCATCATGAATTTTATTTTATAAAATTCTCAAGAGCTAACGCTCTTTTGTGCTCTTTCGAGCACTGCATCAATTGACGGCGTCGCAAAAATACCCTTGCAAGCAAGCATTTTTGCTCCTGGTAAAATTGACATCTAATTCATACACTTATTTTATAATTGACACATACGAAATTTTATTTTATAAAATTCCGAAAACCTTTTGTCTTTTTGCAGCCTTTGGATTGCTGCATTAATTGACGGCGTCGCAAAAATACTTTTGTAAGCCGGTGTTTTTACTTGTAACAGAGGGTTACTCCCCAAGAGGCAACCCCTGTGGGTTGTTGCGGTGCATATACCGGGGAGCAGATTGTATAGGGGGAGAATGAAACACGTGGAAAGTTTAAACCTGCTATTTTATGTTTTTGTTCTGGCAGCGGTGATCTATGCTATATATCAGTATATTCATGCCAATCAGGCTGCGGGGGATAGGGTAGCTAAGCAACCGCCATTGTTTCGGCTTAGTCCTAAAACATATGGTATTTTGTTAACCGTTATTGCCCTTTTTGGTATTGGTATTCGCCTTTGGCAGTTTGGCATTGTGCCCGGTGGTTTTAATCAGGACGGGGCCATGGCCGCCGTTGACGGAAAAGCTCTGGCAGAGTATGGTACGGATCGATTTGGTACTTTTATGCCGGCGCATCTTTATGCCTGGGGTTACGGACAAATGAGTTCTCTTTTGTCCTATATGATTGCACTTTTTACCAAATTGTTTGGCTTTAGTCCCATCATAGCCAGACTGCCGTTGTTAATAGCATCGGTATTCGGAGGCGTGTTTTTCTACCTGTTCATGCAAGACAGTTTCGGTAAAAATACCGCCTTGGTTGCTGCTTTTTTTGTAGCTATCAATCCCTGGCATATTATGCAAAGTCGATGGGCTCTTGATTGTAATCTTTTACCTCATTTTTTTATGGGCGGTCTATATTTTTTAAACCGTGGTCTTATGGGGAAAAAAATCCATATTTACATATCTATGATATTTTTTGCCCTTTGTATGTATTGTTACGGCATTGCCATCTATACCATTCCGCCATTTTTACTGGCAATATGTATTTATTATGCTGTAAAAAAGAAAATTGGCCTAAAGGATATTTTAGTGAGTGCAGGCATTTATTTTCTCATTGCCTGGCCGTTTATTTTAACAATGATGGTGAATTATTTTGGTTGGGAAACTATTTCCCTGCCTTTTGTAACCATTCAGTTGTTTTCCGGCAGTGTGCGCGCCGGGGACATCCTTTTGTTTAGTGACAATATTCCGCAACAATTTTTTGATAACATAAAGGCCATGCTTAACACCACAATTTTGCAAAAAAAAGATTTACCCTGGAATGATATAGCGGGTTATGGCACCATGTATATTTTCAGCATTCCCTTTATGGTGGCCGGCATCGCCGAGTTTGTTCGCACCAAGGGTGATGCTCATAAGTCTTTAGCCTTGTTTGCTCTTTTAACTGGCGTGTGGGCGGGGTTATTGACGAACAATGTAAATGTAAACAGAATTAACATTGTCTATTATGGTATGATGATGTTTATTGTGCTTGGCATCGTATTTGTTATGCGCTACGTTAAATCAGTTAAAATTGCTGGCGTAATTGCCTATTCGTTAGCAGGGGTTTTATTTATCAGCACCTATTTTGGCACATATGCTGATTCTATTAAAAATCAATTTTACTATGGATTTGTCGAAGCCTTAGAAAAGGCTAAGGAAGCGGATACAGAACTGTTGTATATCACCGCTGATATGCAAGGAGAAGGTTATAAGCAAGTCAGCGAAATTATGACTTTATTCTATGATCAAACCGATGCGGTCTATTTTCAGGGTAAAACGAATACCAGCAACGGGAAAACCTATTTACCTTATGGGGAGAGATTTCATTATCTGAGTATGGATGATCAGGTTGTGGAGGAGAGCAGGAATTTGGATGTAGCTTATGTGGTGCTGGATTCGGATGTTTCACTGTTTAACGCAGAAGAATATGATATAGACCAATATGGCCGATTTTGTGCTGTTATAAAAAAATCGTGATTTGATATAGAATATTTCTGTTAAAGGAGTCAATTATGTTTGAAAAGTTATCTTTTATTGAGGAGCGCTTTACGGAGCTGGCAGAAAAGATTAGTGACCCCACAGTCATTGCCGACCAGGAAACCTGGCGCAGGCTTTGTAAAGAGCATTCGGATATAACCCCTATTGTAGAAAAATATAGAGCCTATAAAGGGGTGCAGGAAACGGTTAATGAGGCCCGTGCTCTGTTGGCAGAGGGCTCTCAGGAAAAAGATTTTCGAGACATGCTGGAAGAAGAAATTTCAGAGGGTCAAAAAAGTATTGCACGCCTTTCAGATGAGTTGAAAATACTCCTTCTCCCGAAAGATCCTAATGATGATAAAAACGTTATTGTTGAAATTCGCGGTGGTGCCGGAGGGGATGAAGCGGCACTTTTTGCAGGGGATTTGTTCCGCATGTATTCCATGTATGCCGAGGCAAGGCGTTGGCGAATTGAAATTTTAAATCAAAATGCTACTGATATGGGTGGCTACAAGGAAATATCCTTTAGTATTGAAGGCAGTGGGGCTTATTCTCGGTTGAAATTTGAAAGTGGTGTACATCGGGTGCAGCGGATTCCTACAACTGAATCCGGTGGCCGTATTCATACCTCTACGGTAACGGTGGCTGTGCTGCCGGAGGTGGAAGAGGTTGAGGTGGATATTAACCAGAACGATTTACGGATTGATGTATTCCGTGCCGGTGGTCCGGGTGGCCAATGCGTTAATACCACAGATTCCGCTGTCCGCATTACACACCTGCCAACTGGCTTGGTTGTCTCCTGTCAGGATGAGAAATCTCAGCATAAAAACAAGGATAAGGCCATGAAGATTCTGCGTTCCCGCCTATATGACCTTATCAGCAGCGAACAGCAGGCGCAAATTGCCCAGGAGCGAAAGAGCCAGGTGGGAACGGGGGACCGGAGTGAACGTATTCGTACCTATAATTACCCACAAGGCCGTGTTACTGATCATAGGGTGGGACTGACCTTACATCGACTGGACAGTATTTTAGACGGCGATTTGGATGAAATCATTGATACACTAATTACCACACACCAAAGTGAATTGCTAAAAGGAAGCACGGAGTAATGAATTTATAAGGGAGTGATGGCATGAGTTATTTGGAAACAGTTGTATATCCCTTTATCATGAGCATTCGGATAACGGATGTAATTGATATAGTGGTTGTAGCCTTTATTATTTACAACATTATGAAATTCATTCGGCAAACTCGGGCGGTTCAGCTGTTAAAAGGTATTGGCATTTTGCTTGTGGTTATGTATGTCAGTGACTGGCTACAGTTAAACGTCATTAGTTTTATCCTGATTAACACCATGCAGGTAGGTGTTACGGCCCTGTTAATTGTATTTCAGCCGGAGCTAAGACGTGGTCTTGAACACATGGGGCGCAGTAAATTAGGTGGCATGTTCACATTTGACGAATCAAGCGGGGCTCCCAATGTTATCGACGAGGTATGCCTTGCGGTTTCATCTCTTTCTAAAACAAAAACCGGTGCGTTGATTGTTTTTGAACGGGATATGAGGCTGAATGATATTTTAACAGGGGGAACACTCATTAATGCCAATATTTCCTCGGAGGTTTTAGAGAACATATTTGTTCCCAACACTCCTTTGCACGATGGTGCGGTTATTATTCGCAATGAGCGCATTTACATGGCGTCTACCGTGTTGCCCCTTTCCTCAAATAAAAAACTGAGTAAGGAATTCGGTACACGTCACAGAGCTGCCTTGGGGGTAACAGAATCTTCTGACTGCGTTGCCTTGGTAGTGTCTGAAGAAACAGGGAAAATTTCGGTTATGATAGATGGTAACATGATTCGGAATTTATCTATTTCCTCCTTAAGCATGTTGCTACATAAGGTTCTATCTAAGGAATTGGAAGTAAAGATAGGTGGCCCGTCCAAGTTTTTTAAAGGGAGGGCTAAACGATGAAGAAACAAATCAATAGCGATTCGGCTTTAAAAATATTTTCCGTTGTTATTGCAGTATGCCTATGGTTTTATGTGGTACAGGTTCAAAGCCCGGACATGGACCGTGTGATTAAGGGTGTGCCGGTTGTCTTTACACAGAAAAATATTTTGGAAGAAAAAAATCTCATTTTACTCAATGATAATGAATATACCATTGATATTAAAATCCACGGCTCCCGTAAATATGTTATGGATGTGGATGACGAAAATCTGACGGTTTTGGCTGATGTGAGTAATATTGAATCTACCGGTCGGCATGCAGTATTAACGAACATTGTGTTGCCCTATGCCAATTTAGAGGTTATTAATAAAAACCCATCTATGCTTTCGGTTACGGTAGATGATTTAGTTACGGTAGAAAAACCGGTAGAGGTTTTAACAGAGGGTACACCGAAAGACTCTTATGTAGTGGGCAGTTTAACAGCTGATCCCGAGAAAATAGCCGTTAAAGGCCCTAAAACGATTGTAGATGGTATTAAATCGGTAGCAACGATTGTGGATGTAGGCGGAAAATCAGCGGACATAGCCAGCGTGGAGCCGGCGCGGGCTTTGGGAACGAATAATAAGGAAATCAAGAGTCAGTTGCTCACCTTTTCCACCTCGGAAATAGAGGTTCGAACAGAAATTTTAAAGGGAAAGACAGTGGAAATTGAGCCGGTTTTTTCATCCGCATTCCGGGAAACAGCAAAAGAACTGGTTTTAGATGAAAGTAGTATCTCAGAGGTTAAAATTGCCGGTGTACCAACACTGGTAGATGCCTTGACAACCGTTAAGACAAAGGTAATTTCGGCATCGGCCATTGATGCGGATGGCAAGGTAACCGTGAAATTAGATTTGCCTTCAGGCGTTCAATCCTTAGATGGTGATACCTTTATTTTGAAGTTTTCGAGCCGGTTAGCCGGGGCAGAGCGTAATGAATAATCAATAACGCGCGGTATCCATATTGACTTTAAACAACAAAACTGACATTGTATTTTGCTCAATGTCAGTTTTGTTGTTTAGTTACATTATTTTGTTGTAAACATGGCTGGATTCATCTATGAGGAGGCGCGTCTCATCAAAAGAATTTAGATATTTGAGCTCTATCATCATTTACTACTTTCGACCTACCATTATTCCATATATAACACCTATAACAGTGTAGGGTATCAGTAAAAGCAAACAAATAATAGAACTTGTTGGGGGAAAAAACATACTTATGAAAAACAAAATCCCCATAACAACGGTTTCATAACCGATAAATCGATTTATTTTTCTTGCTTTTTCTGTGTCTATATTATAGTTTTTGACATGGTCAAACTTGGGAAGATAATTGCCGATTACAAGTAAAATGGCACCCACGATAAAACAAACTGCTTTTCTTATATCCAAATTCCAACCTAGTCCGTAACCTAATGTTATTATCTGTAAAACTACCGTTAAAGATGGAACAATCCATTTGGTTACCAATTCAAATTTTTTTCTGTCTCCGTGTTTATATGCATTAATATCATTTATAAAGCAACAAAATGCTTGCAGAACAACCATTAACATGGGTAGACCGAAAACCACAAATTCTTTTGATGCAAAGTTATCCGGAGAACCATATATATTAAAATGAATTGCCATTGTGTTTGGCAGCTTATCCCATAGCGAAAGTCCAAGTAATATAGGCAATAGACAAACAATACCTGTAATAATAAATATTCTCCATTTGAAAAATTTCATCATTTATCGCCTCCTAACATATAAATCCAACTTAAAACATCTTCAAAAACCGATGTATTTATTTCGTAATAAATAAAATTTTTGTATTTTTGTTCAGCGATAAGGCCCGCGCCCTTTAATTTTGACAAGTGATACGAAACTGTCGCACCTGTTAGGTTAAACTGCTCTCCTATTTCGCCTGCTGATTTTCTGCCCTCTTTCAGCATGGATAAAATATTTCGCCTTACAGGGTCAGAAATAGCTTTTAATGTTTCATTCATCCCCATTACATCACCTCATAAAAAGAATTTAGGAATATTTCTAAATAGATTATACCACAGTCTGTGGTCCATGTCAATAGCTAATTAGAATTTTTTCTAAATAGGTATTTAATTTAATACCCCAAACATGCTATGGAAAACTTAAACCACACTTGACAAGTTTTAGAACTGAAGAAATCCGTACACTTTTAGTGTACGGATTTCTTGTAAGAGCCAAAAGGTTTTCATATTTTTAACATTAAAAGTATTTTACAGAATATACATACCTGTTCCTCAACCTTTAATGTTTAATTTATTTTATCAGTTCTTCCATAAAGAAGAATTCATAGTCATTTTTTGTCACCATTTCACACATTTTGTAGATTTTATCAGCATAGTCAGGCTGATAGTTAAAGTAATCTGCATAAAAATACTGCTCGTGGTCACAAACACCAATGTACTCTTGATTCAAAAGTGGTGCAAATTCCTCTTCCAGTTCCTCATAGGGAGTGGTATTAAGGCATGTACTGCAGTATGTTTTGAACTTAATTCCTATTTCATCATTATGGAAAAGTCCCAAGTTGGTACGAATTTCTTTTGAATCGTCTTTCGATAAATGGTTGTAACCACAGATAGAATGAGAAATCGCTACATCACGCCCACCTCTTGTAAAGACTTTAGTTTCAGGCTGACGGTTATTTAAAAGCCTTGCCGAGTGTCCATAGGGAAGAGAAAAAGGATCTTCATTATATTCTACTACATCACCAACTGTCGCGTCCAAAATCTTTACGCCACAATCATACAACGCCCTAACACCTTCTTTGCTTACGGGCAACCAGTGAGGGCAAACCGCATAGGTAAAAGATTTTTCTCCTGCATAACGAATCACTTCTTTTTCAATGGCTTTAAACAACCACTTTGTATCGTCATAAGTTGCATTAACGTGAGGATAATCAGGAAACTCCTCTAATGCATGAAATGCAAATTTAAGCCAGTCGGAGGCCTCTTCAAATTCCTTTTTGTAGCTATCGGTTACATCAGCCAGCGAAAATTCATCATAACCGTAGAAGGAATCTGTTCTGTAAAACAAATTCATTTGTACTTTTAAACCATATTTATCGTGTCCCTTTTTTAAAGCAGCAAATAATGGTACGTCAAAAATAGATGTAGGACATGTGCGGGTAAGTTCCCGAAGCACCCAGATGGTATCATCAATGTAGAAATATACTTTTTTCATACTATGTCTCCTATCTTTATTATTATTTTTGGTTAATTAGGTACAGTATAACAAAAAAATTCTTTTAATAAAATGGATTATATAACTTTTTGTATACAATATAACTTTTTTGTGTTATAATAAAAATTAAGAGAAATATATACAAGGAGGTAGTGTTATGCTGGCAGGCTGCCTGAAATTTAATTCCATACCGGAAATAGGATTTGCCCATCACCATTATTCTAGTCGATATACATTTAACTACGGGTCAAAAAATAACAGTTTTGAAATCGTACACATAAACGCAGGTGCTATCATTTTAGAATTTAATGGTGAAACTTTTTATGCAGGGAAAGGGGATATATTTGTGCTCTTTCGCCATCTTCCAATAAAATTACTTACCTATGGTCATGAAGAACAATCGCATTGTACCGTGCAAGTAGAATTTGATTATGATTTTCAACTGGTTGATACCAACGAACCATTTCGTGATGATGGGATTATCTTGCCGTTTGTAACCCAACGTAGTACGTTAACAAAAGAAATAAAAAATGACCTATACGGCATTGTATACCAAACATCAACATCACCGAATCGTTACAGCTTTAGCGCCGCTTTGAAAACGATTGGTGTTATGGAAAAGCTTGACAGCATAGCCAGAAATGAATTTATGAGGGTAAAACCCTCTCATTCACATTTAACCGCTTTGGTGGAAAATTATGTACATGACAATATTGATAAAAAAATTTCCCTAAAAGACATTTCTGATGCTATAGGAAAATCTCCAAACTATATAAACTCTATTTTTAAAAAAACAAAAGGTACTACCATAATAGAATATATTAATGAAGAAAAAATAGGGATTATTACTACACTGATGCGAAAACAAAATATGAATTTTACAAAAGCCTGTGAATATGTAGGTATTCTAGATCATTCCTATGGATATCGTATTTTTAAAAAGCATACTGGTCTTACGCCGGGTATGTTTTTAAAAAGTGAACAAATGCTTCGGTGACCTTGTTTTATAGGATACTAAAAATCATGGCGAAAGCCGGAATCTACGTTATATTTCTCAAATATAGAAACGATTTGCTCAACAGCATCAAAATCGGAATACTTTTCATCTTTTATTACCTTTTGTATTTCAAATAGCATCTGTGTAGCAGTTGTATCGGTAATTTGCGATGCATCAATTTCAAAATCCTCAATTCTGTAATTGATAAAATCAGAAATGTAATTTCGCAAAAGTTCAAGCTTAATGTTCATTTTCTTTCCCCCTCAAATTAAAAAGTGCGTAGCCGAAGCTACGCACGAAAAATGCATAACCTCAAATGTTGCGACACATCTTTTACGCCATAAAGGTGCAAAATAGAGGTTGCATTTTACCTATATCTGATTATATCACAAAGTTCCGTACATTTCAATGATGCATCGTCGTAGGCGATATGATGTTATGCTCCGCATAATGATGTTGTTCGTTTTACTCCAATGATACGATGTTTGCAAAAAACATTAGCGAAGTTACATCATCAGGCGTAGCCGCCATCATTGGTAAAGCCAACATCATTTGTTAAAGGCAAACATAATTGAAAAAAGCACCAACCTTGTATCAAGATTGGCGCTTTTTTCTGGAAGAGCCGAATGATTTAGATGCTTTTCTAAAAGTCATGACGAAAACCAGCATCGACTTTATATTTTTCAAATATACATACGATCTCTTCTATTGCATCAAAATCAGAACATTCTTCATCCTGTATCACCTTTTGTATTTCTCTTAACACATTGATTGCAACAGTATCTGCAATTTTATCTGCATCAATTTCAAAATCTTTTAAATTATTATTTATAAAATCAGATATGCAGCTTTTTAACAGTTCAAGTTTTATGTTCATACAAATCTCCCATTCATTTTTAATTCTGATTCGGAATTAATTTTATTATAATTCTTTTTTGGAATAATGTCAATTAGTTTTTAGAATATACTAATAGCAAATATTCTAAAAAGGAAATATGCATTATGAAAACAAGAAAACAATCCTATGGAAATAAAAATAGTGTAGGCAGAAATATTGAACGCTTGCGGAAAGAAAGAGGTATAAAACAAAAGGACTTTATTGCGCAAATTCAAGTTATGGGATGCGATATGAATCCAACAAGCTATTCAAAACTCGAAGGACAAGTCAGAACTGCAACTGACAAAGAAATTTTTGTTATTGCAAAAATTCTTGATGTGGCTATTGAAGATTTGTTTAACAATTAAAACCGTATCAATACAGAAGAAAAGGCACCCCGGGGTATCTTTTTCTGGCTCCTCAAAGCCCACGCTCGAACTAACGGTCCGGTCAACAAAATAGTCGCCTTGCTATGCTCTCGCTCGCAATTCTCCTTTTTGTTTCCACTTTCACACTCCCTTCTTCTGCCACCGGCAGCACTTAGGCTCGATTCTCTGCGGGTCTGCTTCGCAAACTGTATTAACCGCAGGCTCGTCTTTTGTTTTAGCTTAATTTGAATAGATAAACAAAAAAGGACATCGTATGATGTCCTTTCCTGTTTGGAGGCGCCACCCAGATTTGAACTGGGGATAAAGGTGTTGCAGACCTCTGCCTTACCACTTGGCTATGGCGCCACAATAACATTATATGCAACAATTCAAAAAATGAATCGTATGTTAACAAAAAAACTTGCCTCTAAAGGCTTAGAAGCAAGTTTTAAATTGGAGCGGAAGACGAGATTCGAACTCGCGACGTTCACCTTGGCAAGGTGACGCTCTACCACTGAGCCACTCCCGCATAATAACCAAGCATGATGTTGGTGCCTCCGGGTGGAATCGAACCGCCGACACAGGGATTTTCAGTCCCTTGCTCTACCGACTGAGCTACAGAGGCAAATATGGCGACCCGAGGGGGGCTCGAACCCCCGACCTCCAGCGTGACAGGCTGGCATTCTAACCAACTGAACTATCGGGCCGTACTCAGGATGATACATGGTGGGCGCAACAGGGCTCGAACCTGTGACCCTCTGCTTGTAAGGCAGATGCTCTCCCAGCTGAGCTATGCGCCCAATGTGTTCTCATCCTTGCTGAGTTGCTACTTATCGCTTAGCGACAGATAGTATTATACACGAATGTAAATCGTTTGTCAAGAGAAATTTCTAATTTTTTTTAAAAATTTTTATAAATTTATAAAAAAAGATTAAAATACAGAATTTACAGGATATGTACTATTAATTATGTGAATTTTTTATTAATTCGTATTGTTAATTATATAATCTGCTTGACAAATTTTATAAACAGCATTACAATACACTTATAAAAGGAAGTGAGATTATGAAAAAAAGTGTGTATAGTTTGGTGCTAACCGATGGTGTTGTAGAAGCGGCCGACCAACTGGCCTATCAAAAGGGCATGAGCCGTTCGGCCTTGATTGATGAAATATTGGCGCAAGCTCTATCTTGCATAACACCCGAGATGCGCATGAGAGGCATTTTTATATCCCTGGAAGAACAAATGGTTGGGGATAACGTGTTTAAATTACAGGCACGCACCACAGATGGCATGCTATCGCTACACAGTGTTATACGGTATAAGTATAAGCCTACCATTCGCTACAGTGTGGAGCTATACCGACAATTTCGCAAGGATTCTTTTGGAGAGTTGAAAATTCAATCCCGTACCCAAAGTGCCCAACTGATGATGGAGCTGGATCAGTTTTATCGACTTTGGATCAGTGTGGAGAAGGCATATGGACAGGAGGCTATTTACTATATGCATGAGGGGCGATTGAGTCGTCAGCTGGTTGTGCCTCCATCAGTACAAAATATTACAGAAACCGCCTTAGGTGATGCCATTAGCAGCTATATTAAGAGTCTGGATAGAGCAATGAAGATATATTTTGAGTGTTTGTCAAATCGACAAGCTGCTATAGAAAAAATACAGAGAATGTACGCATTATATCGTCAAAATAATCCTATATTAATATAAAAGTATGCGTGTATGGAAGGGAGTTGTTACCGTGAATGCACAAAAATTTACACAAAAAACGTTAACTGCTGTGGCGGAGGCACAAAATCTGGCGGTGGAATACCAAAATCCGCAAATTGAAACCCTTCATCTTTTTGATGCGTTGCTGTTGGATAGAGAAGGGCTAATCCCACAGCTTTTGCAAAAGATGAATATTAATTTACAAATGGCCCGACAAGGCGTAGAGGAAAGCATACAGCGCTTGCCTAAAGTTTCGGGCGGTGGACGTGAGGTAGGCAAAGTTTATATTTCGGCGGATATGGATAAGGTGCTGGCAGAGGCGGAACGTCAAGCAACCCATATGAGGGATGACTATGTGTCAGTTGAACATTTAATGTTGGCTCTATTGGAACGCCCCGGTTCATTACAACCTTTATTTGCTCAGTTAAGGTTAAAAAAGAATGATTTTATGGCAGTGTTACAAACCGTAAGAGGCAACACCCGTGTGACATCGGATTCACCGGAAGCCACCTACGATGTCTTAAAAAAATATGGTTCAGATTTGGTTGAACTTGCAAAAAGTAATAAGCTGGATCCGGTCATTGGCCGTGACCAGGAAATTCGTAATGTTATTCGAATTTTATCTCGAAAAACAAAAAATAATCCGGTGTTAATTGGTGAGCCCGGTGTGGGAAAAACGGCCATTGCAGAAGGGTTGGCCTTGCGTATCGTACGGGGGGACGTGCCAGAGGGCCTTAAAGATCGAAAAATTTTTAATTTGGATATGGGCGCCCTGGTAGCCGGTGCTAAATTTCGTGGTGAGTTTGAAGAACGGCTTAAGGCGGTTTTAGAGGAAGTTAAAAAAAGTGAAGGAAAAATTATTCTTTTTATTGATGAGTTGCACACCATTGTTGGTGCAGGAAAAACAGATGGTGCCATGGATGCCGGCAATTTGTTAAAGCCTTTATTGGCACGTGGGGAGCTACATTGTATAGGTGCAACAACCCTTAACGAATACCGCCAGTATATAGAAAAAGATGCCGCCTTAGAACGTCGTTTTCAGCCTGTGTTGGTGGCTGAACCTTCTGTGGAAGACACCATTACCATTCTTCGTGGTCTGAAAGAGCGTTATGAGGTGTTTCATGGTGTTAAAATTCAGGATCAAGCCTTAATTACGGCAGCAACACTCTCTAACCGCTATATCTCTGACCGTTTTTTGCCGGATAAAGCGATTGATTTAGTGGATGAAGCCTGTGCTATGGTGCGCACAGAGATTGACTCCATGCCGACAGAACTTGATGATATTGCCCGAAAAATTATGCAACAGGAAATTGAGGAAGCCGCATTAAAAAAGGAAACAGATGCCCTTTCGAAAGAAAGACTGCATATCATTCGTAAGTCCTTAGCGGAGCAACGGGCAGAATTTAAGGCAATGAAGGCTAAACTGGAAAATGAAAAAGAGGACATTGCTAAGGTGCAAAAACTGCGTGGAGAATTAGAAAATCTCAATGCTGAAATTGAGCGTGCAGAACGAGGCTACGATTTAAATAAAGCGGCAGAATTGAAATATGGTCGTTTGCCCAAGCTACAACAGGAATTGGCAACAGTAGAAGAGGAAAATGAAAAGAATCAAACAGCGGGTCGTCTGCTGCGTGACCGGGTTACAGAGGAGGAGATTGCGCGTATTATTGGGCGTTGGACGGGAATTCCTGTAGCCAGACTCATGGAGGGCGAAAGGCAGAAGCTATTGATGTTGGAGGATACCCTTCACAAACGTGTTGTGGGTCAACAAGAGGCTGTTCAATTGGTATCTGATGCTATTTTGCGCTCTAGAGCAGGGATCCAGGATCCCAATCGACCCATTGGTTCTTTTCTGTTTTTAGGCCCTACCGGCGTGGGCAAGACAGAGCTTGCCAAAACCCTGGCCGAGGTTCTGTTTGATGATGAACACAACCTGGTGCGGATTGATATGACAGAATATATGGAAAAATACTCAGTATCCCGTTTAATTGGTGCACCCCCGGGATATGTAGGCTATGAGGAGGGCGGACAGCTCACTGAGGCTGTGCGACGCAAACCTTATGCCGTTGTACTTTTTGACGAGGTAGAAAAAGCCCATCCGGATGTGTTTAATGTGCTGCTACAGGTGTTAGACGATGGGCGCATTACAGATTCGCAAGGTCGTACAGTGGATTTTAAGAATACGGTCATCATCTTAACCTCTAACTTAGGATCTGACTATATTTTAGAGGGAATTGATACAACGGGTACGATTAACGAGTCAGCAAGGGAACAGGTCAATGGGTTGTTAAAGCACAGTTTTCGACCTGAGTTTTTAAATCGTTTGGACGAAATTGTATTCTACAAGCCATTAAACAAGACGGAAATAACAGCCATTGTCAAATTGATGACAAAGGACCTGCAGAAACGATTGGCCGATAAACAGCTTGATTTAGAACTAACGGAGACTGCAGTACAATATATTATTAATGCAGGATATGACCCCATTTATGGTGCTCGTCCCCTGCGCCGTTTACTACAAAGCAAGGTGGAAACCTTGTTGGCGAGAAAAATCATTGAAACCGATTTAGCTCCCGGCACAAAGCTTGTGGTGGATTATCAAGAGGGGCAGCTTGTCATTGTATCGTAGGAATTAATGACCTAAGGGACTGTTCACAGGAGCAGTCCCTTAGGTCATTTTAATTTTTTCGGCAATGTTTTCCAGATATTCTGCTACAACGGTAACCTCAATGGTATCTTCGTCAATGATTGTATAATTTGTACGCAGGTCTTTTTGCTGTCCGTTCGGGGCAGCTGCTTTGTCAATGATGTCGGTTAACTCTAAAGTTCCTTTTTGAGCTGTAGTTTCAGCATTCATCTTTTCATAGTGGCATACTTGCTCCGTGTAGGTGATGGTGGTAAGGCCAATTCCCATATAATGGCCAAAGGGAGCGAGTTCATATTCTCGTGTTTCTTCGGTATAGTCTGTAAACTTTGTTTTACTTTGACGGAACAGGTTGATGTGTTTGCCAAAGCAATGCAATATTCGTTTTGTTTCTTTTTTTCCGGTTTCTTTTTTTACGCTATTCCATAGAGAAAAGGCTTTCGTTTTTTCGTACCAGACACGGGCATAGACCTCCCCCTCCGATTGCAGCCTGCGAGGCTCTACCCCTTTTTCACTTAGTATTAAACCGCTGACGAGTATATCACCCTTGCGAACGGTATCGCCCAAAGACACCATGGGCACACCATTTTTAATCACCATGGAATCAATAACACCATCTTTGGTGGCTATGAGATTGCAATATAGGGTAGGGTCATAGATTTCCGGAACAGGCACTCGTTCCTTTACCTGCACCACCACCTTTGAACCACTTTTATCTACCCATAACCAAGCCAATTCCGGAATTTGTATCAGCATTTGATTTTGGAGTTTTTTTTCGTCTATGTAGGGCCGGAAGGCCCCGATTTTTAAGCCGCATTCCGCCAACTTTTCTGTTACATAGGTCATGGAAACAGTTTTACAGCCTACAATTTCCAGTTTCCAAATAAATTGATTGATGAAAATTAGTAAGAGTATGCTGGTTAAAAGGCCCAAGGCAAATATTTTTCTCTTTTTGAGTCGTAGTAGAAGAATGGGGAAACCGCGCTTTTCTACAATTTTAACATGAACGCCGGTTTTTCTTGCTATGGGCGAGAGCAAGCGAAAGCTATGCATACTGATACAGCATTTTAAAACGGAGGACGAACAGGAAAAGACATCCCACAGTAAAATATGTCGGTTGCTGCATACATTTAAAAATCGTTCCGGATAGGGGCCGGCAATGGTAATGACCAGATAGCCCCGTATATAATAAAACAATCGCGTTAGTAGCATGAAAAGACTCCTTTCAACACAATGAAAGACTTTGAATTTCACCGTTAATCAGCATTTCTTCGTCAGTGATGGCAATAATCTGTAGCCCGCATCCTAAAATGGTGATTCGGTAGTCTTTACTGCGCAAACGAATTTCAGATGGCTCATAGCACTCTATGCTTTTGTAATTTTCTATTGCCAGCTCTCGATTGTCATTGAGTGTCATACGGGGCACATCAGCGACCATATCTAATGGAACGTCTAACAAGGCAGAGAGTCGTCTTCCTCTTGCTTTTTTAATATTTCCGCCATGATCGGCGGCTTTTTTTTTCACAAAAAATCACCTCGTATGTTATTTTTATGCATGATACATCATATTCATTACCAGACACAAAAAAAGAAAGGAATGACATAGTTGAAGGGTTACATAAAGCGCCTAAAGCGTGGAGGATTATATGTTTTTTTATTGATGTGTATGTTTTTGTTGGCTTTTCGTTCCCGTCATGTTATAAATGGCCTGCAAGAAGCTATGAGAATGTGTTATCAGACGGTTATTCCTTCTCTTTTTCCCTTTTTTGTTGTGTCAGGATTATTAGTAAAGGGGGGCTTTGCCCATTGCTGTGCTCGTCTTTTATCCCCCATTATGAAACCTTTATTTTCTGTTAATGGCGCAGGCGCGTTACCTTTTGTCATAGGTCTCATCAGCGGATATCCTATGGGTGCCGGCATCATCGCAGAACTGCGTAAAAAGGGGATGCTGACAAAAGTAGAGGCAGAACGCTTATTGCCCTTTTGTAACAACGCAGGTCCTCTTTTTGTCATTGGTGCGGTAGGTGGCGGCATGCTACACAGTGTTCAAGATGGGATGTTTTTGTATGGAATTCATGGATTATGCGCCCTTGTAGTAGGTTTTTTCTTTCGGTTTTATAAAAGGAGCATATCGCCCATAGAGGAGAAAGGGGTGATTGACGGCCAACAACACAATACTTTTTTGCAAACCTTTTCAGAGTCTGTTTCCGGTGCCGTTCAAACCATGTTAATGGTTTGTGGATATATTCTCTTTTTTTCGGCAGTAACCTCTGTTGTCACTCCCTTTCTAAATCAACTGCTACCTACCTATGCCGCCTTTTGGATTCGTGTTGTATTAGAGGTTACAGGGGGAGCATTTTCTATTTCCAAGGCAGGCTTTTCTCATCGATTTCTCCTTGCGGCCATGGCCTTTTGTATCGGCACGGGCGGTCTATGTGTCATGATGCAGGTGGCAGGCCTTGTTACACAATGTAAGGTCTCTTTAAAAACCTATGCAGTTGGCAAACTGTTGCAAGGAGTGCTTTCGGCTGTTTGCGTGTATAGTTTGTATCCCTTTATTTACAGCGAAAAAGTTAGCACCTTCGCACCTTTTGTATCTCACCAAACAACAACTATTATGGAGATAATGGGTACTTGTGGAAATTTATTTGCACTACTTGCCTGCATAGGTTTATGCATATCAGTGTATCGCATTAAAAAATGATGAAACGCCCAAATTTGGTATAATTATCGTCCTTTTTGCATACATATAATTTTAGGATAAAAAAAGGACGATGATAGTATGACAGCAACGAAGGAAAAGAAAGCGGCCTTAGTTACGGCCAAATCCTTTGAACAATTTCATAAGGGCGAGGAAATTCATGCTTACCGCCTTTTAGGAGCACATAAAATTGGACCGCAGACCTATGAGTTTAGAGTATGGGCACCTCATGCAAAAAGCATTTCCATTGTGGGAGATTTTAACAATTGGGACAGGAGCGAACACCCCATGGAACGTCTTACCCAGGGTGGTGTTTGGGTTGGAACGGTTTTTAATTTACAAGAATTTGCCCTGTATAAATATTCGGTAGAAACCCAAGAGGGGGCACTTCGTTTGAAGGCCGATCCCTTTGGATATCATTTTGAAACAAGACCGGGAACAGCCACAAAACTTTATGAACTTGAGGGCTTTCGGTGGACAGATCAAGCGTACCGACGTGAACGAAAGAAAAAAAACTTCATGCAACGGCCCGTAAATATTTATGAGGTACAGTTGGCGTCATGGAAACAATATGCCGATGGTAGTTATTTCAGTTATGAAAAACTGGCGATGGAACTGGTGCCTTATGTTAAAAATATGGGATATACCCATATTGAGTTGATGCCAATCAGTGAATATCCCTATGATGGTTCTTGGGGATATCAGGTTACGGGTTATTATGCGCCTACTTCTCGCTATGGAACGCCTCACGATTTTATGGGCTTTGTCGATACCTGTCATAGGGCAGGTATTGGTGTCATTGTGGACTGGGTAGCGGCACATTTTCCTAAGGATGAAATGGGGTTATATGAATTTGATGGAACATGCTGTTATGAGTATAGCGACCCTCTCCTCAATGAACACCCTGATTGGGGAACACGCATTTTTGATTACGAGAAAAAAGAAGTGCAATCTTTTTTAATTTCTAATGTTATTTTCTATTTAGAACGGTACCATATTGATGGTATTCGTGTCGATGCAGTTGCGTCAATGCTGTATCTTGATTATGGCCGCCGGGATGGAGAATGGCGACCTAATAAGTATGGTGGTCGGGAAAGTCTGGGTGCTGTAGCTTTTTTACAGAAACTGAATCGGGTTGCATACCAATTTGACCCCCAGGTTTTGATGATTGCAGAGGAATCTACAGCCTGGCCTATGGTTACCATGCCTACAGATGTAGGCGGGTTAGGGTTTATGTTTAAATGGAATATGGGGTGGATGAATGACAGCCTTTTTTATATGTCTCAGGATCCCTATTTTAGAAGTGGGATCCATCATCAGTTAACCTTTTCCATGACCTACGCTTTTTCAGAAAACTATATTTTGCCCTTATCCCACGATGAAATGGTACACGGCAAGGGTTCACTTTTAACTAAAATGCCCGGTTCCTATGAACAAAAGTTTGCTAACCTGCGGGCGTTTTTAGGATATCAAATGGCACATCCGGGGAAAAAGCTTCTCTTTATGGGCGGGGAAATAGCTCAATTTATTGAGTGGGATTACCATAAGGAGCTTGACTGGGTTTTACTGCAATATGATTACCACGAAAAGTTTTGGAACTGTGTGCGGGATATGAACCATTTGTATCTGAGGCAATCGGCTTTTTGGGAAATTGATAACAGCTGGGAAGGGTTTTTATGGATTGTGCCCGATGATAACAAACAAAATATATTAGCTTTTATACGGCGGGATAAAAAAGGAAGAGAAATTTTATGTGTTTTTAATTTTTCTCCTGTTCAGCGAGAACCATATCGGTTGGGCATGCCACAGCCGTCGCGCATCCGTCTTTTGTTAACAACAGATGATGTGAAATATGGCGGAACGGGCATAAAACAAAAATCTACAGCAACGGAAAAGACGCCTTTTCATGGTTTTGAACAAAGTGTAGTCATTACAGTTGCGCCCATGTCAGCCAGCTTTTATACTGTTAAAACCATAGAGAAAAAAGATATATTTTTAAAACAGGAAGGGGGTTAAGGTATGCATTATAAAGGAAAAAAATGTATTGCCATGTTACTTGCAGGCGGTCAGGGAAGCCGGCTGGGAGCTCTGACACGGCATGTGGCCAAGCCTGCGGTACATTTTGGAGGTAAATACAGAATTATTGATTTTACCTTATCATATTAC
>SVJJ01000018.1 GCA_015069045.1 Oscillospiraceae bacterium
GAGTGGAATTGCCGTCGCTCAACGGATAAAAGCTACCCTGGGGATAACAGGCTTATCTCCCCCAAGAGTCCACATCGACGGGGAGGTTTGGCACCTCGATGTCGGCTCATCGCATCCTGGAGCTGTATTCGGTTCCAAGGGTTGGGCTGTTCGCCCATTAAAGCGGTACGCGAGCTGGGTTCAGAACGTCGTGAGACAGTTCGGTCCCTATCTGTCGCGGGCGCAGGAGATTTGAAGGGAGCTGTCCTTAGTACGAGAGGACCGGGATGGACGTACCTCTGGTGTACCAGTTGTCTTGCCAAGGGCATGGCTGGGTAGCTATGTACGGACGGGATAAACGCTGAAGGCATCTAAGCGTGAAGCCCCCCTTAAGATAAGATCTCCCACAGAGTAATCTGGTAAGGTCCCATGTAGACTACATGGTTGATAGGTCAAGGGTGTAAGCATGGTAACATGTGTAGCTGATTGATACTAATAGACCGAGGGCTTGACCAATAGGTTTAGAAAGAAGAAATGAGTTTCAAACTATTTGCTTTGTTTAGTTATGAGGGCACAGACTCTCAATATCCGGTGATAATGGCAAGGAGGTCCCACCCGTTCCCATCCCGAACACGGTAGTTAAGCTCCTTAGCGTCGACGATACTCGGTGGGTGACCGCCCGGGAAAATAGATCATTGCCGGAACAAAAAGGCAGAACAAACTGTTCTGCCTTACCCTATTCCTCAATAGCTCAGTCGGTAGAGCATGCGGCTGTTAACCGCAGGGTCGTTGGTTCGAGTCCAACTTGGGGAGCCAAAAGAAGCGAATGATTTAGATGTCATCTAAATTGTTCGCTTTTTTCAATGGTTTGAGGTTTTTTGTAAAATTGGTTTTGAAACAAAAGGGTAGATGCCAAGCGGTTTTGAATTAGACTTGAACTGCGGACAAATTTAATTTAAATAAATATTATATAAGGCTATTAACACAAAGGTTACTCCTTACCTTTGTGTTTGAAATTGACAAACCTGATAAGAATTGATATAATATTAAAAACAGTTTTAGGTCGAATTTAAACGATTATTTTGTTAAAAGGAGTGCTTTTTTATGACATATTCCTTATATTCTTATTTTGAACAACATCCAATTGAAGGGATAGTATATATTCTTTTTTCGCTAATTGTTACTCTTGTAATATATGGGGCATTTCCATTAATTATAGCAAACAGCAGAAAGAAAACTATAACTGCAAAAAAATATAAGTTCCTTTGCTATACGGTTAATTTTTTTGTTTTTTTCTTTGGAGTTATGAATGGCAGATCTATGTCGGTAGGACCATATTTATTATGGACATTTGTGTTTGTTAAATTTGGTTTTAGAACATTGCTTTACAAAGGTTTAATTAAGGGTTTTGAGAATTTGAAAAGTTTTAATGAAGAGATTGGTAGTCTCACAGATACATATAAAAATGAATTTCTTACAAGAGAAAAATTTTATAATCAAAATAATGGAAGTAGTTTTTTTGATGATATAAAGCATGAAATTACTTCTTTCAGCTTAAAAAAAGCAAAAAAGCATTTGAACACATTTTTAAGAATAACCTTTCTATAGAAGATTATCTTTTAGAATACTTCGACGAGAGAACCTTGGAACTTATTGAAAAAGGAAACCTTGATGATATAGTCAAACAAAATGGTAGAACATATGATTTATCGAGAATTTATGAATTCGTAAATGATTGTTTATTAGAAAAAGGTCGACTTATAGAAATACAACATCAAAATAAGTTAGCCTATATAGACTATCTTTGTGAGGAGAATGCAAAAAATTATGAACCTTACAAGAAAAGCGAAATAAAAAAAGATGAAGATAATGTTAAAATTGTTTCTCATAAGCTTATAAAAAAAGAGAACGGTTCATCTAATTTCACGAGTTTCGATGATAATGAAAAGCAATGTATAAAGGAAAATAATAATACCGACAACAAAATTAACGAAACCACAAATAATATGACAACAGAGGAAGACAAATCATTAGAATTAAATCAAGAAATTGCTTTCTGCAGAAAATGTGGAACACAATTGCTGAGCGACAGTAAATTTTGTCATAAATGCGGTTGTGAAAAGGTTCGATGAAAATGAATATTTTGATTTTATGAAAATAATATGAGTAGCATCTAAACCCTTCGGCGCCTCCAAAAAGAAGAGCGCAAGCAGCGCGCTGCGCGATTGGCTAAGCCAAGCATGCATGCGAATTTCGCTTTGCAGCTTGCTGCAAAATTTAGCTAAAAACAAGAATATCTCTTTAGTTCTGCTTTCCCAATAAAAAAACACCCTGCTGGGTGTTTTTTTATTGACTATTTAGTTCGAGGGACTCGAACCGGTGAGGTCGCGTAGTCTCAAGAAGCCGAGCAATAGCAACGGCTCTGCAAATCGCTTGTAAATGCTGGGTTACGCTGAAGTTGATATGGGGCAAGGTGTTTTATTTCGACGGCCATGGTAAAACCTTGCCACCCCGAATGATATAGGCTTTTTGGGCAATACGAGCCATGGGGGTATCTGACAAGGAGTCGGAGTAAAAAGCCTCTACCGTATCATGAGGATACAACGCCCTAAAACGGCGTACTTTTTCCTCCCCGTGACAATTTTCTCCCTCATACTGCCCTGTTTTTGCATTCACTTGAGAAGCAATCAGGATCTCTATACCCAACATTTCGCAGGCAGGACGCAGAAAAAACGAAGGAGATGCTGAAATAATAATGTCATCCGAACAAGCACATGCTTTGTAAAAGGGCTGAATCTTTTCCATGTGCGTGGTCCAGAAATCCTCCAAAACCTTTTCCATATCCGGAATATCCTGAAAATATTGATAAAAAAGCTCCTTCATACGGGTTTTACTGATTATATGCAACACATAATGCCCTACAAAAGCTGCTAATTGCATAGGCCAGCGGCGGATAACAACTGGATAATGTTTTAAACAAAATTTATAAAAATCCCAACTGCTGTCATCTTTGTAAATCGTTTTATCAAAATCGTAGCAATTCATACGGCGTCCCTTTCTGCTCCCCTACTCTTTTCTATGACCTGTTATAATGCAATCTCGTCAATAATACCTAAATCAAAACATAACCAAGAGGCTACATACTTATCGCGTATATCTTTTGTCGCATGAAATGTCTTAATTGCTATATCCTTATCTAATCCCAAATCTTCCACTGTTTTTGGCCCATGAAGCAAGGTAAGAATCCTATCTATTTCCTTGGCCGGCGGAATTTCCTCCTCAATAATAGCTAAAATAGCATCCCAATGGTCAATAATGCGGGTTATCCTTTCCTTATGCTTATCTACATCATATTTCTTCTCCTTTTGTTCCAGGGCAATCATGGTATCTGCGCCTTCCCCAAGAAATTTTTTTAACACCTTACAATGGGTTTTATAGGAAAATTTTTGCACATATGCAAGACCCTTTTCCTTGTTAGGCACGATTATTTTAATTTGTTCATAAATTTTGGCAGCAAGCAGAGTGGCAACGCCGCACTGTATTCCATGATAATCAACCTTTTCACCAAAGGCAAGACCACGCATATCCCATATATGTGAAAAATAGTGCTCCACGCCAGAAGCAGGCCGCGACAACCCGGCATAGTTCATAGCAACACCGCCAAGAACAAGTCCCTCAAACACAGCCTTAATCGCCGATTCCTCCCGGGAAAGCAATCCTTCAGCATGGTCCATACATTTTTTTAAAGCCTTTCGGACAATTGCCGCTATTTCTTCACAATAATATTCTCCTGTAATTAAATGACTTAAACGCCATTCGCAAATGCTCACATATTTAGCAAGCATGTCGCCCAACCCGGATACAAGCATGGATTGGGGTGCCTGTTTTAACACATCAATATCACCAATAACCACATTGGCACAGGTTGACGGTAAGGACTGCTTAAGACCATCCCGATCCACAGAGGATGTTGCCGAGGCATATCCATCCATGGAAGGTGCCGTTGCAACAATAATATAGGGACAGCCGGCGGTTTTTGCCAATAGCTTCCCAATGTCGTTGATAACACCGCTTCCCACAGCCACGATAATGTCACAACTTGCATCAAAATGCATCACAGCAGAGCCAATCGCATGCTCATTGGGCTTTAAAGCCTTATTTGCATAAATATATGTTGAAAAGGGAATTTCGTTTGCTTTCAAGACAGAACAAACCTTTTCCCCTGCTACATGAAAGGTGTTTACATCAGCAAGAACAAAGGCTTTCGTGCCATTATATTTTTTTACATAGTTTGCAACACGGCAAATTGCATTGTTTTCAACAATATATTCATCAATCATAGCATCATGTGTTTTGCCGCAACTGCAGGTAAATATTTTTTTAAATTCTGCCATATCCTATCGACCTCTCTATGTTCCCCATAGATTCATTATAATAGCGGTCGTCCGCCATCAGCTAAAATTTGAACACGATGAATCTCGTAGTCGGTTACGCAAAAACCCTCTATGTATTGTTCCATGGCTAATAAAACCAATTCCGGCTTTAGGTTGGCAGCCGGACCGGCCGAAAGTGTCATGGATAAAATAACACCATCCTCTGTTATGCCTGCCAGGGATAAGTCCATAATGTCCGGCAGAATGTCTGTATCTTCAGTTTTGCGCTTTGTTTTTTTCTCAATAATCACATCTGTCCTTGCCATAAAAGCCTCTATATCTATCCGGGATAGAATACCACTGGAAACCGTTACCCTATATGTAGCCCAACGGATATCCGCCAGTTTTTTCATGCCGGGAATTAGCTCTGCAGCCCCATTGATATGCAGCCCTCTGGGCAAACAACTGTTTAAACGGTCAAAATCCCCTTGAGAGAGTTGCCGTTCCGTTTCTGCATCCATATACTCCCCTTCGCTGGTCACTCCAACCGAAAGAGGTAACCCAATCGCCATTTTGGGGTGAGGATTAAAGCCCTCCGAATAGGTCAACGGAATTTGGGCCCGTTTAAAGGAGCGTGAAAACAGCCGAATTAAATCTAAATGGGATACATATTTAGCATCGCCGTACTTTGCGTAGCAAAATCTGTATTTAATCACAAACGCCCCCTCCTCCCAATTGTTTCATGCCGCAACCGCTACAACCTTCTCGGCAATTTGTCGTCAGTTCGCCACGTTTGGCTCGCTCATTTTCTCTTTCTAAAAAGTCACGGCTCACGCCCGGGTCAATAATTTCCCAGGGTAAAATTTCCTCATAGGAACGAGCACGCCGATTATAAAAGCCAGGGTCAATATCCGCTTGCCGAAAAGCCTCCTCCCACAGTTCAGGATGAAAACACTCATGCCACGCATCAAAGCGAATGCCTAACTTGTGGGCACGAAGCAATACCTTGCCTAGTCTCCGGTCGCCACGGGCAAAAACACCTTCTAAAACACTTAAGGCGGATTCGTGCCAATTAAAATTAACCGCTTTATCCCGCAGTTCATTTTTTATTAACTGTTGTTTGTAGCGTAAGGTTTCCATATCATCCTGCACAGCCCATTGGAAGGGTGTAAAGGGTTTTGGGACAAAGGATGATGCAGAAACAGTTACGCGCAAGCCTTTCCCCCGTAACGCCTTTGGGGTATCGCGGTAGGCTTGTGCCACCTTATGAGCCAAATGGGCAATAGCCTTAACATCTTCATCCGTTTCTGTTGGCAGGCCAATCATAAAATAAAGCTTAACGCCACTGTAACCACCGGCAAAAGCCAAGGAGACCGAGCGAAGTAGATCCTCTTCTGTAACACCCTTATTAATAACATCTCGCATCCGTTGAGAACCCGCCTCCGGCGCAAAGGTAAGACCGCTTTTACGAACCTTTTGCACCTTTTGCATCAGTTCCATAGAAAAGCTGTCAATTCGCAGAGAAGGCAGACTTAAATTTATCTTTTTCTCCACAGTTAAATCTAAAAGCCCATTGGTCAGTTCTTCTAATCCGGAATAATCGCTGGTGGACAAACTGGACATGGAAATTTCCTCATAACCCGTGCTGTCAATCAGCTTTTCTGCCAGCTCCAAAAGACGTTTTGGGCTCCTTTCCCGAACAGGACGATAAATCATGCCTGCCTGACAAAACCGACATCCCCGAATACACCCACGAAACAGCTCTAGGGTGATGCGGTCATGGATAATCTCCATATTGGGCACAATCATAGTATCAGGATAATACACCTTATCCATATCCCGAATATATTGCTTTTTCACCCGTGCAGGCGCCTTCGGATGATTAGGCTTTATTTCTTTAATTGTACCGTCATCATGGTAGCTTACATCATAAAATTCCGGCACATAGATGCCTTGAATAGAAACAATAGATTCTAAAAACGCCCGTTTTTTCTTCCCGGATTGCTTCCATGCACGGTAAGCATCCATCACCTCTATAATTTGTTCTTCGCTTTCTCCAATCATAAAAAAGTCCATAAAGTCAGCAAGGGGCTCCGGATTATAGGCGCAAGGTCCTCCTGCATATACAATAGGCGCATCCTCTCCACGATCTGCACGCAAAGGCGCAATGTTGGCTAAATCCAGCATGTTGATAATGTTGGAATAACTCATTTCATATTGCAATGTGAAACCAACAATATCAAACTCCTGCACCGGGGTACGACTCTCTAAGGAAAACAACGGAATCTTTGCCTCGCGCATTTTTTCCTCCATGTCCAACCAGGGGGCAAATACACGCTCACAGTAAATATCCGACTGCTCATTTAACAAATGATATAGAATTTTAATTCCCAAATGGGACATGCCCACCTCATACACATCGGGAAAACAAAAAGCAAAACGAATATAGATTTCCGCCAAATCCTTATGTATACTGTTATATTCTGTACCCACATACCGTGCCGGTTTTTGTACCTCTTTTAAAATTTTATCTAATTCCATAATATAATCCTTTCAGACTGTGGCTGTTGTTTGTATCATATATACAAGTTATTTTCTGCCCAACACCGTATTTAGATAGGTCAATGAGTAAAAATCATGGTCAATAAAGGCAGAAAGAAGTGCGGCCGTATGCCCTTCTAACTCCTCTAAAACATCCGGGGAAAGACGAAAAGCAAAAGCACGCTTATCGTCAGAACCAAATATGTATCGCATGGCATCTCTGCAAGCTATCGATATCTTGCGCCCTCTGTGCATTTCTCCATGGCAAGTTTTGCATAAAAGGCCCCCCTCTTTTGCATCAAAATAAGGCGCCTCCTGGTTGCCGCAGGGTACACAGCCGGACAAATACGGTGTAAATCCCAAATAGTCTAATAGCTTCAATTCATATACGCACTTTACAGTTCGAAGCTCGCCGCCCCACTTGGCAAAAAGATAAAAGGTATTTAAAAACAGCGTCAATAGCCTCTCCGTTCCACCTTCCTCCTGTACCGCATAGCCGGTTAAATCCGCTATATAGGTTGCAAAAGCAAGGCGTTCAATATTAGCTGTCAGGCTATAAAAGCTTTCTAAAAGCTCACAGCTGTTTACCTTATAAATTTCCCGACCGGGGTATAACAAAAATTCACTGTAGGCAAAAAGGGCTGTGCCTGCCGCCAGTTTATTTTTAAAGCCACATGCCCCACGCGCTGTAGCGCGAATTACCCCTAAATCCTTTGTGAAAATTGTGAGCATCAGGTCATTGTCTTTGACCTTTGTCCTCCTGATCACAACACCACAGGTTTTGACTAACTCCATACTCATCACTGTTTTCTTTCATATTCATGGTTTGTTTATATAATAAATATACATCAATATTACCTGTTTTTTCAAAAAAATTCCAAGCAAAATTCTCCAGCATATAATCTCACCCTTTTTTTCAGTCTACTTCTATTTTGACTTGTAAAAATGGGATTATACCATGAAAAAATTGCAAGGAAGAGTATAAAAATTTATTCGCCGATATATCCAAAATTTCGCAAAAATCCTTCTTTGTTCCGCCAATCGTCCTTCACCTTAACCCACAACTTGAGAAGCACTTTTTTGCCTAACATTTCTTCAATATCCGCCCGCGCCAGGGAGCCGGCTTCCTTTAAAACCGAGCCACCCTTACCAATCACAATTCCCTTGTGACTCCCTCGTTCGCAATAAATGTTGATCTCAATTTCATACAGCTTGTCTTTTTCCTTCATAGAAAAAACCTCTATGGCAAGACCATGGGGAATTTCTTGCTCCAAAAGTCCCAATAACTTTTCACGCACCAGCTCCGCTACCACCTGACGTTCCGGTTGGTCAGTCACGGAATCTTCCGGATAATACATAGGCCCTGCCGGCATGTATGCGGAAAGTTCTTTTAAAAGAGCCTCCACACCATCGTTCTGTTTAGCTGAAATCATATATACAGCCGCAAAATCGAAAGCACCCTGATAGGCCGCCACCACAGGTAGCAGAGATTCCTTTTTCACACAGTCAATTTTATTAATTACCAAAATAACCGGCAATCCCATCTCTTTTAGGTCCGCCATAATTTTTTCTTCTGTCTTCCCCGGTCCACCTGTTGGTTCTACTAAAAATAACACCACATCCCCATCACGCATGGCACTATCAGCCGATTTCATCATGGCCTCTCCCAGTTTAGTAAAGGGGCGATGAATCCCTGGGGTGTCTACAAAAACCATTTGTAAATCATCTTGATGATAAATGCCTAAAATATTGTTACGTGTAGTCTGTGGCTTATTGGATATAATGGCAATTTTTTGCCCGATAATGCGATTTAAAAGGGTCGATTTTCCCACATTTGGCCTACCCACAATGCTGACGAATCCTGATTTAAATTCCTTCATACATTTATCCTTTCTTTACCCGTTTTCCTTTAAATAAAACTGTTAAGCCAAACTTAGGCAAGGCCAACATTCTAAAAAATCGAGAAGGTTGTTTTTGTAAACGATACAACCATTCAAGGCCTGCCTTTTGGTAACTCTCCGGCGCGCGTTCTGTTACACCGGCCCAAACATCCAAGCTACCACCAACACCTAACAGAACACGAGCACCTACCTCCTCTCGGTGGGTCGCAATCCATTTTTCTTGCTTAGGTGCACCCAAACAAACAAAAAGAATGTCTGGTTTTGCATCTTTTATTTCCGCTATAATCTTTTTTTCTTTTTCTTCATCAAAATATCCATCCGAACAGCCTGCAACACGCAAATGGGGGTATTGCACCTTTAGCTTCTCCACGGCCTGTTCAGCCACACCGGGTTTACCGCCAAAGAAATACAAGCTATAGGCACCTTCTCCGGCTTCTTTAATAAGCTGGCTGGATAAATCAAAACCGGCAACACGCTCCGGCAGGGGCGCACCTAAAATTCTGGAAGCATAAACAACACCAATGCCATCGGCAATAACCATATCGGCACTATTTAATACATGACAAAATGAGGCATCCTGATAGGCTGCCATAATAATCTCTGAATTTGGCGTAAAAATTACGTGGCTTTTTTCTTCTTCCAAAAAACCTTTAACACGGCCTACCGCCTCTTCCATGGTAACATGATCCACCAAAACCCCTAAAATATCAATTTTATCCATTAGAAAACCTCCATACATCTTATGTAAAAAAGACGTCTGTTTACTACAAACAATGGTTCATATGCTGGGCAACCATTGAATGGCACTATGAAGCTCACCCAGGGTTTTTGCTTTTTTAATTGCTTTTGCAATTTTTCCTTCCTGAGGATAATTCGTGATTACGTACGCCCATACTTCTTTTAATTTGTGCAGAGTGTTGGTTTGAGATTCTAAAAGGGGCAAATATCTTCTTTCAAGCTCTGCAGAAAAAGCGAGTAACTCTTCTGTTGTTAAGGCTGCACCACCCTGAATTTCACGAAAGATAGCAGGATTTCGAACCGCACCCCGACCAATCATAATCCCATGCAATTTCGGATACTGTGTCATAATGGAACCATAATCCTCTCGAGAAAAAATATCTCCATTATAACATAATTTTGCACAGCTTGTATTATAGGCTAAAAGAAAGCTTTCCTTGTTTGGCACGCCCCCGTAAAATTCCTCCCGAAATCTTGGGTGAACAATTAACTCTGCCACAGGGTATTGATTATATATATTCATAATCCTTTCAAATTCCTCATGAGAAGAAAACCCTGTTCTTGTTTTAATGGATATGTTACATGCCCCGTAGGTAAAGATATATTCTAGAAACTGATTAAGTCTCGTTAAATCCTGAAACGCACCTGCGCCTCTTCCTTTGTTGACAACTGTTCCCGAGGGGCAACCTAAATTAAGATTAACCTCCTCATAACCTAAATCGACTATGCGTTTGGTGAATGTGACAAAGGCTTCACCGCTACTGGCAAGGCATTGTACCCGTATGGTGGCTGTGTTATTTTGAGGTAAAATGCCTCGCATGTTTTTTGCACTTAGTCGTTCATTTGCCGTTGGGGTTATAAAGGGAGCAAAATAGGCATCGCACATGCCAAACATGTCATGATGCACATTTCGATATGTATAGGTCGTTATCCCCTCAAGCGGCGCAAAATATATCTTCATGATGGTTTTTCCTTACATACTGAAGCCAGTATTAACCGTCCTCTTTAATGATGGCAGGCGGTTTTAATAAAAGCTCCGGATTTTTCATTAAATGTTTAAAAACTTTAATTGCCATTGCAAAATAATATCCATCACAAATGCGCTCATCCAATACAAATCGAATATTAATAACATTTTTACAATGGACTGTTCCATCACTATTCAACTCGCGCACCATCTCTTTTTTTCCAATAGCCAAAAAAACTGAGGTTGTGCCAAATTCATACAGATGATGATAAACGGAATTTAATCCAATCGACCCAACATTGGTAACAAAAATACTGGAATGAAAGGGGCTGACCCGGTTAATAATTTTAGGCATTTTACCAATTGCATCTAAGTTACGAATAGCCCAAACCACAAATTTCTTTGTAAAGCCGGGCAACAGATTAATCAATTTAACCGTTATTTCCGTTTTGTTGGTTCCGCCTTCATCACTTTCCTTAACTTGTTTTACTGCTTTGTTAAATTTATCTGCAATATCATGGAGTGTATCTGTGGGCGTAAATTCAGGCATAACCAACGCCTCCTCGCCATCCTCGCTCATGCTTTTTTTCACAGCTAAGGACGCCCGCAAATAGCTTCTGGCATAAATTTTTCGTCCGCTAACAAAGCGGTTGAGCCGAGGCTTTTGCACCATGGTTCTAATGACAGCTGCTACAAAAATATGGTACAAAGAAAGGTGCGGAATTTCCTCGCGATGTTCTAAAATAAAATCCCGCATGCCGGAAATATCAATTTCCTCTTCAAAAAAAACTTGGCTATCCAACCGTGACCGCATAATATGTGGAATAACATGAAACAACGGGTCCGGGTCCTTGACTCTGTACCCGTCATAGCGATCACCAAATCGGCGTTTTCTCGTTGTCTGTTCCATAATTGCCCCCCAGCTATTAAAAATTTTGTCGAATAAGAACAAAATATATACACGTTAAGTATACCATAGTCCTTCGCAAAATTCAACAAAAACAGACACATGATTTCTTGTTTAGCGTGACATTGTGATTTAAATAGCTTTTTTACACCACACAACACGGGCTATTCCTGCCAAATCACGACATACACCAAAGGAATCAAAACCGGGAGTCTTCTGTAAAAGCATAGTAACTGACTCCGCCTGGTCATGACCCACTTCTAAGGCTAACATACCGCCCGGCGCCAATAAGTCAGGAACCGTTTTGGCAATATGTCGATAAAATAAAAGGCCGTCATCGCCAGCCTCCAGCGCCATACGAGGCTCATATTCCCGCACATCTTTTGCCAAATTATTGATCTCTGCTTTGGGAATATAAGGGGGATTCGATACCACACAATCATAACATTCCCCTGTAGAAAAAGGCTTTAAAATATCTTGTTGCTCCACCTGCACACGACTGGCCACTCCGTTTTTCTCTGCGTTTTTCTTGGCTACTGTCACGCAAAGGGAACTAACATCATATGCCGTTATGCTCGCATTCGGTAAATAATAAGCAAGGCTCACGGCAATAGCACCGGAGCCTGTGCAAAGATCTAAAATCGATATCCTTTGTTGCTGATAGGTGTGGATAATATGTTCAACCAGGGTTTCCGTGTCCGGTCGGGGAATTAAAACGCCCGGTTCCAGGGAAAAGTGTAAGGACATAAATTCTTTGTGCCCAAGTATATAGGCTACCGGTTCATGGGTTGCCCGCCGTTTTATAAGTTTCCGATAGCTGTTTGTAAGTGAGTTTTCAACTACATCATCCCGATGAATTAACAGATATAATCGTTCCTGTTGCAATAAATGAGCCAGCAGAACCTCCGCATCTAGCCGAGGGGTTTCTACCTTAGCGCCTGATAAGGCCGTCATACCCTCCTGAAGCAGTTCCCCTATTACCATTTGTCATCCTCCCGATTTCCGGTAAGCACCGATTGTAAGGATGCAATAGCAACCTCTAGCTGGCTGTCGTCCGGCTCTCGTGTCGTAATCTTTTGAAGCCACATGCCGGGCATGCTGACGATTTTCATACATTTGCTTTTACTGCGGCCGGCAAATTTAATAATTTCGTAGGAGAGTCCTGCCACAAGCGGCAACAGCAACAAGCGCAAACCTAATCTTGTCCAAAGATTGCTCCAGGAAATAAAGGAGAACAAAATAATGCTCACAACCATAACAATCAGTAAAAAGCTGGTTCCGCACCGGGGGTGTAGGCGTGAAAATTTACGGGCATTTTCTACGGTGAGCTCTTCCCCGTTTTCATAACAAAAAATTGTTTTATGTTCTGCCCCATGATATTCAAAAACCCGACGGATATCCTTCATTTGCGAAACCAGGGTGATATAAGCTAAAAATAGAAAAATACGCACAATGCCCTCTGTAAAAGTGGCTAACACACCACTGCCGATATAGGATTTAACAAAGCCTACTAAAATGGTGGGCAACAGCATAAAAATACCCACGCCAAACACTAAAGCCATCGCAACAGACCCATAAATAGCAACATCCTTTATTTTGCTCTCCTTCGCTTCTGTTGCCTTGCGCTCGTCCTCGGTCATGGTTGCCTTTTTTACCTTATCCTCTTCTTCCTCAATATCAAAAAACTCTGCCGAGAACATAAGGGCACGAGTTCCGATTATAAGGGATTCGCAAAAGGATACAACCCCTCGAATAATGGGCAGTTTCAGTAGTTTATACTTTTGTATGATGGAGGCCACAGGCTTTTTATCCACCACAATTTCTCCTTCAGGCGTTCTAACAGCTACAGCAATGTCCTTGGGGCCACGCATCATAACCCCTTCCATAACGGCCTGACCGCCAATGCTGGTAATATGACATTTGTTTTCGCTCATATTGGTACATTTCCCTTCTGTTATTTTTCGTTTGTACATGTGTCTGCTCCTGTTCCACCACATGTGCTCCCTTTTATATTGCTTGTTTTATATTCATAAAAGTAAAAGTCCTCTGTGCCTATATTGGGCACAAACATTTGCATTTCGCCCCGACGGACAAAACCCAGCTTTTCATACAAACAAATTGCCGGCAAATTAAATTGCAAAACATCCAGCCGGACGGATTGGAATAAATGTGCCCCTGCATACTGAAGCAAACTCTGTAAAAACTTTTCTCCAAGCCCTTGTCTTACGCATTTGGGATAGGTGGCAAAAACGTGAATAATACCAATTTTATCGCAAGCAGAATCATCACAAAAAATCTGGCTGTAAGCTTCATTAGAACATTGATTCATAATGCATGCACATAAAATTTCCCCATTTTCTTCATAAACAAATAATTCTCCCTGATCAACAGAAGTGCGCAAAAGCAAATGGGATGGGTGAATATTTTTTTGCCATTTCAAATGAATAGCAGACCTATCCATAGCTTCTATCACTATATCATAAAAGCGTATAATTTTTTCGGTTTCTTCCTTTGTAGCCGGTCTGAACATGACATAATCCTCTACTGTTGTTTCTTATTGTTTTTGTAGTAAATATGTGTGTTAATTGTATCATATTCACCTATAAAATTCAACTGTTTTCCAAAACATTTCGGCTGGGTTTATATAAATTTACAAAGCCTTCATATTTCCTCTGTTTTTTGGTATGGCACTACATGATAAAAGGGAAATGTTTATATAAATAAAGTATTGACATAACATAAAATATGTGATAATATAATCCTATACACAAGATTATCTAGAGTTATATATTTTTAAAGCCTGCAAATGCAGGCGGAACGGAGTTATATATGAGTTTTGTTATTGTTACCGATTCCTGCGCTAATTTGCCGGAACAGATAATTGAACAACACAATATCCATGTAATACCCCTGACCTTTCACGTAGACGGCCAAGAGTTAAAAAGCTATGAAAAAGGAAAAACAACCAATTTCAAACAGTTTTATGATATGATGCGGGACAGAAAGACGATTACAACAAGTTTGGTAAGTCCTGACCAGTTTATAAACATTTTTACAGAGTTTTTAGAAGCCGAACAGGATATTTTATACTTAGGCTTTTCCTCCAGTTTAAGCGGCACCTATCAATCTGGCACCATTGCTGCTGAGGAACTGCGCACAGCCTATCCCGACAGAAAAATTATGACCGTTGATACCCTTTCTGCCTGCGGCGGGGAAGGTCTTTGTGTATTATGGGCAGCAGAATTAAAGGCACAGGGTAAGACCATAGAAGAAACCGCTCAATGGGTAGAAGAAAATAAACTGCGCATGGCTCACTGGTTTACCTGCGATGACTTGTTTTTTTTAAAACGCGGCGGTCGATTGTCTGCAGGCACTGCTGTAATTGGTTCTCTATTACAGATAAAGCCGGTTATGCATGTGGATAACGAAGGTAAATTGGTCCCCGTTGAAAAAGCTCGGGGTCGTAAGCAGGCATTACAAACCTTGGTTGCCCACATGGAAAAAACCGTTGAGGAACCTCAAAAGCAGACCATCTTTATTGCCCATGGCGACTGTGAAGAAGAGGCCCGCTACGTTTTAAAATTAATTCAAGATAAAATGACCATAAAGGATGCTATTATTCACTACATTGATCCGGTTATAGGTGCTCATGCAGGACCCGGCACAGTGGCTCTCTTTTATTGGGGAGCACATCGAAATTAATGTATAATGGAAATTGCAGTAGAAGAGAAAAAGTATATTATAAATACGCAACAGGCAAGACAAATATTTGTCTTGCCTGTTTTGTTTTGCAACAAATAGAGCACAATTATTATATGTCTTATGTATACATCATATATTGTATTAGTCTATATGTCAAGATATTTTTTATAATAGTATGGTATGTATAGATTAGATAAGTGAGGAAGGTATTATGATACGGTTAAATGCTATTAATCTGCTAAAGGAAAAAGGTAAGACAAAATACTGGCTCTACAAACAAATGGGCATGAGCTATCAAAATTTTAATAAAATGATTAACAATGAAACAAAATCTATTCGATATGAAAATTTAGAGGCTATGTACTATATTTTGGAATGCAACATTGAGGACCTTCTTATTTTTGCGGAGGACTAAAATGGTAAAATGGGGCAGCGTTTGCACTGCCCCGTTTTTACTTTAAAAACCGCCTGTCTAAAGGTAACATAAACCCGTCTAAGGCCGTAGACATGCAATCTCCCCCAATAAGCGCCCCCTCATAAATCAACAAATTGGCATATACCGGTTCCTCCCCTTGATGAGGGAAATTAAGTATTTGATAGGTATAGCAGTAAACGGTTTTACCGCAATACCGCTCTAGGTTAAATCCGCAAGGGGTTTGGAGTTGATTATATCGCCGATAAACCAAATCTAAAGGCTCCGGAATAACCACAACTTTTTTCTGCTCGCTCCCGGGATCTCCTTCCCACCCAAAATAAGACAGGCAGGAAAGACGTGCCTCTGTTGTTGTTAAATTACGCGTATACGTGTTAAGTCTGAACTCTCTATAAAGCATCCGCCCCCACAAAATAAACATTAAACCCAAAAAAATCATAAATAAAATATGTATTCTATTCTCTTTTAGAAAGTATTTCATATAACCCCACTCGCCATAAAAGATATATTTATATCCTATGAAAACAGTTGAAAATATATGAAAGAAATGATATAATTACCATTTGGAGGGGAATGCTCTTGTTTATTGAACGAATGGAAACATTACTGCAAAACACTGCCGTTGAGGCGGCCTACATAACTTCGCCGGAAAACCTTCGCTATTACAGTGGTTTTACCGGCGAGGAAGCTGTTTTAATTATACAAAAGGGAACTTACATGCTTTTTACTGATTCCCGCTATGTTCTGCAAGCTACCCGAGAAGCGACAGACTGTAAGGTGGTTGATATTGTGGAAACAACTGCTGTTACCTATTTGGCAAAACAAGCCCCCGGCGTAATAGGGTTTGAGGAAGAGCATATAAATGCAAAAAAATACCGGGCCCTATGCAGCGCACTCCCAAACAGCAGCTGGCAGGGTGTGGATGGGACAATTATACAGCAACGGTCCATTAAAAACGAAAAAGAACTGGAACTAACCCGAAAGGCTGCCACCTTAGCAGATGCTGCCTTTGCCCATGTTCTGCCCCTGATAAAACCCGGCATTTCCGAAAGGGATATTGCCTTAGAATTGGATTGGCATATGCGCAAAAACGGTGCTGATGGTCCTTCTTTTCCCATTATTTGTGCTTCGGGTCTGCGTTCTGCCATGCCTCATGGCGTTGCTACAGATAAAAAGCTTGCTCCGGGAGACTTGATTACATTAGATTTTGGTTGCTTCTATCAGGGTTATGCCAGTGATATGACGCGTACAGTTGTGTTGGGTAAAGCCACCGACGAACAAAAAAAGATATATAATACGGTTTTAAAGGCACAGGAAGCCGCTTTGAACATGATTGGTCCAAATGTTGCCTGTAAGGATGCTGATGCCGCCGCTAGAGGTGTGATTACAAATCAAGGCTATGGCTCAAACTTTGGTCATTCCCTGGGGCATGGCACAGGCCTTGTCATTCACGAACAACCGGTTCTTTCTCCTCGTTCTGATATGGTTTTAGCCCCCGGTATGACGGTAACTGTAGAACCGGGCATTTATGTGGAGAGCCTCGGCGGTGTCCGTATTGAAGATTTGATTATCATCACAAAAAACGGCTACGAAAATTTAACCCATTCCCCTAAAGGTTTGTTGGAATTATAACCAATACCATACAAATCCCTATCTGTAGTCAAAAAGGACTCGAAAGGACAGGATGCTCCATGATCGCAAAAGTTAAAAGCTGTGGCCTGTTAGGTATTGACGGCTACATTGTAGAAGTTGAAACAGATATTGCCAACGGCATGCCTGCCTTTGATGTTGTCGGATTACCCGATGCGGCGGTAAAGGAATCCCGGGAGCGCGTGCGTTCTGCTATGAAAAATTCTTCTCTTAACTTTCCTCAGCGACGCATCACCGTTAATTTAGCCCCTGCCAACATACGGAAGGAAGGCCCTTGTTATGATTTGCCCATTTGTATAGGACTTCTGCGTAGCTCCGGCCAATTGCCGGGAGATGAACCGGATGACTATTTGTTTTTGGGAGAGCTTTCCCTAAACGGTACCTTGCGCCCTATAGCCGGTGCGCTGCCAATGGTTCTCTGTGCCGCCCAAGCAGGAATTAAAAAAGTAATTTTGCCCCAAGAAAACGCAGCTGAGGCCGCTGTAGTCAAGGATATAACTGTGTTTCCGGCCAAAACCTTATCGCAGATTATGGCCCATTTTTTAGGCATTGAGCCTATCTCGCCCGTTACCGTAGATATAGACGAATTTTTTAAACATCAAGCTGTTGCCTGTCCTGATTTTGCCGATGTGCGGGGACAAGAAAGTGTAAAACGAGCCTTAGAGGTGGCTGCTGCCGGCGGTCACAATGTTCTTATGATTGGTTCCCCCGGCTCCGGTAAAACCATGCTGGCACAAAGGCTTCCCGGCATTTTGCCCCAACCCACCATCGAGGAAGCCCTGGAGATTACCAAAATTCACAGTATTGCCGGTCTTTTAGCTGCCGATACCCCTCTAATGACCACACGCCCCTTTCGCAACCCTCACCACACAATTTCGGCTGTGGGTCTCTCCGGTGGCGGGCAAGTACCTCGCCCGGGAGAAGTAAGCCTATCTCATAACGGTGTGTTATTCCTGGATGAATTGCCCGAGTTTAACAAAAACGCTTTAGAGGTGTTAAGGCAGCCTCTGGAGGATGGAACTGTAACCATATCTAGAGTAAATGCCACTTTAACCTATCCTTGTCGTACCATGCTGGTTGCGGCAATGAATCCCTGTAAATGTGGCTACCATGGAGACCCCATTCGTCCCTGCACCTGTAGCGAGGCCCAAATTCACCAATATGTATCTAAAATTAGTGGCCCGCTATTAGACCGCATTGATTTACATGTGGAGGTGTTGGCTGTCCCTTATCAGGAGCTTAAATCCAAAAAACATGGTGAAAGCTCCGCCCAAATCCAAGCCCGGGTCAATGAGGCTCGAAAACGACAAATCCACCGTTTTAAGGACTATCCCTCCGTTTTCTGTAATGCACAAATGACCGCCCCTATGACAGAACAATTTTGTGCCTTAGGCGAAGAGGAAAGCAATTTAATGCAATCTGTATTTAACACCTTGGGACTTTCGGCTAGGGCTCACAACCGAATTTTAAAAGTTGCCCGTACTATTGCCGATTTAGCAGATAGCGAAACTATTCAAACAGCCCATTTGGCCGAGGCAATCCAATATCGTAGCTTAGACAGAAAATATTGGTAATGTATATAGACCACACGATTGTATTATAAACATAAAAAAGGGATGTAAAATATATATCAATTTACATCCCTTTTTTACACCATTGTGCCTTTCTATGACGAAAAGTCTTCCATAAGTTCCAACAGTTCCTGTTTAGACTGAAGGACAATTCCTTCCTTAAAAAGGTTTTGGTCTGCTTCTCGTAATGCCTCTGTTTCTATGGCCAGTTTATGGCTAAATCGTCTTTCTCCCTCTTCATCTAAAATAAAAACGCACACATCCCCTGATTGCTCAATAACTAAATATCGAAGACCCGACTCCTCTCGTTCCTCTGACACCACCATAGGCAAGGAAACCGGAAAATTAGGTGAAATTGTTTCACCGGCCTGCATGGCGGATTCTGTTTGTGGCATAGCCGATGGTGTTCCTTGTATGTTTTTTAATTCATCCGTTATATGAAAACCACCAAACCCTACGCCTGTTAAAATAGCGGCTGTGCATAGGAGTGTCACCCAAAAAAACACACCGCCTCTTTTTTTCTTTTGTACACGATACATATTTGTCGGCTCCTTTAATCCTTTCTATGTATCATGTAGTATGGCCTTATCAAGAATCAGATATACAAAAATTATCCAACAATAGGAATAGAGCGATTGTCATTACCGAATAAAAGCTGCTTTGTCAGCCTTCCAAACATGCCAAATGGACTTACCCTCGGCACATCCTGCTTAGCCAGAATGTCCGTACCCCCTATGAGCTGGCCATCAATAGAAAACTCTGCAGTTCCTAACTTATCGCCGGCCCGAATGGGTGCCTCCACCTGGTCAGGCAATTGAATAACCTTTTCAATACTGCCAACCTTTGCTTTGCTGACCAAAACGTGAAATCCATCCGCCACTGCTGTTTCCACTTGATTGCTGGTGCCCTTTGTAACGGAAATGGGTTTCAATTCTTCATCGGTCAGCAAGGTTCCGGCTATAGTGTAATTTGCAAAACCATAATCTAAAAGGCGACTGGCATCTCCAAAACGTTCCTTGGAAGAATCTGCTCCCATAACAACAGCAATTAAATTCATGCCATCCCGCACAGCCGAGGCGCTAAGACAATATTTTGCCACACTGGTAGAACCTGTTTTTAGTCCATTGGCACCCTCATAAAAGCGAATTAACTTGTTTGTATTGACAAGGCCAAATGCACCATCCCGCAGACTATCCATCCAGATGCTTGTAAAATCAATAATGAGAGGATGTTTCACAAGCTCGCAGCTCATTAAGGCAATATCGTAAGCGCTTGTCACATGCTCCGGATCATCCAGGCCGTTACAATTAACAAAATGTGTATCCTTCATTCCTAAATCCTTCGCCCGTTGGTTCATCATTGCCACAAAAGCCTCGGCGCTACCGGCAAGATGCTCCGCCAAGGCCGCCGCAGCATCGTTCCCTGAGGCCACGGCAACCGCTTTTAACATATCCCGTACACTCATGGCCTCCCCTGGCTCTAAATACACCTGAGAACCGCCCATGGAAGCCGCATACTCGGAACAATGCACCATGTCATCTAAAGTAATTTGCCCGTTATCAATGGCCTCTACCACCAAAAGCATGGTCATAATTTTAGTAACAGAAGCCGGTGGTCTTTTTTCATGACTATTTTTTTCAAAGAGAACCTGACCGGTTCCTGCCTCCACTAAAATTGCCGCCGGTGCCGATATGGTTAAGGATGTTTCCGGCTGGGCAAAGACGGTAAAAGCCGGAATGCTGCATAAAATTAAACTAAAGGCAATGAGACGTTTCATATCTGAATTCCTTCCTTTCTTGCCTCGCTATATTTCTATTTTATTCTATGCGTCATTCCGTTCTCTTATGCTACGGGCTCTCTTGTCCTATCTTGACATACATCTAAATCTATGTTATATTAAAACAAAGAGAAGATGAAAAAATGAGGGTAAAAACATGAAAAAAAGAGTTTTATTTTTACTGTTTGGTATGCTCTTGGCTATGCCTTTTTCCGCATCGGCACTAGAGAGTAAGGGATACATATTTCAATTACCAAAAAACGCCCCCGCCTTATATAGCTTCACAACCTACTCATCTCTTCCTGCAGATGCCATGGCTCTGGGAAGTGGTTTTTTTTATACCAACGATGAAGCCTTTATTGAAAAAAACAAAGGGCAACTTGCCTCTTTTCCCAACTATATGGTCACCCTATTCGAAAATAGTCCTACCTTAGACTCTCCAAACGACACAAAATATAGTCACCAGTGGTACTTGCAGGCGATTCACGCATCTGCGCCCAGGGTAAAGGGTGTGTTTGGCAAAGGTGTTACCGTAGCGGTTATTGATTCTGGTCTTACAACAAACCATCCCGACTTAAATCAAGGCAATATTCTTTCCGGCATAAACTGCGCTTTTGAACCCATGTACAACCAGGCCAATGAACTGGTTGGTTTTGATGTACCACCGAATCCAAATGACGTAACCGATACAAACGGCCACGGGACCATGGTTACCGGCTTAATTGCCGCCCAAACCAACAACGCACTGGATATTGCCGGTGTGGCAAGCCACGCAAAGATACTCCCCATTAAAGTACAATCCACTGATAACGGCGTTTACCTAAACAGTATATTATACGCTATGGATACGGCTATTAGTTATGGTTGTGATGTTATTAATATGAGCTTAGGCACGCCCCTTGATCCTGCTGATATCAACCAAAAAAGTGCTATAGACGCCTTGCAAGGTCTTGTTGATAATGCTTTAGAAGAAAATATTACAATCGTAGCCGCTGTTGGAAATGACGGGGGAACTGACCCCGATAAGGCTACAACTCCAACCGTTGTAAATTATCCCGCTGGATGTGATGGTGTGATTGGGGTAGCCGGTGTCACGCGCAATAATAATGGCGATTATACTGCAGCTCTTCAATCCTCTCGCAATTATAGTGTATTAATAGCGGCACCTGGCGGCGGAACGGCAATAGATGGGTCTTATACCGGTATATGCGGTCTATCAAATAATGGCGGGGTAAATGTGCAATACGGCACCTCCTTTGCCTCTCCCATTGTAGCAGGGACCGTAGCCTTAATTAAGGATATATGGCCTGATGCTACGGTAGCAGAAATAACTAGTTTGGTCACATCAACTGCTACAGATTTAGATAATAGCACCGCCAATGAGGAAGATATTGTTTACGGCCATGGTCTGTTAAATTTACAATCCATTTTAGAAGAGCTTTCTGATAAAATTCCCTTGTATGCTTTGTCTAATGGTTGTACACGAGATGTCAGCGGCAACATAACAAGCTCCTATCTTTACATACATAATAACACACAGGAAAATTTGATTCCAAAATTTTTGTTTGTGGTTAACAAAGCGGACCGGGATGCCATGACTTGGACAGCCTTGACTTTTACCTCTTTTGCTCCCGGCATTACGCAATATTTCCCCACAGAGGTAGACTTTTCAAAGGGCGATGAACTGTATCTGTGGGCAGATGGTCTAAGACCCCTGGCTAAAAAGCATATATTGAATTAAAGCCCATACATCAACAGACCTGAAAAAATAAACTGCAGATATGAAAAATATGTGTCCTGGCGCAAATGGACATAGTCGCGTGAAGATATTTCTCTGTTTTTTATGATGACGCTGGATTGATACTTTAAAATTGTACTTAAAATGTGCCTAAAAAGCAAAAAGAAACCCCAAAAGCCCCAATATTTCAAGGCTTTTGGGGATTTTTCATTTTATTCCCACTCGGCAAAGTTTTTCTAATACTAAACAAATTTGTTTAGTATTTAATGGATTTATTCGGCTTTCGTTGCCTCAGTATCCATATTCTCTGTCTTTTCCATAATTTTTAGTATCAAAATAGTATCACTCATATTTTGGATATACTGCATTTGTTTCTCTACCATTTGACACATTATATATTATCATAGAATGAGAAAAATTTCAAGACGAATTTTAACTCTATATACAATTTTTTCTAATCATGGATTACTCAACTACCTCAACTTCGGTAATAGGTCTTAAAGTTGTAAAGCTTTCCCACACCATAATTTTTGCAATATCATAATCTTCTGTTACGGTAAAAGGAACAATATCACCGTCATAAACCGCAGAGTATAATTTTACAAACATATTGCCTTTGTACAATGCTAATATAATCAAGTTGCCCTTGTCAACTGATATAGGAGCAATCGTAAAAGTATTCTTATCATCTGATACAGTTGTTTTAGTAGCAGGTAAATATTTTATATTTGCATTTATGAATTTATCATTATAATCACCTATTGATATTTCATCAAATGTTTCTTCTGTACCTTTATAATTCACAGTTGACAGAACATTACATTCATAAAAAGCTTTATCACCAATATTGATTAAAGTATTTGGTATAGTGATTTCTGATAAATTCGAGCAAGACATAAATGCTTCATATCCTATACTAGTTACTCCATTAGGAATTGTTATTGATGTTAGACCTTTACAAGCAAAAAATAAATCGTTAGCAATAGTTGTAATACCATCAGGAATTATTACATCTGTCAAACTAAGACAACTAGAAAATGCTGAAACACCCAAACTTGTCATTTTGTGTGGAAGTGTTATGTCTGTTAAACTTACACACCCCATAAATGCATAATCACCAATACTTTTAACACTGCTTGGTATTTCTATACTTCTCAAATTACTGCACCCAGAGAATGCCGAAAAATCAATAACAGTTACGCCTTCCGGTATTTTAACCTCTTTTAACGCAGAACAATACGAAAATGTGTCACTTTCAATTTTATTGATACCTTCTGGCAAATTCACTTTAGAAAGATTACTACACCCTTGAAAAGCACCATAACCTATACTCGTCACAGTGTCAGGTATCAGTATATCTGTTAAATTTCTACAAAATGCAAATGCAGAACTGCCTATATAAGACAATTTTTCTGGAACTGATACACTTGCAAGATTGAAACATCTCGAAAAAGTACCACTTTCAATTCGTTTTATTTTATTTGGAATAGTTATGTTTGTAAGTATACTACAATCTGCAAAAGCAGAGTTTCCAATTTCTAAAACGGATGATGGTATATCTATATTTTCAAGACTACCACAGTGATGAAAAGCAAAATTTCCTATATTTGTTATTCCTTCGGGTAAATTCACATTCTTTAAGTTTTCACAATAAGAAAATGCTCGATTTTCAATATTTCGTAGATTATCTGAAAACATTATATTAGAAAGATTTTTACATCCATGAAATGTACCATCTTTAATAGTTGTTACACCATCTGGTATGTTTATACTTTCCAAGCTCGTACAAGTATTGAATGCACCTAAACCGATAGCGGTAACGGTGTTAGGAATCGTAATATTTTTCAAACTTATACACGAGTAAAAGGCTTCTTTGCCAATAGTCGTGAGATTATTAGATAAAGTCACATTTACTAAGTTTGCACAGCCCGAAAAAGCCCAATCGCCAATTTGCAAAACGCTGTTAGGCAATTCAATACTTGTTAATTTTTCACAGTTGCCAAAAGCATCGCTGCCAATAGAAACAACACCATTGGGAATATTTATCGTCTGTATGCTCCCACAACCGGCAAATGAACGGGGCTTGATATTTGAGATTGTATCTGGTATAGATAAATGTATAATTGGTAAGTCATTCAAGTATAGAGAAGCCCCCATATGCATTGGATTAGATGTAAAAGTTCCAAAATCAATATTGCACCATGATTCAACATCTGTTATGTAAACATTTGACAAATTATCGCATCTTTCAAATGCATAACTACCAATAGTAGTAATACTATCAGGTATTACTATATCTGAAAGACTTGTACACCCAGAAAATGCAGATTCACCGATAACTGTAACACTCTCTGGAATCTTTATGCTAGTTAAACAGTTCTTGCCCAAAAATGCACCACTTCCTATGGCATTTACTGGATACCCATCTATTTCTGCAGGAATTTCCACGGAATCTTCAGAATTACAGCCGATAATCGTTACTTCCTCATTTGATATTGTATACAAGAATTCACTGTATTGAGTGAGTAAATAAGGTTGATATATTACTTTAGGCAAATTGAAATTATCGTAATAATCATTTATTTTCTCATCCATTTCTTCTATAACCGTCGTTCCCCAAAAGTTGTTTACGATATTAAATATAACACTACTGTTATCATATGAACTGTGAGAATTATGTACATATACATTATAAGTACAGTTTGTCATATTGCAATATTCTATTGGTAATGAAATATTTTTTACATCTTCTGTAACACGAGCGACAGGAAGATCTATTGCATAATAACAGTTTTCAATAGTGCATTCTTTAACAGTTGCATATGTGGAGGAAAAATTAGCATCCATAGGATAAGAAATCCCTTTGTTAAAACCGCTAATTTTACAATTTTGTATTATTAAATCTTTAATAAAATAATCATAACTTCCTATTAAAATTCCAATTTCTTTGTTTGTACTTGTAATATTCGTATCAGAAATAATGTTGTTTTTTCCGCCATATATTTTTATGCCATATGTATTGTCTTTGATTTGACAATTAGAAATTAAATTGTTATTTGCACCTTCTGTAAAATAGATACCATTATACGATTGTATTGTACAATTTGAAATACTATTATTTTGCGAATATATTTCAATACATTTGTTATCGCTATATCCTGTTTTGTTTAGAAACTCGCAGTATTCAAAGGCATTTTCGTCAGACCTTAACTGTATCGCATAAGAACCATATTCTGCATTTGTACTAAAAACAATTTTATTTGTTTCTGTTCCTATTGCAGAAACGATACCTTTACTTTGAATATAATATTCTCCTGTAAAGATGATTTCAACACCTGCTTCAATAGTTAACTCAGCATTTTCACTTATTAGAGTATTGCCTGTTATATAATATGGTGATTGCGATTTAGTCCAAATTGTATCTGTGGATATTTCGCCTTTTACCTCTGTGCCTGCTTCAGCATAAACAGTAATACAACACAAAATAGCGACAATTAACAACACAAAAATATGCTTTATTTTCATCATATACCTCCAATATCAAAAGTGCATAATCCATATTTCAGAGCCATGCACCGAAAAAACGCACCAACTCTGACATAAGGTTGCTAAACCCTTATAATTAACCCCTTACATTAGCGTGTAATGTATTTATTATACCACTTTTCTTGATTTTTTCAATGTTTTTAGACCAAATTTATAATCTTGCGTTTCTTTTTAATCGCATAATCATATGCTATCTTTGTACCACTTTTAGGTTGGTAATCTAACAAATCTCTACGGCTGTTTCTACGGCGTGGTGGTAGATAGTTTTCATCATAATAAAAAACACAATAATCGCTTTGATTTATCATTATCTGATTACGCTCTACATAGGAAGCTCTGCCTGCTCCCGAAACCTTTTCAGGAAAATATGTATCATCACACTTTTCAAGCAAGTAGTCTTTGTAGCTGTCACTAATGTATTCATACTCGGCACGGATATAGGTGCGCTTAATATCAAGATACTTTTCTTGAAACTCTGTAACTATCTTTTTGCACAAACTGTCAAAATCACTTCTACTGCCAAAAAGAAAGGAAGTGACACCTTTATTTACTATCAAATCTTCAACTGTATTATATATTTTTTCTTTTAATTCATCTGTTTCATTTATCTTTCTATGACCAATGAAGCAACAAGTTTTTTGTTTGCTTTCTTCCATCGCATTCATACTCCTAAAATAAAAAAAGTGCGCAGCCCCCTTTTGCAAGAGAAACTACGCACCAAAAAACGCAGTGACTCCGTTTCAAAGGTTGCTACACACTTTTAACATAACACCTAAACCTAAGCTTAAGAGTATGACGAAACAAGAGTGTACGCTTTTTACAAATAGCGTACCCCCTAAGCATAGGTTTATTCAATTAGGTGACCGCCTTTCTAGGCAGTTGTTAAAAGTTGTAGCGCATATATTATAACACTAAATTATGAATTTTACAATACATTTTGCCAAAATTCAGCACTTTAACATAACAAAAACAGCAAATATTAAAATACCCTGCAACATTTTAAGTCGCAGGGCATCTGTTATTATTCCAAAATCAATTTTCTTGCTATTCTAAAAAGGCTATTATCAATAGGTGGAATATCTCTGTATATTGGATCTTTCATATATTCAACATCGGGATTAAAACTTGGATTAACTGATTGATAAATTTTATTACGAGCATTAAATTCAGCTTCGGAATAACTAATCTTGCCGGATTTATAATCTTCAATTAAGGGAGAAATAATAACTCTGACTTTTTCAAGATTATTTGCATAAAAATCAGGTCGTAAGTACATATCCCGATATTGCCATATTGCGTTATTGGCTATAGCAACAAGTTCTCCGTAACTATAGCCGTTTGTCTGACCGTTGAGCCAAGCAGTAAAGAATATGCGATTTGATTTCGCTCTCGCATCGGCATATCCCATGCCGTTCTGCACTTCGGTTAAAATATCACCGATAAAATTTTCAACAACAGTAATTGCTTCATTTGTGGCATTGCAGGGTGCCGACTCTCTCGGCACCTCTGCTGCTTTCACACCCGTACTTGTAAACATTGAAATTAAGACTATAAACACAACAAATTTTTTCATTATATTGCTCCTCTCACATATACGATTTCTGCATAGATTATTTCTTCAACCTGTGCTTTGATATTGTTCATCAAGCCCACCCATTTAAGCTGATTTTCAGCCTTTAATTTTTCTGTAACCCCTTGTTGCTTGGCAAGTATGGGAATAAGCCTATCAAGCTCTTGTTGCGCTTTTCTTTCTACCCGTTCAAGACGGATAAACAACTTACCCGATGAAAGCATAACAGAATAATATACCGGATAGTTTTCTTCGAGAAATTTCTTATGCAGATTTCCATATTTGCCGATGTTATATTCCCTTGTATCGGGAACAGAAATGTTAGGTATCAGGTAATCCCCCTCTCGTCTGTAAGTTCCGCCCATTTGTTCAAAAATTGATTTTTTCATTGTAAATCCTCCTGTTAAATTTTCTATATCCCTAACCACCCACACGGGAATGTGGCACATTCCCGTACAGGTTATTAAGGGAAAATATTTTATCGTTCTATGTGGTTGTTGCTTCTGCTTCTGTTTTTACCAAGATGCACAATTTCTTTAAGCCAACGGTTTATCTGTTCGACTCCAACATAATTTTTAATTCTGTCAAAATCTCTGACCTTAACTTCCGCTTTTGAAAGTGCCATATTTTTATTCCAAAGCTGACTTTTGAGCCTTTCATTTTCTGCTTCCAAAGGCTTGACTTTAGCTTCTGCCTGTTCAGCAATTTTTTCTGCACGATAACACCGCCGGGCAAGATTTTCGATAATCTTCATAATACGCTTTATGAACGGCTCTATAAATTTTGTTTTATATGTTTTTGCCGACATCAAAGGCGGTGGTTCAGGTATATCAAAATCGTCATTGTCTTTGATTTTTTGCACCGTAAGACGTGCATATTCTTCTGCCTTTGTATATGCAGACATTGTATGTAGCAAATCATCTTTTTTCTCGGTAAGCTCGTCAATCTCTTTTGCAAGCATATCACGCTTAAATTCGCTGACAGTTTTATGATTTTCGTGAGTGCCTTTTTGCTCCCACTCAATGCCATGTGAAAGCATAATTTTTGATAACGCTTCCTTTTCTGAATCTACCCATTGAGCACGCTCCGTATTACTCCGACCCGTTCCAATGAAACCTTGCTGCTTTAACGCACCTTTCATTGAAACTCTTGTAT
>SVJJ01000019.1 GCA_015069045.1 Oscillospiraceae bacterium
TCAGGGGGATAGTTTTTATAATCGTTTATTGTATGCAATAGTAAAATAGTATCAAATTAGTATCATTGCAGATTACAAAGTCCCGAAAAGCCTTATTTTAAGCCACTTTCGAGGGTTTGATTACTTATTCCCACTCCACTACGGCACGTTAACTTGGAGTAATATCAACTCGTTTTTGACGTGCAGAAAGTGGATTGTTTTCTCGTTTTAGCTCTACATATATTTATTATAAAATATTTTAATGCCACGCTAATACCATCACACCGGAATGCTCTGTGCATACAGTGCATCAGGGCAGATGTCAATTTCATCGTTCCAATACACGCACATATTATCGGCTTTAACCAATTTGAAAAAGCCGATGTTTTTCAATGGTGCATACATAGGATATTGGAATAAAGTTTTTGCATCAAACTTTTTCTTTTCTCCTGTATTAAATGTAAGGAGTAGCTCGAAATCATCTGTCGGTACGACTTCTTTTACTCTTGGGCTCAAAGGAGCGCCTTTTACAATTTCGCTCATATAAATCCTCCTTATCTTAAAGGCTCGATTTTGAAGAACGGCTCATTGTCGCAAAGCAACTTCCAATTTGCTTCGAGTTCTTCACGATGTATTTCTACCCAGGCAACAACAAGGTTGTGCTGCTTCTTCGGTAACTTTCCTTCTAATACGTTTCCGTCAAAATCATAAACTGCTTCATATTCACCATATCCTGCGTGAAAATGAGGTGCATTGTGCTGACCGTTCAGTTCTTTATACATTCTGATTAAAATTCCGAAAAACATACTTAATGTTGGCATTTCAACATTACCTCTCTTTCATTATATAATATTTCTGCCGGATTGTCAATCGGTTATCTGAATGACGTCCTCTATGCCGCATTGTAGCGAACAGCAAATCTTATCCAGAATTGCCAATGCGACATACTCGTTTTTTCCCATTTTGGCAAGTGTTGATGTACTGATTCCAACCTCGCCGCAAAGGTCAAGTTTTTTCATCTTCTTATCTATAAGTGTTTTCCATAATGGGTCGTATGATACCACCTCGACCACCTCCTCATAAATATAATATCACAAAAGTTTTGATTTGTCAAAAGTTTTTTTCAAAAAATCGAAAAAAAGTATTGACAAGTCATTTTCGATATGGTAATATATAAACATAAGAGAAAGCAAAATAATATTTTTACTTATCGAAATATTTTAAGGAGTTGTTAAAATGAAAAAAGGATTAAACGCAATAACAAATTCAACAAGGGATTTGTGGTATAAGGTAAACGAAAAGTACGGCGAACACAAATACACCCTTGCAGTAAATGGTCTGGATGAAGTGGTACTTTGCAAAGGCTATATGGAAGAGATTGCAAAAGGCACCAAACAGGTCAAGGCGAAATTAAGAGAACTTTTACAGGAGGTAAAATAAGATGAATAACATAATAACAATGGGTGAAATTTGTAGACTTGCAATGCGAGAATTGTTAAGACAGAGAGAAACAGAAGAAAAACGGACGGATAGCAAAATAAAAATCGCAAGGCTATATAAAATCGACAAAAAGATAGACTACCTCAAAGGGCAGATTGTTATGTGGGAAAAAAGCGAAAAGAAAAACTAATGTTTGAGCCGAGGGCGGCGGCAATACCGCCCGGAAGGGATGATTAAAATGAAACTAAAGTTTATCGAACACAAAGAGGCACAGGACAAAAACGGCAGATATGAGCGTGATATTTACGAAATTGGAAATTACCAAGTAATCAGAGACTTATCAATTTATGAAAGCGGAAAAACTCACGAACGCTTTGGTGTTAATCCGAATCGCAAAATGGATTATCTCCCTGAAATCTACTTTAATTACGATATTTTCGGTGATAATGATACAAAAGAGTTTAGGATTCAGACAACATCTTACGGCAGCTTATCCCCTGTGGTTATACAAAAGGTTATAGACGGATATAACGAAGCAGTCGAAGTTGTAAACATTCTTACAAATAAGTTTTTAAAGCAGGAGGATTAACAAAATGGAAAATGTAATTTATTTCAACACAAAACGCACCGGCTACGGTCCCGACCAATGCAAAAACACAATGACAGTTGGAGAATTGATTAACCTTCTCGAAGAGTTTGACGAGGACACCCCAATTTATTACAAGAACGACAACGGCTACACCTACGGAAGTATAACAAGGTTTGATGTTGAGGAAGGAGAGTATGAGGTAGAATGACAATCGCAGATTTAAGAACAGTTACGCAGGATCACACTACAATATGGTTACAGGACAATGATAGCGGCGACTGCATACAAGCAAACGAATTAAGATTTATTGATGTAAAATATGATGATTGCGAAATCGAGCTTATGTTCCCGGAGAAATATCCCGCAATATCATCATTCGGAATTACAGTAATTATCAATCCCGAAAGGAGGGTTTAATGTGGAATATCCAAAACTTTTTAAGCCGGTTATAGGCAAAACTTACATAAATCACGGAGGCGGCGAGTTCCGCTGCCTTTGGTCCTCTGAAACAGGAGGAACATTTATCAATACTAAAAGCGGTTGGAAGTTTACTGCTCACGGATGCAGGCAGTACGAAGACGGGACAATCGAGTGGGACTATTCAACGGATGGATATTTTGATGAGGAGGCTTTAATATGACAGTCAGAACATACGAAAAAGACGGAAATATCACCAACTGTTTCCGAAAGGTAAAAGAAATTAACGTCCCAGCACTTCCTCACGACTGCCGATAAGAGCAACTACCAGAGGTCTCTTATCTTCATCATCATTTCGGGGGTTTACGGCTGTTATCTGGTCGATAATATCAACATTAAAGCTACTTGTGCTATCCTGATTAACTAAAAACATAGATTAAACTCCTTTCTTCTGACAGCTCATACAGAGCACTTTACCGAAATTATCATTACTGTACTGTGCAACTGCGGCAGAAACTTCTCGGCCGCAATCAGCACAAATATTTCCCGCCTTTTCTGCCGGAACATTCTGCGGTGCTTCTTCCTCGGGGAATGCGTGTGCCTGCGAAGCATCAAATCCAACATTCGCAAAATCATCCGCAGGATTTTCTTCAACATCTGAAACGAAAGCCGCATTGTCTGCATATTCTTCGGGATTGAATTCTAAACGGTCTCTGTGCGGAACATCTGCAGTTAAAGCAGGAACGGCAGAAGTACCGAACATATTACCCATTGAGTTCATACCCTGTGAAAGCATTGCAGCTCTTACTTCGGGATCTGAATAATCGGGAGAGAATGTAACTCTTGACACCGCAAAAGGCTTTTTCAGTTCTTCAAGGGTGTATGTACCTTTAAGACCGATTAAAGCACGAACAACCCTTAAAATCGCTCCCGTCATAGCCTTTTCTGCAAATGTTTTACGGAGCAACATCATATTTACCATTACCGACCTGTCAATGTATGTCTGACGGTCTTTTTCGGGGATTATGTAAGCCTTACAAGGTTTACCAAACTTGTTTACAGTGTCTTTCCATTCGCCGCCGGGGAACATCTTTTCAGCTTCTTTTGCGGCTTTATCATCAACAATACCCTGTATTGACTTATCCATAAATTCCATACGGAATCTATCTTCTTCATCATCAAGATTGATAACCTTTTCATCACAATGGGTTTTTCCTGTTCCATCAGGCATTTTTAACGCACCGTAAGCCTTTGCTTTATAGCAGTTACGAGAGATATATTCGCCGTATGTGTTGCTCGGGTCAAATTGAATACCGGCAGCGGCGGCAAGTTTCATCAAAAGAGGTTTTGCGGGAGAAAATACATCCACCCAAATGTCCTTACCATTCGGACCGGTTACCTTTGATGTTCCAACCTTGAATATATCGCCAGAGCTTTCCGACACATCTGCCGTAACAGACGAAACAGTCAGCTTATAAAACGGATTTAACTGTGTTTCTGTTGACATAGGCATTAACAAATTACAATTTGAATATTTCTGCTGAATAGCATTTATTGAATTTTCCATATTAAATTTCCTCCAAATACTTGATTTTTCTAAATTATTGTGATACAATAATAGTGGTCTGTGGGAGCATTTCGATGTTATGTTGAGTGCTCTCTTTCATTTTCTCGGTCATAATCCGAGAGCTGACCTGGCGACAATATTGCGAAAACCTTTCCATATTGATTATTTCGCCGAGTAAAGTGGCTAAATACCACGGTTGATTTCTCTCCCCGTTAAGGTCGCCCTCACGACTTATAATGTGGGAGAGTTTTCTTTTTGCATACGGCATATTTTCCTCGACTTCTTCGTCTGTAACCTCTATGCCGACCTGCTTCTGAATCAAACTTTTCCAATCCAACGTTTACACCTCACTTTCTAAATCAAAGACGGACATCTGACCTTCCACCTCTTCGTTTTCCTCGTTTCTGTTCTGCCGGAGAGAGCGATATAATGCGTTTGTTTCTCTCTTTAATGGTTTTCCGAATAGCATTTTGTAACAAGAGCTACCGAAACCAGCTGCAACAGATTCGGGGGTTTTTAATTTTCTGTGGCATCTTCCGCAACGTTCACCCGCCATATTCATCACCTCCTGCGGGTGTTAATGGGAATACACCGGAACGAGCAGAGAGTCGCCGCTATATATCGTTGCATTCGATATACCATTGATTTCTTCAATCTGATTAACCGCTATTCTGATATCAATACAGTTGCCACAATAGTATTGAGCAATCTCCCAGATTGTGTCTCCATCACTTACTATGTAGGTTATATATTCCGTAATCGACGGTTGCTTTTGTTTAGCTCCGCAAGAAAACAGAGTGCATACCAATATCAGCAAAAGAGCGAGTAAAACTGTCGCATTACGACGCCTTTGACGTTGCAAGCGACGTTTCTTTTTCAGTTCGTAAATCTGTTTTTGTGTCATAGTTTTCACCTTCCTTACAATCACATTTTTCGCACGGATCAAGATTTGCTCCGCAAAGAGGACATTTGTTTTCGTATGCCACTATCCTTCACCTCCTGTTTTGATTAAGTCCTGACCGCAATATAATCTTTCCTGGAGATATTTTTTAGGGACCTTTCCCGGAAAGACGATGCAGCCTTTTTCTTTTAGTTCTTTGTTTAAGCTCTGCACCAACTTATAACAGAATGATTTTGACATCCCGATAAGTTCGGTTACTTCATCCACATCGTAGTAATCCCTCTGTACCAATGTTGTTTGAGCCATAAAATCACCTCCGAATTAACTGTTTTTCTTTATGCTATAAGCCTTCATCTGCTCTTCGCTGAAACCTGCCTCAAATTCTGCTCTCGTTTTGAAGAAATTGCACTTTTCACGATCGCAGTATCTTTCTTTAAGTGCCTTGCATTTTTTCTCGTCATAGGCAAAACAATCACGTCTGGTTGTGCTTGTTTCTTTCATTTGCAGCCCTCCTCGTTGTTATTCTTTTCGGCCCATACTATCAAGGATTGCGCAACAGATGTAACCTCTTTCAACGTTTCCAAAATCGTATCGAGTTTCGGTTTTTCGTCTGATGTGATAACTCCGTCTGATGTAATATCTAATAAATCATCCTTAACAGATGTAGCTTTTTTTAGGACTGCAAGTGTTTTTATAGTGAGCCTGTCGAGTTCTCCAAGTTCAATTTGTGGCATATCCTCACCGAGAGGACAAACGTTTCTGCAATACCAGTGTTTAAGTTCTGGTGCATTATAAAGGTCTGCCATAAGATTGACTTTATCAACCGGGACAACTTTTGTATTGCCGAGTTCGTAATCTGCCAATGTTGACGGAGATAATCCGAGCAGTTCTGCGGCACCTTCACGACTGTTCAGCTTGTCGTTGCCTTTTGCGGCGGCTAATCTACACTTGCAATACATATTTGCCGCCGCTTTCGTAGGGTTACTTCCCATTTATTCCCGCCTCCTTTTATGATAAAATTAAAGATATAAAGAGAAACTACACGCTTTGTGTTGGATTAAGAATACAATTCACATCCGCACTCGGAAAAACTTCCTTAAATTTCATTATGAAATTGTAGCTCGGTTGTCTTGTTCCACTTTCAATCTTTTCATAAAAGGATTTAGAAATTCCAATCTTTTCGGACATTTCATCCATTGTAAGATTGTTTTCCTGTCTAAATGACGCAAGATAAATATTTTTCACCAACAACACCTCCTAATCACACGTTATGTGTAGTTTACGTTTATTATAATACCACACATTATGTGTAGTGTCAAGATTTTTTTGCACTTTTTGTGCGATTTGTGGAAACTGCACAAAATGTGTGATAAAATAGTTATTAACTAAACAAAGGGAGTGATTTCTTTGCCAGAGGAAAAAATAGGCGATAAAATAAGAAGATTGCGGTCTGAATGTAATATGACACAGAAAGAGCTTGCGGACTTATTGGATATATCCCCAAGTGCAATCGGAATGTACGAGCAGAACAGACGAATCCCTGATGCGGATTCTATAATAAGACTTGCTGGGATTTTAGGTGTATCAACCGATTATTTGCTTGGATATGAAAAGGCCGCCCAAAGCGAGCAGCCTTTAACAAGTAAACAGAAAAAAGTTTTACATTTAGCTCAACACCTTTCCGATGAAGATATGAGAAAACTTATTGATTATGCGGAGCTTTTAAAGAAAGCAGATAATCAATGAGCTTGTCAAGTTCTTCATCAGACATAGTGCTGACAAGTTCCTTTAATCTTATGTATAAATCTTCTGACATAAAAAAACCTCCTTTCTCAATAGTGTAATTACTATTTTATGGAGGTTATCCTGTCGAAGGCAATCGACAGTTATTTTATAACGCATCTTGATAGAAAATAACAGGAGGAAGTATTGAAAATGAAAAAAATTTTGTCTATAATTGTAAGTTTTATCTTAATTTTGTCGTTATGCTCCTGCGGGGAAAAGTTTGACAAAACAGCATATCTCGAATCAACAAAAACATTAAATGAGAATGTTTATAAATCTACGATAACAATCGCAAATTATGGTAACTACATAGCAACATATTGGGATACAATAAACACCTTTAACAGAAATGCTCCCGGTGTTAAATCTGACTTCAATGCAGAAGCAGCACTCGAGGCCGCCGATAAATTTCTCGAAGACAAGTCAGATGAAACAAGGGAAACAATGGATCAGCTTCACGCTACAATTATTTCAGATTACAACAACATAAAAGATGTAAAAACAAAAGACAAGTCTATTGTCTCTATAAGCGATAAATTGAGCGACCTATATAACACCTATTCTTCATTATACGATTGCACAATGAATCCAGAAGGAACGGCTAAAGATTATTTGTCAGAATGTCTCGAATATGTTAAAACAATTTCTGAATTATCAGAAACTATATCACAAGAAATTGACGGATTAACAGATTAAATGTAAGGAGGGATTTCAATGCCAGCATATAAAGATGAAGAACGTGGCACTTGGTATGCCTCCTTTTATTATACCGATTGGATGGGGAATCGCAAATTAAAAAAGAAACGTGGTTTCAAGACACAGAGAGAGGCGAAAGAATTTGAGCGTGATTTCCTTAATAAAGAACAAAGAGATGTTGACATCACTTTTGAAATGCTTGTAGAGGAATATTTTAAGGACCTGGAAACACGATTAAAGAAAACCACGATAGAGAATAAGAAGAATATATTTGAAACGAAAATCACACCGTATTTTAAGAAGCTGAAAATAAATCAGATCAACGCAACATCTGTCCGTATGTGGCAGAATGAAATGTTAAAAACAGACTATGCTCCTACATATATAAAAACAATACACAATCAGCTCTCGGCAATACTGAATTATGCGGTTAAGTTTTATAACCTCCCTAGTAATCCTTGCCGCATAACCGGCAGTATAGGAAAGAAGAACGCCGATAGTATGCAAATATGGACACTGGAGGAATACAAAAAGGTTATAGCCTGTGAAGATAAACCGGCCGCATTTATCGCATTAGAGATTTTGTTTTGGTGCGGTCTGCGTGAGGGTGAGCTTCTGGCACTTACTCCGGCAGATGTTACAGACGAAAAAAAGCTGAAAATAACAAAATCCCTTGCTCGAGTCAAGGGAGAGGAAATAATCTCGACACCAAAAACCCCGAAAAGTATTCGTGATGTTTCTATGCCGGATTTCTTATATAATGAAATAAAGGATTACATTTCACGCATTTATGGTATTCAACCAACGGACAGACTGTTTTATTTTACCAAAGGTTATATAAAGAAGGAAATAGAACGTTGCTCGGCTCTTGCCGGTGTAAAAAGAATACGAACGCACGACCTGCGGCACTCGCATGCTTCGCTTTTGATTGAAATGGGATATAACATATTCCTTATATCTGAAAGGCTCGGACACGAAAAAGTTGACACTACAATGAATATATACGGACATCTATATCCGAACAAGCAGCAGGCACTCGCTTCTGACCTTGATAAAATAAACTACACCGAAATAAATAATATATCACAAAATAACACAGAGAATTGAGAAATTTTTATCTCATAATGCCAATTTAATGCCACAGACCAAAAAGATAAACCCCGAAGCCTTGTAAAATCAAGGTTTTCGGGGTTTTGTCTGTTATTCCCACTCGATCGTAGCTGGAGCCTTAGGCGAAAGGTCATAAAGCACACGACCAGCACCGGGAACTTCGTTTAAAATACGGTCTGTAATCTTCTTTAGAATTGCCCAATCAATATCGGGTACGGTTGCCGACATAGCATCCACCGTGTTGACCGCACGGATAATAACCGGCCAGTCCCAAGCTCGTTTTCCGTCACGAACACCTGTGGAACGAAAATCGGGAACAACGGTGAAAAACTGCCAAATTTGAGGGGTTAAACCTGCCTTATCAAACTCCTCACGCAAGATGGCATCAGATTCCCGTAGAGTTTCTAACCTGTCACGAGTAATAGCGCCTAAGCAACGAACACCCAAGCCAGGGCCGGGGAAGGGCTGACGGTCAACCATATTAGCAGGAAGACCCAATGCCTTACCTACCACTCTAACTTCATCCTTATATAACAGCCGAATGGGTTCAACAAGCTCAAACTGCATGTTTTCCGGCAAGCCACCAACATTGTGATGAGCCTTAACACCATCACTTTCGATGATGTCAGGATAAATTGTACCCTGAGCCAAAAAGTCTACATCCGTCAATTTGCTGGCTTCTTCATCAAATACAACAATAAACTCGTTACCAATTATTTTACGTTTTTCCTCTGGGTCGGTAACGCCGGCCACTTTATTTAAAAATCTCTCTGTCGCGTCAATATAAATTAAATTGGCATCCAGGCCATCACGAAAAATTTTAATAACATCTTCACTTTCGCCTTTGCGCATCAGGCCATGGTTAACATGCACACAAACCAATTGCTTACCAATTGCCTTAATCAAAAGCGCTGCAACCACAGAGCTATCTACCCCACCAGATAAAGCCAACAAAACCTTTTTATCTCCAACCTGCTGACGAACCTCCGCAACCTGCTCCGCAATAAACTGCTCTGCCTGCTCCTTTGTTTGAATACGGGCCATTGTTTCTGGACGTACATTGTTCATGTTTATTCCTCCTGATGTATTTTATTCTCTTATAAATATATTGACTATTTTTTCTAACTTTATTATTTTACCATTTTTCGTATTTCTTTTCAATAAAAAAATGTTATAAAATTACAAAAAATAGAGGGGATAAAATCGTGCTATTTTATCCCCTTTATTACATATTATAAAATTTGTTCTCCTTTGTAGAAAACATGGCGAATGGAAAGATCCCCGTTTAAAACAACAACATCTGCATCTTTGCCCGGGGCCAAACTACCTATAAAATCAGAAAAACCTAATGCATGGGCAGGGGTTAAGGACGCCATTTTCACCGCATGGGCAAGAGGAATGCCAAAGCCGACTGACCGACGGACTGCCTCATAGAGCGTAACCGTACTGCCTGCCAGGCGACCATCTTCCAAACGGGCCTGTCCATCTTTAACATAAATCTCAAGCCCCGCCGAGCAATATTTTCCATTGGCCAAACCGGTGGCCCGAATGGAATCGCTGATCATAACCATGCGGTCTGTTCCCAGTTGACGATAGAGCATTCTGACAATGGCAGGATGAAGGTGAATACCATCACTGATAACCTCACAAAAAACCGAATCGGCATCTAAGGCGGCACCAACAAGGCCCGGTTCCCGATGGTCTAAAGGCGGGCAACCATTAAAAGTATGTGTAAGTTGGGTTGCTCCGGCAGCAAAAGCCTTAGCAGCCACTTCGTAGCTAGCTGTACTATGGCCCAGTGACACCTTAATGCCTAAATCGCAAACCTGGCGAATTTTGCTTGCGTTTTCACCAACCTCCGGTGCAATCGTTGTAATTCTAACACGATCTGCCACCTGTTTTAAAAAAGATACATCCACCTCACGAATTTTTTCGGGTACATGGGCGCCTCGCTTGGGAATTGATAAGTACGGCCCTTCCATGTTAATTCCCACAGCCTTGTTTAGCCTTGCAACAGAAGCCAGAATATCCTCATGAACCTGTGTTGTCGTAGAAGGCAAAAAGGTGGTGACACCATTTTTCAGCAAAAATATTTGCCAGGCATCAAAGTCAACCTCCGGTGCATCTGCATCAAAGCCCAAAGCCCCGTGTGTATGCACATCAATCAAACCGGGGATAACATAGCCTCCCTCGCAATCTATAGCAGGGCCGTTACAACTACCTTCCTCAATCTTTTCCGTAAAAGCCAAAGAACCATGAGAAAAAACAAAATCTTCCCCTAATATTTGTGCATTTTTTAATATCATAAATGCAGCACTCCTATTTTATGTTTATGATATATTATAGCATAAGTAAAATGACCTGACAAGAGGAATTCTTCCCAAATGGCAAAACCCATATAGGATAAAACAGACATTCATGATTTATTATTTTTTTCCTGCTGAACCATGGCTTTAATATATTCAAAATATTGAATAACTGCAAGACGAGACTCCGCCTGCAACACAGACAAGTCAAGGGTAGGACCATGATTATTCAGAATTTGTTTTATATTTGTAAAATCTTTAATTTCCTGCATGGTAAAATCTAAATTACGATATTCCGTTCTATCAACCAAATAATCTGTCATCACGTGGAACAAGTCAGCAATTCTGACCAACATGTCATTATCCGGCTGGCGCTTTCCCGTTTCATAATTTGCCAGACAACTTCGTGAAATATCTAATTCCTTTGCCAAGCTCTCCTGTGATTTTCCCCTTTCCAGCCGCAACATTTTTAATTTAAGAGCAAAGGGTGTTTTGGTATATTTCATCTTTATTGTACCTCCTAAAACTAAAATTGTTGTACTTTTTAATTTAATTATACAATAAAATCCAATGTTTTTCAAGAGTAAATCCAATTTTTTAAATTAGATACAAATTTATTGATTTTTTATAATTATATTTTTTTGTTGACGAAAGCAGTTTGTTGTGCTACAATGAACATAGATACAAATTAGAATATACCCTAACATACTAGGAAGGGAGTTATAAGTATATGGAAAAATTTTTATCAGATTTAAAACAAACCATGAGCAGCGCCTTTAAAAAATCAGGCGAGTTGGTAGAGCTGACAAAGATTAAGTTAGCCGCAGGAGATACAAAAAATTCTATTCAGAAAAATTTTATAAAATTGGGAGAATTGACCTATTTAACCTCTAAAGGGGATGAAAATTCCGGCAGCGAGATTAAGCAATTGATCTCTACCATCGATAATCTAATGGATACCTTATCACAGCAAGAAGAAAAAATGGTAGAACTCTCTAACAAAAAGGTATGTTCCGCCTGCGGAAAAGCCAGCGCTGAGGAGGCAGCTTTTTGCTCCTCTTGCGGAAATCCCTTTTAAAGCAACGCCGAATGATAAAAAGGGCTTATTAAAAAGAGATATACAATAATGTTTAGGCGGTAAAATTGTTTTTACCGCCTTTTATAATGATAAATCCCCTACAAAATATGACCCCTTACAAATAACTTTTACTTTTATGATTGCTTTTTACAAATAAATGCAATATAATGTATGAGTATGTAGAACATAATGACAAGGAAGAGATAGAATGGGAAATATAACAAAAGCCATGGATACAGATGGCAATTTGCGTATTAGTTTTATTAATAGTCAGGAGATTGTGAATACAGCACAGCAAATTCACCACACCTCTCCGGTGGTAACTGCCGCGTTGGGGCGCACCTTAACCGTTACCGCCTTAATGGGTGCCATGCTGAAGGAGCCTACTGATAATTTAACCGTTTATATTAAAGGCGATGGGCCCTTGGGCGGCATGGTTACGGCTGCTGACGGTGCCGGCATGGTAAAAGGCTATGCCTACCAGCCCTTGGTTGATTTACCTTTAAAAAAGGGTAAACTGGATGTGGGAGGTGCTATTGGTCATGGTTCCTTAGCCATTTCCCGTGACTTAGGATTAAAAGAACCATACATTGGCAAAGTACCCTTAGTTACCGGTGAAATCGGCGAAGATTTTACCTATTACTTTGCCAAATCAGAACAAACTCCAACCGCTATTGCTTTGGGGGTTTTGGTGGATACCGATCTGTCCGTACGTCGTGCCGGTGGTATGATGGTGCAGTTAATGCCCGGGGCTGATGACAAAATTGCCGCTCATCTGGAGGAAAATCTTCGAGTTCTACCACCTTTAACATCTTTGTTGGAAGAAGGCAAAACCCCTGAGGAAATCATTGAAATGGTTTTAGGCGGTATGTCTATAAAATACCTAGATAATGCAAACTACGAATATCGCTGTGACTGCAGTATGGATAAAATTTCTCGGGCTTTAATTAGTTTAGGTGCTGAAGAACTGTTGGATATGATTGAAAAAGATGGTGGTGCCGAAATCACCTGCCAGTTCTGCCCGAAGGTATATCGTCTTAATAAAGAAGAACTCAGGGCGCTATATGAATCAGCTAGACAATAGGCCACGTGTATTTCTCATATAAGGAACGGTGAAGGAACTTGAAAATTATTATTGTTGGCGATGGTAAGGTTGGCATGACCTTAACTGAATATTTGGCCCGGGAAGGGTACGATATTGTGGTAATTGATCAAAACCATAAGGTTGTAGATCACGTTGTAAATACCTATGATGTTATGGGGATTTGCGGTAACGGTGCCAATTACAATATTTTGATGGAAGCCGGCGCAGAACACGCCGATTTATTAATTGCTGCCACCAGTTCTGATGAAGTCAATATTTTAAGCTGTCTGATGGCAAAAAAAATCGGCACGCAAAACACCATTGCCCGGGTGCGCAACCCCGAGCACGCGCAACAGCTTGTTTTTATTCGTGAGGAGCTGGGGCTCAGCATGGTGGTTAACCCCGAATTGGAGGCAGCACGGGAGATTTCCCGTATTCTTCGTTTTCCCTCTGCCATTAAATTAGATTGCTTTTCTAAGGGGCGTGTGGATTTAGCTGAAATCCGCTTGCCGGAAAACGGTCATTTGGCCGGACAACGTTTATCAGATCTGTATAAAATCTGCAAGGAAAAAATACTGATTTGTGCTGTACAGCGAGGCGACCAAGTTATTATTCCTGATGGTAACTTTGAGCTTGCTGCCGGAGATAGAATCCATATTACTGGCTCTCATGGCGCTTTGGCCTCCTTTTTTAAGTCCGTCGGTATATTTAAGCAAAAATCAAAGCATGTGTTAATTGTGGGCGGTGGCAAAATTGCCTACTATTTAGCCCAGCAATTGGTGGATATTGGTGTTGATGTAAAAATTATTGAACAAAACGAAAATCGATGCTTAGAGCTTTCCGAAGCTCTGCCTCGCGCAACGATTATTTGCGGTGATGGTACCGACCAGTCCACTCTTTTAGAGGAAGGTCTTGCCACTTCGGATGCCTGCGTGGTTCTCACCGGTATAGATGAAGAAAATATTATCGTTTCTCTCTATGCCCAAACTCTTGGGCTCAGCAAGGTAATTACTAAAATCGACCGAATCTCTTTTGTAGATATGGTAGAAAGCGTAGGTATTGAAAGCTTCGTTTCGCCTAAATTTATTACGGCAAACCGTATTGTTCGCTACGTACGGGCTATGCAGGATTCAGGAGAATCCAGCGTAAAGACCTTGTATAAAATTGTTAATAACCAGGCTGAAGCGCTGGAGTTTTCCGTACATGAAAAAATGCAACATCTCCACATACCCCTAAAGGATTTGAAAACAAAAAAAGGAATTTTATTTGCCGCTATTATTCGTCATGGACGTGTTATTATTCCCGGAGGCGATGATTGTTTAGAACCAAAAGACAGTGTCATTGTTATTGCGGCGGCAGATGATTGCATTAAAAATTTAGAGGATATTTTTCTATAAGCCCCATAAAACAAACAGCGGAGGCGTTACAATTATATGAATTACAAAATGGTGTTATATTTATTGGGTCGTATTTTAATTATTATGGCCATGTTAATGTGTTTGCCTTTGTCTATTGCCTTAGTGCAAAAGGAAGACCCTTCTTTAGGCTTTCTTGTGGCCATTGGTGTGGCTCTTGTCTTTGGTCTTATATTTGGTGTTAAAAAACCGGCAGACACCACCCTCTATGCTAAAGAAGGTGTCGTTGTTGTTGGTGCCGGTTGGCTCGTTACTTCTATATTAGGTGCCTTGCCTTTTTATATCGGGAGTGAAATTCCCTCCTTTGTAAATGCATTTTTTGAAACTGTATCCGGCTTTACCACCACCGGTGCCAGCGTTGTTAATAACATTGAAGGCATGTCCCATAGCGCTCTGTTTTGGCGGAGCTTTACCCAATGGATTGGAGGAATGGGTGTGCTGGTTTTTGTGCTTGCTATCACGCCAAAGTCAGAAAAATCACAATCCATTCACATTATGCGGGCTGAATCCCCCGGCCCTCAGGTTGGCAAATTAGTATCGCGCATGCGGAATACAGCTCGCATTTTATATGGAATTTATATAAGCCTAACAGCCCTTGAAGTGGTTTGTCTCATAATGACGGGCATGCCATTATTTGACAGTTTGCTGACCTCTTTTTCCACAGCGGGTACGGGTGGTTTTTCTGTCAAAAACGCTAGCATTGCCGCCTACGACAGTGCTGTGGTTGATTGGATTATTGCTCTGTTTATGACCCTGTTTGGTATTAACTTTTCATTATTTTATTTAATCCTTACAGGCAATATTTTACAAGCACTAAAAAGTGAGGAGCTTCATTGGTATTTAGGCATTGTTTCTGTTGCAGGCCTTTTAATCGCCTCTAATATTTTACCTTTGTATGAAAACTTTTTAGAAGCCCTGCGCTATGCTTTTTTTCAAGTTACCTCTATCATGACAACAACGGGCTTTATTACGGCGGACTATGAACAATGGCCGGTGTTTTCACAAACCATTTTAATAATACTTATGTTCATTGGTGCCTGTGCCGGCTCAACAGGTGGCGGCATTAAGGTTTCCCGATTGCTTATTTTAATTAAATCATCTATGCGGGAACTTCGTCAGCAGCTACGGCCTCGTTCCGTAACGGCTATTAGCCTGGAGAATAAGCCGGTAGATGCACGAGTGGTATCCGGCGTTATGGCCTACATGTCTATTTATGCCTTTACCTTTGTCATTGCCCAGTTGCTACTGAGTCTGGATAAGTTTTCCTATGTAACTAACTTATCGGCTGTTATCACCTGCATTAATAATATTGGCCCCGGTTTAGATGCCGTTGGCCCCGTTCATAACTTTTATGCCTATTCAACCTTATCAAAAGTGGTTTTATCTATTACCATGTTAGCAGGTCGCTTAGAACTGATGCCTATTGTTTTATTGTTCGCGCCTTCTACCTGGCGGCGTCGTTAAATTAAATAAGGAGGAGTAAACATGCCCCATATTATACTAAAAATGTATCAAGGACGAACCGAAGAACAAAAAGAAGCTGTAACGAAAGCTTTGACTACAGCCTTAAAGGATACTTTAGGTTGCAGCGATGAACACGTGAGTGTGTCTATTTATGATTATGACCCAAAGAAATGGGGGGAAAAGGTGTTTTACCCCGAGATTATGGGTGATGAAAAGCATTTGTATAAAAAGCCGGCGTATAAACCTATGTAACACAAAAGGGTAGACAAGTTGTCTACCCTTTTTTTTGTATCAGGTCGAAGGGGCAGTGCTTAGCACTGCCCCTTCTTTAGAGGTGTGATATATTAATTGGTTAGCCGGCTTATTTTACAATGACAATTTCCTCAACAACATCCTTATAAATCTTAACAAAGACACGGCTGGGGTCTAAATCATCATACTGGGTAATTTCATTTGCATCCACAACACGAATGGCATTTTTATTTTTTGTCGAGTTGTATTCATACACGGTTACATCATCTAAACTATAGTTGGTGACAGCGCCATCCTCTACCTGTACGTTCATGGAGTTTGCAAATTTCTTAATAACACGACCATACACAAGCTCTAAATCTGTACCCACGGTGGTAGCAAATTCTGTATCCTTGTCGGCAGCTTTAAAGAGCACACGAATACCGCTGATTTCATTTTGGGTATTTAACTTCAGCTGAATAATGTCACCCTTTTTCAAAGCTGTGCCGTCTTCATGGACTAACAAAGCTTCTGTCTCTGTCTCAAAAGATACTCTCTCCCCGTTTTGATACGCATACAACTTCTGCACTCTTTCGTTGCTATCGTTTTGAATTTCAGCAATTTGATCAACAACCGCAATAGGTGCTTCTACGCTGGCTGATGCTGTGGAGCTGGTCACAATAACAACCTTAGCGGCAAAATCCTCACCTGCATCATATACTAATACATCATAGGATTCGTTGTCATCAAAAAATTCAACTTTTTCAACAGCATACTGGTCAGGATCCGTTTCGCCTGCCGGGATGTTAAGCACCAGCGTGGTGTCTGTAATACGATAAGAGCCTAATTTTTGAGAAGCTTTTTTATAGGTCATTTCACCCTCTGCATTCAGGGCAAAGTGGTTCCGGTCAATCGTGCCGGAGTCTGTTAAATCTTTAGCCGTATTAAGCTGACTGATTTCACCCTTAGAGTTCAGCTCATAGGTGATAAGCTGGGGAACAAAATTTTCCTCTCCGTCCTGCAGAGCCGCAAAGACCTGGGCTGCAGTTTTACCAGAGGCGCCGTTTAGTCTTACTTTTTCAGCAGCTTCCAAAACGACTGTTTCGCCCTCTTTATTAAACAACTTAATTTCAAGAACCTTATCAAAGCCGCTTGTTAAACCTGCTTGTACTGCATAGGCATAGTTAGAAGAAAGGGTGCTGGCTGTATCAACTGCTGCAATTTTTCCCTCAACATCTAAATAAAAGGTACCTTCATCTCCTAACTTAATGTCCCCTTTATAGTTAGCTGCTATTTCGTATTGCTCGCCATTGATGGTGCGTTTGTCATCCTCTATCTCCTCAACCTTACCGGTTATTTTGTTAGAGGAAACCTCAATGGAAAGAATGGTGCCATCTAAGCTTTTCGCTACGCTCAGCACATCCCATTCTGCCAAGTCAGCAAGAGAAATGATTTGGCCACCACGGGTAATGGTAAATTTAATATCCTTATCATCAGGGTCTAACACCAAAGAAGGATTACCGTATTTATCTGTAACCTTGTGGCTGTTTGTCAACACGTTTTCTACAACAATGTTGGTTAATGCTGTAACAAATACCAAATCATATACATCGTCATTATCAACATCCAGGAAGGTAATGCGTCCCGATTCCGGTTGCATCAATTCAGCATCAAAGGCAACAGCTTTACCGTTGTAAATCATCTGAGCTTCTTCTGCAACAATTAAATTTTTCGCATTCTTATCATTTTCTCTGTCCAGCCAGTAGGAAACCACTGTATCCTTGCCTTCTTCTGCGGTTACCTTTTCAATGTCATCTGTTGCCACGGTGGTGACATGGTTTTTGTTCTTATCGGCACGAGCTAAAATCAATTCACGGTCGCCATTTGTTTGTTCGGCCACATAGTAGGTGACATTAAAGCCCAGTAAATTACGAACTGCCGGCAGCGCCTGTTCGGAAACAGTGTAAACCTGGTCATCTATTCTGATTTCGTTATCACGCAGGGAACTGCTACCGTTAATGCTGCTGATTCCTAAAGCCGTAATTTGACCGCTGTTTTTCTCTACATTCAATACGTCTTCCAGCAATGTTTTATCAACAACTTCATATTTTTCGTCTTTACCAAAGCCTGTCTGTTCCATCATATTAATTGTCAAAGCGTTAAAGGTCATTTGTGCAACCATACCACGAATAACTGATTCGTTGGCTGTTGCAACCGCATTTTTGGAAATGCCGTTTTGAGAGCCTACTACCATATAGCCTGTGGGGAAACCACCTTTAGATTCTGCGGAGGGCTCGTAGCCGGTAATTCTCACCAGCATAGTCATGGCTTCTGCATAGGAAATAGAATCATCAGGACGGAAGTTGCCCTCATCATCACCAATGATAATGCCTTGATCTACAGCAACGTTGATATAACCGTTTGCCCAATGGTTACTAACAACGTCAGGAAATTTTGTTTGATAATTTGAAGATTCAGCAATGTTACCTAAGCCCATGGTCGTAACGGCAACTTTTGCAAACTCTGACCGTTTAATTGTTGCGTTCGGACGAAACAGGCCGTCATCATCACCAATCATGATGCCTAAAGCACCTAAGGTTTCAATGGATTCCTCATAGGGAGAGTCCACAACATCTGTGGGCAGCGCTGCAAAGCTGCTAACTGCCATACCAAGTGTCATAACTGCGGCAACCAAGCCAGCAGTCAGTTTCTTTGAGATAGACATAAAGAAATTCCTCCTAAAAATAATTATTCTTATTCTGTCAACCCGGTTGCGTCTTCACCTGTCTGTTTTAGTTTACATAAAATTATGATATGGGCAAAACAAAACAGCCTGAAAAGTATCTCAAGCTGTCCTGTGCTATGTCGTCTGTAGATTTTGTGCATCATGCTGATACTATTTATACGCTAAGAAACCATGAAAGTTCCCATATCTGTTTATTTTATGCCTGACAATTGTTGGCAGGCTGGTCTGAATTCCACAAATGTTTGTACAAATTCCGGCCCATTTCTTGACTTATGGAGACTTTTCCAGTACAATAATAAGAAGATACTGACAAGATAGGAGGCCACGCCATGATTATACGAATTAACAATATAGCTCTCTCCCTCGATGCCGATGGAAATCAATTGCAGGAACGGGCGCTGGCCATCCTTAAGAAAAAAGAAAGCCAGGTCAGTAATTTTCGAATTGTGCGCCGTTCGGTGGATGCCCGCAAAAAGCAGGTGCGTCTTGTTTATTGTGTGGAAATGACCCTGCGGGAAAATGCCACTGTGCCCCACCACGCCGATGTGCACATTCTGCCGGAACCGATGGCGGAAGCACCTCTTGTTAGTCGTTTGACGGACCGCCCTATCGTGGTGGGCACCGGCCCCTGCGGGTTGTTTTGTGCCTTATCTTTGGCCCGTGCCGGAGCACCGCCCCTAATTTTAGAACGGGGCGCTATGGTAGAAAAACGGGCTGCATTGGTAGAGCAATATTGGCAAGGGGGACCTTTAGACCCAAATTCTAATGTACAATTTGGGGAGGGCGGTGCCGGTACTTTTTCTGACGGCAAGTTAACCACTCGTATTGGCGACCCGCGTGTTACCTCGGTGTTAGCTGATTTCCATCGTTTTGGCGCCCATGCTGACATTCTTTACATGGCTAAACCTCACATTGGCACCGATGTATTACGGCAAGTCATTATCAATATGCGTACCCATTTAATTGAATTGGGTTGCGAATTTCGCTTTGAAACCGCTCTAACTGACATAAAAACCAAAAAGGGGCAGTTGACCCATATTGTGACCTCCCAAGGAAAGGAAATTCCCTGTCGCCATTTAATTTTAGCTGTAGGTCACAGCGCTCGTGATACCTATGAAATGCTGTTTAGCCATGGTGTTTCCATGGTGCAAAAGCCTTTTTCCGTTGGTTTGCGCATTGAACATCTGCAGGCAGATATCGATAAGGCAATGTATGGCGACTTTGCCGGGCATCCTGCTCTCGGACCGGCAGAGTATCAGCTCTCCCACCGGGAAGGAGATACCGGGTGCTATAGTTTTTGTATGTGTCCCGGTGGACAGGTGGTTGCTGCAGCCTCTGAAGAAGAGACCATTGTCACCAACGGCATGAGCTATCGTGCACGGGGAGGAAAAAATGCTAATGCCGCCTTATGTGTCAATGTTGACCGTCGGTATTTTAATAGTGATCATCCCTTAGCCGGCGTTACTTTTCAACGGGCTTTAGAACACAGGGCCTTTGCTATGACCAGCGGCGTCGGTGCGCCTATTCAAACGGTGAAGGGGTTTACCGAAAACCGTATTTTGCCCTTTGGCAAAGTTATCCCCAGCTATACCGGCACCCCCGTGCCTGCTGATTTATCCGCCCTGTTTCCAAAACCTGTAACGGATATGCTCAAGCGTGGGCTTATTGCCTTTAACCGTAAAATTGATGGTTTTGCGGCACCGGACGCACTCTTGACCGGTCCTGAAACACGTACCAGCGCCCCGTTACGAATTCTGCGCAATGAAGAAATGGAATGTCCTGCTGTAAAAGGCTTATATCCCGCCGGTGAGGGTGCCGGCTATGCCGGCGGTATTATGAGTGCGGCGGTAGATGGTTTACGGGTGGCACAGGCTATTGTAATGCAAACAAAATAAACACACTTCTGTTTAGAAAGGACTATGTAATGAACCAAAAAATTGCTTCCGTAATTGCTGTTTTAATTACAGCTGCCTGGGGCTCCTCCTTTATACTAATGAAAAACGTAGCCGATTCTGTACCGGCTTTAGGGTTTCTGTCTCTGCGTTTTGGACTCTCCGCTATTATTTTGGCTCTTATTTTCTTCAAAAAGCTCTGCCGATTTACCAAAAAAACAATTCTTCACTCACTAATTTTAGGAATATTATTGGTGGGGTATATGATTTTTCAGATTGTAGGTTTGCGGGATACATCCGCCTCAAATTCAGCCTTTATTACCAGCTTGAGCGTTCTGATTGTTCCCTTTTTATCCGCCTTGTTTTTAAAAAAGATGCCCGGCCACAGTAACTGGGTAGGTGTTTTTCTGGCTCTTTTGGGTTTAGTTTTTATTACGGGAATTTATCAGGGCTTAACCGCCCTCACCATAGGAGATGTGTACACCTTTTTGTGTGCCCTTTGCGTAGCGGCTCACATTATTGTAGCGGACCGTTTCTTAAAAGAGGATGATTCCTTGCTTTTAGGCATTGGCCAAATTTTTGCCGGCGCTATTATTTCCATTGTTATTTGGCATATAAAATCTCCCCACGCCTTCCTAACGGTAGCATATACGCCTACATTGCTGACATCCGTTGTGCTTACGGCCTTATTTTGCACATGCTTTGCTTTTACGGCACAAATTATTGTACAAAAAAACTTGCCCCCTGCCCGTTTGGCTGTTATTTTTACCTTGGAGCCAGTATTTGCATATGTCTATGCTCTGCTAATCCCCGGCACAGAGGGTGTAACGGAGCCTCTGCTTGTATCTAAGGTGTTTGGGTGTGTACTCGTCTTGAGTGGCATGGTTATATCTGAAAGCGGTTTATTAAGCCGCACAAAAAAGCCAACCCTTCCTAATAAGAAAGAATTGGCATGAGAATTACAGAAAACTATTGACAAAAATGGCCATTTTTGATACAATAATTTAGTAGCCATAAAAGGGCCTTTAGCTCAGTTGGTTAGAGCAACCGGCTCATAACCGGTCGGTCCGGGGTTCGAGTCCCTGAAGGCCCACCAAAAAAACAGAACAATTTAGATTACATCTAAATTGTTCTGTTTTTTTCTTGCAATTTATTTCTTTATGTGTTATACTATATTTGCGACATAAACTTAATAATTTTCTGTAATTGGTGTGTGTTTTTTACCTTTCGGTAAAAATGCATGCTCTATTTTCGCATACCATTACAGGAAAGTGAAGTTTGTGTCGCAGCAAACGGAGCTGTGCATTTTTCATGCGTAGCTTCGGCTACGCATTTTTTGATTGAAAAGGTAAAGAAATGAACATTAAGGTTGAACTTTTAAAAAACTACATATCCGATTTTATCAATTTCAAAATTGAAGATTTTGAAATTGATGCATCACAAATTGCCGATACAACTGCCATACAAATGCTATCCGAGATACAAAAGGCAATAAAGAATGATGATTATTCTGATTTTGAAGCAATAGAAGAAATTGTATGTATATTTGAAAAATATAACATTGATTTCGGCAATTGTCATGATTTCTAATAATAGGATTGCATCTATTATGAACGTGAAAGCCACAAAAAAGACACCTCGTGTGTCTTTTTTTTTGATAATTTAGCCGAAAGGGACTCGAACCCTGAGAGGGTTTTTGCTAAAAAAAAACAGTTCAACGAACTGTTTTTTAGCAAAAAGGTGCTCAGGCGGGTACTAAATCCGCAGGCTTGGGTCGCCAAACAGGTAAATCGCCAAAAATTCCTGAATCCATTTTGTGTGCGTGAGCCAGAAAGTTAGAGTGTAGTTTTAAATATGATTAATACAATAGCAAAGTAAAACTGCGTAAGAACATTCCGTTGACAAATTTTGTTGAAATGTGGTAATATAAAAGTGTAAGAGACTTCTTACAATTACACATTATAGGGGGATTTTTATGAACAGAGCAGAATTAAAAAGTTTAGCAAAACAACACATTAAGGGAAACATAGGAATGTTGTTTGTGGTTACCTTAATAATTGCAGTGGTTGCAAGCATAGCCAGTCTTATTTTAAACCTCATTCCTGTTGTTGGCTCCATTGCTGCGGCTGTTATTGTTACGCCGGCCTTTACCCTTAGTTTAGCCAGAGTATATTTAAATCTTAATGTAGGCCAAAAACCTGTCGCATCAGATGCTTTTTTAGGATTTGATGATTTTTGGTCAGCATTTAAAGTTACCTTTTTAACCGGACTTTTTACCTTTTTATGGTCATTACTGTTTGTGATTCCCGGCATCGTTAAATCATATGCTTACTCCATGTCGATAAACATTCTTGCAGAGAATAAGGAAAAAGCAGCTTTAGCGTGTATTGACGAGTCTAAAAAAATGACAAATGGCTATAAAATGGATCTTTTCGTTCTGGATTTATCGTTTATTGGTTGGTCAATATTAATGCCTATCACTTTTGGTATTGCAGCTATTTGGGTTGTACCCTATATGGAAGCTACATACATAAACGCATATAAATGGTTAAAATCAAAACAGATCATTACCGGCGAAACCGTTACTGCACCTGTTGAGGAAGCACCTGCTGCACCTGCTCCGATAGAAGAGGCAGCAGTTGAAGAACCCGCTCCGACAGTGGAAGTGGTTGAAGAACAGGCTCTGGTAGAAGAAGTAACGGATGAAAACACAGAGGATAATGCGGCAGAATAAGCATAAAAAAAGGATGGTCGATTGGCTGAACAAAGAAAAGTCAGGTCTTTGCCCAAAACAAATCGCCATCCGCTATTACTGTACATTGTCTTTTTGATCGTTGCCGCAGCACCGATTGTTACATGTCTTTGCATGAGGACAGCCTATACAGGCTTGTCCTCTTTTTTTTGCCCTGCAGATATACCCCACAGCACAACCAATAATAACTATTAAAATGAGAATAAGAATTATATTTTCCATAGCTTATTTGTTTAATGCATATTCTGCCTGTAGCTTTTTATCAGGCTTTACCATAAGGTAAAGGATAATAAAGAACATCACAGCAACTGCAATAAGTCCGGGTAAAAACCCGGTGCCCGGTGTTCCGGTGGTGATAAATGTTCCTATTTGGTAAACCAAAAATGCGACTATGTAACCTGTTGCCAATTGAAGTGCAATACCGCCAAACATCCATTTTTTATCTTTTATTTCAGAGTTCATGGCACCAATGGCCGCAAAACAAGGAGGGGTAAACAGATTGAACATAAGGCAGGCAAGGGCTGCAACCTTTGTTATGCCAAAAATGGTTGCTACCTCGTTTCCGCCCGAAATAAGTGCTAGCTCATCTGTATCAATAAAGTTTGTTACACCATAGCAAACAGCCAGCGTACCAACAACATTTTCTTTTGCAATAAAGCCTGTAACAGCTGCCGCTGCCATCTGCCATACACCAAAACCAAGAGGAATCAGCAAGAATGCAACAGGCTTTGCAATAGATGCAAGAATGGATGTGGACTCCATGCCTTCTTCCACAATCTGAAAATCCCAGTTAAATGCCTGCATAATTTGAACAAGTGCATTACAAACAAGAATAACGGTAGCTGCTTTTACAATAAATGCCCAACCACGAGAACACATGGAAAGAAATGCTCTTTTAAGGGATGGTGCTTTATACTCCGGCAGTTCAATAATAAAGAAAGACTTTCTGTTTTTGTGTCCTGCAATTTTATTTACCAAAAGGGCACCGATTAAGATAAGGGCAATACCTACAAAATACATTGAGGTTCCTACCCAGGCAGCATCTTCAAAGAATACACCTGCAAAAAGTGCAATAACAGGCAGTTTGGCACCGCATGGCATAAATGGTGTGAGCATAGCGGTTGCTCTTCTTTCGCGATCATTACGAATTGTACGGCATGCCATAATACCGGGAATGGCACAGCCTGTACCAATAACAAAGGGAATGACAGATTTACCCGATAAGCCAACCTTTTTAAAGATTGGGTCCAAAACAACAGATACTCTTGCCATATAACCGCAATCTTCCAAAAGTGCAATTAAAAAATACATGACCATAACAAGGGGCAAGAATCCTACAACCGCACCAACGCCACCTATAATACCGTCAACTAAAATTGACTGAAGAAGAGGATGTGCGTTTTCTACGAGTCCCCCAACCCATTCACCAAACATCTCTATAAAAGTAACAAGACCGGGAATAGCTGTTCCATTTTCAAATTCATAACCCTCTGCAATCCAAACACCTGGTCCTACCTGAGAAATCCAGAATACAGCCCACATGATAACAGCAAAAATCGGAATGCCAAGCCACTTGTTCGTGATGACATTATCTATTTTATCGCCGAAGTTTTTGTCTTTTGTAAACACCTTGCGAGATTCTACACCTTGAACCAGTTTGTTGACAAAGTCAAAGCGTTCTCTGTCTGCTTTTTCAACTGCCGCTTTGCTGGTAAGGTTAATATAGTCTTGCTTAAAAGGTGCTTTTTGATATGTACCTGCTTGCTCTATAGCACAGTCAACAACCGCTTTTAGACCTTCTGCTGAAGTTGAAATGGTTTCAACAACAGGGCAACCAAGCTTTTCTGATAACGCTTTTCTGTTAATCACCGTTTGTTTCTTTTTGTTGATATCACTCTTGTTAAGAGCCACCACCACAGGAATGCCAAGCTCTAAAAGCTGGGTGGTAAAAAACAGACTACGGCTTAAATTTGTAGCGTCAACAATATTAATAATGGCATCGGGGTTTTTATTCTTGACATAGGAGCTTGTGATGCTTTCCTCCGATGTAAAAGGTGACATGGAATAGGCACCCGGTAGGTCAACAACTATCACATCTGTTTCTGAGTTTGTGTATGCTTTTCTAATGGATGCTTCCTTCTTTTCTACGGTAACACCTGCCCAGTTGCCAACCTTTTCATTTCTTCCGGTGAGGGCATTATACATGGTTGTTTTCCCGGAATTTGGATTGCCTGTTAAAGCAATTCTCATAGTAGATTCCTCCTTGTGCTATAATATATCGATTAGCCGAAACTAACCTATATAGAAAAAAATATCTCTAGCTGAATTGTTTTACTGTTAGCGAAAACTAACTCATCGACAAAATATTTAGTTAGCTTTGGCTAACTGTTGTTTATTATAACATCATATGAAAAATTTGTCAACACTTTTTTTAATTTTTTTAACATAACTTTTTTTTGCCCTGTTAACACCAACCATGGTATTGTAATTTTAACAGAGAGACCGTAGCAAATTGCTACGGTCTCTCTGTTAAATATTAATGTATCCTATTAAAATAAAGCCGCCTGCAAGGCCATTCCTATTAGAGTTTTTCGTCGTACATCCCCGATTCAATCAGCTTTTTAATCTCCGCCATAACCGATTCTTTATCCTCTTTATATGTTATACCGAACCAACGATCTGCAGAATATAACACATGGACCGCAGCTTCCTTTTTTTTCAGCATGGAATCAACAATAACAGGCACTAAGTATTCGGAGGTATAATCGTTTGCTGATAAAGATGCCAAAAACTTCCCAAAATTTTCATCTAAATAGTCTATAAATGCAGGTTTAAACCCCCACATATTCATAGATACCACAGAATCAATGGGGATTTCCTTATACTCGGCGTCAGAAAGTTTAACGGCAGCACCTGTGTTTGTTTTCACAATATTTTTAGTTTCTGCAATTTCAGAAAGCATGTTATTTTCTGTAATGTGACAAATACCCCTAGTTACGCCCCCATTTTCGCTTAAGGTCTTATCAAGCTGGTACCCCACCATGCACATCTGATGGGATTCATTGCCTGCAGGTGTTTGGTTAACTAAAAACTCATGGATCTTAACAAAGGCTTCACGGCCATAGTAATCATCTGCATTAATGACACAAAAAGGTTCATTTACAACTCCCTTACAAGCAAGAACAGCCTGACCCGTGCCCCAGGGTTTTTTTCGCTCAGGAGGGCAGGAAAAACCTGCCGGCAGATTATCTAATTCCTGAAAAACATACTCTGTATCACAAATTTTACTAATTCGGTTCCCAATAATAGTTTTAAAATCCTCCTCAATATCTTTGCGAATAATAAAGACAACCTTATTAAACCCGGCTCGCAGCGCGTCATGAACTGAGTAATCCATAATAATTTCACCATTAGGTCCAATTGGTTCCAGCTGTTTAATGCCGCCACCAAACCTTGAACCTATGCCCGCTGCCATAATAACCAGTGCTGTATTCATAATAATGCCCCCCATTTTTCGTCTATATGCTACTTGTCATTAGAAAAGCCATATCATATATTATCTATCATTATTATATCTCTTTTTTTTATAATTGGCAAGACAAAATAAAAAAATCCACAGCATAAGCTGTAGATTTTTTACAAGGTCCTGTAACGAACCCTCAAAATTGAACAGAGCAAGCTATCGACCTAAGATTATTAAAGCTTAGCTTTAATGCTCCTTAGAAAGGAGGTGATCCAGCCGCACCTTCCGATACGGCTACCTTGTTACGACTTCACCCTAATCATCAATCCCACCTTCGGC
>SVJJ01000024.1 GCA_015069045.1 Oscillospiraceae bacterium
TTACGAGCGCCGCGAGAATATTGATAAGTATGCCCACGTGGCTACTATGGATGAAATTGCTGAAAACGGATTCAACCTCAATATTCCTCGTTATGTTGATACCTTTGAGCCTGAGCCTGAAATTGACTTGGGGGAGGTTGCTGCAGAAATCCGTAAACTTCAGGCTGAAATTAAAACAATTGATGCGGAACTCAAGCCTTATTTTGACGAACTTGGTCTTGATTTTCCCTTTGACGTGGAGGGGGTATAAATATGTCAAATGTATCCTCTAGTAACGGTCTTGAAAAGTATCCGAAACTACGGTTTAAGGGCTTTTCCGATCCGTGGAACAACATCAGCTTCGGGGAACTATTCACATTTCTCCCCAACAACACACTATCTCGCGCCGAACTTAATTACGAATCCGGTGAATATCAAAATGTTCATTATGGCGATGTGTTAATAAAATTCGGTCCCGTTTTAGATGCGGCAACGGATGTTTTACCCTTCATTACCGAGTATAATGACAAAAATGCTCATAAACAACTTTTACAAAGCGGCGACGTAATAATTGCAGATACGGCAGAAGACGAAGCCGTTGGCAAAGCCACGGAAATAATCAATGTTGCTACACGAAAAGTGGTGTCCGGCTTACATACTATTGCTTGTCGTCCTCGTGTTGAAATGACTCCCACCTATCTCGGTTTTTATATCAATTCAGAAATATATCATCAACAGCTTTATTCGTTAATGCAAGGGGTTAAAGTTCTTTCAATTAGCAAATCCAATATTGAAGGTACAACACTATGTTATCCAACCGAAGCCGAGCAACAAAAAATATGCGCCCTTCTTAATTTAATTGAACTGAAAATTGTCAAGCAAAAGAAACTGATAGAACTCCTCAAGAAATATAAAAGAGGGTTGCTTTCTACAATTTTCAGCAAGGTCACAACCTTCGTCCATTTGAAGGATATTTGTGAATATGCTTCTTCTGCTAAAACCATGTCGCAAATTGATAACACTCCGAAAGGAGCATACCCAGTGTATGATGCAGGAGGAGTAGCGGCTTTTGTTGATTTTTACGATATGGATACCAATTACATAGCCATAATTAAAGATGGCTCTGGCGTAGGCAGATTACAATTTTGCCAAGCAGAATCAAGTTTTATCGGTACTTTAGGAGGTTTAATCCCGAAAAACTGTAGTGCGTTTTATTTATATACTGCGTTGCAGACCATTGATTTCAAGGAGTATGTTACAGGAATGGCAATTCCGCACATATATTACAAAGACTACAAAGATGCAATGCTCCCATATCCTTGCGAAGAAGAACGTGTTAAAACTGAGATTGTTTTTCGGTATTTGGATGACAAAATTGCAAAAGCGGAGCTACTCCTCACAAAATTGAATGAACTGAAAAAATCATTTTTGCAACAGCTTTTTATATAAGCATTGTCATATGCGCTTATATGAACAAACTATTTAAAAGTTGTTTTTTACCGGTTTGTAATCCTTCTAAAACGGATTCGTTCTTTCTTATAAGAGCATCCCACTCCGTAAAGATATGAGCTATGCGGTTTTGTGTTTCCAGAGGAGGGACTTTAATTTTCATAGTCAGTAAATCCTCTGGAGAAACAGCCATTCGTTCATAAACGGTTCCTTGCTGATATTTCAAGGCACGATTAATGAAGTCGGCACGTGTTAAAAGCAGCCCTATAAATTCCTTATTGTATTCGTCAGCAATTTCAAAAGTGATGTAAATAGGTGAAAAGATAGCATCACCGTATGTATTGAGACAGATAACACCGAATTTAAGGTTTGCAGGATTATAACATAAATCGCCAAAGTGCGTAATTTTGTACTTTTTCTCTTCGTCCATAACAAGGTAATCACGGTCATATCTATCTGTTTTGCCGTAAACGCCTTCCTTGGAGAGGGTGGCGTGTTCGTATGTACCATCCTTTTCACAATAGGTTTTTCGTTCAAAAAGAACCTCTGAGAGAGACACTTCTTCCCATTCGTTATCGTGGCGTAATATGCGTTGTAATAAACCTCTTTTATATTTCTTGAGGTTTTCTACAAGTGTGGCTTGAGCTTTGATTTTCTTTTCAATTAAGGTTAATAAGGAAGATATTTTATGTTGCTCTTCATTAGAGGGGAGATTGATAGGCATTGCAAAAAATATGTCATCACGGATGCTGACCCTGTCATGTCTTGCACCGCTGTCCCCCGAAAGGTAAATATATCTATGCCAAGCTGTTGATTTGAAGTAAAAATCGAAGAACTCTGCATTTATCGGATGCAAAGCACGAAAGCAAAGATACAGCGGTGAAACTATGCCTTGTTCAGCATATTTATAAATACTGACGGGACCATAAGGTGCTTCTGTGGATTTTCTCGGGTTATATACAAAATCGTCTTTTTCAATTATATAGTATCCATCGGTATTATCCGCATTGGCAATGTCTTTATCAAAGTATTCTCTTTGAGGTATAAGACCATTTTTTGCAGAGTTGCATATTACATTTGTAATTGAGCCGTCCGTATTTTTCTTGCTATTTTTCTTAAATGTGTCAGAAAGAACGGTAGCATTCCATGGCTCAAAAAAACCTTTAAAACGAAGTTTCGGATACTTTTCAAGACCGTTACTTGAGGACTATTTTATAAAATTATATAATATTTGAAAAGGCTATAGTGACAGCTAAAAACTGCTACTATAGCCTTCTTTAATAAGTGATAGCAACCGTAAACGAAGTGCGTTCACAAATAGTGATTATACGAATAATTTTTGCAAATATCCTTTTTTTGTTATTATTAGCGTATCAAGCACTTTTTCTTGAATTGCTATCTTTTGGTCTAACAAATCAAACAAAGCCGTAATTTGGGCTTGCACCTCGGAGGTTGGAACGAAAATTTTATGCTCAACGCACGGAGTACGAACGATTTGTGGTTGTCCCGAACCGGATATCATATACGATAGGTTTTGTGAACATAATTGGTGGTAGACAAATTTTTTGAGAATTACAGAATCAGCTATATTTATTACCATTGCATTTCCTGTTATCCATGAGTATGCGGGTATATAATTGACCGTGCCACAGCTTGCACCTCTGCAGCAAATTGCTATCTGTTCGGAGTCATGATTGAAATCATTATACCAACCGATTTGACCATTTGCGCCATAAACAGGATATTTCCCATTTTCCACTAATTGTTCCGAGGAAATTGTTTGCGGTTGGTATATTGTCGCAATCTTTCCCAAAGGGACTTCGTCCCACGTGCAGTTTTCATTGAAAACTTGTTTAAGCAACCCTCTTTTATATTTCTTGAGGTTTTCTACAAGGGAGCGTTGTTTTTCAATGCGTACAGTTAAAGCATCCAAGAACGAAGCGATTTTTTCTTGTTCGGCTTCATTGGTAGGCAATGTGTGCAATGTGGCGAAGAATTCTTCGGTGGGCACATTGAGCAATCCGTGATTTCTTGCCCCCTCTGCTGAAATCATATATATTTCTCTATACCATTTCAGGGAGTCAAAATAGTGTTTGATGAAATCCGAATTGAATTTTGTAAGGGCAAAGCAGATATAAAGCGTGGATAAAGCGCCCATATCGTATTTTTCAAGCCTTTTTATAGAGCCGAAGTCATACCCCACGGAATAACTTTTATTATAGGCGTATTCACCATGGTGCAACAAATAATACCCGGACATATCCTTGCTGGCGACTTGCTTGTTAAAAAAGTCATTTTGGTTTATCAATCCGTCTTTTGAAGAAATTGTAAGCGGTATATCGGTTACATTTGCCGTATTTTTACGCATAATACGCATAGTGAAATCGGATAATTTCATTACCGTCCACGGATCTGAAAAGCCTTTAAATCGTAATTTCGGATACTTTTCAAGACCGTTACTAGAGGATACATTTGACATAATTATACCCCCTCCACGTCAAAGGGAAAATCAAGTCCAAGTTCGTCAAAATAAGGCTTGAGTTCCGCATCGATTGTCTTAATTTCGGATTGGAGCTTGCGGATTTCAGCAGCTACCTCTCCCAAATCAATTTCAGGTTCGGGTTCAAAGGTATCAACATAACGAGGAATATTAAGGTTGAAGCCGTTTTCAGCAATTTCAGCCATTGTAGCCACGTGGGCATACTTGTCAATATTCTCGCGGCGCTCGTAAGCGTCAACGATTTTATCAATGTCACAATCACGAAGGATGTTCTGATTCTTTCCCGCCTCAAATTCCTTGGAAGCATCGAT